>CANKOY010000012.1 GCA_947484275.1 Planctomycetota bacterium | reverse complement strand
TCGAGGTCGTCGGCGGATTCGATGAACAGGCGCGTGCGCTTGCCCTCGCCTTCGACGCGCACGATGCGGCCAAGGTGTCGTCCGTCGACCTGGACCCACTGACCACGCGCCCAGCCGAGCACAATTTCGGAAGCTGACGCTCCCTTCGGGCGCGGATCCAAGCGACGCTGACGCCATTCGGCCGCCGAGGTGCACACATCGCAGGCGCCGCAGGCAGCGGTCGGAACTTCCAGGCCGAAATGCTCGGAGATCGACTGCCTTCGACAGCGCTCGGGCCGCGAAGCGAACTGCACCATCTTCAGCAAGCCCTCGAGGTCCGCGCGCAATTTCTCCGGGCTGCCCACGAACGCGGGCAACTCCGCTAGATCGAACTCTCGCACCAGGCGCAGTGTGTTCGTCTCGATGTCGCCCTCGGTGACGCCAAGCACCTCGAGCCACTTGAGCGCGGTAGAAATGCGATTGTCCGAGCGATTCTTCACGAGAAGTTCCGCCTGCAGATCGCCGCGATCCTTGGTCGCGAGCCGCTCGCCCCAACCGCGCAGGACTTCGTACACGCCGACCACGTACTCGCGCGTTGGATTGGCCCAGCCCACGAACTCCTGCTGCAGGGCCACGTCCTCGGAGAAATAGAGCAGCTCACACCAGGCCGGCTTTCCGTCGCGGCCTGCGCGACCGACCTCCTGGGTCCACGCTTCGAGAGTGCGCGGCATTTGAGCGTGCAGCACGAAGCGAATGTCGGGCTTGTCGATGCCCATGCCAAAGGCATTGGTGGCCAGCACCACCGCGCGGTCGGAGCCCATGAAACGCTCCTGCATGCCGCGGCGTTCCTCGCGCGAGAGTTTGCCGTGGTAGACCAGTGTTGCGATCCCGCGTCGGCGCAGATCGTCGTGCAAACGCTCGAGGTCCTTGATCAAGGTCGAGTAGACGATGCCCGCGCCGTCCATTTGCTCAACGCGCTCAGCGAGCAGCGCGAGCTTCTGCTCCTCGAAGTCCACGGTCGTGGCCGCGAGAAAGAGATTTGGCCGCTCGATTCCGGTGCGCACGATCACTGGGTTGCTGAGGCCCAGGGCTTTGACGATGTCCTCGGCCACCTGCAGCGTCGCCGTGGCGGTCAAGGCGATCGTCGGCGGGTTTCCGATGCCGCGGCGGTACTCACCTAGCCGAGAGTAGTCCGGCCGAAAATCGTGGCCCCATTGACTGACGCAGTGAGCTTCGTCGACGGCCATGCGCGTCACCCGCAGACGCGGCAGGTACGCCTGGAACTCAGGGCTACGAAAGCGCTCGGGGGTCACGAACAGGAGTTTGATTTCACCGCGGGCTGCCCGTTCGAGGCGCTTGCGACGCTCCGGGCCGTCGAGCGAGCTGTTGACGAATGTGGCGGCGATTTTTCGCGCGAGCAACCCATCGACCTGGTCCTTCATCAGCGCGATTAGCGGGCTGATTACGAGCGTCAGACCGTCGAGCAGCAAGGCGGGCAGTTGATACGCCAGCGACTTCCCCGCGCCGGTCGGCATGGTCAAGAGCACGTCCCTGCCCGCCAGCACGGCGTCCACGGCCTCCCGTTGTCGGCCGCGATAGTCGGCGTGGCCGAAATGCGCGAGCAACGCCCCGCGAGCTCCCTCTGCGCCGCCCGCGATCGTCTGCACGCGCTTCTCGTCCATCGCGCGCGAGCCTAAGATGCGTGGCGATGCTAGGCCAAGTCTCCCGCACCGTTCTCGGTGGCTTTCTCTTCGGCGCCGTGCTGCTCACGGCGACCTGCGGCACGTCCAAGGCGCCCGCGCGTCCAAGCGCGATCCTGGTGACGATCGACACGCTGCGCGCCGATGCCCTGTCTCCCTACGGCGCGCCGAGATTTGTTTCGCCGTACCTCGAGCGCCTGGCCGTGGACTGCGTTCGATACACCCAGGCCCGCAGCGTCGCGCCCCTGACCCTGCCGGCCCACGCTTCGATGCTCACAGGGCTCTACCCGCCGCGCCATGGACTGCGGGACAACGGATTGTGCGCTCTGCCCGCGGAGGCGCGCTCGATCGCGGAGGTGGCTCGCGGCGCAGGGATCCAGACCGCGGCCTTCGTCTCCGCACTGGTGCTCGATCGAGCCTTCGCCTTGGACCAGGGCTTCGACACCTACGATCAGCCTCCGCGACCCGAGCAACAGGTTTCAAGCCATTACGTCGAGCGCTCCGCCGCCGAAACCGTGGCGTCAGCCCGCGCCTGGATGGCGAAGCGCGATTCGACGCAGCCGTTTTTCCTTTGGGTCCATCTCTACGATCCCCACGTGCCCTACGCGCCGCCCGCGCAGTTCCTCGAACAGACCAATGGCAATGCCTACCGAGGCGAGATCGCCGCAGTGGACGCGGCCCTGGGTCCGTGGCTCCAGGAGTTGAAGTCCGACGGGACCCTGGCCCAGACGTTTTTGGCGATCACGTCAGACCACGGCGAGAGCTTGGGGGAACACGGCGAACCCACCCACGGCGCATTCTGCTACGACGCGACCATGCACATTCCGCTGCTCGTGCGCTATCCCGATGGGCGTCGCGGAGGCAGCGTCGCGGATGAGTTGGTCACCCTCGCCGACGTGGCGCCCACGCTCGCCTCGGCCATGGGGTTGCCAGAGCTTCCGGACATCGACGGAGTCAGCCTCTATGACCGCACGCCGCCCGCGGACCGCGGCGTGTACTGCGAGTCCTACTCGGGCTTCCTCAATTATGGATGGAGTCCTTTGGCGGGCTGGATCGCCCGTGAAGGCAAGTACTTGCACAGCTCGCGGCCGGAATTTTTCAACCTGCGGCGCGATGCCCGCGAACTGCACGATTTGTTCCCCGCGCCCAAGCCCGCGGTTGGCAAGGCGAAGGACGCCATGAGCCACATGTTGGCCCAGCGCGTTCTTTTGACCGACAACACGGCGGCGCAAATCCCAGAAGATCTGGTGCGCGACCTGCGCCAGTTGGGCTACGGCGCGAGCGGCACGACCTTGGCGCAGATCCCCCACCCGCTCGAGCCCAGTGAACTGCCTGCTCCGCGCGACGGCGCCGCGGAATTGGAGCCGCTGTTGATCGCCAGCGCACTTTTGGACGCGCGCAACTTCGGCGAGGGCGCAGCAATCCTGGCGCGCATCGTGGCCGACAATCCGCGCCATCTGCTAGCTCTGGACCTTTATGGATTCGCACTGCTGCAACTTGAGCGCAACGAGGAGGCGCGCAGCGTGCTTTCGCAGCGCGCGACCCTGGGAATCGCGCGCGCGGACACGCTGGTCAATTGGGCCGTGGCCTGCGAGCGCTCGGAGCATCCGGAAGAGGCGCGCGAGCACTTCGAAGCCGCATTGGCGCTCGACTCCGCGAGCCAACAGGCCCTCGAAGGTCTGTTGCGCCTTGCCCGCGCACGCGCCGACGGCGAGCAAGTCCGCGAGCTCGAGAAACGCATCGCCGCGGCCCGCCAATTGGCCGACGGCATGGGCAAATAGCGCCGTGGCTCTCCGGGAAGCCGTGAGCGCGCCGTGAGCCGATCCATGGAGGACACCGAAAAGGTCGTCGTGCGCCTGCGCGCCGTTGAGAAGCACTACCGCGAGGGCGACAGCACGCGGCGTGTGCTCGACGGCGTGGACCTCGACATCGCGCGCGGGGAGTTCCTGGTCGTTCACGGTCCCTCGGGGTCCGGCAAGTCCACGCTGCTCAACTTGATCAGCGGCATCGACCTTGCCGACGGGGGCGCGATCCACGTGCTCGGGCGTGAGCTTGGAAAAATCAGCGAGACGTCGCGCACACTGCTTCGGCGCGAGCGGCTTGGCTTCGTGTTCCAGTTCTTCAACCTGATCCCGACCCTGACCGTCGGCGAGAATCTCCTGTTCCCCCAGGAACTCGTGGGCCGCGTTGGCCCCGACGCGGTTTCGCGCGCGCGCAAGTTGCTCGATCGAGTGGGACTCGCCCAGCGCTGGAGCACGTTTCCAGATCGACTCTCGGGCGGCGAGCAGCAACGCGTGGCTATCGCGCGCGCCCTGGCCCACGACCCGGACATCGTGCTGGCCGACGAACCCACGGGAAACCTCGACGATGAGAGCGCGCGGAGCGTGGTGGAGTTGCTGCAGGAACTCCTGCGACCCGCGCAGAAGACTCTGGTGCTCGTCACGCACAATCTCGCCCTAGGGCGACTGGCCGATCGCACCCTGCGCGTGGCCCACGGCAAGCTCGCCGAGGAAGCACGGGGCCCGTGAGCGTCCTCGTGACCCTGGCCAGCTTGCGCGCACTCGCCCGCCACCGCTGGCAAATCGCGCTATCGGTGCTTGGAATCGCGCTCGGAGTCGCCGTTGTGGTCGGCATCGACCTTGCCGGTGCGTCGAGCCTGCGCGGTTTCCGGCTCTCGACGGAGGCACTCACGGGAAAGGCCACCCATGAAATCAGCGCCGGTAGCGCCGGCGTGCCCGAGGAGTTGTTCGCGCAGCTCGCGCGCGCTCACCCAGCACTGGCCATGGCTCCGGTGGTCGAGAGCCTGGCGCTCGCGGTGGACGAAGGCGGCGTCGCCCTGGGCCCGGGACGCACGACCTTCACACTCTTGGGCGTCGATCTCTTCAGCGAGGCCCGCCTGCGGCCGTGGCTCGGTGAAGGCGGAAGTGCGGGCATTTGGGACGCCAACCTCACGCTGCTCTCGGAGCCTGGCTCGTGCCTGATCAGCGCGGAGACGGCGCGCTCGCTGGCGGTGGAGCGCGGAGCGACGTTGCGCCTGCGGGTCGGGAGTCACTTCGAACACGTGCGCGTCGTTGGTGTCATCGTCCCGGAGGGGCCCCGGGCGACGCTGGCCTTGAAAGACCTGCTTTTGGTCGATGTGGCTACGGCCCAGGAGCTCACCGGCCTCATCGGTCGACTCACGCGCATCGATCTTGCGCTGGCCGATGACGCGGAACTTGCGCAGAGGATCTCCGCATCACTTCCCGCGAGCGTGTCGCTGAGGTCCTCCGCCCTGCGCCTCGCGGGCATCGAGGAGTTGACCGGCGCATTTCGATTGAACCTGCGCGCCCTGTCGCTGGTCGCGCTGCTCGTCGGGATGTTTTTGGTCTACAACACGATGACGTTTTCGGTCGTGCGGCGGCGCTCGCTGATCGCGACGCTGCGCACATTGGGTGTGACCCGGGCGCGGATCTTTCGCGTCATCGCCGCTGAAGCGCTGTGGCTGGGAGTCATCGGCACGGCCCTGGGAGTCTGGCTCGGCACGGTCATCGCGCGCGTGCTGCTGGGACTTGTGTCGCAGACGATGAACGACCTTTATTTCGCGAGTTCGGTGCGCGAAGTGCACCTGGACGGTGAAATCCTGCTGCGTTCGGTGGCCCTGGGGATCGGCGCCACGGTCATCGGCGCGCTGGCGCCGGCCTTCGAGGCCACGGGAGAGCGTCCGCGCCTAGGGCTCGCGGTCTCGACGCTTGAGTCCGCTCGCAAGTCATGGATCGCGCGACTCGCGCTCCTTGGCAGCCTGGCGATCTGCGCTGCGCTCGCGCTTTTCGCCCTACCGGCCTTTGGCCTCGAGGCGAGCTTCGTCGGCCTGCTCTTGCTTGTGCTCGGCATAGGCTGTTGGGCGCCGTGGTTCACGGTGCGGTGCGCGCGGATCTTCGCGCCAATCGCCGGCCGGATCCTCGGGATGTTTGGGCGCCACGCCGCGCGCGGCATCGAAGCCCAACTGTCGCGAACCTCGGTGGCGATTGCCGCCATGGCCGTGGCCCTGTCGGCGACGATCGGCATGGGCGTCATGATCGACAGCTTCCGCTCGACCTTCGTCAAGTGGCTTGAGCTCTCGCTCGAAGGGGATGTTTACGTTGCGGCGCCGACGTTGGAGCCCGGTCACAATCGAAGCACGATCGACCCCAAGTGGGTAGAGCAATTGACAAGTGCCCCTGGCGTCGCGGGGTTTAGCACCTACCGCGGCTTCGCGACCCACAGCGCGGGGCGCCCGGTGCAGGGCGCTGCAGTGAGCGTGAATGCCGAGCGCGAGTCCGCCTTCGAATTCTCGGATGCGAGGGCCGAGGAAGTCTGGCCGGAGTTCGTCGCGGGCGACACGGTGATCGTTTCCGAGTCCTTCGGATATCGTGCGCAGCTGGGCCGGGGCGAGCGAATTTCACTGGAGACCGATCGCGGTGTGCGCGAATTCCTGATCCTGGGCACCTACGCGGATTTCGCCAGCGAACAGGGTTACGTGCTGCTCTCGCGCGACACCTACGGCCGCTGGTTCGACGACCGCGGCGTGACGTCGCTTGCGCTCCAGGCTGAACCTGGCGTGGATCCAGACGCGCTCGTGGCCCAGTTGCGTGCCAGCTTGCCAGCGGAACAGGCGCTCCTCGTTCGATCCAACCGCTCGATCAGGGAGAGTTCGCTGGAGGTGTTCGAGCGCACATTCGCAGTGACCGGCGTGCTGCAGATCTTCGCCACGCTGACCGCCGCGATTGGCGTGCTCAGCGCCTTGCTTGCCTTGGAGCTCGAGCGCGCGCGCGAAATTGGCATGCTGCGAGCACTGGGCGTCACGCCACGGGAAGTGGGACGACTGGTCCTTGCACAGACCGGCATGCTGGGATTGGTCGCGGGACTCTTGGCGCTGCCGCTTGGAATTGCGCAGGCCCTGGTGTTGGTCCTGGTGCTCAACAAACGCTCGTTTGGCTGGTCGCTGGACCTGCAGGTGGACGCGTGGCCTCTGCTCACGACACTTGGGCTCTCTGTGGCCGCTGCCTTGCTCGCGGGAGCACTGCCAGCCTGGCGTATGTCGCGCGCGCGCCCGGCGCTGGCGCTTCGGGGCGATTGACATGGGACGCGCAGTGACGCTGATGCTGCCTTGGATCGTCGCGGCCTTGGCTGCGGCCACGGTCGCGGTGTGGCTGAAGTCCGGCACGTCGAAGGACGACTCGACGCGCGCGGCACTTGACGTGGCGACGATGCTGGCCGGCGAGAGCGGTGAGGGCTATCTGCGAGCAGACGGCCCTCGCGAATTCGAGTTCCCGCGCGACCATGGCCCCCACGACGGATTCCGAACGGAGTGGTGGTACTTCACCGGCAACGTCGACACGGCGAGCGGGCAAGCCATGGGCTATCAGCTGACGTTCTTTCGCACGGCGCTGACTCCGCGGCCCACGGCGCGCCCATCGACGCTCGCCGCCGATCACATTTGGATGGCTCACTTTGCGCTGAGCGATATTTCCGCTCGGCGCTTCCATGCCTTCGAGCACCACAGCCGCGAGGCCGGTGATTTGGCGGGCGCGGGCCGCGAGCCTCTGCGAGTTTGGCTCAACGATTGGAGCGCGGAGTTCGACGCATCGGGAACGACGATTCTCCTGAAGGCCCGCGAGGGAAACTTCGCCCTCGATCTCACGCTGCGAGGGAGCAAGGCGCCCGTGCTCAACGGCGCAGAGGGGCTGTCGCGCAAGAACGCGGTCGTGGGCGGTGCTTCCTACTACTATTCGATGACGCGACTGGCGACGTCCGGCAGCATCGAGCTCGATGGACGAGTCCACGCGGTCGAAGGGCAATCTTGGATGGACCGCGAGTGGATGAGCGGCACCCTTGGCAGCGAACAGATAGGCTGGGACTGGTTCGCGCTGCAGCTCGACGACGGAAGCGAGGTCATGTGTTCCCGTATGCGCCGAAGCGACGGCACCCGCGATGCGTTCGACTCTGGGTCGATCATCGACGCCCAAGGAAAACAGCGAACGCTGACGTCCGCGGAATTCGATCTCGGAGTCCTGGTCAACTGGACCAGCCCGCGTTCGAAGCTGGAATACCCCGCGGGGTGGACACTTCGCGTTCCTGCCATGCGCCTGGAACTTGAAATTCTGCCGGCCCAGGCGGATCAGGAACTCGGACTGTCCTTTCGCTACTGGGAGGGCGCGGTGAAGCTTTTGGGCACCCGAGACGGAAAGCCGATCGCAGGCCGCGGGTACGCCGAACTCGTGGGCTACGGAAGTCGGCCGCCTTCGTCGGCTGCGCTGCGCGCGCGCTAGCAGCCCGTTGAAAGAGTCCCGTCGCGAGGCGAGGCGATCTTCGTCGTGGCTAGGAACGCGACGGAGGGACGGCGGAGGCGGCCTTCCTGGCCGCTGAGCACGGCCCGACGAGCGTGACGACGCCACGGCGAAGAGCGCGAAGCCGCAGCAGGGCACTTTTTCGGGCGGGCTGCTAGCGTTGATAAGGCCCACAGCTAGGCAGCGCTGCTGATGGCGACGCAAGCAGCGCCGCTGAAAGTTGCGCGGGGTTGTTTGCGTTGGCGCGCGAAGCGCCCGTGGCGCTGGCCCTGCAGGAGCCCTTGCAGCAAAGACCGGCTTCCCTCGCCGCTCTGCACGGTTTTCCGAGCGCAACTCCTCGGCGACAAGACACGCACTGACGGAGTCGAGGCCTTTTCGGGCGGCCTGCTAGTGGGCTGTAACGTCCAGTTCGCGAGCAGGATTCGTTCTCATTCGTCGCCGGGCAAGGCGCGACGACGATCGCGTATCCGCTCTGATACGCTGAGGAGGAGCAACGCAGCCCCATTGCGAAGCGGGGGGCGAAGGAGGGCGAAGCCTGCTCGCGAACGGGTCGTTGCGGTCCACTAGTTCCCGCGGACCGCAGCCTCGCGCAGCACGCGCGCCGCCTCCACGGCGATGGCCTGTGAGTCTGGACGCGCTGGATCCATGCGTGTCAAGCGCTCGAGCAGCCCGCGCGCACGCGAAGCCAGAATTGCATCGCCAGTGCCCAGTGCTTGCTGGGCGATCGCCAGGCTCTTGGCACGATCGAATTCAGCGAAGGCCGATGTGGCCACATCGAGTTCCATGACCAGCGCTTCGAACTCGCGTCCGCTCTGACGCAGTTCGTTGGCCCACATGAACCGCAGCAGAGGATCCTCGGGCCGCCGACGCCATGCCTCTTCCACCAGCTTCGTGCGCCCCGCCGAATCCCCGCGGAGTTGCAGCAGAATCGAACGCAAGCGAACCGTTTCACTGGAATTGGGGTCGCAGGCATCACACTGATCCAGTTGGTGCTGCGCCTCGTCGAGCGCGCGCGCCTGTTCCTCGCCTCTGCTCCTCTTCGCCTGCTCCAGCGCCGCGGCACCCAGGTTTTGCAAGGTGAACACTCGGTGGCGCGTCCAATCCTCGCGGAAGGGCAGGTGCTCGCGCGCCCGCTGGCCGCGCTGGGCAAGCTCGTCGGCCGAGCGGTAATGATCCCGGGCCACATCGCTCTCCCCGCCCTGGTTGGCAAGCAGCGCCGCGCCCAAATGCGCCAGGAATGCTGTCTCCAGCAAGTCCTCCGGCGGAACGGACTGCCTCGGCAGATTGGGCAACGTGGCCTGGGTCGCGCGAGTGAACAACTCCCGGGCGCGCGCGGGCGCCTCGTTGCTGAGCGACTTCGCCAAGTCCACGAGGCCGTACACCGAATTCGGTGCCCGTGAGACCTGCGCCTCGAGCAACGCACGCTCGCTGTGCCAAGTCGCAGTCTCGCGCCAGGCGACCACGGGATTGGCGATCAAGAACCAGCCCACGGAGGCCAGCGTCAGGGCGCGCCACGCTCCGCCGCGTGTCCAAGCCATGTGCATCAGGAGCGCGAGGGGGAGCGCCAGCGCGAACAGTCCCATGTAGAAGAAGCGCGAGGCCGCGACCGCTCCACTGGAGAAGATCAGGTTGGACGTGGGCAACCAAGCCGCGAGGGCGAACCAAGCGCCGAAGGCGATCTCGCGTCGACCGCGGCGCAAGAGCACCCACGGACCCAGGGCCCAGGCCAGCAGAATCAGCAGCCCTAGGATCGCGCGCGGATCCTCGAATCCGCCAGCGGGCAGCGCATCCTGATGGCTGACCACCGCCAACTGACGCCAGGGCGCGAGCAACAGAGGCAACGAGTAGACCGCAAGCGTCGCGCAGGCGGAGGCCGCTCGCGCCGCTGTCGTGAACCCGGCATAGACCGGATCGTCGGCGCTGGCGAGTGATCCGATGGCGGCATAGCGCGCGACTAACGCGAGCCCCACCCCAAGAGACGACCAACCCAAGCAGAACAACAGGCGCCCACGCACGGGCGCCTGTTCGTCGCGGCGCAGCAACTCGAACAGGAGCGCCAGCGGCAGAACGAGCACGCCTGATTCCTTGGAGAGCGCCGCGAGGCCCGCGAGCGCCGCAGCGAAAACGAATCTCCAGCGTGAGGTACCGCTGGCCGCGAGCACCGCGGCACACATAAGGAGCGTCGCCAGCAAGTCGGCCAGCCCCACCTGCCCCCCTACGATTTCCGCATTCAAAGGATGCACGAGCGCGATCAGCGCCGCGCACCAAGCGACGATCTGCGCCCCGGGCCGATTTCCGAGCAGGCGCGCGAGCAACGAGAACTGCAGCCAGGCGACACAGCCCAGAAGCGCCACATTGACCAGGTTGATCAACGCAGGCCCGCCCTCGCCGAGAGCGCGCAGGGCCGCGAGCGCGATCAGCGAAACGGGTCGGTAGAGCCCACCGGCCTTCCCCGTGCCTTCCCACCAGTCAACAGTCGCCAACTTCCACGGCTCGAAGGGCGACAGCAGTGGATTGTCGCGCACGAGCGCGATGCCGTCGAAAACGTACTCGTTGCTCAGTGCACCCGCGAAGAGCACGAAAGCCACGAGGACCAGACTGGCGCCGAGCCACAAGCTAGGCCGCTCGCGCTCCGTGGTCAAAGATCGCGCTTGGGATGATTGGGATTTGGCGGATTTCACAGCTTGGCACCCGTAGGTGAAATGAGGTCAGAGCACGCGCACTCCAGCGTCGGCCTCGCGCGCGGCGCGCTGGCCCGCTTCAACGTCCACTTTGCTGAGCAAGTATGCACCGATCACGAAAAACACGACCACGGACAAGATCGCGTGGCGCGACGAGCCGGTGAGCGCCTCCGTCAGCAGGAACAAAGCCGGACCGAGGGCTCCGGCGAATTTCTCGAGCACGGCGAAGAGTCCGAAGAACTCTCCCGACTTGTGGCGCGGAATCATGCTGGCGAACAGTGATCGCGAAAGGGCCTGGGCTCCGCCTTGAACCACCCCCACCAGAATCGCGAGGACCCAAAATTGCCAGGCGCTTTCCATTCTCCAGGCCAGGATCGAGATCGCGACGTACACCCCAAGGGCGAACAGGATCAGGCGCTTGGGGCCGAAGCGGCCAGACAGGGCGCCGAAGGCGAAAGCACAGGGAACTCCGATGAATTGCACGGCCAAGATCGCGCCGATCAGCGTGCCGCGCGGGATTGCGAGTTCCTGACCATAGATCGCCGCCATGCGCATGATCGTGCCGATGCCGTCGTTGTAGGCGAGAAAGGCGATCAAGAGCAGCAGCGCTTGGCGGTAGCGCTTCAGCTCGCGAAAGGTCTCTCCCACGCGCGTCAGGGCGGTTCGAAATGCCGGCGCGTCCGACGCCTCGTCGTGCTCAACGGTCCGCGCCGGCTCGCGCACGCGGCGGAAGAGTGGAATTGAAAACAGAACCCACCACAGCGCGACAACGACGAAGGAAATCCGCGCCGGCAGGGTGTCGCTCGGCCCGCCGTCGCCAGCGGGTTCGCCCAGGCCAAAACTCGCGGGCGACTCCAGCAGTAGCACCACCAGGGTCAGGGCCAATCCCCCGCCGATGTAGCCCATCGCGTAGCCGGAGGTCGACACGCGGTCGATCTCCTCCCTGCTCGCGATGTGTGGCAAGAGCGAGTCGTAGAACACGAAGCTCGACGTGGCGCCAATGTTCGCCAGTCCGAATAGGACCGAAGCCAAGATCCAATCCCCGCGCTCGATGAAGAACATCGCGCCGGTCGCGCCCGCGCCAAGGAACAAGAACACCGCCAACAGGCGTTTCCTGATGGCGCGCACGTCCGCCAGGGCGCCCAGCAGCGGAGAAATCACGGCCGCGATCAGGATGCAGATCGTGGTCGCCTGGGTGAACCTGCGCGTGGCCAGCGCCGGTTCCATGCCCTCCGCCGCCACGCTGCTGTAGTAGATCGGAAAAACCGCCGTGATGATCACGGTCAGCACGGCCGAGTTGGCCCAGTCGTACATCGCCCATGCGACGAGCTCCGGCCGATCCAGCGCCAGCCTTTGGCGCAGACTTCTCACCAGAATTTCTTCTGCTCGGCCAGCTGGCGTTCCGCGCGCATCTTGGCGCGCAGGATCCGTTGCTCCTCGTCCTTGCCAGCGCTGAAGTCGAGCACAGTTTCGATCGTCGTCTCACCGCGGCGAATCACGACGACCTTCCGCGGGCCGCCCTTCTGCAGTTCCTCGGAGATCTCCTCGCGCGTGGAGATCGCAACTCCGTCGATGGAAACCACGACGTCGTCCACTTGCCAACCGGCCTCCGCGGCCATCCCTTTGCGAGTCACGCTGCCCAGTTTCGTGCCATCAAGGTTCACGCCCATGCGCCGCGGGGGCAGCGCTTCGAAGAAGTCGCGATTCATGCGACTTTGGAGGTTGGCTGTATTGAAGGCGACGATGGCGGCCACCAGCGACGAGTGCTCCTGATACTCGTTCACCGCAGTCTCGAACGTGTCGTATTGGGTGTGGTGCATGTGGGTGTAATCCGACTTGCCCGACTGATCCCAGAAGAACCCGGGCACGCCGGCGCCAGCAAAGGGCGCGTGGTCGGAGTCCGGCGAGTACCGGAAGCCGTCGTTGACGCGCAACTTGAACGGCATGGCCGGATTCAAGTCGAACAGCGGCGCGCAGACTTCGCGCATCTGCTTCTCCATGTCGATGGTGATGCCAAGGCCCGACAGGTAATTCGTTCCGCCGTCGTGGACGTAGACCGCGCTGATGCGCTCCAGTTGGTCCTTGTGGTCGCGCACGTAGCCGGTTGAGCCGAACAATCCCTGCTCTTCCCCGCTCCACAGGATGAAGCGGATGGTGCGCCGCGGCTTGGCGCCGCAGGCCATCAGCAGGCGCGCAGCCTCCATCGTCGTGGCACATCCGGTGGCATTGTCCACCGCGCCCTGGGCGCCGTCCCAACTGTCGAGGTGGCCGCTGACGATCACGTATTCGTCGGGAAATTCGCTGCCGCGGATGTCGGCGACGACGTTGTACTGCTGCACCGGACCCTCGTAGAAGCGGTTGTCGATGTCGAATTCAACCTCCACGGATTCGCCAGCCTCGACGCTGTCTGCCAGGGCCTTGAACTGATCTGCGCGCAGGACCACACGCACGGTTTTCGGCAACTCGTCCCAGGCAATCTTGTGGTTGCCATCGGTGATCACGAGGTTGCGTCCGGCCGAGCGGATTTCACCCGCGCTGCCAGCTAGTGCCAGGGCTGCCGTCAGTTCGTCGCGCTCCTCTTTCTCCACCTTCGGCCGCTCGCTTCCGCGCGGGTAGCTGCGGGAGATGAGCCAAGCGCCGGCAATCCGGTCCTTGACCTCGGCGAGCTGCGCCAGAGTCTCGGGTTTGAAGAGCACGGCGCCACGCGTCGGGCCCTGAGTGCCCGCGGTCCAGGACATCGTTGTGAACTCGAAGGGCTCGGACTCCGCCCCAATGCGGTGGCCGCGGAACGGACCGCGGTCGAAGCCCACTGGATACTCGCCCCAACGATCCAGGTGCGCATCCAGACCCCAGTCGCGAAACTGCGCCAGCGCCCACTGCTCTGCGGTGGCCAAATTGTGGGAGCTGGTGAGCCGCGGCCCGATCGTGAGGCAGAGATGGCGCAGGTGCGCCTCCGCGCGGCTGTCTCGGCGCCCGAGTTCGATCAACTGCGCAACAACGGCCGCGTCGTCGCGGACCGTGCTCCCCAGGGCATCAAGATCCGTCGCGCGGACCGTGGAAACCGCCGCGGACCTGGGCGCTAAGTCGTTGGCGTGCTCAGAGCTCGAGTCAGCTGCGCAGGCAACGACCAGGGTTGCTGTCAGCGAAAGCAACGCGTTCAGAGTGATTCGTTTCATGTTCGGTGCGCCCCGTGGCGCCTGGGGACAGGCCTGCGGATCATGGCCCTCGAATCACGCGCGGAGCGCGCGCGTTCGACAGGAGGGCCAGAGCTTAGCGCCATGGGACGCGCAACACCCCCGCGGCGCTGGTTCAGCTTGCGCCAACGCCGGCTGCGGTTCAGACTCCCCGCGTGAATCCCCCGCCGAATGCAGAGGTCCTGGTTCTGGTCCCCACTGCGCTGGAAACCGCGCGGCTTCTCGACCTCGGGGGCCTGGGTGCCGAAGTCGTTGTCGCCGAGTGCGGTTTCGGCCCGATCGCCGCCGGCGCGCGCACGGCCGAGCTGCTCGCACGCCTGAAGCCGACCCGGGTGCTGCTCTTTGGCATCGCAGGCGCCTACGACATCGAGCGCGACCCCCTGGGCTCAGCGCTCGAGTTCGGCGCCGTGGCTGTGACCGGCGTCGGCGTCGGGTATGGGGCAAACCACCTGCCGCCGCCGGCCCTCGGCTTTCCGCAGTGGCCTGCGGCCGAGGCGCCCGCGCGTCCGGCTGTCTTCGATCGCCTGGAACTCGATTTCCGCGACGGGCCTTTGCTACTGACCACCTGCGCGGCGTCGGCGAACGAAGCCGAGGCGCGAGAGCGAATATCGCGGTTCCCCGAAGCGCGCGCCGAGGACATGGAAGGATTCGCAGTGGCCCTGGCCTGTTCTTTGGCGGGCGTGCGGCTTTCGATCGTGCGCGGAATATCCAACGGCGTCGGTGATCGCGCACGCGAGCGCTGGTCGATTCCGCGCGCCATCAGCGGGGCACGCGCATTGGCGCTTCGAGTCTTGGCCCGCGAGGCGAGCACATCTTGAGCGAGCGACTGCGCGTCGGAATCTCGCCTTGCCCCAACGACACGTTCGCGTTCGCTGGCCTGCTTTCGGGCGCCGTGAAGTGCGAAGGAGCAACGCTCGATTTCGAATTGCTGGACGTGCAGGAACTGAACGTCCGCCTGGCGCGCGGCGAATTCGACGCGGCCAAGGCCAGTTTTCACGCCGCCCTGCGTCTGACGCGGGAGACCGCGCTGCTCTCAGCAGGATCCGCCCTGGGGTTTGGCGTCGGACCGCTGCTCCTCGCGCGCAAGGGCGCGCCGAAATTGGACGCGAATGCGCGCGTCCTTTGTCCTGGGGAAGGGACCACGGCAACGCTGCTGTTTCAACTATTTCGCGGGCCGCTGCATGTCGAGCAGGTCGTGTTCTCGGAGATCATGCCCGCGCTCGAGGACGGACGCGCGGATTTCGGCGTGTGCATTCACGAGGGACGATTCACCTGGCGCGAGCGCGCGCTGGAGTTCGTCGAAGATCTCGGGGCGCGCTGGGAAGCTGAGTTTCGATGCGCCCTGCCCCTGGGTGGCATCCTGTTCCGCAAAGCGCGCGGGCGCGACCTCGCTGCGCGACTGAGTTCCGCCATCGAAAGCTCGATCACCTGGGCGCGCGCGAATCCGAAGCTCGCCCTTGAGCTGATGCGCGAGCATGCGCAGGAATTGTCGGACGAAGTCCTGTGGTCCCACGTGGACCTGTACGTGAACGCTGAAACGCTGTGCCTATCGAACTCGGCGCGAGATGCGCTGGTGACGCTTTCGGCCCAAGCACTGCGACTGCACCTGCTGCCCCCCGGCTCGCCAGCCCTAGAAATTTGGGGCCGAACCGAGGCCATGCGCCTGTTCCACGTCATGGGCGCACGGGACACAGCGGGATTGGTGCTGCCCGGTGGCACGTGGCGACCGCCTTCATTGGCGTCGGAGGGCTTTGTGCACCTGTCGTTCGCCGCGCAGATCGAAGGCACCTTGACGGCTCACTTTGCGGGCGTCGACTCCGCTGATCTGCTCGAGATCGACCCCGGTTCCGCTGGGGCCGCGCTGCGCTACGAGACGTCGCGGGCTGGGGCACTGTTCCCGCACCTGTACCGTGAACTGCGCGCGGCCGACATCAAGCGACTCTGGCCACTTCGCAGGTTGGGCGGACGCTGGGACTTGTCAGCTGTCAGCGCGGGGTCAGAGGGACCCGCAGACTGAACTTGCCGACCGGGCGGTCAGTGCTTGGCTCCCGAGGGGTGTAAAGCACTCAGCGCCAGGAGTCCGACGCAGGTCGGGCCCCGGGCGCTGTGCACCTGCGAAATAGAGAGGGGCGGTCTAGCGGCCCATTCCGCCCATGGGCTTCGGCGGCATCTTGGCCGCGGGTGCGGGCGCAGGCTTGCCGCCGGCATCGCGCAGCTCCAGCATCTCCTTGCGGATCTCCTGGGCGAGGTTCTTAATGTCCTGCATCGTCTTGCGGACGCGTGCGCAGGCGGCCTTGTTGCCGGCCTCGGCCTTGGCCATGTCGTCGCGAGCCGATTCGAAGGTTTGGCCGAGCTTGTCGAAGTTCTGGGTCATTTGCGTTCCTCTGTTCTCGGTAGTTCGTTCGCGGACTCTGGCCGGGATGGCCGCCCGCAGCGGCCCTGGGAGACCCCAGCGCCACGGCCCCCAGGGCCCGTGGCCCCAGGGTGGAAGAGCTTGCCAGCCTAGCCAGCGGCCCCGTCCAGGTGAATCTGACGGCGCCACTTTGACGTAAAGTATTATGCCAGAACTGCTTACGGCTCAACTTTCCGTCGCCCAAGGGCCAGGATCGCCCGCCATTCGGTCCCCCGGACGGGCAGTACAGACAGGCGGCTGCCCCGCTGGAGCAGGGGAAAAGAGGCCAATTCCGGCGCTCCGCGCAGCTCCTCCAGGGAAACAGAGCGCGTCAGCGGCTCCACGGCGCGGATGTCGACCGCGCTCCAGGAGGGCTCCGCGGGCTTTGAGCGCGGATCGAACTGATCGTGCCCCGGATCGAACTGCGTGGGGTCCGCGTAGGCTTCGCGCACGATTTCGACCACGCCCGCGATGCAGGCAGGCGCCGCATTGGAGTGGTAGAAAAAGGCCAGATCCCCGACGCGCATGGCGCGCAGGAAGTTGCGCGCCTGATAATTGCGCACGCCGTCCCAGGGGCTCTCCCTGCGCGGCGCGGCCCACAGGTCCGCGAAGGCGAACACGGTGGGCTCGGACTTGAGTAGCCAGTACTGCCTTCGGGCGGCCATGGGGCGGCCCTACAACCAGCCGAGGGGCCGCGAAGGGCCAGATTCGCGATCGCGCAGGGCGAGCGGCGGACCGAGGATCTCCGCTCCAATGATCATGCGGCGCAGCTCGAGCCGCTGCGGAAGAGCGAGTTGTCGCGCGGCCCTGGCCTTCTTTGCGGCCCCGATTTCCCCGGCGGCGAGCACATCGCCGCGGATCTCGGCCCTGGCTCCTAGTCCCTGGGACAGTGCACTGCCGGTGAAGCCGGGTGCAGCACCGACCCTGTCCGCAGAGCTTCCCGCGCGATCCGTGGACATGTCGCCGAAGCTCTTGAACTCAGCAAAATCAGCGCCCAGTCCGCGTCGGTGCGGGCCTGGCTTCTCCAGGGAAACACCGTCGTAGGCATCGCCCTCGTAGCTCTGCCCCGCCGTGGCGACCTCCGGTGTGCGCAGATCCGTCATGGCCGGTTCGTCCGTCAACGGACGCGACTCGGTCAGCACGCGACGCTTGGCCTCCACGGGGATCGGAGGCGGAGCGCTGGCGACTACCGGCTCCTGCGCAGGAACCTCTCCGCGCATGAGGCTCTCCCACTGTTCGCGAGCGGAGTCGCCGGCGGCCTGTGCCTCGTCCGTTTCATTCTCGCTGGAGTCGACCTCCAGCGCCTCACCGGACGGCTCTCCGCCGCCGAGGGAACGTTGCGCTGCTTCTTCGCGCTTGCGCTTCGCCTCCTTGATCGACTTGAAGATCGCCGGACCAATGAAAATCGCGGCGAACAGCAGCAAACGCAAGATCGACGAGCCCGCGCCTTCCTCGAGGGAAAACACGAGCCCGCCGCCGACCGGAGCCAGGGGAATGAAACCGCTCGCGATCACTCGCCGCCCTTCTGCGGGCCGGGGCCGCCCAACTGATCGCGCATCTTCGTGTCGGCCTCGATATTGCGCAGACGGAAGAGGTCCATCACACCCAAGTTGCCTTTGAGCAGGGCTGCAGCCATGGCCTTGGGAACTTCGGCTTCCGCGAGCACCACGAGCGCGCGGTTCTCGACCACGCGCGCCTGGAATTCCTGCTCGGCTGCCACGGCCATGGCGCGGCGTTTCTCGGCGTTGGCCTGGGCCACGCGCTTGTCGGCCTCGGCCTGGTCGGCCTGGAGACGCGCACCGATGTTGATACCGATGTCCACGTCAGCGATGTCGATCGACACGATTTCGAAGGCGGTGCCTGCATCGAGGCCGCGCGCGAGCACGGTCTTCGAGATGTGATCGGGATTCTCGAGGACCTGCTTGTGGGTGTCCTTCGAGCCGATCGTCGAAACGATGCCCTCGCCGACGCGGGCAATGATCGTCTCTTCACCTGCGCCACCCACCAGGCGCGCAATGTTCGTGCGCACGGTGACGCGCGCCTTGGCCAAAACTTGAATACCGTCCTTTGCGACCGCGGCGATCTCGCTCTTGCCCGAAGCCGGGTTCGGACAGTCGATGACCTTGGGAGTCACGCTCGTGCGCACCGCCTCGAGCACGTCGCGTCCGGCCAGGTCGATAGAGGCCGCGGTGCGGAAGTTGAGCGGGATGCCTGCGCGGTCCGCTGCAATCAGCGCCACGACGACGCGCTCGACGCGCCCACCGGCAAGCAGGTGCGCTTCGAGGTCGCGCTTGTCCACGTCGCTGATCCGTGCCTGAACGAGCATGATGCGCGCCTTGACGATCTGCGCCGGATTCACTTTCCGCAGGCTCATTGCAAACATGTCGAACAGACCGACGCCTGCCTTGGCGAGCACGGACTGCACGTAGAGGTTCGCGAAGCGGATGAAAACGAAAATGAAGATCAGCAGGAAAATCCCGCCGATCGCCGCCGCCGGAATCTTCCACCAGCCCTCGGGCAGGCCGGTGTCGGCCTGAAGCACAGGCGCGCTGGTCGAGGTCAAGAGGAGCGGATTCAGAAGCAGCATGGGGATCGCGAGCATCGGGTTCATTCCGTGGGTGAGGGAGTCTGGGAAGTCTTGCTCGCTGAGGCTCGGCCGACGACGACGCGATTGCCTGAGACTTCGAGCACTTGAACGGGTTCGCCTTGGTCGATCAATTCGCCGCGCGTGACGACGTCCACGCGGCGATTGGTTATGCGCGCGATGCCTGCGGGGCGCAGGGGACCTTCGGCGACGCCTGTCTGGCCCACGAGGTCGAGATCGCGATCGTCGTAGCTCTGCTTGGACTCAAAGGACAGGCCCCTGGCGACGAAGTAGCGGCCCAGGGGCGAGCGCGGGAACAACTGGAAGGCGATCAAAGTCGCGGTGGGTGCCAGCAGCGCCACCGCGATCAGAAAGTACATGCCAACATCGCTCGAGATGGCAAAGGCACTGACGCAGGCGCCGATGAACGCGCCGGCCGCGAGCAGCGCCAGGATCCCGAAGCTGATGAAAAACACTTCGGCGAAGACGAACACCACGCCGAGTGCCAAGAGCAAGATGGGCAACGTCAAACTCATGGGCGTGGCTCCGAGTCGAGTTCGACCACCGCGCGCAGTCCCTCGACAGCGACCACGCGCACTCGGGCACCGGCATCGATCACGGCCCCCGAGGAGCGCGCTTCGATTTCCTCGGGCTGACCGTCTATGCGCAACTTACCCACGGGCCGCAGAGGCGTGGCCGCCACGCCGCGCTCGCCCATGCGCGGAGCGCGAACGAATTCCGCTGCGGGCGCGCCGCCAGCGAAGGCCGCCGTGGGCCCCTGCACGATGTTGCGAAGCAGTGGCGTCTTGGGCAGGAAGCGCGACAAAAGCGTGCCGAGAATCAGTGCCAGGGCCGTGCCGGCCATCAGCGCCAACAATTGATCGAGTGCCATCTCCCGCCCGAAGGGCGAGCCCAGCATGTCGGTGCCGCTCTGCGCGAAGGCCAGACCGCCGAAAGTCAGCACCGCTCCCAGGGCCCCGGGCCAAACGGCGCCCGGCATGACGAACAATTCCACAGCCACCAGGGCGAGCCCGGCCCCCACCGCCACCAAGTGCGGCATGTCCGCAAGTCCCACCAGGTATTTGCCGAACAACGCCAGCGCGAAGCACGCGATGGCCACCACGCCAGCGAAGCCGAACCCAGGGGCTTTGAACTCGGCCACCAGGGCCATGACGCCAATACCGATGAGCACGTAGTAAACCGCGGAGAGCCAGGTGGCGAAATCCTCCGAGCGCGCGCGCTCGATTGTCCGCACCTGCGCCGAAGCGAAGCCCACCAGGGAAAGCACCTCAGGAATCGAATCCGCAACGCCGTCGGCGAATCCGAAAAGCACCGCCTCGGAACCGGACAGGGTCACCAGGCTCCCGCGCTCGGCAATGGTGCGCACCAGTTGCACGCCGCCGGTAGACACGCGCAAATCGTCGTACTCATTCGCAGTCACCACGCGCAGTTCGCCGTCCTTCGTGCGCACCTGCTTGGCCCCCGACATGCGATCGACCATGGCCTCGGCCAGTGCCGGCGAACGATTGTGGGACTCCGCGAAGGCGCGGAAAGCTGAGCGCACGCTCGAGGACGCTTTCTCGGCGAGGTCGGGATCCTCGATCGACTGAATGCCGACCCCGGGCACGAGTTGGACCACGGCGGCAGCACCAATCACGCCCTGGGCGCGCATGTAAATACGCTCGCAGGATAGGGCCACCAGGGCCCCGGCGGAATAGGCCCGGTCGTGGATCCAGGCGATGGTGAGGACGCCATCGGCGTTCGCGTCAGCCAGTTGGGTCGCAAGCTTGAACATCAACTCCAGCTCGCCGCCGGGAGTGTCGAGTTCGACGACGAGCACGCGCCCGCCCTTCTTCGCCTGCTCGATTCCGCGGCGCACGAGGCTGCGGGTGCCCTCGTCGAGGGGGCCCGCGATCTTGACGTGGGCAACTCCTCCCGCACCGTCCGCCGCGACGTTTTGCGCAGCGCTCTCCTGCGTGCGAGCGAACAACGGCGCGCAGCAAAGCAAAAGCGCGAGCGCCAATCTGATTCCGCTGGACCAGAGGCCCACAGGCGAACGGCGATCCCCGGGGGGATTCCGAGGGAATCGGCGAGCCGGGAGCGAAGGTTCCACGCGTCTCTTATAGCGTCTGCCTCGTCCTCGAATCCAGGCGGATCCGTCGCAGCCGCGCGCGCGCCGCCACCGGCAGTGCGCCAGTTCGACGCGCTGACTTCGCGCGCGGCTCAAACCAGGTCCGAATCGCCCCACTGGTACCACCAGTTCGACCGCAACCAGGTCACATCGAAGCGCGGCTGAAATGGACGCGCGACGGTGCGGTAGGGCGTGGGCTGGGCCAGAAATCCCCGCTCCTGGAACCAGCGGTGCCACGGCGACCACTCGGGAAGGATCACGGCCACCGCGCGTGCCTGGGCCTCACGAGCGCTGTCCATGGTGCGCGCGAGCAGTGCTTCTCCCACGGCGAGTTCTTCGAACGGAACAAGCCAATCGGCGATGCACCACAGATCGCGCTGAACGAAATTGGCGCGGCGAGCGATGCAAATCCCACGCAGGGTGCCCGCGGAATCCCGTAGACCGTGCCGGGAGTAGTCGTGGCGTGGGTGCTCGACGAAGCGCCAGTTCAAGTGCCCCGAGTCGCGAATCGCGCTCGCGCGCAGGCCATCGGCGCAGCGATCCCAGAGCCACTGAGCCTGTTCGTCGAAACGCTGAATCTCGACGCAGTCCTGGGCGAGTGCGAAGTTCTTGCCATCTCCGACTTCGCGCACGAGCACGAGTTGAGTCCGCAGAGTGTCGTACTCGAGGTAGTGCTCCCCAAGTCGCTGCACGGACGCGATCGGCCAGCCGTAGTGCACCCAGTCCTTGTCCAGGCCCCCGAACGCGGCGAAGAACGCGCGCGCGGTCTCGACGAACAGACTCGGTCGCTCGCGTCGCGAGCGAAAACTCGGATGGACCATGGAGTCGACGATTTGCGCGAAAATGCGCCGCTCGCCGCCGATCCAAACCTGCGCGGGGATTGCTGCGTACTGCGCCACGACTTCACCCCCGTGCAGGGCTACAAAGGCGCGCTGACCGGCGGGATTGCGCTCGAAAGCCCAGCGCCACTCGTCGAGGCTGCGCGGGCGAAAGTTGGGGTCCCGCGCGCCGAACACAAGGTTGAACGTGGCGAGCAACGAATGCTCGTCCCCCGGGCGCAGCGCGCGAATCTCGTAGTCCCCCATCACACGAGGTCCGTGTCCGCCAGGGTGTAGTGCCAGCGCCAGAAGAGATAGTCGCGATCGAAGGGCGCACGGAAACAGCGCGCCGCGAGAATGTACTCTGTGGGAACTACCCGAAATCCCGCCTGCTGAAACTCAACCCACTCGGGCGCGGTGTCAGCGAACAGTGCGATCAGTTGCGTCGCGCCGGACGCCTGAGTTTGCGCTCGAAGCCAGCCGAACAACGATTGCCGCGCAAGATCGTCGGCCTGGGGCACGATCCAATCGCAAATCAGCCCGCCGCTCTGTCCGGCGAAACTGCCAAGCCGAAAGACGCAAAGTCCGCGCAACTGACCGCCCTGGCGCGCGGAGCCGAAGCGATATCGACCGGAGCCTGGCGCTCCAAAGCGCCAGTTCATCCATTCCGCATCGCGCACAGCGCTGGCGCCGCGCTCGGTGGCGACGCTGTCGTACAAAGCTGCAAGGTCCGCAGGGCAGTGCGCGCTCTCCTCGAGCGTCATTCCATCAACAGGGAGGTTCGAGAGCTCCGAAAGCCGGGCCGTGAGCGCGTTGACCGTGCGCACGTGCTCGTATCCGAGCCGGCTGAATCCGATGCGCCACACGGCGGGAATCGCGAGCCCCCAAACCACATGTTCGAGACCGTCCGCCGCACCGCAAAAGCTGTTGGCGAAAAACTCGCCCGCTCGAACGAAGGCACTTGCATGCGACAGGCCGCCGAGGACGGGCGCGATGCTGAACGAATCCACCGCTTGGGCAAAGCTCACGGGGCCGTCGGCGGTCCGCACGAGTTGTCGAAGCCCCGCGTATTGCCCCTGAACTTCGCCGTCAGCACCGATGGCGAGCGCGATCTTGGATCCGGCAGGGCACTGTTGGAATTTCCAGCGCCAAGCTTCGGCGTCCTTGGGCTGGAAGGTCGGATCGACCTTGGCGAACACGCGCCCGTGGGCACGCAGGATCGCGGCCTCGTCGCCGGGTTCGAAGGATCGCAGGAGTTGCAGCGGACTCACTCGGGAAGCAGGAACAGTTCGCCCGTCGCTAGAGGTGTGGCGGGAGCGCATGGGAATCGAACCCACCGGTCCCGCTGTTCACGGAACCCTACCGGCTTTGAAGACCGGGCAGCACACCAGCACCGATCCGCTCCCTCTCGTTCTGGACGGCGCTAGTGGATCAGCCCGCGCGGGCGAGCGCAATCATGTGCCCGGCTTCTCAGCCTTCCCTCTCGACCACAAGTCGTCCCGGTGCACCCGCCTCGCGCTCGTCGGGCAGGCCGCCGGCCCAGCGCCGAATTCGCGTCCGCTCGCCCTCGCGCCCGAGAATGCCCACCGAGAACGCAACACCCGCCGGTCCAGCAGCTCCGGCCGCGGGCAGCTCCAAGCGCAGACGCCCATGGCCGCGGTGCGAGCAGCCGGCCAGGTGCACGAGCAATTCCGCGTCGCGCATTCCGCCGGCGCTTTCGATCGCCACCTGCAGTTCACCACGGCGTGTGTTGAGCGTAACGCTGGCCGCGGGGTCGCCCGGCCGCTCGCGCAGGAGGGACAAGCGCAGCGCGCCCCCTGCAAGCCTCGCGCGGCGCGTGCGCGCCAGAGGCGTGTCGAAAAACAAGCGCTCCTCCGGTCGGCCGGGCCCGCGCCGCCAGCCCATGGCGGCCACCAGTGTCGGATCTCCGCCCGGGCTCCAGGATCCACCGCTCAAGCGGAACGGCACCGTGGCGAGTTCTCCCGGGCCAAGTTCCAGCGAGGCGGGCAAGCCTTCCACATCAAAGGCGCCACGGCCGACGCGCAGGCCAACATTTACTCGCACGGCCCAGCCGAAGGGATTTCTCAGGCGGCCTTGGACATTCCAAGTGCCCGACCACTCGCCACCTCCAGTGCCTTCCTCCCGCGATGGGCGCGCGCCCTCCATGTGCAGTTCGATCGGCTCGATGGGCCACCCGCCGGTGTCCTCGGGAGCGAATCGCCCCAGCGCGCGCGCCGCCATGGCTCGCAGGGGCTCGTGGGTCGCGATGCCGAGCACGCTGCCGCGGACGCAGGCCAACAACTCGGCTGGATCGTCCACGGCGAGGACCCAACGTTCGCAGGGCCAAGTCAAGTGCGCCGCGTCGCCGCGCCAGCCGCCGCCTTGGATGCCGATCGCGGCAAGGCGTTCGTCGCGGACAAACTCGAGGTCTTCCAGGCGCGCGCTGGCGCATAGGAGCATGGCCTCGAAGCCCAGATCACGCAGTTCGATGCACACCTCGCGGCTGCGCGATCCCACGCGCAGGGTGTTCTTGTGCCGCCGGCCATCCATGGCGCGCGCGAATTCCTGGGCCAACCTCGGTGCCGCCAATTCGATCACGTGCATCGGTTGTTCGCCCGGAGTGGAACTCGACAGCTCCAGGGCCTCCTCGAGCAACGCCAGGCGCTCGCCGGCAAAGCGACGATGGAACCAGGATCCGGCGTCCACCCCGGCCAGTTCCACCAGCGTGCGCGAAGCCACGGGACCGGTGGAGTCGCTCGTGCGCTCGAGCCCGGCGTCCGCGAGCAGCACAAGTTCGCCGCTGGCGCAGGCGCGCAGTTCGTAGCTCACGCCGTCGAGACCGAATTCGAGCGCCGCGTTCAGCGAGGCCAGCGTGTTCTCGGGCGCGTGCGCCGGCAATCCGCGTCGGCCCAGGATCCAAGGTGGTCCGGGAACGCGCTCGCCGAGCTCGCCCATGCCATCGAGCGGATGAAACATCGGTCGAACGAGTGTCCGCACTTGTCTCGCGCGCGCAAGCGGCAAGAATGTCCCCTCCCTCGGCAGCGATCGCGGCGAGGTTGTCGCGCCATTCAACGGCGGCGTATCGCACCACCGCCCGACGCACCGATGCTCCAGCCAACGCCCGAGTCCCCCATTGATCGCCGCCGCTTCCGGCAGCTCGCGCTTGCATGCGTCGGGTTGGCGACGGTCTCCTTGACGATCCTGATCATCGAGCAGGGCTGGGGTGTGCTCGGACGCCTGTCGGCGATCGCGGGTTCCGCGCAGGTGGTCGGCAAGTGGCTGATTTTCGTCGGCGTCAAACAGGACAACCCCAGCGGATTTGGTCCCTGGGGAATTGCCTACGCGATTTTCATGCTCGATCTGCTGCTGGCGCTGGTGCTCAACAGCTTCCTGCCCCAGATCGAGCGCCTGCCCTACGCGGGGCCGTGGCTCGTGCGCACCCGCGAGCGTGCCGGAAGGACGTTCGCGGGGTACCCCAAGCTGCGGCGCATGGCCTGGTCTGGAGTTGCGCTGTGGGTTCTGCTGCCCCTGCCCGCCTCTGGCGCCGTCACGGGCAGTTTCGCCTCGCGCATCGGCGGTCTGTCCCGCTTCGCTGCGACCCTGGCAATCGCGGTCGGCTCAGGGCTCAACTGCGCACTTTTCGCCGGCATGGCCCAGTGGCTTGGGGCGTCGAGTCAGGAGTTGCTCGACAACTGGAAAGTGACGGTCGCGTCCGCGATCGTCGCGATTCTCTTGATGTGGTGGGCCTGGCGCAGGCTTGTGAAGCACCTGCGCGAGGACAACTAGCTACGACTTAGAGCAGGTCCTAATGCCTGGCTGGCCGCTTGGGCGATACCAGGCCGCCAGCCGCAAGGCGCGGCGACGACGCGTATTCGCCTGCAATACTCGGAGGAGCTGCAACGTCTCGATGGCGAGCCTGGAATTGGCCAGGCGGCCAGCCAGGCATCAGGACGTGCTCTTAGTGCAATTCGACGTGCACGCCGCTCGACTCGACAAACGAGCCGATGCAGGCCACGAGGACTCCGCGCGCGCGGAGTTCGCGCTCCAACGTCGCGGCTTTGGCGGCGGGGATCGCGATCAGCAGGCCGCCCGAAGTCTCCGCATCGAAGATGATGTTGAGCAGGCCCTCGGAAATCCCCGCAGCGATGCGCACTTCACTCGCAAGCCCAGCGCGCCCACGTTTCGCGCCGCCGGAACAGTGGCCTGCAGCCGCAAGTTCAAGTGCCCCGGGAAAAATCGGCAACCGCGCGGTGTCCACGCGCAGGGTGACGCCGCTGGCCTTGGCGACGTTGCGACCATGTCCCGCGAGACCAAAGCCCGTGACATCCGTGGCGGCCTTCGCGCCGGCGGCGACCATTGCTTCGGCAGCCTTGTCGTTGAGCGTGGCCATCTGCGCCACCGCCTTTTCCATGGTGGCCCAGTCGATCACGCGCTTTTTCGAAGACGTCGTCATCGAGCCCATGCCCAGAGGCTTGGTCAAGTACGCGAGATCGCCCAGGCGCGCGCCGCTGTTCGCGGTCATGTGCGCGGGATCGACGATCCCCGTCACGGAGAATCCGAATTGGATCTCCGATTCGACGGTGTGCCCCCCTACCACCGTGGCTCCAGCCGCGGCGATCTTGTCGAAGCCTCCGCGGAAAATCTCTGCGGTCCACTCCGTCGGAAAACCCTTGGGCAGGCTGGCCAGGGTCAGCGCAGTCAGGGGCCGACCACCCATGGCGTAGACGTCCGAAAGCGAGTTCGCGGCGGCGATCGCGCCGTACCAGTAGGGATGGTCGACCACCGGCGGAAAGAAATCGAGCGTCTGCACCAGTGCCACGCGCGGCGCGGAGGGTGAACTCTGAATCACTCCCTCGGCTGGCCCGAGCACGAAAACTCCGGCGTCGTCGAAACTCTGCGGTCCGACGAGCATGCGTGCGTCCTTGCGATCATCTAGGCCGCGCAGCACCTGCGCGAGCTGCCCCTGGGGCATCTTGCCTGCTCACCCAGCGCAGGCGGCGTAGTCGATCAGTCGTTTGTCAGGTTCCGTGTCCATCGCGGTCAAGCCTAGCAGTCCGCCCGAAGTCAATCGAATCGGAACAGGCGCGAGGCGAGCAGGCTCACCAGCAGAGTCGCCCCCAGCAGCAGGCCCACCTGCGGCAATACACTGGCTGCGGGGAGTCCAAAGCTCACCAACTTGTGCAATGCCTCCATGGTCCAGCCCGTGGGAATCAGGGAGGCGATCACCTGCATCGGCTTGGGCGTGATCTCGATTGGCCACCAGCAGCCGCCGAGGGCCGCGAGCAAATTGGAAATCAGCACCCCTAGGCCGATCACCTGCCCCTCGGTGCGCGCCAGGCTGCCGGAAAGCAAGCCGAGGGACGCTGTGAGCCCGGCGAAGCACAGCAGTACGACCACGATCATCCACAGGGACGGCCCCCAGTTCATGTCGAACAGAACCGTCCCCGCCAGCATGCCCCAGGCGAGTTGCACGATTCCCAGCCCGAGATTCGCGAGCCATTTCCCGAGGACGATTTCCGAACGGGCCATGGGCGCGAAGGCCAGTCGGCGCAGGAGACCCTCGCGGCGCTGGATCAAGAGTCCCACGGCGCTGCTGGTCAGCATGACCATCAGGATCATCATGGTCATCGTGCCTGGAATCGTCTGCTCGAAGCCCTCGGGAACGTCGCGGCGCTCCCCGGCCATGCGCACGTCGAGGGTCAGGGCTCGCGGCCGTCGATCGAGGGCTTCCATTTCCTCTACGGTCACGACGCCGGCCAGTTCGCTGCTGGCGATCACATCGGCGAGCACGGTGTAGGCCGCGCGCTGGATTTGCAGCGCAGCGAAATCGCCGTCGAGTCCCGTGGAGCGTCCGCCATAGGTCAGCTTCGCGCCTTCGCCGGCGAGCACGCGCGCGGTGAAGTGCGCGGGAATGTCCAGGCGCAGTGGCGCAGCCTGAAAAGTCGCCGGACTGTCGGCGCGAACGACTTCGAAATCGCGCTCTCGCAGACGCGTTTCGAGACGCTCGAGCAAGAACCCCGGCTCCTCGCCGACCGCTAGGCAAAGCTGCGTCTTGGAATCGTCCGCGGAACCGCCCCCAGTGATCGTCCCGAGGAAGTAGAAGAAAAACAGCGGCATCACGAAGACCCAAAAAATGGTCTCGCGCTGGCGAATTTGGTGACGCAGATCGTGCGTCGCGATGAACAGCGCGTTCTTCATGCTCCTGGCCGCAAGAAGACCGTGCGCGCGCGGCCTTGGATCCACCAAGCGAGCGCAAGGGTGACGAGGATGATTCCAAGGGCGCCCAGGGCGACTTCAGCGAACGAGAATTCACCAGACAAGATGCTGCGGAATTCACTCAGTGCCCAGCCGTTGGGCGTGAGCCTGCCGATGTCCGCCATCCAACGCGGCATCATCTCCAGCGGGAAAAACGCCCCTCCGATCATCGCCAGGGGAAACAGCAGCGCGTTGGTCAAGAGGTCGCCGCCACGCTGGCTCTTCCCGTGGACTTGGACCAGCATCATCAACGCGAAGAGCAGCACACCTGCGAGCGTGATCCAAATCAGGGCCAGGGGCAGGTAGCGCCAATCGAAGTCAAAGCGCAGTCCCGCATAGGTCAGGCCGATGGCACCGATGGCGGCGACGAAGGCCGCGGAGCAAAGGAACTTCCCAAGCACCAGGGCCGAGACTCCTCCGGGCGTGCCGCTTGCGCGCGCGAGGGTCCCCATGGCCTTCTCACGCCACAGATCCTCCGAGAGTCCCTGGGCCATGAACATCAGCGTCAGGAACAACATCGACGGAAAGAACAGGAGCGCGAAATTCTTGGGTGGAGACTCTGCTGCGGCCGCGGGCTCGGCTTCCTTCACGACTTCAATCGCCAGGGGATCGAGGTAGGTGGAGAGGCGCTCGATCGCGGTGTTGATCTCCACCGAGAAGCCAGCAATGAACGCGGCAGACATCACTTTTTGTCCCGCCGGAGGCCCGCTGACGATGGCCTCGATCGAATTGCGTAGGCTATCGCCAGCGATGCGCTGGGCATAGAAGACTGCGTCCGCGGCGAGACCGAGGGTTTCTTCCGCAATGCGCGGCATGATCTTGCGCGCGGGGTTCTTCACCAGTTCGATCGTCGTGGGCTGGTCGAGCAGCAACGCTTCGCCGAAGCCCAAGGGCACGACGATCAACGCCGAGCCGTCGCCGTCGTGGATCCGCGCGCGGCCCGCGGCAACTTCCACGGTCTCGACGTCGAACATCTTGCCCAGTTCGCCCTGGGCGAAGGCCGCAGTCACGGCGCGCGAGGCGAGCGAATCATCCAGGTCCGCGACCAGCAGTCTGCCGCGGGGTTTAGCGTCGCCTTTGCCGCCGGAAATCGTCCCGATCAAGAGCGCTAGCACCATGGGCACGCCGACCCACAACAGGAGCGCCATGGGATCGCGAAGGCGTCGCAGTATGTCCTTCGCCCCGCAGCGCAATGTGAAATCGAGATCCACTACTCGCGCAGCGCTTTGCCGGTCAACTTGATGAACAGCGATTCGAGGTTGGGTTGCTTGAGCGTCGTTTCGCGAACGTCCGCGCCCGCGACTTGCAGCAACGCGAAAACGCTGGGCAAGCGCTGGGACGCGTTGGGCAAGGCCAAGGTCAGGTGCTCGGCCGTGGAGAGCACGATTTCCACATCGGCGAGGGGCCGCAGCCCCTCTGCCAGGCGCGCGGGCTCGAACGCGCCCGTCATCTGCAGCAGATCGCGCTCGCCCAAGAGCCTTCGCAGCTCGCCCAGCGTGCCCTGGGCGATCAACTTGCCGCGGTCGATGATCCCCACGCGGTCGCAGAGGGTCTCGGCCTCTTCCATATAGTGGGTCGTGTACAGGACGCAGGTTCCCTGCACGACTTCATCGCGCACCAGTTCGAGCAGCGCAACGCGCGACTGGGGATCGACGCCCACCGTGGGCTCGTCGAGCAGCAAGACCCTTGGCCGGTGCAGAAGCGCACAGGCAAAATTGAGCCGGCGCTTCATGCCGCCGGAAAATTTCTTGACCTGGTCCCTGGGCCGATCGGCCAGGCCGATGCGCGCAAGCAACTCGTCCGCGCGAGAGTTCAACTGCACTCCGCGCATGCCGTACGCTCCGCCCCAGTACTGCAAGTTCTCGCGCGCGGTCAGATCCTCGTACAGCGCCAATTCCTGGGGCACGACGCCCATGGCGCGCTTGGCGTCGCGCGGGCGCGTCGCCGTGTCGATGCCCGCCACCGTGATCGTGCCGCTGCCGGGATTCAGCAGCCCATTGATGCAACCGATGGTGGTCGACTTGCCCGCGCCGTTGGGGCCGAGCAAACCAAAAATCGCTCCCTCAGGAGCGTTGAAGGAAATGTCGTCCACGGCGAGCAGGTCGCCGTAGCGCTTCGTCAGGTGCGAAACCGTGAGCACGGGGGTCCTTTGGGCCAGTGGAGGCAGTGTTGTGCCTGACACAGGCCCGTGCCTTCGAGAAAAATTGGATTCCTGGGCCGCGGGTCCGGTTCCCGACCGGTCCAGTGCCTCTACCGAGCCTGTGTGCTCGCGCACGGTCGGGATCGGGACGCCGGAGTACTGGCCTACCTGACTCGGTGGACCTCTGCGACTGCGACACGCACGGTGAGGGACCAGAAATCAGGTTCCGTCTCCGAGGAGTCGTCGCCGAATCCCGGGGCACAGGGTCGGTCGGCGCTGACAGCCCGGTTGCTGCCGGCGCCGTTCGCAACCCCGATCGAAAATCGGGCTCACCAGCGCAAGAGAACTAGCTCTTCACGCGCTGAGGGGAGTTCCTAGGGCGCGAGATCCAGCTCGCACAGAGCTCCCGACGCAACGGTCAACGCGCGGTGTCGAATCACGCCTTTCGCGTCGGTCCAAAACGCCCAATACTCCCCCGCCGGAAGGAACAATGACTCGCTGCCGGCGAGCTTGCCCGGTTCGCCGCGGATGTCGATGTCCGCGCGGCGCAGGTAGAACGTCAGTGCCAGTTGGGGCGCGTCCACCGGCCGCGAAGGATCCAGGCGTAGGCGCACCTCGCCGGGCGGCGGAGGGCTGAACACACCGAGTTCCACCTTGGCGCCATCGGCGACAAAGTGCCGTCCCAGGTCGTGCCAACCGCAGGGTCCCGCGCCGACTTCGACGCGGTACCAACCGGGCGCAAGCCCCGCGAGGTAGTGCCCATTGGTGTCTTGGGAGAGCGTGTTCCAGCGTCCGGTGGACTCGTTCACTGCGCGCCTCGTCGCGACGCTTCGTTTTCCACGCCAGTCGTCGGGCCACGCTGGGGAGAAACCCATCGGTGGCCCCCGCGTCACGCGGCGGACTGCGCACGTAGGCCGTCCACGTGTCCGACACCACATCGTCCGCCGCTGTCGGATCATTGAGCAGCGAACGCGCCAAGCGCCGCAGGGCCGCCGTGCGCACATCGAAGGCCGCAGAGAAGTCCGCGTCCGTGTTGCCGGGAAAGTCCATGGGTTGGAGCTCGCCAACTAGGTGCACCCTCCCGCTGGAGAGGATGCAGGATTCCTGAAAATTTGCAGCTCCGCTCCCATTGATCCTGACCCCCTAAGGGCGATGAAGGGGATCGGCGTCGCGCGCGGAGCCCTCAGGGCAGGTTCTTGAATGCGGTGACCAGGCGCTCGAAATCCCCGGCAAGCAGAGTGCGCGGGTCGAGAAGCAGAGCGTCGTCCTGGATGCGCGCGAAGACCGGGGGGCTTCCGGTGCGAAGGCGGCGCGCAAGAACCGCGGCTGATTCTCCGGCACGTTGGGCGCGCACGACGAACGTGGGCAGGAAGACGGCGGGCGCCGTGCCGCTGCCGGGTTGAGAGCGGTCGGCCATGACGCTGGCCGAGATGCCATTCAGGGCCCCGAGTTGACGCGCGAGTTCCTCGGCGATCGGCTTCAATTCCTCGGCGCTGACGAGCATCCGCGCCCGCGACGGGATCTCGTCGGCGCGGCCTGACAAGTACAACTCAAGCGTGCGCTCCAAGCCCGCAAGCCCGACCTTGTCCAAGCGCACCGCGCGGTAGATCGGATTTTTGCGCAGTTGGTCGACGCGCTCGCGCGAACCGACGATCAGGCCTGCTTGGGGGCCGCCGAGCAGCTTGTCGCCGGAAAAAAGCACGACGTCGATGCCGCTCGCGACCGCCTCGCGCACGCGCGGCTCGTCGCCGAGCATCGAGAGCGGCTTGGAGTCAGCGAGTTCGAGAAGCCCAGAACCCAGGTCGTAGCAACTGGGCACACGGTGCTCGCGTCCCAGTGCGCCAAGTTCCTTCGCGCCGACCTCGGCCGTGAAACCCTGGACGCGATAATTCGATGCGTGAACCTTGAGCAGGAGGCCTGACTTTTCGCTCACCGCCGCCGCGTAGTCGGGGAAGTGCGTGCGATTGGTCGTGCCGACTTCCACGAGCCGCACGCCCGCGCGCTCCATCACTGACGGCATGCGGAACGAGCCGCCGATTTCTACCAATTCGCCGCGCGAAACGATCACGTCGCGGCCGCCGCCGGCAAAAGTCTGCAGCGCCAGCAGCACCGCCGCCGCGCAGTTGTTGACCGCGATGCCCGCTTCGGCGCCCGTGGCGCGCGAGAGCAAGTCGGACAGGTAGTCGTCGCGCTGGTTGCGCTCGCCGCTTTCGCGTTCGACTTCGAGGATGCAGTAGCCGCGCGCGGCGTTCGCCATGGCTTCCGCGGCCTCGGGATGGACCGGCGCGCGGCCAAGACCCGTGTGCAACACGACGCCCGTGGCGTTGACCACAGACACCACACCGCGGCGTTCCTCGCGCGCCACGCGGCCTTCGATCTCTCCCAAGAATTCACCGGCAGCGATGCGACGCTCGAGGTCGTCCACGGTCCAGCCCTCGGCCTTGATCCGCGCGCGGCAGTGATCGATCGTCGCGCGCACGAATTCCAGCAGCAGTCCCCGTGTGGCCCGCGGGGCCAGCGCCGCCACGCGCGGCGCCAGGAGCAACTCCTCCACCGAGGGCAGGCGCCGAAAGACTTCTTGGTTCTGGGCGCCGGTGCGGCCCGGCTTCGAAGGTGAGCTCATGCTGCGTTTATCCACCGCGGGGCCGAGAGTTGCAACGGCTGACTCTGGGTTCAGCGCCTCACGGGGCCGGACAGCGACTCGCGCGGTGGAAAGAACACTGACTTGCCGCGGGCGCGACCGGGTCTGGACACTAGAATTCGCGCCTTCCGTGGCCACCACCACCAGCAACACCCAATGGCGCATGCGCGCGGCGGATCCAATGTCCGTCGAGCGCATGGCGCGCTTGCGCAACTTGCCGCTTCCCATGGCGCGCATCCTCGTGGCCCGGGGCCACGATGATCCTGCTGCGGTCCTCGCACATCTCGACGCGAGCCTGCACGCCCTGCACGATCCGGCGTCGCTCGACGGCGTAAAAGTTGCCGCGGAGCGCATCGCGCGCGCCGTGCGCGATCGCGAGACCATTCTGATCCACGGCGACTACGACGTCGACGGCGTCACGGGCACCGCGCTGCTCATGCGCCTGTTCCATTTGATCGGCGCGCGCGCAGAGTGGTTCATCCCCCACCGCTTCTTGCACGGCTACTCCTTCGGACCGCACTCGGTGGAGGAAGCGCTGGCGCGCGGGGCGAAAGTAATCGTGTCCGTGGACAACGGCACGTCCGCTGCCGAGACCATCGCGGCCCTGGCGGCCCACGGGATCGACACGATCGTCACCGACCACCACGAACCGCCGCCCGGCGACTTGCCGCGGGCCCTGGCGCTCGTGAATCCCAAACTCGCGGGCTCCAAGTACCCCTTCCGCGAGCTGTGCGGCGCGGGCGTCGCGTTCAAACTCGCCTGGGGCGTGGCCCAGGAAATTTCAGGAGCGCGGCGCGTGCGCGAGGACCTGCGCCTGTTCCTGGCGGACGCCATGAGCTACGTGGCGATCGCCACGGTGTGCGACGTCGTGCCGTTGATCGACGAGAATCGCATCCTGGCCCGGCGCGGACTCTTGGCCCTGGAGCAAACTACGAACCCCGGTCTGCGCGCGCTGCTGGAAGTCGCGGAACTTGGGGGCCGCACACTGGTCGCCGAGGACGTCGGTTTCAAACTCGGACCGCGGCTCAACGCCTCGGGGCGCATGGGCAGCGCGGAAACGGCGGTGCGCACGCTGCTGGCGAAGACTCAGGTTGAAGCGCGAGCCTTGGCGCGCGAGCTCGATGCCATGAACACCGAGCGGCGCACGATCGAGGCCGGGCTCCTGGCGAGCGCGCTCGAGCAGGCGGAGCGCTACGCCGATCCCAATGAACATCCGGTGCTCGTGCTCTGCGGCCAGGGTTGGCACCAGGGCGTCGTCGGCGTGATCGCTGCGCGCATGGTCGATCGCTTCCACCGGCCGGCCCTGGTGATTGGCCTCGACGGCGCCACAGGCCGCGGCAGCGCGCGCTCCGTCGCGGGCTTCAGCGTGCTCGAAGCGCTCCACGGCGGCGCGGCGCACATGAAAAAGTATGGCGGGCACGCGGCGGCCGCGGGGTGTGAGGTCGAAGCCCATGCAGTCGACGCCCTGCGCGAGAGTGTCAACGCGCGCGCGAAGGAGATGCTCGCTGGCGAAGCCCACGCGCGACTGCCACTGTGGCTCGACAGTGAAGTCCCTCTGGCGGCCATGAGCGTCGAGCTCATGCGCAACCTCGATCGACTGGAACCCTTCGGCGCCCACAACGAGAAACCGGTGCTCTATGCACCCGAGGTGCACCTCGCCGAGGCGCCGCGCGTCATCGGCGCAGACCGCACGCACTTGATGCTGCGGGTGCGCCAGGGCGCCAGCGTGTTCAAGGCCATGGCCTTCGGCATGGCGAAGCGCGAAGGGGAGCTGGTCTTTGGTCGGCCGTTCCAAATGGCCTATACGCCGCGCTGGAACACGTTCCGCGGCGAGACAAACCTGGAGCTGTTCGTGCGCGACTTTTCGTCGGACGGGAAGCCCGTCCTCGCCTAGGAACGCCGCGGAGCGTTGCTAGCAGCCCGCCCGAAAAAGTCCCGTCGCGAGGCGCAGTGATCTTCGTCGTGGCTAGGAACGCGCCGAAGGGACGACGGAGGGACGGCGGAGGCGGCCTTCCTGGCCGCTGAGCACGGCCCGACGAGCGTGACGACACCACGGCGAAGAGCGCGAAGCCGCAGCAGGGCTCTTCTTCAACGGGTTGCTAGACTGCCCCGCCATGCCGCGTTTGTTTCTGCTCGACGGCACTGCGCTCGCCTACCGCGCGCACTTCGCCATGGCGCGCTCCAGCCTGACCACACCCGAGGGTCAGCCCAGCGGCGCCACCTACGGTTTCGCTCTGACTCTGCGCAAGCTACTGGAGGACGAATCACCGGAGCACATCGCAGTCGCCTTCGATCCCCCGGGACCGACGTTCCGGCACAAACGCTTCAAGGAGTACAAGGCCACGCGCGAGAAGATCCCCGACGAACTGGTTGGCCAACTGCCCTGGCTGCGCGATTTGGTGCGCGCCTACGGCATCGCGATCTACGAAGTGCCCGGGTTCGAAGCCGATGACGTGATCGGGACCCTGGCGCGCCAAGGCGAAGCGCGCGGCTACGACGTGCGCATCGTGACCGGCGACAAGGACTTCATGCAGCTGATTTCGCCGCGCATCAAGCTCTACAACGTCTTCAAGCAGGACGCCGCGGTGGTGATCGAGGACGAAGCCAGCGTCCTGGCCAAGTTCGGAACCGATCCCGAGCACGTGATCGACGTGCTGGCGATCATGGGCGACGCGTCGGACAACGTGCCCGGCGTCAAGGGCATCGGCGAGAAGGGCGCCACGAAGCTGATCCAGCAATTCGGCAGCGTCGCCGGCGTGCTCGCGCACCTCGACGAGGTCAAGGGCAAGGCGCGCGAGTACATCGAGCGCGACCGCGAGCAAATGCTGCTCTCGCGCGAATTGGTGACGATCGCCACGGACGTCAAGCTCGAACCGGGTCTCGACGCCATTGGACCGCCCACGCCGGATGCGAAGCGCTTGCGCGCGTTCTTCAGCGGCCTCGGCTTCATGAGCCTGATGAAGAAAGTCGAGTCCACGGCGCCCGACGAGGCCGAACAGCGCAAGTACCGCACGGTCAAGGACGCCGACGATCTGGCGACCATGGAGCGCGAGCTGCGAGCGGCAAAGCGCTTCGCCATCGATACGGAGACCACCAGTTTGTTTCCACTGGAGGCGGAACTGGTCGGCGTGTCCTTTTCGTGCTCGCCGATGGAAGCTTGGTACGTTCCGTTCAACGCGGATCCGCCGGTCCTGCCCGGCGGCGCGGCGGAATTGCTGCAGCGCCTGCGACCCTTGGTCGAGGACCCGCAGTTCGCGCGCACCGGTCAAAATGCAAAGTACGACATGTTGGTCTTCGCTGGCCAAGGGCTGAAGCCCGCGGCGCCGGAGTTCGACACGATGGTCGCGAGCTACTGCATCGCGGGCTCCACACGCCGTCACAACCTCGACGACCTGGCGCTGCTCTATTTCGACCTGAAGAAGATCCCAACGAGCGCGTTGATCGGCCGCGGCGCGAAGCAAGTCACAATGGCCGAGGTGCCCGTCGCCACGGTCGCCGAGTACGCCTGCGAAGACGCCGACGTCACCTGGCGCCTGCGACAACTGCTGGAAAAGGAACTGGAGGAAACCGGCAACACCGCCCTGTTCCGCGATTTGGAAATGCCCCTGGTTTCCGTGCTCTCGGCCATGGAAGAGCGCGGCATTCGCCTGGATGTGGCGTTGCTCGAGAAGTTCGGCCTCGAACTCGATCGCGACATCGCCGCGGGCGAGCAGGCCGTGCATGCCGCCGCGGGCCGCGAGTTCAATTTGGCCAGCCCGAAAATGCTCGGCGAAGTGCTCTTCGACGAGTTGCGCATCCAGGACGCGGCGGGCGTCAAGCGGCCAAAGCGCACGATGACCGGCTGGTCCACGGACGCGGAGACCCTGGAGTCCAACTACGCCGACGTCGAGATCGTCAAGCGCGTGCTCGAGTGGCGCGAAGTCTCGAAGCTGAAAAACACCTACGTCGAGGCTCTGCCGCGATTCGTCAATCCCAAAACTGGTCGCGTGCACTGCTCCTTCAGCCAGGTCACCGCAGCCACAGGCAGACTCGCCTCGAGCGACCCGAACCTGCAGAACATCCCCGTGCGCACCGAGCGCGGACAGCGTCTGCGCCAGGCGTTCATCGCCCGCGATCCCGACGAACAAGGCCCGTGGATCCTGTTCACCGCCGACTACGGTCAGGTGGAACTGCGCATCATGGCGCACTTCGCCGGCGATGCGCGCATGAAGGCGGCCTTCGCGGAGGGCCGCGACATCCACGCTTCAACCGCCAGCGTGGTGTTCGAAGTGGACGAGCGCTTGGTGACGCGCGAGATGCGCAGCCGCGCCAAGGCAGTCAATTTCGGCCTGCTCTACGGCATGGGCGCCGCGCGTCTGGCCCGTGAGACCGGACTGACAATCCTCGAAGCCAAGCGTTTCATGGAGCGCTACTTCGATTCGTTCCCCAAGGTGCGAGGTTGGCGCGAGCAGTTGCTCGCCACCGCGCGCGAAACTGGCTACGTCGAGACGCTATTCGGACGTCGGCGCATGATGCCCGACTTGCGCTCGGACAACGGGCGCCTGCGGGCCTTTGCCGAGAACATGGCGGTCAACACCCCGATCCAAGGTTCGGCGGCGGACATCATCAAGAAAGCGATGATCGACCTCGAGTCGCGCCTCGCGAAGAGCGGGCTCGCGGCGCAGATGCTGCTGCAAGTCCACGACGAACTCGTGCTCGAGCTGCCAAAGAAGGAACTCGAGCTGGTACGGCCGATGGTGATCGACTGCATGCAGGGCGCGGCGTCACTGGACGTGCCTCTGGCGGTGGAGACGGGCTTCGGCCAAAACTGGCTCGAAGCTCACTGATCAGAGGGCGCCGAGGTCCTTCAGCGCCTGTTCCAGAGCCGCCACCCGCGCTTCGAGTTCGGTGACGCGTTCCGAGACCGAGGACGCTGCGAGGGAGGTGCCCGCTGCCGGCGTCGATGCGGTCCGCGATGCGACCGCGGTCCCGGCGCTCGCCGCTTCCTGGGGATGCGAGTCAGGGCACAGAAGTTGGGTCCAGCGCTCCGCCCGCGAACCCGGCGCTGGATCGAGCCTGCGCACGAAGCCCGTGCCCGTCAGGGTCGCGAGTTCGGCCTGGACCGCCTCGAGGCTGTGGAACTCGGCCATGCGGCTCGCGCGCGTGCGCAGCTCGCCCACGGTCTGGGGCCCGCGCATCATCAACTCCGCGAGAATCGCGAGCTTGGGATCGTCGAGGCCGAGCGTCTCGCGCGCGTTGTGGCGAAATTTCTCCACGCGACTGCCCGTGGGGAAGACCTTGCCCGCCAGGCCCTTGTGCATCAGGCCGGTGACCCCCACCAGGACCTCGGCCTCGCTCCAGTCGGTCATGGGATCGCGGTTGCTCTTTTGATTCGCGCCCGCGGTCATGGCGTGCAGCGAGAGCGGGTATTGATCGGGCACAGTGCGCTCTTTCTCGAACAGCACGCCCAGGAGGCGCGCCTCGTGTCCGTTGAGTTGCAGCGGTTTGGCCATGGTTGGTTGTCGAGGGAAGTCGGCGGGTGCGGGTATCCTGCGGCGAGCGAGACCCGCGCATGCTAGACGATCGAGCATCCATCACATCGGCCTACGGGCGCTGGATCCGAATCGCGCTGATTCTCGCCCTGGCCGTGGGCTGCTGGCTCGCGCGCATGTCACCGCCGCGCGTCAGCGCCGCGCTCGAACTGGATCCGTCCTACCAGCAGGCCCTGGGCGAGGCCCTGGTGAGCGGACTGCGCTTTGGGCGCGAGATCGTGTTCACCAGCGGGCCCCTGGCGTACTTCACGGACTCGCCCTTCGATCCGCGGTTGTACGGCGCGAAGTTGTGGCTGTGGGAAGGGCTCCTTGGCGCGCTGGTCGCCGGTCTGCTCGCCTGGCGGCTGGTGCGGCGTGGGACAGGGACCGACATCGCGCTCGGTGCACTGGTCCTGATCGTGATGCCCCTGGCCGAGGACACGTGGTTGTTCGCCATGGGGCTGCTCGCGGCGGACGTGGGGTTGGGCACCATGGTCGCCGGTTCGCCCGCCGGCGCGGGCTGGCGCCGCATCTTGTGCGGCGCACTGGCATTGTTGCTGCTGTCGATCCTGACCTTGATCAAGGTCTCCTCGATGACGCTGGCCTTCGCCGCGCTGGCGATTCTCTTGCTGCGCGCGGTGTCCTGCGGAGGATTGAAACTCGCGCTGGCGTGGTTGTTGTCCTTCGTCGCGATCCAAAGTCTGGTGTTCGTTGGCATCGGACAGCGACTCGCGGACCTCTACGCCTACTTCTCGAGCTCCCTGGAACTCGCCTCGGGTTTCGACTTGGCCATGAGCCTTCCGGCGCGCCAGTCGCAACTGTTCTTGGCGGCGGCTGGCCTTGTCACTGGCCTGGGACTGTGCGTCTTGCACATGCGTTCTGCGAACGGCGAGCCGCGGCGCGAGCGCATCAGCAGCGCTCGGGCCCAGGCACTGATGGTCGCGGTGGCCTTGCTGCTGGCCTACAAAGCGGGCTTCACGCGCGTGGACAATCACGTGGCGACGTTCTTCGGCACACTGCTGCTGGTCCCCGTTTTCCTGATCGAATTCCACTCCCTGCCGGCGGCGAAGGCCCGGGGCCTGTGGCGCTGGCGCGCAGCTGCGGTGGTCGTGGCCGCACTGTGCGCCACGGCTGGCAGACCGGAGGATTCGCGCTCGATGGGTTGGGTCGTCGGATCCTGCTCGCGCGCAATCAAGACTTCGATCCGCTGGATTTCGGAACCCGAACTCGCGCGCGAGCGACTGATGAAATTTCGCGCTGGGCTGCAGCAGCAATTCGAATTGCCGCGCATTTCAGCGATCGTCGGCGAGCGCAGCATCAGCGCCTTCGCGACGGGCGACGGCGTGCTGTTGCTGCAGGGCTTTCATTGGAAGCCGAGGCCGATCTTCCAGTCGTTCTCGGTCCTCACGCGACGCTCGGCGACCGAGAATGCGCGCTTCCTCTCTGGCGACGGCGCACCCGAGTTCATGCTGCTGCGGGCCGGGACGATCGACCGACGCCTGCCCTCGAGCGGGGATCCGCTGTCGCTACAGGTACTGCTGCGCGACTATCGACCGCGTGCGAACGAGGGCGGCTTTCTATTGCTAGAGCGAGCGCCCAGGTCGAAGCCCCCGGACCGCGCAATACGCGCCCAGGGCGACGTGGGCTGGAACGAACGCCTGCAGGTCCCGCTCGATGCGGGGCCCCTGGTGCTGCAGGCCAGCGTCAAGCGGTCCGTATTCGGACGCCTGCGAGCAGCGCTGTACCAATCGCCAGAGGTGTTCGTCGAAGTGGAACTCGCCAGCGGCGCGCGAACCACCTGGCGCATCGCGCCCTTTGCCCTGGAATCCGGCGTGGCACTGCGGCCGTGGTTGCCGACGAACGAGGCTTGGCTCGGCGCGGAGTTTGGGCTCCCCGCGAACCAGGTCGTGGCCCTGCGATTTGGAACTCCCAACGCAGCCGCCTACAGGTCGCGGATTCCCTACGAATTCCAAGCTGCGCCGGATCTGCGGGCACCGGAGTTGGATGCGACCAGGGCCCGCGAGCTGGTGCTCGGCGCCGCAGGCGAGCTACCCTTGCGCTTCGAATCCGATCGAGCGCCGGAGTTGACGGGCTGGGAAGGCGTTCCTGGGATGCTCTTGGTCCACGGGCCCGCCAAATTCGTGTTCGCAGCTGCGCCGGGCAGCGCACAACTGTCCGCTCGGTTGCGAGTGCCCACCTGGATCGCAAGCGCAGTGGATTTCCCTGGGGTCGAAGTCATCGTCTCGGCACAGGCTGGCGGTGCTGAGCGGGAATTGATGCGCGTGGAACTCAAAGGCGCCCTTGCGCTCGAGGATCTGGAGCTCCGCCTGGAATCGCAGTTCGAAACGCCCGGTGAGATACGTTTGGAACTGCGGCCGATGCCCGGCGGCGATCCTCTGCTCGCCAGTGTCGCCATACGCGAAATGCGCGTGCACGGCCCGGCTGGCCGTTGAGCGCACGCCCGCGCGGCGAAACCCTACGGCAGGCGCGTTGGACGCGGCGCGCTCGCGGAAGCCAGCAAACTCGCGGGCTTCACGGTGCCCGGGCCGAATTTCTTGCGCAGCTTGTCAACGCTGGCTGTGGCCCGCTCGAGGCGCTGGGTGTCGGCCTCGGTGCCCGGGCGCGCAAGTTCCACGCCGAACAAATCGCCCTGAAGCGGAGTGCGCACATCTTCCAGGGAACTGACTTGCACCCCGAGCAACCGCAATGGCCCGGGCGGCGTGCGCGCCAGGAGTCCGCGGGCGGCCGAGTAGATGCGCGGGCCCAAATTCGTCGCGAAATCCAGTGTGAAACTGCGCGTCAGGGTTTGGAAGTTCCCGTAGCGCGCCTTGATCGAAATCGTGCGGCCGCGCAGACCGCGGTCGCGCAGGCGCTCGCCGAGTTCTTCGCAGAACTCGAACAGCTTGAGCAACAGCGCCTCGCGATTCGTAACGTCGTTCCCGAAGGTGCGCTCGATCGAGTAGGACTTCTCCTCGCGCCTTGGATTGACGCGCCGCGGATCGACTCCGTTGGCCAGTTCATGGATCCAGGCTCCGCTGGCACCAAAGCGCGCCAGGACCTCGTCGCGCGGTCGCGCCGCCAGTTCGCCCACCGTGCGAACGCCTAGGGCTTCCAGGCGTTTCGCTGTGCGCGGACCGACGCCGAAGATCGCGCTCACCGGCATGGGGTCCAGCAGCGCGCGCACCTCTTCGGGCTGGATCACGCGGAAGCCGTCGGGCTTGTCGAGGTCGCTGGCCAATTTCGCCAGAAACTTGGTCGGTGCCACTCCCACCGAAGCCACCAGACCCGTGCGACGCAGGATCTCCTGCTTGATCGCGCGGCCGATTTGAATTCCGTCGCCGAACAGTCGCTCGCAGCCGGCGACGTCGAGGAAGGCCTCGTCCAGTGACAGAGGCTCCACTAGCGGGGTGAAGGAGCGAAAGATTTCCATGACCGTTCGGCTCTCACGCGTGTAGCGCTCGAAGCTCGGCGGCACCAGCACAAGGTCGGGGCAGAGAACCAGGGCCTTGGCCGTGGGCATCGCCGAGCGCACGCCGAATTTTCGCGCCGCGTAGCTCGCGCTGGCGATCACGCCCCGCTGGTGCGCGCCGCCGCCGACGCACACCGGCAAGCCCTGCAGGCGCGGATTGTCGCGCACCTCGACGGCGGCGAAGAATTCGTCCATGTCGACGTGCAGAATCGTCAGGGGCGCGGGCGTCATCAGCCACAGGTTGACCCGCCGGTCGGCGATCCGTCAACCCATGCGTGACGCATCGGCCGCGAATCCCCCGCCGAAGCGGATTCTGGCGGCCTGGGAGGTGCATGGGCTACCGTGTGGCGCTGATGCGTTTTCGCAATGTCGTCGTGGCGGGCATGGCCCACGTCCTGCCGGACGAGAGCGTGACTTCGAGTCAGATCGAGCAGCGCCTGGCCGCGCTCTATGATCGACTGGGGCTGCGCGAAGGCCGCTTGGAGTTGATGACCGGGATCCGCGAGCGGCGCTTCTTTGCCGCAGGCACGCGGCCGTCGAGCGTGGCAGCGCGCGCAGGGAGAGCCGCGATGTCTTCGAGCGGCGTCGAGCGCGACCGCATCGGGCTCTTGGTACATGCGTCGGTGTGCCGCGACTTTCTCGAGCCTTCCACAGCTTCGGTCGTGCACCACGCGTTGGAGCTTCCCGCGTCAGCACAGGCCTACGATCTCTCCAACGCCTGTCTCGGCTTCGCCAATGCCGTGACGCTTGCCGCGAGTCAAATCGAGTGCGGTGCGATTCCCGCTGCCTTGATCGTCGCCGCCGAGAACGGTCGTGCCCTGGTGGACGCAACGATCGAGGAGTTGCTCGCGCGCGGTACGAAACAATCGCTCAAGCAGGCCTTTGCGTCGCTGACGATCGGCGCGGGCGGCGCGGCGTGGGTCTTGGCCCAGCGTTCCTTGGCTCCAGGGGCGCCGAGCTTGCTTGGATCCACGGCCATGGCGGACACGACGGCGGTCGAGTTGTGTCAAGGAGACCACGCATTCGGAACGGCGGGTCCATTGATGCAGACGGATTCCGAAGGACTGCTGCACGCAGGCAATGCACTGGCGGCGCGCACCTTCGAACGCTTTCTCGAAGAGCAGCAATGGACGCGCGCAATGATCCAGCGCGTGATCACACACCAAGTCGGCGTGGCGCATCGACGCCTGCTCTTGGACACGCTGCGCTTAGACAAGGCCCTCGACTATCCGACCGTGGAGCGCCTGGGCAATATGGGCTCGGTTTCGCTGCCACTCTCGTTCCATGAGGCCCTGGAGCGCGGCTTCGTGGGCTCCGGCGAGCGTGTGGCCCTGCTCGGCATCGGCAGCGGTTTGCACTGCATGATGTTGGCGATCCAGACCTGATTTCGGCCTTCCCAGATCCCCGTTGGGGGGACTTGATCGAGCGGCTGTTGACGGCACTCTGAAAAGAGACCCCCTCGACGGCGTTCTGGACCCGACCCTCCCGGCGGGGTACGAGAGCCGCAAATCGCTCGATGAAGGTCAGCGGGTCGAAGGACACGGCCGCGGTCCCATCGCGCCAGTGCCTGCGCAGCCGGTAGATCACACGACCATCGTTCGCGAGCGACAGCCGCTGTGTGGCGCTGGCGGGTCGGGCGACGTAGCGGCACAGAGGCTCGAGGCGCACACGCTGTCCGGCGGGCACGTGCACCTGTGCGTGCAGCGAAAAGCCCTCGTAGTCAGAGCACAGCGATCCGGGCACGAACGGCCTGTGCAACTCGCTCGGCCAGCCGAGGCGGCGGGCCAGCGGGCTCTTCTCGGCCGGCAGCGCGGCTCGGCCCTCGAGGAAACCCAGCACGCTGCGCACGAAGATGCGCCGCCATGGGCCGGATCGGAGCGCTGACCTGGAAGCTCTCGGAGTAGAAGATCACGCCAGAAAATCGTCCGGCGCCTTGCGGGACGAACGGATGCACGCGCATCGGCCCGCGAGTCGTCCCCAGGTCGACCGTGTAGTTGGTGAGCGTCCCCATGGAGCTCTGGTCGCGTCAATCCAGGACGCGAACGCGCGCGACTCTATCTCAATTCGTCAGCGCACGACCGTCAGCGCCGACGCGGTCCGGCGCACTTCTCCGTTCCACGGATAGACCAGGCGCGCCTGGGCGAACAAACGGTAACCCTGCGGGAACAGCGGCGAGAGGCTCACGTTCTTCACCGCGATGCCGGAGGCCGGAACCATGCCGAGGTCGAAGCTGCGCGACTTGATCACCAGATTCTCGACCAGGATTCCAGGTGCCGCGAACACCTGGGGCTGTGCGCCGATGTTCAGACGCACCACGGAACCCGGCTCCGCGTGAACGGTGAAAGTCGCGACGCCGCCGGGCACGGGATTGCCGCTCAGTTCGAGCGTCGGGGCATCGGGCGTGAGCACCTGGTCGGTCGAGTTGCCGCCCAGCACGAGCGGTACACCGGGGGCTCCGCAGTGCGGTGAAGGCGTCCCCGGCAGCGCGGCGCCGGACCGGATCAGCGTTGAGTTGCCTAGGTACACGCCCATCCCGCAGGCCCCGTCCCACCCACAGAATTCGCCCCAGCCGCCGACGCCGCCCTGAATCGAAGCAACACCGCCGCCGTCGATCCACAATTCGGAGTCATATGCGGCGACACCCGCCCCAGCCGCGCCGCCGCTCGCCGGGCCGCCGCCGCTGTCGCCGCCAGAGCCGCCCAAGGCGCTGCTGCGCGCCAGGTGCACGAGTGAACCGGAGTCAATTGTCAGTCCGCTCCATCCGCTGCCTCCGGGAAAACCCCAGCAGCAAGATCCCTGACCGGGAGCGCCGCGAAGGGTGCAATCTGCAATTTCGCAGCGGGAGTCCGTGACCGTGGAAGTACCGACGATGCCGGCCAGCGCCTGGACTCTCACGTCGGAGCAGGACGTGACGCGAACTCCAGACGGGGCCGTGGATTCGCGGATCGTGATCGAACCCTGGGAATTCCCGACGATCCAAGAAGTTGCGGACAGATTGACGATGACCAGCACGTCTCCGGCGGGGACGCCGCTGATTTCCGCATGGGAGGCCGGCGAAAACTTGACGAGTCCCTGGCCGATGATCGTGACGCCCTTGTCGATCGCGAGACCGCCCGTGGGAGCGGTGTACGTTCCCGGCCTCACGATGATCACGTCGCCGGCCTGGGAGCCAGCGAGTGCCACAGTGATCTGCGTGAAATTCGCGCCCGCGCCGTTGTTGATGTCGACGATCCAGGTGTTGGCGCTGGCGATCGCGCTGGAGACGAAGCAGGCGCTGGCGATGCTCAGGATCGCGCGCACGGAGAATTGGGCGGTCTTCATGGGAAAGGCCTCGAGGCGAAGAGTCTGATCGGGACCGACGGTCATCATCGTATCCGGATTGCGCTGAGAAGGCCGGAGTGCCTTCAGCGCTCCGCCGCGCGAAAGGTGTCGCGCCCGCCCATCACGATGCGAAGCACGCGGGCGCCGAACACTCGCAAGGGCGGCTCTGCGGATAGGCACTTCAGGCCCCCGATCCTGCAGTCAGGGTAGTACCGCGCTGGTGGGTGGCGCGGCAGGACTGACCTGACTTGCCTGGCCCATGGCCCATGGACACAGGGGCACCGATCCTCGATTCGCGCGCGCGCATGCGTATGTTGCGCACCACATGCTTGCCGTCGATTCGACTGACGCGATTATGCGGATTCGAGAGCACCTAAACTGACCCGTTTGTTCGCTGGAGACAGCCGCGCATGGAGTCGGATGCGAAGGATTCCCCTGCCGCTGTTCCAAGTTCGCTCGGGTGGCGCGAACTTCGAAAGCGCCCGCGCCCGGTGAGCGCAAGCTGGAGCGTTTCAGCGCCAGCAGATCTTGGTGAGATTCCCGCACGTGGTCGAAGTCAAGCGCGCCGCCCTCGGCATCGAACGCGCGCGGATTCTGCTGCTCTGCCAGCGCTTCGCGAATGCCGTGCAATTGATCAAGGCACTGAGCGGCGGATCGGACGGCGCCCAATCTCTGCCAAACCTCGCGCAGCCGTGATAGGCCCCTCGGCCCGGGGGGGGGCCCCCACGTTCATTTTGCGTGGGTGCGTGAATTTCAGGGCCGCGTCCGTCATCATGTTCGCCCTTATGAACACAACCATCCTTTCCGTGGCGCTTTTCGCCGTTGCCGGGTCCCTGATCGCACCGAGCGTCTCCACGCAGACGCCCGAGGCACCCAAGCTCGAATTCCCCGCCGCCAGTCCGGCCGCCAGCTTCGAACAGCGCGTGGGCTTGACCGACGTGTCGGTGAAGTACTCGCGACCGAGCGCCAAGGGTCGCAAGATCTTCGGCGGCCTCGTCCCTTTCGATTCCGTTTGGCGCACGGGTGCGAACTCCGCGACGTCGATCTCGTTCAGCACGGACGTCAAGTTCGGCGGCGCGGACGTGCCCGAGGGCACCTATTCCCTGCACACGATTCCCGGAACCTCCGAGTGGACCGTGATCCTGAACACGGTCACGCAGCAGTGGGGCTCCTACGCCTACGATGAGAAATCGGACATCGCCCGCGTCACAGTGAAGGCCAAGGCACTGCACGATTCCGTGGAGTCCTTCACGATCGCCGCTTCCAACCTTGGCATCGCCAACGCAACGCTCGACCTGGCCTGGGAGAAGACCCTGATCCAGATTCCGATCGAGACCGATGTCGTCAAACTCCTCGTGCCGAAGATCGAGAGCGCCATGGCCGCCGAGGGCAAGAAGCCCTACCTGCAGTCGGCGATGTTCTACTACGAGAATGGGCTCGATCTGAAAAAAGCACTGGCCTGGGCGGACGCCGCCGTGGCCGAGCAGCCCGATGCGCCGTGGATCATCTACCGCAAGGGTCTGATCCTGGCCAAGCTGAACGACAAGGCGGGCGCACTGGCCGCCGCGACGCGCGCGCTTGAATTGGCGACCAAGGCTGGCGGTTCGCTCGGTGAGGAGTACACGCGCCTGAGCAAGGAACTGATCGAGCGCTGCAAGTAGCGCCGGCGGCAATTGCCGCTGCGACCACCATCGAGTGCTTCGCGCACCGACCCCGCACGCAGGGGGCCGGTGCGCGATTTTTTTGGGTCGGTGCTCGCGGCAGGATCGGTCGAGACACGCTCAGCGCAACTCAACCTCGCCTTCGATCTCCACCGGAATGTTGAACGGCAGCTCGGCCATGCCGACCGCGCTGCGCGAGTGTGCACCGATTTCCGCTCCGTAGAGTTCGAGGATCAAATCGGAAAACCCATTGATCACGCTGGGCTGCTGGTTGAAGCCAGGGGCGGAATTCACCATGCCGAAGACGCGCGTCCACGCCACGACGCGATCGAGGTCCCCCACCGCGCGTTTCAGGCTTCCAAGGATCGAAAGGGCGGTGAGCCTCGCCGCGAGGTAACCCTGCTCCACGGTGAGTTCGCGACCCAGCTTCCCCGAGGGCCGGGCGAAGCTCCCGTCCGGATTCTGGGGACCGTGACCCGAAATCAGGGCGCGGCGGCCCACGATGCGCACGGCCTGGAAGGGGAAAACGATGCCCGCCGGGGGGGTCAGGGCAGGGGGCAGGCTGAGGCCCAGGGCCCCCAGGCGGGATTCGATGGTCGGCATCCCACCATTATCTATGGAGCTGGCGGGCCCCGTCGACCCGCGTCCGCCCCGCCCGGCAAGAAGCCCTGGGGCATGGCACACGGTCGCGCCCCTGAACGGCTCCTCCGCTCCCGAAGCGCGGGAATCAGGGCTGGCTGTGGACTCCGGAGCCCGGTCAGCGCATAAGGTGCCTTCTCGGAATTCAGAAAAATCTGAAATCCGTGACCCATGTCCTCCAAATCAGCAACGAACACCGCGCTAGCGAGTTCCTCCGAGCCGGCGGCCCACCCCCCCTGGCCCGGCCTGGACGAGGCTCTCGCGGCCCAACTTCCGAGCTTCGAACAGTTCTTCAAGACTTTCGGATTCAAGCGCGTTCACGGTCGCATCTGGGGCTTGCTCGTTCTCGCAGGTCAACCGCTGTCGATGCGCGAGATCTCCGACTACCTGAAATTGAGTCAGGGTGCGTCGAGTACCGCGCTCACTGAACTCACGGAATGGGGCACGATCACCTCCGAGTTCGACTCCGCCCGCCGCTGCCATCTGCACGCCCCGGTTTCGAACACGCTTTCGATCGTGGCCACGGTGCTGCGCCGCCGTGAGCAGGTGGTGTTCCAACAGTTCCGCATCGCAGCGACACGCACGCTCGCCTACATCAGCGAACGCTACGGCGAGCGCGACCCGCGCGTGTTCACCCTGCGCTCGATCATCTCCACGTGCGAGATCGCCGAGAGTGTCATGCAACTGGTGGTCGGCGCCGTGGCCAGCGCGCTCGACGACTCCGAGTCGATCCTCTCCAAGGCGATCCATACCGCACTGCGCATCGGAGTGGTCGGGCCGTCGAAGCTGTTGCTCGGCAAGCAGCGCATTGGTGCCAAGGACACGCGGCGCTCCGCCCGTGGAGCGGGCCCGCGAAAGGTAGAGCGTGACTAGCCTTGCTCGCGTCGTGATCACCGGGGTCGGCTTGACGAGCCCCAATGGCGACAGCCTCAAGCAGTTCCGCCACAACCTCCTGCACGGTGTGTCGGGGGTCGAGCCCTATACCATCCGCCACGTCGGAGACACGCTGGCGGGCGTGTGCCATTTCGATCCGCTGCGCTATCAGAAGAAGAAAGAAGTGCGCCGCGGTACGCGAGCCGGGGCGATCTCCGTCTGGTGCGCCAACGAGGCCCTCGCGGATGCGGGGATTTCCCTGGGCTCGGGCGAAGATCAGCGGCCTGCGCCTTACTCGCGCGAGCGCACCGGCGTGTTTACCGGGATCACGGAGCACGGCAACGTCGAGACCGAGCAGCAAATCCACGAGGTCGCCCAGTACGGCTTCGATTTGAGTTTTTGGTCCCACCATCACAACCCGCGCACGGTGGCGAACAATCCCGCAGGCGAAGTGTCGCTCAACCTCGGCATCAGCGGACCTGCCTACTCCCTGGGCGGCGCGTGCGCGGCGGGCAACCTGGGTCTGATCCACGGCGCGCAGATGCTGCAACTGGGCCTGGTCGATCTGGCGCTCGGCGGCGGCATCAGCGAATCGATCCACACGTTCGGGATCTTCGCCAGCTTTCGAGCCCAGGGCGCCCTGGCGCGCCACGACGATCCCACCAAGGCCTCGCGCCCCTTCGACACGGCGCGCAATGGAATCGTGGTCGCGGAGGGCGGTTGCCTGTTCGCCATGGAGCGCCTCGACGATGCGCTCGCCCGCGGCGCGAAAATCTACGCCGAGGTGCTCGGCTACCACGTCAACTCCGACGGCACCGACTTCGTCCTGCCGGACTCCGCTGGACAGGAGCGCTGCATGCGCGGCGCCCTGGCCCACGCCAAACTCTCGGCCGCGGACATCGATGTGGTCAACACCCACGCGACTTCCACGCCGTCGGGGGACATCGTCGAAGCCGAGGCGGTGCGCCACGTGTTCGACGCGGCAGAGCGAACCTACGTCAACAACACCAAGAGCTACATCGGGCACGCCATGGGCGCGGCCGGAGCACTGGAGCTCGCTGGAAATCTGCCGACGTTCGAGGATGGCCTGATCCATCCCACGATCAACGTTGACGAACTCGATCCCGCCTGCGCCGTGCGCAACCTGGTGATCAACGAACCCATGCGGACCCGCCGCGCAGAGACGATCCTCAACATGTCCTTTGGCATGTTGGGCATCAACTCTGCGGTGGTCGTGGGCCGCTACGCCCGCTGACACGTCCCTTCGACCCAAACTGAAACAATGACACAAGACGAAGTTGTCACCGCCATCAAGGACATCATCGCGCAGATCGCGCCCGACGAGGATCTCTCCTCCCTTGAGATGGACGTGCGCCTGCGCGAGCAGATCGAACTGGACTCGATGGACTTCTTGGACATCGTCATGGAGTTGCGCAAGCTCTACGGCGTCCAGGTGCCGGAGAAGGACTACATGGAGCTGGCGACCCTCGGCGGCTGCGTGAAGTACCTGCATCCCCTGCTCGAGAAGAAATCGCTGCACTGCGCCCAGCGCGCCTGAGCTTCCGCGACCCGTGGCCTACGACACGCTGATCATCGGCGCGGGCATGAGCGGCCTGGCCGCGGGCATTCGATTGGCGCAGTTCGATCGGCGCGTCCTCGTGCTCGAGCGCCATTCGCTGTGGGGCGGCCTGAACTCGTTCTACAAGCTGAAGGGACGTCCCTTCGATTCCGGCCTGCACGCGCTGACGAACTTTGTTCCAAAGGGAACCGCAGGCGTGCCCCTGACGCGCGCCCTGCGCCAGCTGCGGATCGGCTACGACGAATTGAAGCTGGGCCAGCAGGGTCACTCCGAAATTCGGTTCGACGGTCGACTGCTCAAGTTCACGAACCAACCCGAGGTGTTCTTCGGCGAAGTCGCGCGCGAGTTTCCGGAGGAAATCGACGGGCTGCGCCGCATGGTGCACGAGTTCGCCCCCTACGACGCCGTCTCGATCGAGAATGCAGATTCCTCCGCACGCGAGCAGCTCCAACGCTACGTGCGCGCGCCCGAACTGATCGAAATCCTGATGCTGCCCACGTGCATCTACGGCAGCGCCCGTGAGGACGATCTCGATTGGGATCAATTCCAGATTCTGTTCCGCGCGCTGTTCCTGGAGGGCTTCTCACGCCCCGAGGGCGGAGTCAGGACGCTGCTCGACCTCTTGGTCAAGCGCTTCCGCAAGGTCGGCGGCGAACTGCGCATGAACAGCGGAGTCCAGAGCATCCTGGTCCGCAAGGGAACGGCCATCGGCGTGCGACTCGATTCTGGCGAAGAGCTCCTGGCCGAGCGCGTGTTCTCCTCCGCCGGTCACGCGGAGACGCTGCGTCTGATCCACGGGCAGGACAATAGCGAGCATCGCGCCGCGGGGGACGCTTCCGCTGGCGCAGCGCGCTTGAGCTTCTTCGAAGCGATCAGTGTGCTTGACACCCTGCCGGCGAACCTGGGAATCGATTCAGCCGTGACGTTTTTCAATCACGGTCAAGAGTTCCGCTACCGCCGGCCAAAGACGCCCATCGACGTCCAAAGTGGCGTGATTTGCTCTCCGAACAACTTCGAGCGCTGCGAACTGTCTGAGGGCTTCGTGCGCTTCACGGCCCTGGCGAATCACGCGCACTGGCGCAACTTGCCCGAGCCTGAGTACGTGGCCCAAAAACAGATCTGCGCCGATCAGATGCTGGCTTCGGCCACGGCCGCCATGCCGGCGCTTGGCGCCATCGGTGCTCACTCGCTGATGCGCGACACGTTCACGCCGCGCACGATCGAGCACTACACCGGCCACGTCGGCGGCGCGGTCTACGGCTCGCCGGTCAAGTGCCGGGACGGTCGGCTGGGCGTCGAGCGCCTGGCGCTGATCGGAACGGACCAGGGCATGCTCGGCATCGTCGGTGCGCTCCTCAGCGGAATCACGATTGCCAATCAGCAGGCGCTCATGGAGGCCGCGCGGTGAGCTCGCGTCCCAAGTACTTCCGCGGATCGGGCGACGGCAAGCGGCCCCTCCAGCACGATCCCCTGGCCGGAGCGCGCGAGTCCTACGACGTGATCGTGATTGGATCGGGACTGGCGGGCATGACGGCCGCAAACGTACTGGCGAAACTCGGCCATCGCGTGGCCCTGCTTGAACAGCACTACAACTACGGCGGGATGGCTACGTGGTTCAAGCGCCGCGGCGGTCATGTCTTCGACATTTCCCTGCACGGTTTTCCCGTGGGGATGATCAAGACCTGCCGACGCCACTGGACGCGGGAGATTTCCGAACGAATCGTGCGGCTGGATTCGATCCGCTTCGACAACCCGCAGTTCAGTTTCGAGACCACCTTCACGCGCGAGGACTTCATCGAGAAACTCGTCGGCGTCTTCGGCCAGGAGCGCGCCAACGTCGAGCGCTTCTTCGCCCACCTGCGCGCCATGAATTTCTACGACGACCCTGGCGACACGGTTGCCGATGTCTTCGAGCGCTTCTTCCCGGGCCGAAACGACGTTCACCGGCTGCTCCTCGAGCCAATCGCCTACGCCAACGGTTCAACCCTGGACGACCCCGCGATCACCTACGGCATCGTCTTTTCCAATTTCATGTCCCAGGGCGTGTACACGTTCTCCGGCGGCACCGATTTGTTGGTTAGCGAGATGCGTGCCGAGCTCGAACGCAACGGCGTGGACCTGTTCTCGAGTGTGCAGGTCGAGAAGATCCTGGTGGAGGACGGCCGCGCGGTCGGCGTCATGACCAACGGTCGAAGACTTGGCGCGCGCGCCGTGCTCTCGAACGCCAATCTCAAATCCACAGTGCTCGACCTTGTGGGGCGCGAGCACTTCGATGCGGATTTCGTCCGCGGCGTTGAGGCCGTGCGGCTCAACAACTCAAGTTGCCAGGTCTACATGGGTCTGAAGGCCGAGGCGCAGATTCCGTTCGTCACCGATCTACTGTTCACCTCCCGCCGCGATAGCTTCGATTCAGCGTCGCTGTGCGACTTCCACGGCGAGAGTCGCACGTTTTCGTTCTACTACCCGAAAACGCGTCCGCAATCGAACCGCTACGCGATCGTGAGCTCGACCAACGCGAACTTCGCCGACTGGTCGTCCCTGTCCGATGCCGAGTACGAGCGCGAAAAGGACTGGCTCGCGCAGGACACGCTGCGCGCCCTGGAGCGCTACCTGCCGGACGTGCGCTCAAAGCTCGATCACATCGAGGTCTCCACACCGCGCACGTTCCGCTTCTACACGCAGCACATGAACGGCGCGTCCTTCGGCACGAAGTTCGAAGGCCTGAAGTACAGCATGACTCTGAATGAAGCCGTACGCGGGCTCTATCATGCCGGTTCCGTGGGTATCATCATGTCCGGCTGGCTCGGAGCGGCCAACTACGGCGTGATCACCGCCGCCAAACTCGATCCCTACCTTGCAGACCTTGCCCAGGCCTGTGCCACCTGAGAGCCCATGGAAGTAATTCACGCCGCGATCCCCCACCGTGCTCCGTTCCTGTTCGTCGACCGCATCCTCGAGCGCACAGCGCGCGAGATTCGCGCCGAGTGGACCGTCAAGCCGGACGCGGCCTTCTTCGAGGGTCACTACCCCGCCCATCCGATCGTGCCGGGAGTGCTGCTGTGTGAAAGCGTGTTCCAGGCGGGAGCAATCCTGTGTTCTCACGATGACCACGATCGTTCGCCCACCGACTCCGTGCCTGTGCTGACCAAGATCGGCGACGCGCGTTTCAAGCACGTCGTGCGCCCCGGTGAAACGCTCTCGATCCACGTGACCCTTGACGAGCGCGTCGGTGGCGCACGCTTCATGACGGGCCGCGTGCAGTCCAAGGATCGCACCGTGCTGCGCGTCAGTTTCGTCGTCGCGCTCGCGCCCCTGAACGACCCCGGCTCCGCCCACGAGGATCCCGCTGTGGAGCGCGCAGCGCCGCCGGCCTCGCGCTAGTCCGCATGACGTTTCTGGAGCTTGAGCACAAGACCGTGCTGATCGCCGGGCTGGCGAACAGGAAGAGCATCGCTTGGTTCGTGCATCAGGCGCTCACCGAGGCGGGCGCGCGCTGCGTCCATGTGGTCAAGACCGCGGAAATGGCCGCTGCCGCGATGAAACTCGTGGGCACAAGCCCCGTGTACGTCTGCGATGTCTCCCAGCAGGCGCAGATCGAGCGTTTGGCCAGCGAGCTTGAGGCACAGAACGTAACGCTCAATGGCCTCGTGCACTCCCTGGCCTTCGCAAACTACTCCGAGGGCGTGCGGCCGTTCCACGAGACCGTGCGAGCGGACTTCCTGGAGGCCGTCGACATTTCCTGCTTCTCCCTAGTGGCCCTGTCGCGCGCGCTGCTTCCTCGCTTCGCGCCGCGGGCGTCGATCGTCACGCTGTCGATTTCGCACACTCAACTGGCGGCCGAAAGCTACGGCTACATGGCTCCGGTCAAAGCCGCCCTGGACGCCACGGTCGTGTTTCTGGCCAAGAGCCTCTCCTCCCACGGCGACCTACGCGTCAACTCCGTCAAGGCCGGCCCCCTGAAGACTTCTTCGTCCGCGGGCATTCCCGGCTACCTCGACAACTACCTGTTCGCAGAAATGGCGACCCTGCGCCACAGCGCACTGACGACGCCGGAGGTCGCCAACGCGGTGCTCTTCCTTCTGTCCGATCGATCCTCGGGCATCAATGCCCAGGGATTGGTCGTTGATGCGGGTCTGAGCGTCAATTTCTTCGATCGCAACATCGTCGAGCGCGCGACGCGGCCCACGCCGTGAGCGAAGCGCTCGACGAAAACCTGATCGTGGTGGTGCAGCGCTTGACGCTCGCCGATGCGCAGGCGCGTGGCAGCCGGCGCGTCGCGGTGTTGCGCATGGCCGCCTTGGGAGCACTGACCGCGGCCGCGCAGGCGAGCGGCGCGCAGCTTGGCAGACTCGAAAAGGATGAACGCGACGCCCCGCGGCCTTCGAACGGTTGGCACTGGTCGATCTCCCACACCAGCCTCGGCGATCAGGGCCTCGTGGCGGCGGCCGTGTCGCGCTCGCCCGTGGGAGTGGATGTCGAAGCCATCGCACTTCCCAGTCAGGAGGTCGCGGAGCGCACCCTGGGCCCACAGGAAAGGCGTTTGTTCGAAAAAGGCGACGCGGCGCTCACATTCGCACAGGCTTGGACAGCAAAGGAAGCCGTGCTCAAGAAGCTCGGCCTGGGGCTGATGGCATTTTCCAAGGTGCAGATCGTCGATGCCCAAGGCGAGCGCTGCGTGGTCGAGCACGAAGCAACTTGCCACGCCGTCGAGTCCCGCGCCTGCGAGCCCTTCATCGTGGCCGTGGCCGGTCGCGCCCGCGAGGGCGTCGAATGGCGCGTGGACGAAGCCGCGCAGAAGGCAGGTCCGCCGTGAGCGCACAATTGGACGACGCCGGCCGGCGCGCAATCGTCGCCGGCTTCTCGACGGAGTATCCGTTCGAAGGGAAGCTCTTCGATCTCGACGGCCTGCGCTACCACTACCTCGACGAAGGGCCGCGCGACGGCGAGGTGCTGCTGTTCGTCCACGGCAATCCGACTTGGTCGTTCTACTGGCGTCACGCAATCCGCGCGCTTTCGGACCGCTATCGCTGTATCGCCGTCGATCACATCGGCTGCGGTCTGTCGGACAAGCCAGCTCGGTATCCGTACCAATTGGCGCAGCACGTCCAAAATCTGGAGCGCCTCGCCCTAGCCCTGGACCTGCGCCGAATCACCCTGGTGGTTCACGATTGGGGCGGCCCCATCGGCCTTGGGTTCGCGACGCGCCATGCCGATCGAATCGCACGCTTGATCGTCCTGAACACGTCGGCGTTTACCGGAGGCAGGGCCCCCTGGCGCATTCGAGTTTGCCGCACTCCGGCCCTCGGCGCTCTGGCTGTGCGCGGCTTGAACGCCTTCGCTGTGGCGGCCACGGTCATGGCCCTGGAGCGGCGCGAGCGCATGACGCCCGCCGTGCGCCGCGGTTACCTCGCACCCTACGATTCGTTCGCGCATCGGATCGCGACGCTGCGTTTCGTTCAGGACATTCCGCTGTCACCGTCCCATCCGTCCTACGCGGAGCTTGAGCGCATCGAAAATGCGCTGCCTATTTTCTCAGCGACGCCGACCTGTCTGATCTGGGGCGCCATGGACTGGTGCTTCACCCCAGCGCACCTCGAGCGCTTCCGCGCGCTGTGGCCCAAGGCGGAGGTGCACGTGGATGAGGGCGCGGGACACTACGTCCTGGAGGATGCGCGAGAACGCGCGCTGCGCTGGATCGAGCGCTTCCTCAATCGCAATCCCCTGTGCTCGGATCGCGGCTCGAAGTGAGCCCGCAGGCAGGCCCATGACGACGGGAGTCTTGCCCACCGAGAGCTCGAACGTGGCGCGCTTCGTCAGCCGGCGCTGCGAAGAAGCGCCTGGAGAGCTAGCGGTGGCTGCCCCCCAAGCCGGAGGCCACGCGAGTTTCGCCCAGTGGACCTGGGCGGATTTGGAACAGAGGAGCAGCGCCCTGGCCCGCGGTCTCCGCGCCCTCGGACTCGCCGCCGAAGATCGCGTGTGCGTTTTCGTTCGACCGGGCCTGGAGTGGATCGCATTGATTCACGGCCTGTTCAAACTGGGCGCAGTTCCCGTGCTGATCGATCCGGGCATGGGACGCCGGGGCGTGCTCGGGGCCATCGAACGTGTAAGGCCGCGCGCGCTGATCGCAGTTCCCACGGTGCACGCCGCGCGCGTGCTCCAACCCGCGGCGTTCCGCTCCGTGGAGATCGCAGTCACCAGCGGGCGGCACCGACTGTGGACTTCGGCTGCGCTCCTCCCGTTGATGGAGCAAACCGGTGAAGCCTTCGCGCCGATTCCGCGTGCCGCGCGCGATCCTGCGGCGATCCTGTTCACCTCCGGCTCCACAGGACCGGCCAAGGGCGTGTGCTACGAGCACGGGATGTTTCAGGCCCAGGTCGAGATGTTGCGCGCAACCTACGACTTCGCGCCGGGCTCGCGAGACTTGGCCTGCTTTCCCCTGTTTGCGCTGTTCGGTCCGGCGCTGGGGATGGCGAGCGTCTTTCCGGAAATGGACTTCACCCGGCCGGCAGGTTGCGATCCGAGCAAGATCGCAGGCGCGATCGAACGCTTTCAAGTGCGCTCCAGCTTTGGCTCGCCCGCAATCTGGCGTCGCGTCATCCCCTGGTGCGAAGCGCGCTCGCTGCGCTTGGATTCTCTGCGACAATTGCTGATCGCCGGCGCGCCTGTGGAAGCGGACCTCGTGAGGCGCGCCCGCGACGTGATTGCGCCGGGAGGCGAAGTGTTCACACCCTATGGAGCCACGGAGGCCCTGCCTGTGACGCATGTGGAGGGCGCGCTGCTTGCTGGAGAACTTGGAACTCGCGCATCTCTGGGGGAAGGCACGTGCGTCGGACGTGCGGTGTGGGGTGTGGATTTGCGCTTGATTCGCATTGGCGACGTGGCGATCGAACATTGGGACGACGAGCTCTTCGTTCAACCGGGCGAGGCGGGCGAGATCTGCGTGCGCGGCGACAACGTCACTCGCGAGTACGCCTTCGATCCACAGGCGACGGCGCTGGCGAAGATTCGCGATGGGGACCGCGTCTGGCATCGCATGGGCGACCTGGGACGATTCGATGCCCAGGGGCAACTTTGGTTCCTCGGGCGCAAATCGCATCGCCTCGAAACCGCGAGCGGCATGCTGTTCCCAGTGCCGATCGAAAACGTCTTCCGTCTGCACGCGGCGATCGGTCGCTGTGCCGTGGTCGGCCTGGGCCAAAGGGGCTCTGAACGACCGATCCTGATCGTCGAACTCTCATCGGGCAAGATCCCGCGCCGAAACAAGGACCGCGAGCGCGTCGCCGCGGAGATTCTCCAGGCCGGCGCGGCCCTCAGCGGTGGCGCCAGCGTTGAGCGCGTTTTGTTCAAGCGAGATTTCCCGCTGGATGTGCGCCACCAGGCCAAGATCGATCGCATTGCCTTGAAACACTGGGCGCAGGAGCAAGTGCTGTGAAATGCCTGGTCACCGGCGGCGGCGGATTTCTCGGGCGCGAAATCGTCGAGCGCCTGCTCGCTCGCGGGGACGAGGTCATTTCGATTTCGCGCTCCGCCCATCCCGAAGTCGAAGTTCTCGGCGCGCGCTGCCTGCTGATCGAGTTGAACGAGGGCGACGCCCTGAGGCGGGCCCTCGCCGGCGTCGACGTGGTCTTCCACACCGCCGCCAAAGCCGGCGTGCACGGATCGCGCGCGGAGTATTGGCGCACGAATGTCGACGGGACGCGGACTCTGCTGGAGCAATGCCAGCGTGCCGGCGTGCCCAGACTGGTACACACGTCGAGCCCAAGCGTGACCTTCGACGGCCGCGACCACGTGCGCGCCTCGAACGACTTGCCCCTGGCGCAGAAGTTTCTAGCGTCGTACCCCGAATCCAAGGCGGCCGCAGAACGCCTGGTTTTGTCCGCCCACGGCGCCGCGGGCGTTTCCACGGTGGCGCTGCGCCCTCACCTGCTCATCGGCGTCCGGGATCCGCACCTGGTGCCGCGGATCATCGAGCGCGCCAAGTCCGGGCGCTTGCGCGCAGTGGGCGACGGCCGCAACGAAGTGACGCTCTGCGCCGTGGAGAACGCGGCCCATGCGCACATTTTGGCGGCGGACTCCCTGGCCCCCGCCTCCGCCCATGCGGGTCGGGCCTATTTCATCGGACAGGAGGAGCCGGTGCTCCTCTGGCCGTGGATCACGGAGTTGCTCTCGAAGCTGGAGCTTCCACCGCCGCGCGCTGCTGTGCCTGCGGCCCTGGCCCATGGACTGGGGGCCCTGTGTGAACTCGCTTGGGCTGCGTTGGGTCGCACGGACGAGCCGCCGATGACGCGCTTCGTGGCCGCTCAACTCTCGCGCTCTCACAGCTACGACATGGCGCCTGCGCGGCGCGATTTTGGCTACGGTGAAATTGTCTCGCTGGCCCAAGCCACCGAGCGCATCGTCGCAAGCCACCGCTGACGGCGATCCCGCCGCGGCCTGCGCACGCCTGTGCGGGCGCTCAGGTCAATTCCAGCGACTTCGTCGTGCGCAGTCGCTCGATCAGCGCGACGAAATCGTCGAAGCCCATGTCCACCTGCTCGCGCGTCCCGCGGCGGCGAACGGCGACCGTGCCTTCCGCGGCTTCGCGATCGCCGGCGATCAACATGAAGGGAATCTGCGCGTGCTGAGCTTCCTTGATCTTCTTGTTCATGTGGCCGGGATCGTCCATGCACTCGACGCGGTACAGGGACTCGCGCAGGCGCTTCGCCAGGCCACGAACGTATTCGGCATGCTCCTCGCGGATCGGAATCAACGCCACTTGCTTGGGCGCGCACCACAGCGGGAATTTCCCACCAAAGTGCTCAATCAGTCCGCCGACGAAGCGCTCCATGGAGCCGAGCACGGCGCGGTGCACCATGATCGGACGTTTTTCCTTGCCGTCGGAGTCGGTGTACTTCATCTCAAAGCGCTCGGGCAGATTGAAGTCGCACTGCACCGTCGAGTTCTGCCACTCGCGGCCCAGTGCGTCGCGAACTTTGAAGTCGATCTTCGGCCCGTAGAAGGCGCCGCCGCCTTCGTCGAGGGTCAAGGGCAGGTTCTGCAATTCCGCCGCGCGGCGTAGGGCTGCCGTGGCCTTCTCCCAGACCTCCACGGATCCAATGGCCTTCTGTGGCCGCGTCGCCAAATAGGCGGTGTACTCGAATCCAAAGGTCGACAGCATCAGGCGAATCAGCTCCACCACGCCCGCGATTTCTTCCGCGAGCTGCTCGGGCGTGCAGAAGATGTGCGCGTCGTCTTGGGTGAATCCGCGCACACGCAACATGCCGTGCAGCACGCCGGATTTCTCGTAGCGATAGACCGTGCCCAGTTCTGCCCAGCGCAAGGGCAAGTCGCGGTAACTGTGGTTCCGGCTCTTGTACATGATCACGTGGCCGGGGCAATTCATCGGCTTGACGCGGTAGGGCATCTCGTCGATTTCCATCGGCGCGTACATCATTTCCGCGTAGTTCTCCAGGTGACCGGAGACCGCGAAAATGCCCTCGCGCAGCACATGGGGCGCGTACACGGCGTCGTAGCCACGGCGCTGATGTTCCTCCCACCAGAACGTCTCAATCGCGCGCCGTACCGCGCCCAGATTCGGATGCCAGAACACAAAGCCCGCGCCAGCTTCCTGGTGAGTGCTGAACAGATCCAGCTCGGTGCCGAGCTTGCGATGGTCGCGGGCCTTGACCTCGATCAGCCAGGCGAGATGCTTGTCGAAATCCTCCTTGCTCCAAAATGCCGTGCCGTACACGCGCTGAAGCATCGGCCGCTTTTCGTCGCCGCGCCAATAGGCGCCCGCGAGCGAGAGTAGTTTGAAATGGAAGTTGCGGTCGAGGCGATCGATGTGCGGCCCTTCGCACAGATCCTCCCAATCGCCGTGACGGTAGATCGTGATCGCTTCCGCCTCGGGAATCGAATCGAGGGCCTCGACCTTGTAGCTCTGATTGCGGGCCAGGAGTCGACGGCGCGCCTCTGCGCGCGTGACGGTCTCGCACTCGAGCGCTGGAGTTTGCTTGGCGATGCGCCGCATCTCCTTCTCGATCGCGGCGAGGTCCGCGTCCTCGAGCTTCACCGGCAGCTCGAAGTCGTAGTAGAAACCGTGCTCGATCGACGGCCCGAATCCGAAGCTCACCCCGGGATACAGGCGTTGGACGGCCGAGGCCATCAAGTGCGACACCGAGTGCCGCAGGGTGGACAGGGGGAAAGGCTCGCCAACCTGGGAAGCCGCCGGTTGAGTTGACATCGTTCGTCTCCTGCTCGATGGGCACCCGCGCCGGCGCAACCTGCGGCGGAGCGAGGGAGCGATGGACTGAGCTCGGCCGACCTGGCGCGCGCAACAGTTGCGCCCGGCTCCAGCGGACGCACGCAAGCGGACCACTATATCGTCGGCGGCGGAGCGGGGCACGGCTTGCCGTCGTCGGGACGTGCGAACGCGCGAATCGGGCTCAGCCGCGCACGATATCGCTCGCGCGCCAGACCTTGACCTCGGTGACGAGTTCAATGCCGGTCTTGCTCCGGACGAGCTGGCGCACGTCCTCGATCAATGCCAGGACATCCTTCGCCGTTGCCGCGCCAGAATTGACGATGAAATTCCCGTGCAGGGCGCTGACTGCCGCCGCACCGCGCGAGAGCGCCTTGGCGCCCGCGTCCTCGATCAGTTTTCCGGCCGAACGCCCATCGGACAATTCAGGACTCGGGTTCTTGAAAATGCAGCCCGCGGACCATTCCGTCACCGGCTGGACGCGGCGCTTGGTCTGCAAATAGTCGCGCACTTTCGCCTCGACCTCGGGGATCGTGCGCTTGACCAGGCGCACGACGACGCCGAGCACGACAAAGTCCACCATGCCCCCATCGCGATAGGAAGGCGCGCACTCCGCGCGAGGCAATTCGCGCAGCACGCCACTGTGCCGGTCGAGCACGTGCACCGACTCGACCACGTCCCAAAAATCACCCCAGCGTCCACCGGCGTTCATGGCCGCGGCGCCGCCCACCTGCCCGGGAATCCCGGCGAGTCCCTCAAGGCCGCTCCAACCCAGTTTCGTGGCCGTGCCCACCAGCCCCGGAATCGTCGCGCCGGCCCAGGCCACCAGGCGCGGAGCCGAGTCTTCCATGGCGGCCGGCAGCGGATCCTGGCGCAGAGTCCATTCACCGCGCGGATCCTCGCTATGGCCGGGCCGCAAGATGTAGCGCATGCGCGCGGTGGTGATCACGACCCCGTCGAGTTCGCCGTCCTCGATCACCAGGTTGGCACCGCCGCCAAGAATGCGCGGCAAGTAGCCGCGCTCGCGCGCCGCATTCCACGCGCGGGCGAGTTCTTCCGGATTCGCTGGCTCGAGCAACCACTGGACGCGGCCACCGACGTGCATCGTCGTCCGGTCGGCGAGCGCGGCCCCGGGCAACGCTGCGCAGGGCCAGCTGAGCGCGGCGTTCATGGCCGACGTTCGGCTAGCTGGACCAAGAGCTCCGCTTTCACGTCCTCGATGTCCCCAGCGCCGAGCACCAATCCCACCGAGTTCTCCGGCAGTCCCGCGGCAAACTCGCGAGCGCTGGTGGACTTGTCGCCGGGCGACGCAGCAGCGACGTTGCAGCGCCTCAACCCATCCACGATGTCCTGGGCGTTGGCCGACTTCGCCCCGTCGATGTGCGTGCGCGCGCCGTAGACCTCTGAGACCACGACGCGATCGGCCATGCGCAGACTTTCGATGAACTCGTTCAGGAAGCGCGACGTCCGGCTGTGTTGGTGTGGTTGGAACAAAACGTGCAGCGGGCGGCCAGGAAACACGCGATGGGCCGCTTCGAGCGTCACGCGCACCTCCGTCGGATGGTGCGCGTAATCGTGAACCAATTCGATGCGACCCACGCTGCCCCAGGATTCGAAGCGACGCTTGGCACCGACGAATTCCTGAAGACCCGCGGCGGCGGCGCGACCGATGTCCACAGGCTCCAGATCCCACAACCGCGCCGAACTGCCGACCACCAGGCTCAAGGCCAGGGCCGCGTTCTCGACGTTGAATTGTCCGGGCACGCCGAGGTGAACCTCGGGGATTTCAAAGCCCGGACCGCGCACGCGCATGATGAAGCGCCCTTGGCGCTCGCCCAACAGGTCGGCGAACACATCACGACGGAAACGCCACACCGGACAGCGCGCTGCCATTTCCACGCCGCGCGGGACTTTCTCGCCGATCACCAGCAAGCCTTCGGGGTGCACGCGATCCGCGAAGCGACTGAAGTCTTTGTGGATCGCCTCGGTGGTGCCGAAGTAGTCGAGGTGATCGTCCTCGACGTTGGTGATAATCGCGCTCTGGGGTGCGAGCTTCAGAAACGAGCTGTCGTACTCGCAGGCCTCGACGACGAACAATCCCGCGGGTTCTTCCACCAGTGCATTGGTGACGAGCTTCGCGCAGATTCCGCCGATGATCGCGCCCGGGCGAGGCAACTGCAGCGCCGACGCCACGCCGCGCGCCGCATGGTACGCCAACCAAGACGAGGTGGTTTTTCCATGGGTGCCTGCCACCGCCAACGTGCGACCGGCTGGAGTGATGCGCCCCAGGAGTTCTGAGTATTTCAGCACGGGAATTCCGCGCTCTTCGGCTTCACGAATCTGCGGATCCTCGCGCGAGATCGCAGCCGAGCGCACTAGCAACGCGACGCCCTCGGGCAAGCGCGCCGAGGCCTGATCCGACACTTCGACGGAGACGCCCATGGTGCGCAACAGCTCCACGTGAGGTCCGTGGGCTCGGTCGTGGCCGCTCAGTGAATGCCCGTGTTCGAAGAGCACGCGCGCAGCGCCGCTCACGCCCGCGCCGCCGGCGCCGAGCAAGTGCACTCGCTTGGGAATCCCCTGACACAGCACGTGTTGAATTGTGGACCTGGGGGGACTGCTGGATTCTTGAGTGCGTTGCATCCTGCTCATTCAATGCCTCGCGGCCTGGGATTGGAAGTGTGAAGTCGAGCTCGCTGCAAGTCGCGCGACCTCTTCGAACATGCGCGCGGCCCCGTCGATTGGCACGAGGCCGGCCAAGGCGTCGGCCATGGCGCGCCGCTGAACTGCCCCTTTTGGACCGCAAAGCACCATGAGTTCGCGTGCGAGCTCCGTGGAGAGTTCCTTCTCCTGGACGATGCAAACGCCGCCTTTGAGTTCACGCGCGTTGCGCTCCTGATGACCGTCGCCGTGGTGCGGATAGGGCACGACCCATGCGGGGCGGCGCATGGCGCCGACTTCCGCCAGGGTCGATGCACCACCTCGGCAGAGCACGAGACTCGCAGCGCGCAGAGCCTGGGGCACGTCGCGGACGTATTCCACTGCCCGATAGGCCGGCCCGTCGTCGATTCCCTCCGCACGGCGGCCAGGTCCAGTCTGGTGCAACACGGACAGCCCGTTGAGGGCCCAATACTCTGCGTGCTGGGCGACGAAGCGATTGATTCCGCCAGCGCCCTGACTGCCTCCGAGCACGGCGAGCAGTGGCCTGTGGGGCTCGAAGCCCAATTCGATGCGGGCGCGGGCCGCAGCCTCGGCGCTGGGCTCACCTCGTGTGAATTCAGGGGCGAGCGGCGGTCCGATCACGACGTCGCGCTCGCTGCCGCGCTCGGGCAGGGTCGCGTTCCAGGCGTGCAGCACACGGGTCGAATGTCTGGAGAGCCAGCGCGTGGCGCGCCCGGCGTGGGCGTTGATTTCAAGCAGCGCCGTGGGCAACCCGAGGGAACGCGCGGCCACGACCGCGGGCAGTGAGGTGAATCCACCGAGTCCCACGAGGACTTGGGAGCCGTGCTCGCGCAGGGCGCGACGGGCGCGCAAGACCGCAGGCAGTGTGTACAGCGCGAGTCGAGCAAGGCTCGGCGCCCCACCGCCATCAGGTTCAAGTGACAGCGTTACGCGCTCAAGGCGCGCTGGATGGAGCGACTCCTCCGCCCCGGCGAGCACGCGCGCCTCCACGGCACGGCCGGTCTGAAACCACAGAACGTCCTCGACGCGCTCGCGCGCCGCGGGTGTGGCCAGTAGATGCAGCCCGGGGACGATGTGACCGCCCGTTCCGCCGCCGGCCAGTGCCACGCGCATTGGGCGCGAATCCAGAGAAGTGTCCAGGGCGCACAGAGGCCGCGGGTCACGGCCCGGTTCGGAGCGCGCGCTCGGTTCGGATTCACGCACGGCAAGGGTCTTCAACGGCAGCGTGACCTTGAAGGTGATCGAATGCGAAATTCCAGGGACAGGGAAAGGTCCGCGCCCTTGGCTGGGCGCGGACCTAGGAGTCAACAGCGACTACGGCTGGCGTGCGCGAGGTGCGTCGGGCGCAACCTCGGATCGCTCGCCGGGGTCACCAGCGGAAAGCAGTGTGCGCGCTGCGTTTGGGTTCGCAGACGCGGCCACGGCTCTGGGTTCCAGTGACGGATTCGCGACCTGCGGGCCAGCGGCCAGCAGGGAGATCGATTCGCCCGCGCCCATCAGGACGACGAAGGCGCACGACGCGAGCACGAACCACCGGAACTTGCGGCTCATTGCACGCGGGCTTTCTTCGGGGCCGGTTCAGCGCGGGCAACCTCGGAATTTCCCGACTTTGCCGGCGCAGGACGCGAGCTGGGGCGCGTGGCGACCGACTGCGGCTTCGCTTCCTGCGGCATGCGCAGGACCTGCCCCACGCCGAGCTTCGCCGGATTCAGGCCCGGGTTCATGGCCAAAATCTCGCCGTAGCGATTGGCGTCACCCATTTGCGTCGCGGCGATGCGCGAGAGCGAATCCCCGGAGCGAATCGTGTAGGTCCGACTCGAGCTCGGATTGGGATTCGAGACGACCGGCTGGGTGCGGACCGGCGGATCGGCGCGCACCAAGGTCTGCGTCGTACCGCTCGACGTGGACGTCGGGAGTTTCAACACCATGCCGATGCTCAGACGCTCCGAGCGGACGCCGTTGAGCGATTCGATTTCTTTCCAGCGCTTGGTCGAGCCCAGTTCGCGCTGTGCGATGGAGCCGAGTGTGTCGCCGCTCTTGACCGTGTACGTGCGCGCGCCGCCCTCGGGCAGGCTCGGGGTCAAGACCAACGGGGGCGAGGGAATCTGAGTTCCCCCATTGATGAAGCCCGGAGCTCCGTTCGGCGTCAGCACGTTTCCGTGATCAAAGCTGACCGCGTCGCTGCCAGGACCCGCCGGAGCGATCAGCCCCGTGGAAGGCGCCGTCACCGGCTCGTAGTTCAAAGGCTGCACGGGCGCCTGGGATACTTCGTGGCTTGGGGAGGAGAGCCCCAGGCCCGGAAGCACCGGCGCCGGCAGCACAGGTTGCGTGTCCAGTGCCGCGGTGTCCGTGGGTTTGTCGCGCTTCAGCATGGAGAGCAACGACTGGTTCTTGCGCTGCCCCCACACCGCGACGGCGAGGATGGTTACGAGGAGAAAGACGAGGGCGATCACGCCGTAGCGTTCGATGCGTTGCATTTTCTTGGGTTTCCTGTGCTGGCACGTTGCCTGGAGGCGCGGTGCGGATGACGAAGTTGGCTGATAAGGGATGAAAGGAACAGGCTCGAGCGGAGTCACCGCCGAGTGGATGGTGTGGTGGCGCGTCAGGTGCTCAGGGGTTCGAGTGCGTTGGGCGCCACAGAAGGCTCGGAGGTAGCCAAGCGCTCGGTGCGCTCGGCACGCTCAGTGCGACGGGCCGCGCCAAGCGCGAGACCCGTGCAGAGGCAAGACACGACAAGCGACGTGCCGCCGTGAGAGATGAAGGGCAAGGTCATGCCCTTGGGCGGAGCCAGACCGGCGACCACTTGCACGTGCAGCATCGCCTGCAAGGCCGTGGCGAGCAGCAGCCCGAAGGAGGCCAGGGCGTCGTAACGATCGCGGATCGACAGCACCAGGCGCAGGCCAAACCACAGCACCGCCAGGAACAACCCGAGCACCAGCAGCATCCCGAACAGACCAAACTCCTCGCCGACCTGGGCGAAGACGAAATCGCTCTCCAGGTAAGGAACTCCGTGGTTGCGGAATTCGCCCTGACCCAAGCCCACGCCGAAAGCTCCGCCGGAGTGCATGGCAAGGATGCTGCCCGTGATCTGATCGTTGTCCGTGGAGCCCACGAACATCTCGATCCGGCGGCGGATGTAAGGAATCAACGTGAATCCGAGCACGAGTGCGCTGCCTCCGATCGCCATCAGCGAGCCGGCAACATGCGTGGGCCGCGCCCCGCCGACCCACATCGTGCCGAGAATGCAAAGCAAGAGCAGCATCGCGCCGCCGAGGTCCGTCTCGATCGCAATCAGCCCGAAGAACAAGAGGCCCATGCCCAGCATCGGCAGCACGCCGCGGCGGATGTCGCGCACGTCGCTGCCAAGTCGTACGCATCGATCCGCAATCCAGAGGACCAGGACGATGCGCGCCAACTCGGAGGGTTGGAACGTGACGAATCCCAGGTTCACCCAGCGGTTCGAGCCATTGAGCGAAATGCCCACCACGGGCAGGAACACGCACACCAGTAGCACCCCAATGCCAACGGTCATCGCCGGAATGAAGCGGCGCAGTCCGCTGGGTCCCACGCGCGCCGCGAGGATCAGCACGATCAAGCCCGCCGCGCGGAACGCTACCTGGCCCGTCAAGACACGTGAGAATTCCTCGGAGTCGAGAATCGTCGCGGCGTGACTGGCTTGGACCAGCAGTCCAAACGTGACCAGCGCGACGACGCAGCAGAACAGCGCGGTCGCCGGTCCTCGCGGATCGACGACCTTCGCGAGCCTGGTCAGTGAATCCAGACGCTCGAAGATCGTGGTCTGGTGCTCGCGCGTAGACGCATCCCCCCCTGCGCCTTGGGCCAGGGGATCGAGCCGGGAATTGCTGCGAGTTCTAGACATGGTTCAGCGCACCTTCAGCAGGGCCAGGCTCAGCATCGAGCACGCGGCGGCGACGATCCAAAAACGCACGACCACGGTCATCTCGTGCCAGCGCGCGTCGGACTTGGTGAACACGCCGCCGTACAACTGCAGTCCGTGGTGAATTGGCGCGCAGGTGAACAGGCGCTTGCCGCCGGTGCGCTGGAAGTACAGGCGCTGGATCCAACTGGAAGCGAGTTCCGCCACGAACACCAGGGCGATCAAGGGCAACACCAGCTCTTGCTTGGAGACCATGGCCATCCAGCCCAAGAGCCCACCGAGGGGCAGGGAGCCCGAGTCGCCCATGAACACTTTCGCGGGGAAAGCGTTGAACCACAGAAAGCCCATGCACGCTCCGCACATCGCGCCGCCGACGACGGCCATCTCGCTCGCTTGACGCACGTAGGGCAAGTCGAGGTACCCCGTCCAGTCCGGCCGGCCCGAGACGTAGCAGAAAATCGACAGGGTGAAGCCGGCGATCAACATGCAGCCGACCGCCAAGCCGTCGAGACCGTCGGTGATGTTGGCGGCATTGGCCGAGCCGACGATGACCAACCACTCGAAGGCGATGAACAGCGCCACGCCGATCAGTCCGTACTGGAAAAGATCGATGTAGGCGTCCTTGAAGAACGGCGGGAACAGCGTGAGCAAGGTCGGCCGCCCGAACCACCAGGCATAAAACGAGAGCAGACCCAGGGCAGCGATGCACACCACCGACAGCCCGAGCATTTTCGATCCCGGTGAGAGCCCCTTGGTCTTCGGCGCGGTCAGCTTGAGGTAGTCGTCAACGAAGCCCACCGCCGCGAATCCCGCGGTCAGCATGACCGCCAGCACGACGTGCAAGTTGTCGAGTCGCGCCCAAAGCAGCACCGACCCGAGCAACGACGCGATCAAGAACGCGCCCCCCAGAGTCGGAGTGTCTTTCTTGGAGGTCGTCTCGACCAGCTGCTTGAGGTCCTGCTGCGCATCGAACTTCGACGTGCACTCCGACGCGCGCTGACGTTTCAGCCAGGCGATTACCGGCGGCCCCATGAACAACGCCAGTCCAAAGGCCGTCAACGCCGCCATGGCCACACGGAATGTGATGTAGCCAAACAGGTGCAGGCCAAAGATGTCGTCGAAGAGACCGGGGAACATGGCGAATTCTGTGGGCTTTCGTTCAGTTGGCTGAAGAACCGAAGACCTCGCCGATGCGGCGGACCAAGCGGTCCATCCCCATGGCGTTGGAACCCTTGACCAAGACGACGTCGCCGGAGCGAATCAGCGTGGTGATCGCCCCCACGGCCTCCTCGCGACTGCCTAGGTGCTGCACGCGCTCGATCGGCATGCCAGCCTCCAGCGCGCCCGCTGCCGACGCGCGCGTCAGCTCGCCAACGAGCAAGAGTTGATCGACCTTCGCCTCCGCCGCTGCGCGCCCCATGGCGTGGTGCAATTCCGGCGAACGCGGCCCTAGCTCGAGCATGTCGCCCAGGATCAGCACGCGCCGGCGATGGCCGTGCAGTCCCGCGAGCACGCGCAAGCCCGCGCGCGCCGATTCGGGATTGGCATTGTAGGTGTCGTCGAAAACGACGACGTCCTGCAGTTCGAGGCGCTCCATGCGCCGCCGGCCGCCCTTGAGGCGCGAAATCGTCGGCAGCAGTTGTTCCAGCGGGATCCCGCAGGCCTCGCACGTGGCGATCGCCGCCAGCAGGTTCGAGATGTTGTGGACCCCGAGCAGCGGCGACGTAATTTCATGGCCACGCAGTCGGAAAGTCGTGCCCGCGGCGTGGAACCAAGGCTTCTCAGCGTTGAAATCCCCCACCGCGTCCTGATCGCCGTCGCTGCCGCCCTCCACGGAGTAGCTGATCACATTGGCGCTCGTGGCTGCGCGCAGTTCGCGCGCGAAGCGACAGTCGAGGTTGAGAATCGCCGTTCCGGCGCGCGGCAGTGCGGCGAAGAGCTCGCCCTTTTCGCGCAGCACGCCCTCGATCGAACCCAGCCCCTCCAGGTGTGCGTTGCCGATGTTCGTGATGATGCCGATGTTCGGTCGCGCGATACGAGAAAGCGCGGCGATCTCTCCGGGCCCATTGGTTCCGATCTCGACCACGAGCATGCGCGTGCTTGGATCGGCCAAGAGAATCGTGTGCGGCACGCCGATGTCGTTGTTGAACGAATTGGGACTGGCGACCGTGGAAAAGTGCGGCGCGAGCAATTGCGCGAGGATTTCCTTGGTCGTGGTCTTGCCGCAGGAGCCCGTGATACCGATCACCTGCGCGGCAATGCGCGAGCGATGCCAGGACGCCAAGTCCGCCAGGGCGCGGCGCGGCGCCTCGTGCAGGGCCACCGGCAACTCACCGGCCACGCGCGGCAGGGCCCGGCCCGGCTTGTCTTCGAGCAGCAGTGCGCCCGCGCCCGCTCGCCCCGCGGCCTCGGCGAATTGATTGCCGTCGAAGTTCGGACCGGACAGCGCCAGGAACAACTCGCGCGGCTTGAGCACGCGCGTGTCGGTGCTGACGCCCTGGACCAAAGTGCAGGGGTCTCCACGCAGGAGTTTCGCCCCGGTGGCATCGAGGATGTCTTGGACCAGCATGTCGTTCACTTCTTCAATGCACGCTCACGTGCGAGTTCGGCCAGGACGGCGCGGTCGTCGAAGGGATGCGCGACCCCAGCGATGGTCTGAGTCGTTTCGTGCCCCTTGCCGGCGACGAGCACGATGTCGCCCTCGCGCGCGAGCTCCAGGGCGCGCGCAATCGCCCGGCGGCGATCGAGTTCCACAACGCGTTCGGAACCGGCGCTCATTCCGGCCAGGATCTCGGCCACGATGGCGCCCGGATCCTCGCCGCGAGGATTGTCGCTGGTGAGGATCGCGACGTCGGCAAGCTCCGCCACGGCCGCGCCCATCAACGGACGCTTGGCACGATCGCGATCGCCGCCGCAACCGAAGACGCACAACAGCCGCGCGCCGCTGCGCTGCGGCAAATGCGAGCGAAGCGTTGCGAGCACCTTGCGCAGCGCATCTTCCGAATGCGCGTAGTCGACGAGCAGCGTAAGGCCCAGGGCCCCGGCGTCTACGCGCTCCAATCGGCCCGGTGCAGGGGAGACGGATGCGAGTCCCTCCAGGACATGGAGTGGACTCGCACCCGACAGTAGCACGGCAGCCAGAGCCGCCAGGGCATTCGCGACGTTGTAGTGACCCCACAGGGGCAAGCGCACCTTCGTCCGTAAGATCCCCATCCCTTGGATCCAGAAACGCGTGCCCTGAGAATCACTTTCAACACCCTCGACCCAGAGATCGGCGCGCGACCTCATGCTGTACGTGTGGACGCTTGCGCCCGAGGCGCGCGCGCATTTCGCCATGGCCAGACCCGCGGCGTCGTCGGCGTTGATGACGGCGTGTGCGCCAGCGCTCAGGCTCTGAAACAGAACCTGCTTCGCGGCCCCGTAGCTGGCCATGTCGCCGTGATAATCGAGGTGGTCCTGCGTCAGATTCGTGAACTGCGCCACATCGATTTCGAGCCCGGCGTGTCGCTCCTGATCGAGCGCATGGCTCGACAACTCCAGGGCCACGCTGTCGCCTGACAATTCCAGATGACGGGCGAGCAGCGCCTGCAGCGACGGTGCGTCGGGCGTCGTGTGCGTCGCGCCAAGCAAGTGTCCATCCGCCAGTCGATTGCCTGCCGTGCCCAGGAACGCTGGCCGCCGACCCACGTGGGCCAGGAGCTGTGCGGTCAGGTGCGCGGTCGTGGTCTTGCCGTTGGTTCCGGTGACTGCGATCACGAACATGTGCCGCGACGGATGGCCGTGAATCTCCGCGCAGGCCTCGCCCACGATGCGCCGCGCACGCGGGTGGATCCAGTTCGGCACGGCGGCCGGGGCGCCCTCCGCCGAGCGCTCCGTGGCGAGCGAACTTTGTGAAAGCACTGCCACCGCACCGCGCTCCAGAGCCTGGGCAACGAATCTCCCGCCGTCGGACACGCGACCGGGCAGGGCCGCGAACAGGTCGCCGGGCGTGACCGCGCGACTGTCGAGCTGAATCCCGCGCACGCTTGGACCGCTGCCGCAGAGGGCCGGCTGACAGGTTCCGCCGTGGCGCGCCACAAGTTCCGCGAGGGCCATCATCGGCTCGTCTCCTTCACCCAGGGCATGGACTGAAGTCCGCGGCCGGATTGTGACGGCAGATTGGAGGGCACGAAGCCATTGGCGTCGAGGCGCACCACGGGCTCGTTGTTGGAGGTCAAGCCCAATGCTTCTTTCAGGATCGCGGCGGCCGCGGGGCCAGCCGTTCTGGATCCGTAGCGCTCACCCACCGAGCGATCGTCCACGACCACGTACACGAGCACTTCGCGCCCGCCCTCGGGGAGCCGACCGAACATCACGATCGACGAGGTGTAGCAGTCACGGTGATTGCGCGATGCGTGGACCAGTTTCGCGCGGCAGGCGCGACTGCAAGTGGTGCCATTGCGCGCGTGGTTCGCCTGATCCTGCAGCTCAACGTGCAAGCAAATTTCGGTCGAGACTTTTTGCGCCGTGCCCGTCTTTGTGCCGACGATGGCGCCGGGCAACTTGGCCGGCGAGGCTACGGGAGACCCGGTTCCCTCACGTGCGCCAAGCATCATCATCTCGCGCACCGTCTGGCAAGTCGCTTCGGAGAACACGCGCTCGCCCTCGGCGCGCGGCAGGGTCCAGACCGTGCCGTTCTGCTCCACGCGATCCAGCAGCCGCAGGGGCTTCCACTCGCCCCCTCGAACGATGGCAGTCAAACCTGCGGCGTGCTGCCACATCGTCGTCATGTACTCGTGTCCGAAGCACACCGAGGACCAAGTGGTGCTCGCCTTCCAGGGCAGGGGCGCAAGCATGCCCGGACGCTCGCCCGGGAAGCCGCTGCGCGGCAACTCGGCGTAGTGGAGCTTGCGCATCGTGCCCCGCAGCACCTCGGGTGCGACCCGCAGGCCGATCTGCACTAGGCCAGCGTTCAGCGAAAACGCCAGGCATTCGGACGCGCTGATTCGGCCGCTGCGACCCGGCCGCTCGGCTTCGTGAATCACGCGGCCCGTATTGGGCACCCGGTACTCGCCGTGACCGACGTCGAAAATGTCTGTCGGACGCACGACTCCGGCTTCCAAGGCGGTCGCCATCACCAGCACCTTGCCCGTGGAGCCCGGCGTGAAACTGTGCGTGGCCGGGGCAAATCCACTGAATGCGTAGGCCTCGCGCGAATCGACCGCGAGCACGTCGCCGCTCTCCACATCGATGACGATCGCCATCGTAAGGGCGGGCTTGAAATTCTCCATCACCCGATCGAGCTGCCGCCCGACTTCGAGCTGCAGGCGCGCGTCGATCGTGGTCACGACGCGCGGCGTATCGCTCGCCGGTTGAGAGTCGAGGTAGTAGGAACGCGCCTGACTTCCCTGTCCGCGCGCCACCTGCCGGATCGGACGGTGTCGGTTGAACTCGTAGTAGGCCGGTTCGCGCTCCAGGGACTTCCAAGCGTCGCTGCGCAAGAGCCGGTCGCAGACCAGTTCGAGTCCGACGATGGCCTCGGGCTCCGAAAGCTCCTTCCAGGTGGCCGTATCCAGACGCTTGCGATCTCCGGTGGAGAGCGCGGCGACGAAGCCGGCGCGCTGCTCCGCTGTGGCGATCACGAGCGGATCGACGCCGAACGATGCCAGCGCTCGGCGCTCGCCCTCGCTGCGATCGATGAATCCCCAGCCGCCCAGGAGGCGCATGGTTCCAAGGGGATAGCGGCGATTGCGGCCGCGCTGAATCGACATCTGGTGAGCAGCGACGTGCTGATCGTTCAAGAGGCCCCACACTTCGGGCGCGCGCGTCGCATCGAAGTCGGGCATCGCGAAGACGAAACGAGTCGGCATCAGGCCCTCCCAAATGCGGGCCCGTTGCCGTTCCAGGAGTTTCTCGTCGTCCCCGGGGCGCACGGCCTGATCGGCGTAGAGCGCAAGTGCGATTCCGTCCGCGAGCTCGCGGCTCCAACGCAGCGGATTCTTGGCCTGGCGCTTGAGGTGCGACTCGCGCACTTCAGCGGAGAGCACCACCGTCGGCTGCCAGGCAACGCGGAAGGTCGCGCCATCGAGCGCGGCGCGGGCCGCCTTGCCGTCGGTGCGCTCGAGCCACATGCCGCGGATGGGATTGGGCGTAGCCTCTGGATCCGAGGAGCCACGTTGCAGGTAGAGGTCCAAGGCGCGCGCCTGCACCGCGTCGAGCTTCCACGGCGCGCGCACCACTCCGTTCTTCGCGTCGGGCATCATGCGCTCGAGCAACTGCTGGGCACTCGTCGAAGCGCCCAGTGCCTGAGCCAGCCCCACGAGGATCGTCTCCGGCGTATGCGCTTGCCAAAGCGAGCGCGGGGAGAGCGCCAGGTCCATGCGCTGAACGAAGGCCGCCATGGGCCTGCCCGCGCGATCACAGATCGTGTACTCAGGCGGAGGGTCCTCCTCGCGCACCGGCCGAAAGCCGGACCACGGTTCGCCACCGAGGGCAATCCACGCCACCCACCCGGCGACCACGCTCAGGACGGCGGCCACGACGAAGTACGCGCTGGCAGGGCGCAGGCCGGAGGCCGATTCGCTGACGGCGCCGCGGATCACGGGCGAACCCCCTCGGCCTTCGCCAGGCCCTTGCGTCGGGCGAGCTCGGCTTTCTGGCGCTTGGGATCCAAGGGCATGTTGGGCACGCCGGGCAAGTGCGCCTCGGTCAGCGCCCGCGCCTGCGCATTGGCGGCCTCGCACATCTCCCACTGCCGCTGCAGGTACGACAATTCAGCTGCGCGCGAGTGATTTCCGTTTTGGACCACGGTCGTCAACAGACCGAGGATCAGGGTCAAGCCGCAGAGCATCAGTACTAGGGCAGCGCGGATCACGACGACACCTCCTGGTCTTGCGGCCCGCGCTCGGCAGCACCCCCATCACGGGGCGAGCGCACGCGAACTGCCGCGCGCAGCAACGCCGAACGCGAGCGCCGATTGGTGCGAATTTCCGAGCGCGTGGCGCTGACGGGTTTCTTGGTCAAGGCTCGCCAGCGTCCGGCGCGGGCGCCGCGGGAGATAAAGCGCTTGACGACGCCGTCCTCACCAGAATGGAAGGAAATCACCACTAGGCGGGCGGAATCAGCGAGCCGCGTTTCCGCCGCGGTAAGCGCGGCAATCAGCTCCTCGCCCTCTTCATTCACCGCCCGGCGCAAGGCCTGGAACAGTTTGGTCGCCGGATGGGTCTTGCCGCCCGAAGGCACGCCTCTCGCGATCAGATCGGCGAGGGCCCCCGTGCGCAGGAACGGATGGCGGTGGCGCGCCTCGACGATCACGCGTGCGATGCGCCGCGCGCGAGTGTCCCCGCCCTCGTGGTAGATGAGGTCTGCGAGATCGGCTTCGTCCCAGTGATTGATGATGTCAGCTGCGGTGCGCGCGGCCGTAGGGTCCATGCGCATGTCCAGCGGGCCGTCGACCTGAAAGGCGAAGCCGCGCTCGGGGCTATCGAGTTGCAGCGACGACACGCCGAGGTCGAGCAGCATGCCGATCGGGGCCGGCAGGGCTTCGGACTCCAGCAGTGCGTCAATTTGCGAGGCGCGCGCGTGGCGCAGGCGCACGCGCTCGCCAAAGGGCGCAAGGCGTACGCGCGCATGGGCGAGGATCTCCGGATCCTGGTCGAGCCCTAGCACACACAATCCGGGACACTCGCGCAGCAGTGCCTCGGCATGTCCAGCGGCGCCGACCGTTCCGTCCACGACCCAGCCCGTGAGCGATGCGCGCAAAGACGCATCGCCGGCGAGGTGCTCGAGAACCTCGCTCGGCAACACAGGAATGTGCACCGGCGCGCCGATTCTCGACGGATTCGGCCCCTCAAGGCTGGTCATTTCCTCCACTCCGTTCACGGGAAGCACTCTTGAGATCGGCTGCGGCAAACTGCGCTAAGCGCAATTCGCCGGGGAAAGCGAGCGACTACTGTCCCGGCGCGAGGCCAGGAGCGGAGAGCACGCGATCGAGTTGGTTGAACTTAGACTGGTTGTGCGACTTGAACTGGACCCAGCGGGCCTTGTCCCACACCTCGATGCGATCGATCAGTCCGACAACGACGACATCCTTCGATTCGATCTGTGCGAGCGCGCGCAAAGACTCGGGCAGGATGATTCGGCCGGCAGCGTCGAGCGTGGTGTGGTACGTGTCAGAGAACAACAAGCGCTGCATCAGTCGCTGCTGTTCGCTGGAAAATGCCTGCACCTGCATGCGATCCAGAGCGCGCTGGAATCCCGCATCGGAGTACAGAGCAATGCAATCTTCGAATCCCCTCGAGAGAATCGCAGTCAGTCCGCCCTCGGCGTCGCGGCCGAGACCATCCTGAAAACGCTTCGGCAGGAAGACGCGGTACTTCGCGTCCAGCGTGTGGCTCGACTCACCGATCCACATGGGTACACCCTCTCCGAGGACCAGCGGTCAACGAGCGGAACGACCCAACTTGCGCGCGCGCAAGCCCTGCGCCGCGGACAGCACGCAGTTGCGCGCACGCCAGCGGAGGAAGAATGTCGCGGCCGCTGCGCGACTTGCGAAGCGAGGTCATCGACCGCGCTCCAGGGCGGGGAACGGGTGATCGGTGCTCGCGCGTTCGCGCTTGGGCCAGGGCTCCGTCACCGGAACCGGCGCACGCGATCGCGCAATGAACAGACCAGTTCCAGGGCCCCACATGCCCCAGCACTGACTGACACCGACCACCACTTTGCCCCACTTTGATATTCCAACGCTTCTCTCCTCCTCCGGCAATGGCTCAACCGGTTTTTTTTCGCCGGAAGTGCTTATTGGAGGCCGACTTGGGACCGTGGGGTGTCCGAAATCGAAAAGCGCTAGATCTTGTGGGGCTTGGGCAGTTCTTGAGGCTTAGGCCACAACCGCTTGTGGGCGGCTGGATTGGCGACCCCTCCGGTCGGCCGCCGGCCGTCCGAGAGGGTCGAGTTCAGTGGAGACGAATCAGGGGGAAATGTCGGCGGAGAGCTCGATCGGAGCGGCTCCCCCGGCGAACAGGGCGCGCAGTTCCACACGCAGTTCGGCCATGCGCTCAGGGCTGAACTCGTGTGCAAACACCACGAATTCCTCCTCGCGCCGAGGCCGGCGAACAATCAGCGCATCGGCCGCCGCCGCGCGGGTCATCCGCACGATTTTCAGGCGGCGCTTGCGCATCAGCAGAAGACACAGAAGGTAGCGCAACTCCTGGACAGGCAGGTCGTTGCGTCCCTCCAGGGCCACGAACAG
>CANKOY010000011.1 GCA_947484275.1 Planctomycetota bacterium | reverse complement strand
GTCGCGCGCAGGGACGCCAAGCGCTCATTGCGCGCGCGGCACAGCGCCACGGAATCCTCATCGGTGGTGGTCAGAGCATCGGCGAGCGAACGCGCGCCGTGAAACACGGAAACCAGGCGCTCGGCCATGGGGTCGAGGGTCTCGTCGCTCGGTGACTCGGCACAGGCCAGCACGGCTTGCACGTAGTCACTCGGCAGATGCCAGTCTCTGAACATCGCCGCGCCCAATTCGCCGTGATCCAGTCCGAAGGCCACGCGTTCGGCTTTCGCCAGCTCCAAGCTGTCTCCGTCGCGGACCTGGGAGAGCACCTTCGTATAGGCCTCGGGGTGGATGCTCGCCAGTGCGAGTCTGCCGATGCCCGCCAGCAGCCCGAACGTGAACGCTTCACTGGGCGCCATGCGCGGAACGCGCGTGGCGAGCACCTGTGCCGTGACCGCGATGGCCAGGGAGTGCGACCAGTACTGGTCGTAGTCGAAGTTGCTGCAACTGCCCGAGCGATGGCCCGAAACCAGGGTGAAGCCGAGGGCCACGTTGCGCACCGTGCGTACGCCGAGGCGCACGGCGGCTTGATGGGCAGTTCGGGCGACCTCGACTCCAGAGTTCGCGCTCGAGTTCGCCAGACGCAGGATGCGGCCGGTCAAGGTTGGGTCCGCGGCCAAGGTGCGCGAGATGTCCTCCAAGGTGAAGTTGTCGGTCTGTGTTTGCTGCAACACAGAGAGGCCGACGCCAGAGGGCGACGGCAGACAACCAGTGAGTTTCAGTTCATCGAACTGCTTCTGAAGCATGGGGCGATCTTCCTGAGGGGAAAGGCGGACGCCACGCTATCGACGCTGGCGTACCCCGGACTTGGGCGAAATTCGAGGCCTGCCCGCAACTCCAAGACCAGTGCCAAAAAGCCGCATTCCTGTCCCAGGAACACGACAATGACGCTGATCCGGCGGGTCGCAGATGAGCCTCGGCAAGGTCTCGGTCATCACTGGGATGGTGAGCACCCGCAGCCCCGCGCGCCTTCTCCTGTGCAAGCCTGAAAACTCGCCCCAGGCCAGGACTCGATGGCTGCGCGACCCTGGCAGGACGGACAGTGCGAAAACGGGTGAGCGGGATAGCGACGCGCCCTTCCCCGGCGGGCCGCGCGAACTCAGGATGCAGTGGCTTGGAAGCGCTGTTCCCCTCGGACCCCATGAAGCGGCGGCGCATCGCGCGCTGGCTTGGGCTCTTGGCCCTGGCCCTCGCCGTGTTCCTGATCGCTCGCGCCATGCGCAAGGAGGGCGGCGTCATGGAACTCAACCGGGCCTTCGGAGCGCGCTTCATGGCGGGCGAGGATCCCTGGTTCGACCCCGCGCGCGGCGAGCGCGTGCACGGTCCCTACCCGCCGTCCTTGGCCTGGGTAGCTGTGCCTTTGGCGAGCCTGCCGATCACACTGGCGCGCGGTCTTTGGGCCAGCGCCCAGGTCGCAGCGCTGATTGCGCTGTACCTGCTCCTGCGGCGGCGGGCTCGGGCGGATTTCCCAGTGGTCGCGGAGCACATGCCCGTCCTGTTCGCCGTGAGCCTGCTGCTCACCAGCCGATTTCTGCTGCGCGACTTCGCCGGCGGCGGCGGCAATTTGATCTACGCCACCCTGGCGTTCGCGGGCCTGGAGTTCGCCTTGCGGAATCGAGCGCTGCCGGCCGGTGCGCTGCTGGGCTTTTCCCTGGCGCTCAAACCCAACCTGATCCTGCTCGGCCTGTTCCTGCTGCTGCGACGGCGGTTCCTCGCCGGTGCAAGCACGCTTGGCTTCGCGCTCTTGTTTTTCTCGGTGCCTTGCGTCGTCCATGGACCCGCTCGTTACGCGGAGCTGGCGCGCGAATGGGCCAGCGGAGTGATCGAGTACGCCGCGCTGGAGGATCTGCACCACAGACCTTTGATCCCGGCCGGGCTGCCTGCGGCCGAGGATGGAATGAACCAATCCCTGCGGGAGGCCGTGCAGCGTCTGACGCGCCCCGCGGCTGACACGGGCGCAGTGGACGTCCAAGTCATCAGCCTCTCGCCCGCCGCGGCGGCCTGGACGGCGCGGATCATCGCCCTCATGTTGATTGCGGTGGCAGCCGTCGCAGCCCTGACCGCGCACTCGCCGCGTGCGGAGTGGTTTGCGATGCAGGTCTTCTTTCCCCTATCACTGCTGGTTTCGCCGATTACCTGGAAGTCGCACCACGCGGGACTCATCCCAGTTTTCTTTGCGATCTGCGCCGCAGCCTTCGAACGAGGTCGGAGCGCCCGCGGTTGGATCGCCTTCCTTGGCCTGTATTGGGTGATCTGCAACCTGCTGTCCGAGGATGTGGTTGGCAAGCAGGCCAAGCGCGCCCTGCAGGCGGCCTCCGTGGTGACCTGGTTCGATGTGGCCCTGGTGCTCGCGCTTGCATGGCTGGCCCGGGGCGCGATGGAGCGCGCGGGACAAAGCTCGCGTGCTCGGTGAATCCGCGCGCCCTTGACCGAGATCTTCCTGGAGTCAGCGGCGATCCATGTCCGAGAATGATCTCCCCATGGAATTCCTGCGGCAACTCAATCACACCTACGCCGCGCTCCACACCGCGAAGGAAGATGCGTTCTGGACCCAGAAGATGGGACTGGCCGACGATCCAGCGCTGGCCGCGGCGGATTTCGACACCAAGGAAATTGCACTGCAGCGCTTTCTGCAGGACCCCGGACAAATCGTGCGAGTCAAGGCCGCCCTGGACGCGGCGGACCACACCCTGCCTGCCGAAGATTCACAGTGCCTTGGCGGTTGGCTCGCGACCTTTCAAGCCCACGCGATCCCTGACCGGGACGCCCAGGTCCTCGCAGAGGAAATCGTCGCGGCGGAAGGCCGGCTGGCGGTGGCGCGAGGCTCACTGGAACTCAGTTACGTGGACGGCCACGGGAAGCGGCAACCGGCGTCCAGCGTAAAGCTCGGCGCCATCCTGCGCAGCGAGCCCGACGCGCGCGTGCGCCGTTCGGCCTGGGAGGGACTACGCAAGATCGAACAACACGTGCTCGACTCGGGCTTCCTGGAGATCGTCCGCGCGCGCAATCGCCTGGGCCGGAGCTTGGGAGCCGAGGACTACTACGATTGGAAGACGCGGCGCGTGGAGCGCATGTCCAAGGCCGAAGTTTTCGGCCTGCTCGACGAACTCGAAGAACGCACGCGCGAATCGGCGAGCCGCGCGGTTTCCGACCTCGCTCAGCGCCGCGGCAGCGATGCCGTCCTGCCCTGGAGCATTCAATTCGCCACTGCTGGGGAGAGCACGCGCGAACAAGATGCCTACTTCCCCTTCGCGCAATCCGTCCGCCGCTACGGGCGCTCGTTCGCCGCCATGGGCATCCGCTACCGCGGCGCCGAACTGTTGCTCGATCTCGTGGACCGCCGCGGCAAATACGAGAACGGCTTCATGCACGGCCCAAAGGTCGCCTGGCGCGATGGCGCGCGCCAGATTCCGGCGCGCATTCACTTCACGGCCAATGCGATCCCCGGCATGATCGGCAGCGGATTTCGCGCCAGCGAAACCCTGTTCCACGAGGGCGGGCACGCAGCGCACTTCGCCAACGTGGACATGCCCGCGCCGTGTTTCGGGCAGGAATTCGCGCCGACCTCCGTCGGTTTCTCCGAGACCCAGAGCATGTTCCTCGACAGCCTGCTGCGCGACAGCGATTGGCAGGCGCGCTACGCACTGGACAGCGAGGGCCGTCCGATCCCTTGGGAGTTGATCGAGCGCGGGCTTCGCGCCGCACAACCGTTCGCCGCGTGGCAGGCGCGCACCATGTTGGCGGTGTGCTACGGCGAGCGCGCCCTGTACGAAATCCCCGACGACGAGCTCAGCCCCGAACGGGTGCTGCGGGAATTGCGCGCGGTCGAACAGCGCCTGTTGTTTCTCGAACAGGGCAGTCCGCGGCCTTCGCTCTCCGTGCCGCACCTATTGGCCGGCGAGTCCAGTGCCTACTACCACGGCTACGTGCTGGCCGAGATGGCGGTCGAGATCACGCGCCGCTTCTTCGTCGAGCGCGACGGCCACCTCTGTGACAACCCGCGCATCGGACCGGACTTGGCGCGTGCCTACTGGCAGCCGGGAAACAGCCTGTCGTTCCTGGAATTCATTCCGCGGCTTTGCGGACGTGAGTTGGGTGCCGAAGCCCTGTCGCAACGCCTGTCGCGCGGAGTCGAGCAGTGCGTCGCCGATGCGCGTGCCCGCTACGAGCTCGGCCTGGCGCTGCCGCGCAGCAACGCGGGCGCAGAACTCGACGCGCGCATGCGCGTCGTGCATGGTCGGGAAGTGGTCTGTGAACTCGGCCGCGACTTCGAGAGCTTCGCCAACGAATTCGCGCGGTGGATTGCACGCATGGAGCGAGGCAACTGACTGCCCGTATCCGAGCGTTCGCGGCCCCTAGGCGACGTGAACGCCGTGGTACGATCGTCTGACCCTCTGTCCGCGCACGAAGCCAGAATGCAGCCCCACCGTCCGCATCCGAGCCTAGCCCACCGGGCATTTTTCGAGCGCGCCTCCGCCGCGCCGAACGCAGTGGCCATAGAGTCCGCGGCGGGCTCGCAGACCTACGCTGAACTCGCGCGCGCCGCACGGAATGTGGCCGCCTGCCTCGCCGCCCATGGCGCGGGCCCCGAGCGCGTCGTCGCGATCTGCATCGACCGACGATTGGAATTGGGCGCCGCCGTCCTCGGGGTGCTCGAAAGCGGTGCCGCGTACTTGCCGATCGATCCGAGCGCGCCCCCCGCCCGCCTTGCTGAACTGGTGAGCGACTGCGGTGCCGTCGCGGTGCTCACGGTCGCGCAACTGTCCGCCCATTGCGCCAGTGTTCACGTCCCTGTGCTGTGTGTGGACGACCTGCCCGCGGAGCGAGCGACACCGCTGCTCGCGGCGGCGGAGGACCTCGCTTATGTGCTCTACACCTCGGGCTCCACGGGCCGCCCCAAGGGCGTCGAGGTGCTGCACGGCTCGCTCGCAGTCCACGCCCATGGAATGTCCGCGCACTTCGAGCTGCAGTCGGCGGATCGCGTGCTGCAGTTCGCGTCCTTGGCCTTCGACGTGGCCGCGGAGGAGCTGTTCCCGACCTGGTGCGCGGGTGCCACGGTCGTCCTGCGCGACGAAACCGTCGCCGCGTCTTTCCGAGCCTTTTCGGCCTTCCTGTCCGAGCGCCGCATCACGGTCGTCAACTTGCCCGCGGGGTTCTGGCAAGAGTGGACGGCCGAGCTAGCGCGCGGCGCCCGTGAGTTGCCTTCGGATCTGCGCCTCGTGATCGCCGGCAGCGAACGCGCCTCCGCCGCGGCCCTGGTTCTATGGAAATCGATGTTCGGCGAGCGCGTGCGCTGGATCAACGGCTATGGGCCCACCGAGACCACGATCACAGCGACCACCTTCGAGCCGCGCGGCGAGGCCACTGACGCGAACGCGTCCGCGGTTCCGATTGGATTCCCCTTGCCCTGGGTCACACTTCGGGTGCTCGACAGCGAACGGCGTGAAGTGCCGCGTGGTGTAAGCGGCGAGCTTGCCATCGGTGGCGCAGGAGTCGCGCGCGGATATCGCGGCAACCCCGGGGCCACTGCCGAACGATTCATCGCGGACCCGTTCTCCAGCAGCACCGATTCGCGCCTGTACATGACTGGCGACCTCGTCCGCCAACGCGCGGACGGCGCCCTGGAATTCCTGGGCCGCGACGACGATCAGATCAAGTTGCGCGGCTACCGCATCGAACTGGGCGAAATCGAAGCCGCGCTGGAAAAATTGGATGGCGTGAGCGCGTCGGCCGCGATGGTGCGCGAAGATTCGCCGGGCGCGCGGGCGTTGATTGGCTACGTGACAGCGTTCGCAGGCGCGACCTTGGACCCGCAGACGACGCTGGCCTCGCTCGCGAAGTCCCTGCCGGAATACATGCTGCCCGCGCAATTGGTCGTGCTCCAGAGCATGCCGCGCACGGCAGGGGGAAAGCTGAATCGGCGCGCGCTCCCCGCGCCGGTGCGCGCGGCCCTGGGCGAGGCGCCGCGCGGCGCGACAGAAGTTCTCCTGGCTCAGTTGTGGAGCGAATTGCTCGGACAGCAGAGCCTGGGTCGCGATGATCATTTTTTCCGCCTCGGCGGCCACTCGCTGCTCGCGATGCAGTTGGTGGGTCGGCTCTTCGAGCGCGCGCGAATTGAAATCCAGCCGCGCACGATCTTCGAGCACCCAACCCTAGGTGATCTGGCCGGCGCAATCGACTCGGGCTCCACGACGCCTTGGCCCCCCTACCCGCCCATGACCCGCGTGGATCGCGCGCAGACGATCCCCCTGTCGGCGTCCCAGGAACCGGTTTGGTTCCTGCTTCAGCTCGAGCCGGGCCTGCTGGCCTACAACACGCAATTTTCCGTTCGCTTCGCAGGCAAGGTCGATCCGGATCACTTGCGCAGGGCCCTGGCGCTGTTGTGCGCGCGCCACGAGATCTTCCGCACGACATTTCACGCCGTTGGCGAGTCTGCTGAGCAGCGCATTCACGAGCGCTATGAGCCGACCGTGGAAGTCCTGGACCAAAGCCGCGAGCCAGCGATGCGCACCGAAGATTTGTGCGCAAAATTGTGCGCGCGTCGCTTCGACGTCGCGCGCTTGCCGCTGGTGGAGTGGACGCTGCTCAAGCACGCCGACGACGATTGGGAACTGGTGCAGGTCGAGCATCACTTCATCCACGATGGCTGGTCGATCGCACTGCTGCTCGGCGATCTGGCGCGCTTCTACGGCGAACTGCACGCCGGCCGCGATCCGATCCCGACCTTGGCCCCGGTCCAGTTCGCGGACTACGTCGCCTGGCAGCGCGCGATGCTCAGCGGCGAACGCCTGCAGCGCCTGCGAGATTTCTGGCGCGCGCGATTGACTGGCGCGCCGGCGCTTTTGACTCTGCCGACGGATCGTCCGCGGCCGGCGCTACAGACGTTCAACGGCGCTAGCGAAGTGCTGACGATTCCTCCGGCCCTGTTCCAGAGCCTGGCGCGGCTCGCGCGCCGGGAGGGATTCACTCCGTTTCAGCTGTTGCTGACAGCCTTTGAATTGCTGCTCGCGCGCCACAGCGGCCTCGAGGACATCGTCGTGGCCACCGCCACGGCGAATCGGCGCACGCCCGAGATCGAAGGCGTCATCGGCATGCTGGTGAATCCGGTCGCGATCCGCGTGGACACCAGCGGCGACCTCAGTCTGCGCCAACTGGCAGAGCGCGTGCGCCGCAGCGCCTTGGAGTCCTTCGAGCACCAGGACCTGCCCTTCGAACACGTCGTTCAGGCGCTGCAGCCGCCGCGCGATTTCGCCTACAACCCGATCTTTCAGGTGCTCTTCAGTTTTCACGACTCGCCGGTGCCCGACCTTGATTTCGGCGCGGCCCGCGGCCGCATGGTGTATCGCTACAACGGATCGGCGAAATTCGACATGAACTTGGTGGTGATCCCGCGCGGCGAACAGCGCGTGGGCCGCGCCCAGTCCGAGGACGACGGCCACGCGATTGTCGAGTGGGAATACAACACCGACCTCTTCGATCGCGAAAGGGTGGTGCGCATGGTAGCTCACTTCCGCGCGCTGCTCGAAGGCCTCGAAGGCCATTTCGACTCGAAGTGCGCGAGCCTCAGCATGCTGTCGCCTGCGGAACTCGCGGATCTTGCCGCTTGCAACGCCACCGAAGCGCCCCTTGTCCCGGGCCGAGGGCTGTGGGATCTGTTCACGGCACAGGCGGCGCTGACCCCGGAGGCACTGGCCGCAAGTTTCGGCCCGGAGCGCCTCAGCTACCGCGAATTGCGCGGAAAGGCCGAGTCGCTCGCGCGCGAACTGCGCGCACGCGGCGTGGCGCGCGGCGACTTGGTGGGCCTGAACGTCGAGCGATCGCTGGGGATGCTCGTCGCGTTGCTTGCGATCGGCGCGTGCGGCGCCGCCTACCTGCCGCTGGATCCCGCGCTCCCGGGAGAGCGCTTGGAGTACATCGTGGGCGACGCCTTCGAGGGCTCTGCGCGAAGTTGGGTGATCTCCGAGGCGCAGCTGTTCGCGCGCCTGCCCGCGAGCCTAGGCCAGGGCGCCCTCGACTTGGGCGAACTCAGCGTCGCCGCGGCGCGCAACAACTCGCTCGACCCCCTGGAGCCCGCGCGCGGAGACGAGCTTGCGTACGCGATCTACACCTCGGGATCCACCGGCAGGCCAAAGGGCGTCGAGCTGACGCAGGACAATCTGGTCAACTTCCTGGACTCCATGGTTCGGCGACTGGGTCCCAAGCAAGGCGACGTGTTGGTGGCCGTCACAACCTTGTCCTTCGACATCGCAGGCCTGGAGTTGTACTTGCCCCTCTGCAGCGGCGCCGCGGTTGTGATCGCAAGTCGCGAGCAGGCTAGTGATGCCCTGGCCCTCAACACGCTCTTGACCGGGGCGCGCGCGACGTTCCTGCAGGCGACGCCCGCCACCTGGCGCATGCTGATCGAATCGGACTGGCGCGGAGCGGATTCCCTGGTGGCCCTGTGCGGCGGCGAGGCCCTGCCCCTGGACCTGGCCCTGGGCATCGCGTCGCGCACGCGTCGATTGTTCAACCTCTACGGCCCGACCGAGACCACGATCTGGTCTTCGATCGACGAAATCCCACGCAACGCGCGCGATATCACGATCGGGCGGCCACTGGACAACACGCAGCTTTACGTGCTCGGCAAACAGCGTGAGCGCTTGCCGCGCGGCTCGATCGGCGAATTGTGGATCGGCGGGGCCGGCGTCGCACGTGGCTACCGTCGGCGCGAAGAGCTGACACGCGAGCGCTTTGTCCCCGATCCCTACACAAGCGCGCCCGGCGCGCGGCTCTACCGCACGGGAGATCTGGCGCGCCTGAGGCCCGATGGCCGCGTGGAATACCTCGGCCGCATCGACAACCAGGTCAAGCTGCGCGGCTTTCGGATTGAGCTCGGCGAAATCGAAGCGGCCGTGCGCGCTCACCCGCGCGTGGCGGACGCCGCCGTGGACCTGCGCGAATTCGCGCCAGGCGACCAGCGCCTGATGGCCTGGTACGTGGCCCGAGGCCACAGTGAAGTCGACGAAGCGGACTTGCGCGAGTGCGTCGCGCGTCAGTTGCCGGAGTACATGCTGCCCGCGGCCTACGGTCGCTTGGACGCGCTGCCCACAACACCCAACGGAAAACTCGACCGCAAAGCCCTGCCCGCCGTGGGAACGGCCGCCCGTCAAGGGGAGTTCGTCGCGCCCGTCGGCGACGTCGAATGCGCCGTGGCCGAGATCTGGCGCGAAGTTCTTTCAATCGAGGCCGTGGGCGCGCACGACCGCTTCTTCGATTTGGGCGGGCACTCACTTCTGGCCCTGCGCGCGATCACGCGCATGGAGCAGCGTTTCGGCGTGCGCGTACCCGCCCGCGACCTGATGCTCCAGAATCTGACCCAAGTCTGCGCCGCACTCGGCGAACGACGGGCCGCGGCGCCCGTTGTGCAAAACGACCCGAAAGGAAAGGCCGCGGGCGGCGGCCTCTTGGGCGCACTGCGCGGATTGCTCGGCCGGCCGCCGACTCAGTGAGCGGACTGGCGGTGGAGCGGGCGGCTGCGTAGTGTCTTTGCGACCCCATGGCTGAAGAGCGCATCGATCCGCTGTTCTTCGGCAGCGCTGAACACCGACTGTTCGGCTGCCACCACAGCCTCCAGGGAAGTCCCTCAGGGGGGCTGGGTGTGGTGATCGCACCGGCGGTTGGCCACGAGTACAGCCGCGCCCACCGCGCGCTGCGTCAGTTGGCACGCATGATTGCCAACGGCGGCATGCGCGCCCTGCGCTTTGATCTCTCGGGCAGCGGTGACTCCGCGGGCGATGGCTGGCCCGATTCACTGCACATCTGGGGCACGGATCTCGACCTGGCGCTGCGCGAACTTGCCCTGCGCACCCGGGTCGAGCGCAGCGCGTTGGTGGGCGTGCGCCTGTCTGCAACCATGGCCTTGGACCGATTGGCTGCTGGTGCCAGCGTGTCGCGAGTGGTCCTTTGGGACCCCATCCTCGATGGAGCCGGCTATGCGCAGGCTCTGCGTCAGTCCGCGGCGCGCTTCGAACAGAGTCTGCCCGACGCCCGCAGGGAGTCGCGACCCCAAGGCCTTGCGCTGGAGTGCATGGGCCATGGTTGGTCCGAGCCGCTCTTGATGAGTCTGCGTCAGTGGCAAGCCCCAAAGTTCGAGCGACTTGGGAACACTCGCGTCCTAATCCTCGAGGCGACGATTTCTTCAACGGCCAGCGCGCTCGCCGCAAGTCTCGAGCGCGGCGGTGCCCGTGTGCGCCACGAGACCAGCAGCGGATCGGAACCTTGGAATGAGGACATCGATCGCGGCCTGGTCCCCGCGCGCGACCTAGCGCGCATCGTGGAATTCTTGCGCGAGGATCCCTGAGATGGTGCGCGAGGAAATTCTTCGGGCGGGCAGCGCGCGCTCCCTGGTGGGCGTGGTCAGCCTGCCCGACGCGATCCCCTGCAAAGCGGTGGGCGCCGTGCTGCTCAACGCCGGCCTCGTGCACAGAGTGGGCCCTTCGCGCCTGTGGGTTTCGCTCGCGCGCCGCCTGGCTCAGGCCGGACATGGAGCGTATCGAGTGGATTTTTCCGGCATCGGTGATTCGCCCGACGCGGCGGCAAGCGAGCGCTTCGAGGTCCTCGCGCCGCGGGAAGCGCGCTCGGCCATGGATGCTCTTGGGGACGCTGCGCACATCGGACGCTTCGCGCTCATCGGACTATGCTCGGGAGCCGAGATCGCATTCAAAGCGGCGCTCGATGATCCGCGCGTTGCGGCGCTCGTGCTGATCAACTCGCCGCGCTTCCTCGAAGAACCCTCCGCGGAGCTTGTCGCCAGTCTCGAACGGCGCCAAAGCGCGCGCTACTACTGGCGCGTTGCCCTGCGCAATCCGCGCAGTTGGTGGAAGGCCCTCAGGGGCAAGGCAGACTGGCGCGCCATTGCGCGCGCGATCGCAAGGCGCGCGCGAGCAAGTGGCGCCCCGAACCGCGCGCCACAGGAGTCCGCCGATGCCAAGGCCTTTCGCACACTGCGTGAACGCGGTGTGAAAATCCACCTCGTGCTCTCCGAAGGCGATTGGGGCCAGGACTATCTGGAGGCGATCCTGGGCTCAGATTCCATGCAGAATCCCGCACGCGCCGGAATCGAGTCCATGATTGTGGGGCACGCAGATCACATGCTGACCCCGTTGGCTGCCCAGCGTGCATTGCTCGACAAGATTGCGATATGGGCCGAAGAATGGGCGTGAAACTGCGGTTTGCTGCGCGCATCCCCTGCTATGGCGCGTCGCGCACACCGGGGGCACTTGCGCGACCTTGGTTTTCGGCGGAGAATTCAGGACCCGGATTCACGCGGTATGTCCCACGCATCGGAATTCTCGAATCGGCCCGCGGCTGCGGGTAAGGAAGTTCGCTGGCCCACGGGTCGACGGCCGGTGCTGCTCGTCCTGATCGACGCCGAAGAGGAATTCGACTGGTCCCGCGGCTTCGATCGCAGCGCCACGGGAACAACGGCCATTCGCCAGTTGCTCGAAGCCCAGGGCCTGTTCGATTCCCTCGGCGTAAAGGCCACCTACGTCGTGACTCACCCCGTGGCGGCAGATCCGGACTCGGCCGGGGTGATGCGCGAGATCGCTTCCGCGAATGGCGTCACCATCGGCGCGCACCTTCACCCGTGGGTCACGCCGCCTTTCGACGAACAGGTGTCGATCAACAATTCCTATCCGGGGAACCTCGATGGCGCACTGGAGCGCGAGAAGTTGCGCTGTGTGTGTCAGGCCTTGATTGAAAACGTCGGGGTGCAACCCCGCGTGTACCAAGCGGGGCGCTACGGTTTCGGTCCGAGCACGGCGACGACGCTGGAGGAACTTGGCTTCAGCGTCGATTTTTCGCCGGCGCCCCCCTTCGATTATCGCGCGCATGGCGGACCCAATTTCTCGCACCACGGCGCGGATCCGCGTTGGATCGGAAACGCGGGCACGCTGCTCTCTGTGCCGATCACCGGCGCCTACGTGGGCTTCATCCAGGAGCGCGCCCACGCTCTCTACCAATTGGCCACGCACCGCGGAGTGAAGTGGGCGCGCCTTCCGGCCATCCTCTCGCGGCTTGGGGCAGTGGATCGACTGCGCCTATCGCCCGAAGGGTTCGAATTGTCCGACATGCGCCGCCTGACGCGCGTTCTGCTCGGGCGCGGCGTCGGTGTGTTCACACTGAGCTTCCACGCGCCCTCGCTCCTGCCGGGCTGCACGCCCTACGTGCAGGACTCTGCGGAGCGCGCGCAATTCCTGGCTCGTTTGCGCGCGTACCTGGAGTATTTCCTCGGCGAGGTTGGCGGCGAATCGATCACGCCTCTGGAGCTTCGCGATCGCCTGCTGGTTGCCCAAAGCCCGATGGTCGGCGCGCCGGCGCGGGTGACAGGGCGCGCGAACTGAGCGCGATTTCGTTTCAGCGGCGCGCGACGCCGCGCCCCTGGAGCGCGAACAGTCCATAGGAGTGCGCCACGCTGGGCCGGTGCCCCAATGCGAAGACGGAATGCCAGGCGCAAAGCTCGCGGCTGGGTGAAGGCAGGATGAGAATGTCACCCGCCTGCAACTTGTAGAACGCGCCGCGCTCCACGAGCCGGGCTGTTAGACGCGGATCCTGGTTGAGGACCAAGTCGAGCCAGGGCGCGTCCGTGGCTTCGAGGGCAGCCATGGCCTGTTCAGGCCGCTTGATTGGGCGCCTGATCGCGCCCGCGCGCGCCATGGCGGCGAGTTCCTCAGCGAGTTCTGGCCGCGGCAGCGCGAGCCACGCCGTGGCACCGCACATCTGGCCGTAGACGACCGCCAATTGCCGCGGCTCGGCATCGTGGTGAAAGCTCGCGCCACCGTCCGGGGCATTGCTGTAGACGATCCGCTCCGACAGGCGCACTTTGCGGCCACACAGCCGTTGCAGCAGTTTTCCCAAGCCTGCATGTTGCGCGAACAACTTGGACTCGGGGAACACCCACTGCGCCAATGCGTCGGCGGCCAGCGCGCGCCGTGCATGCCCTTGCCAGTCGCCGTCGCGCTCACTGCCGAAGGAAAAACGCACGCGCAGAGACTCGTCACGCTCTTCGGCGGCGATCAAGGACAGCTTGGCGTACAGATCGCGGCCCGCCCTCCCATGGCACAACGAGTCCACGTGGACTTTTTCGAGTTCCCGGGGATCGGCGGTGTCGACACTGGTGCCGACGATGCGCGCACTGGACTTTGGGCCCGAAGCCGAAGCGTCGAGGCGCTCGCGCACGCCCGCGGAAAAATCCGCCCCGCCGCGCAGGCGTTCGAACCAGCGCCGGGTGGATTCGATTTCCACGCGGGCCCGCGGGCTGGAAATCGGTAGCCAACCGCGCAGCAGGATCGGCTCAGCGCGCGCGAAGCGTCCCTCGATGTCCAGAGGCACTGCCGGCGGCGCAAGCCCGCGCTCGAGAGCCCCGTGGTTCACGCCCCGGCGCGCTAATGCGAGCCTGCCAGGCACACTGCGGCCTCCTGGCGCATGCCAGCGCCACTGTATCGGGCTCTTCTCCATGGACGGCGCAGGGTAGCATCGGCGGCCATGGGCTTTCAGAACGCACACCTGGCCAAGAGCTTCTCCGCCGCGAAACTAGCCAAGACCAACCTGTTCGAGTCGCCGCAGATGTTCTGCGACGTCTACGGGCTCGAATCGGGACAGGCCCAAAAGCCCCACGCGCACAGCGAGGCCACGAAGTTCTACTTTGTGCTCGAGGGCCGCGGCATGTTCCTTGTGGGCGGCGAACGGCGCGAATTGGGCCCCGGTGAACTGGCCTTTGCCCTGCCCGGAGAAGAGCACGGCGTCGAGAATCACACGGGCGAGCGACTGGTCCTGCTGGTGGCCATGGCGCCCAATCCCAATCGCGGCTAGCGACCGTAGCGCAGGCGCACGTTTTCGCGGCCCATTTGGCGCAGGCGCTCGACTTCTTTTCTCAGGCCGAGCTGGTGCGCCTTGGAGACGACGCTCTTGACGCTGCGGCCCAGCGACTGGGCGATGTCGATGTTGGCGTCATGTGGATAGCGCGCACGCAGTTCTCCAAGGGCATCCGGCGTCCAGCGTGGCATGGGCGTGGTCGCTCTGGGTTGATTGCGCTTGAGGTAGGCCTTGTCCTTCCCCAGACGCAGCTGCGCAGCGAGGCTCTGCACTGCCTCCACCGAGCGCGTGAACACTAGGGCCAAGTCCTCGTCGCTCCGCCGACCGTAAAGACGCTTGAACTTGTTGCGCTCTTCGCGCGTCCAAGCTCCCTTGCGACGCAGACGGCCGAGCTCAAAAATCTGGCGCTGCACCTCGTCGGTCTTGCGGCCGAGGATCGTCGCGATGACCTCGGGCGCGGCCAGGCCCAGATAGCGCTTGAGGTCCGTGACCTCGGACGCGGTCCAGGGGCCAGTGCGCGCCGCGCTCTGAAACACGGCCTCCACTTGCTTGCGGACGCTGCTCGGTTTGCGCGCCAAATCGCGCGCCAATTCATCGACATCTCGCAGACCGTACCAGTCCTTGAGGTGTCCGATCTCCGATGGCGTCCAACGTCCCCGTCTGGGTCCGTCAGGTCGCGGTGCTTCCCACGGCAGCCGATTCAAATTGCTTGCTCCTCATGCGAGCCCCTCGCGGGCGCGATCCTATCGAAGTGTGGCCGCGCGGCCCAGCCCAACCGCGAACGATCGTGCAACTCTCAGGCGATCCGGTCGCGACAGCGAGCGACCACCTGCTTCACTTCGGCGCATGACCGGGCTTCCACGGCGGCGCGGGCGAGCTCCTTGGCTTCCGCGTGGGACACCTTGCGCACGGCGTACTTGATCTCAGGCAGGAAGTTGGGCGCCACGCTTACCGCGTCGAAGCCCATGCCGAACATGAGCACGGCCAGGGCCGGATCGCAAGCGAGGTCGCCGCACACGGAACTGGGCTTTTTCGCCTTGCGACAGGCGGTCGCGATCTGCTGCAGGGCGGCCATCACCGCTGGGTGCTGGGGTTCGTAGAGCTTGGCCACCCAGGGATTGTCGCGGTCCACGGCCAGCAGGTACTGCACTAGGTCGTTGGTCCCGACACTGATGAAATCCACGTGAGCCAGCATTTCTGGCAGGCAGAAGAGCACCGAGGGGACCTCGACCATCATCCCGACCGGGACCGAGTTCTCCTGGTCGTAGCCTTGCTCCGCCAGTGACTCGCGCACGCCGTCGAAGATTTTGTGGGTCGCGATCACGTCCTCCACCGAAGCGACCATGGGCAGCAGCAAGCGCAGCTCATGGCCAGCTCCGGCGCGCAACGCGGCACGGAGTTGCACGCGCAGGAGGTCCTGCCACTCCAGTGAAATGCGAATTCCGCGCCAACCCAGGGCCGGATTGTTCTCCTTGGGCGTCTTGAAGTAGGAGAGCTGCTTGTCGCCGCCAATGTCGAGGGTACGCAGGGTCACGGGCAGCCCAACCATGCGCTCCATCAGGCGCCGGTAGAGCCTGAACTGCTCGTCCTCAGAGGGAAATTGCGGCCGCTCCATGTAGAGGAATTCGGTGCGCACCAGACCGAGCCCGTCGGAGTGCTCCGGGCGAAACATCTCGAGATCCCGCAGGCTCTCGATGTTGACCAGCACGGAGAGTCGCACTCCGTCGGTGCTCTCAGCCGGCAGGTTGGCCTCGACCTTGAGCGCCGCCTGGCGCGCAGCTCGGCGCTCGGCCCGCTGCTCGAACGACTTCGTGTCCGACTCGGAAGGCGACAGCTGAACCGTGCCGTGATCTCCATCCACGGCCACGATCATCCCGCGCTCCATCCGACCGATCAGCCCCGGAAGCCCCACGACGCACGGCACGCCGAAAGCGCGCGCGAGGACCGCGGCGTGGGAGAAGCGGCCGCCGGTCTCGGCAATCACCGCCAGGAGCCGACCGCGCTCCAGGAAAGTGACCGCCTGAGGCGTCAACTCGGCCGCAGCGATCACGACGCTGTCCTCCGCTGACAGGAATTCGGCGTTGTCCACGGCCAGGAGAGTGTCGAGCACAACGCGCCAGGGATCTGCGATGTCCGCGGCGTAGGCGCGCACGCTGTCGCCCTCAAGTTGTCTCAAGCTGGCCTGGAGACGCTGTATCAGGGCATGGACTCCGGACTCGGCGTTGACGCGCTGATTGCGAACCACCGACTCGACCTGGCGCAGGGCGCCGGGGTCCTGGAGCACCATGCGGTGCACAGCGAAGATCTCGGCCTCCTTCTCCCCGGCCTGGTTGGCCACGAGCCGCTGGCGGCGAGTCATTTCGTCCGATGCGGCCCGGATCGCTTGGTGCAGGCGCTCGACCTCATGGTCGAGGTCCTCCGCGCGCACCGACCAGGTGGCCACCTGTTGGGAGGGGGCCCGCGCGGCGTGGACCGGACCGATGGCCAGGCCTGGGGAAACCGCCGTTCCGTGGATGATCCGCACTCTGCTGGGCATGGGAGCGCCACTTTAGTCTTCGAAGCCCCTCCGGCGCCCGCCTCGCGGGGTTTCCCTCAAGATCCCGGCGGCCGCCAGCCGACTTCGCAGCGACGGATTCCCATAGGTCGCTACCGCCCCACGGCGGTGGACAGGCCTTGGGTGCCCCACTTCCGCCCAGCCTGGAGCTCCCCTATGAAGCCGCGCGACATCCAACTACCCAATCCGCCCTCCGCCGAGGAACTGCAGGCCGTCATCGAGGCCTGCGATCGCAATCCGCGCGTTGAAACCGCGCCGCGCGCACCCGCCACTGCGCGCGCGCACACCGGTTCCGACGCCGCGTTCATGATGGCCCTCGGAATCACCTCCGCGCTCGCGGGTGCGGCGCTCACCATCGGTCCGACGGTTAGCTGGAAGTTGACCCAGGTTTCCGCTGGCATGAAAGACCTCGGGGTCCAGGGCGGCGTGCTCCTCATCGGCGGCCTGATCCTGATCTCCATGGCACTTCTGCGGCGCGGCCAGATCGCACTGAGCACGCCGAGCATTGAGCAGGCCGAAGACCGCCTGCTGCTCGAGCAATTGACCAAGGAGTCGATTCGCACCGGTCAGGATCTTGTGCGCGTCGAGTCCGAGCTCGTTCGATTGCAATCTGGAGTCGCCAACTCCCTTCAGGAATTCGAGGATCGCGTGGCGCTTTCCACGCGCGATGTGATTGCCGCCATGCCCTCCAACGAAAACTCCGGCTCCGAGGAGGCGATCTACCGCCTTGCCGCGAGTCTCGATCAAGTCGGCATGCGCATCGAGCAACGCCTCAAGACCCAGTACGGCGCCCTGCAGGATCACCTCGAAGACGTGGGAGCCGCGATTCTCTCGGCCCGAAACCAAGTTCAGGGTTTGCAGCAAGCCGGCGAGAACCACGTCGCGGCCCTGCGCGGCGAGGTGGCGGCCCAAGTAGAGAACGCATTGGGAGCCACCGGCTATTGGTCGGGCAACAAGCGCCACTTTGCAGGGCCCTCCCTGGGTGTCCTCGATTCAATCGAAGACGTGACCATTCAATCGCTGCCGGACGTCGGCTCGATCGGATCCGCCCTACCTGCCGGCGCCGAGGAGGCGCGTGAGGTGGAGGCGCCTTCGACCTCCATGGACTCACTGTCAGAAATGGACACGAAGACTCGCTTGGTTCAGCTCTCGACCTTGCTCGCGGATCCGAAGCTGCGCAGGGCCCTCGAAGGCCTCTGACCGTCGGTTGAAAAGGGCCCGAGGCGTGGCAGAGCGCGTGCTGGCCAGGTGCGCGAAGGACTCGCGCGCAGATGTCCGGCGCTAGGGCCCGCGGCGCCCATGCCCCACAGGCTCCTTCAGAGCATCAGCAGCAGGCTGCGGCCTTCCTGGAAGACCAGCAAGACCTTGCGCTGCGCAGTCAGGAGCCAGAGGTCTGCGCTCCTGATGCGAACGCGTTCGATCATCCGCCCGCGGGAGGCGCGGGCTTGATCAAGGACTTCAGCCCTGCGAGGGGCTTGTTCTCGACGCCCTTGGAGGCATCGCGCACAGCCTGGGGATCGTAGGAGTCGTCGCGGCGGTCGTCGCGGTCGCGCTTGGGACCTCCGCGGCCGCCGCCACCCCCACCCCCGAAGCGCTCCTTGCGCCCGCCGCCTGAACTGCCTAGTCCGTCGCGGCGCGAAACCGCGGCGCGCACCGGGGCCTCGGGCTTGCGCGGTTCCTTGTCGCGCCAATTGCCCCGCGGACGAGCGCCGCGCTGGCCTGAGCCTTCGCCACGATCGCCGCCTTCGCCTTCCGGGCGCGGAGCACGCGGAGCGCGTTCCTTGCGCGGCTCGCGCTCGGGCTCGGCCACATTCTTGAGGCTGACCGCCATGCGCTGGGTCGAGGGATCCACGATGCGCACGCGCACGGTGCGTCCCACGGCCAGGATTTCGCGCGCATCGCGCACGTAGCGATCCGACATCTCGCTGATGTGGATCATCGCGTCCTGGGCCAGTCCCACGTCCACGAACGCGCCGAAGCTGGCGACGTTTGTGACGACGCCCTCCAGGGTGCGGCCGGGAACCAGGGTCACCGGATCAGTCGCCGGATCGATCAGTCGCACGGCGAACAAGCGCAGTCGACCATCGCGGCCCGGGAAAGAGATCTCGCGCATCAAGTCGCGCCAGGTGAGGTCGTCGACGCCGAAGTCGGCGCGACGCATGCCCTTGGTGGAGCCCGGGCTACCCAGTGCTTCCGCGACGCTGACTCCGCCGGCCTCGATCACGCGCCGGGCGAGCTCGTATTGCTCGGGGTGCAGCGCTGTGGCGTCAAGCGGCTCGGTGGACCCCTTGATGCGCAGGTATGCGATCGAGTTGATCCACTGACCTTCGTTGAGCAGACCGTCCTGGCGCAATTCTTCGCGGCTTTCGAACGGCCTCTCGGCGCGGCGTGCCACGATGCGCTTGGCGGCCTCGCGATCGAGGCCGGGCAGGTGCTCCAGGAACATCGGACTGGCGCGGTTGACATCACAACCCACCAGCGACGCCGCGGATTGAATGGCGTCGTTGAAGACGCGGCGCACATTGGCCTTGCTGACCAGTCCCTGCTCCGAGCCCACACCGAGGTGGCGCGGGTCGACCTTCAGGAATTCGCCCAGAGGATCCTGAAGTCGGCGGCCCAGGCTGATGGCCATGCGCTGCGGAACGGAGAAGTTCGCAAGTTCCGAGCGAGCCAGTTCCGAGTTCGCGTAGCTCGACAGACCTGAGTCATTGACGATGAAGGCGAAGGAATCTTCGCGTCCGCCGGCGCGCAGGATCTGGCGGAAGCGCGTCAGGCCTGCGCGCATGTTCTTGCCATGTCCGAAGGCAAACATGCGCATCGCAGTTTCGCCAAGCAGGCCCAGGCCTGCTTCCAATTCCGCGGCCAGAGCAGCGTCGTCCTTGCCCTCCAATTCGAGGCGCACGGCGGACACGGTTTCGACGGTGCCATCCTCCAGGGTGCGCCCCTTCGAGACGGGCTGGCCATGTGCATCGATGGCGCACAGGGTGAGGTCGCCCTTGGGGCCGACATCCACGCCGACCACCGGGTAGGGTCCCCAGATCGGCGAGAGCAGCATTTCGCGCAGGTGCTGGGCAAGGAAGCGCAGCGCTTCTTCGTCCGCGCGCTCCTTGAGTTCCAGGCGCACGTCGGCCTCGACCACCGGCAGGAGCCGACGTTCCAGTGACTGTCGCGCGATGATGTCCAGCACGTTTGCAAAGTCCGGATGTGTGTGACGGCCGAGGGCCGAGCGCACCTTGGGCAGCACCTGCCGCACGTCGAGCGTGATCACCGTCGTGACCGCCCGTTCCTTTTGCGCCTGACGCACTGCCAGCAGGCGATGGCCTTGGACTTGGCGCACCGGTTGGCGCAACTTCAAGAGCGGCTTGTGGCGGCCGACCTTCCCCTCGCGGCCCGAGGCGCGCACGGAAAGCACGCCGTGCTTGCGAAGCAGTCGGCGCACGAGCCCGCGCAGGCGCGCGTCGCGGCCGAGGCGATCGGAGAGGATGCGCATGGCTCCCGACAGGGCCTCGGCTTCAGTGTGGATACCACGGTCGGGGTTGACGAAGGGCGCGCAGGCCCGCGCCAGTGCCGGAGTCAGCTCGACGTGATCGGTGAGCGGCACGATTTCCGGCGTGTTCGACGGCTCGGAAACACTCGAGCCTTCCTCGTCCACCTTCTCGGGCCGGCCTTCCCAGGTGGCGCCGTCCGCGGCGTGGACTTCTGGCGTCGACTCCGATTCGCTGCCGGAATCGTTCGAGTCGCCGCCGTGTTCCTCCTCAGTCACGTGATGTGCAGCGTCGCCGCCATCGATGTGCTGGGCAGCCTCGGCTGCAGCGCTGGCTTCATCCGCCGCCTCCGCCGAGGATTCTGCCGCGGCCGCATCGAGCTCCTGCTTGGCTTCATCCTCGACGACCTTCGCGGGCCGCGGCATCGGCTCGACCAGCAGGTCGGCCAATTTGCCCAGGCCGCGATCGAGGGCGTGCTGCACTTCCAGCTCAGGCCGGCGATGGGGCACGAACAGGTCCTCGAGCTCGAAACGGTCCATGCAATTGTCGACCCGCTCGAGGTCCGCAGGCGTGGACGTCGCACTGGCCTCGACCATGCGCATGATCGTGGCGCGGCGGCGATCGAGTTCCTCAAGCTCCGTGCGCCGGTGGGCGATGCGCCGCACGAAGCTCTCACTCATCACTCCGCAAGGCTCGCGCCGAACGTGGCTGATGAACGGCGCCAGCATGCCGATGTCGAGCATCTCCAGGGCGGCGTGGATGTGCTCAGGCCGTGCCGAGAATTCGCGGGAGATTTGCGCAACGATCTTGGGGGAGGTCACAGGTTGACTCCTGGGTCGAGTGAGGCGAGGCCTCTCGCACGCGAGTGCGGAGACGCCGCCGAGCTGGCGGGAAAACGGAAACTTGGGCCGAACAGGATACCCCGTTCGCGATTGGACGGGAAAGGCTGGCGCGAGGTGCCGCGAAATTGCCTGGGCCGGCGCGGCCGCGCGCGGCGCTAGACCGCGTGTACGTCAGGCGTCGCGACGCTCGCTCAGGCGGGCAGTTCGAAAATGGAGACGCGCGTCTCTTCCGCCACCAGGCACGCGCCCTGGGCCACGGACCACGCCACGCGCTCGTCGAGGCCCGGGACGGCCCATTGGTCAAGCAGACGGCCGCTCAGGCCATCGCGCGCCTCCAGCAGCGCGCCCTTGACCACGTACAGGCGCCCAGCGTCGGCGTGGACGGCCACTTCGGGGAATTCGCCGTCTTCCTCGGTCTCCAGGGCCTCGTACCACAGCGGCGCATCACCGGCTCTTGCGCGCGGATCCAGCGCCACGAGCGCCAGTCCGGCGCCGAGTTCTTGATCCTCTTCCTTGCGCAAGTACTCGATCAGAGCCTCGCGCGGCAGGGCGGCGGTCAAGTTGTCGAGCAGAACGGTCAAGCCCCGGGGATCGGTGGCCAGGTCGTGAATCACAGGTTGCTCCGCGGGCAACAGCGAACAGTCGAACTTGCCGCTCTTCGCGTCGAGCACGATCAGGCCCTGTTTCTTCGTCTTCTCGTTTGAAGCGACCACGAACACGCGTCCGCCCTCGCGCGCGATGTTGTGGTAGCGCTCGTTGTCCTTGGAGTAGCTCCAGCGCTCCTGCAAGGTGCGCGTGTCGATCGCCATGACGCGTCGCTTGGACGCCGTCACCGCGATGTCATCGAAAATGATCGCATCGTCGAAGGCCGGAATCGCGCGCGCATCGCGCAACTCGCCGCTGGCGAGCGCCATGCGCACGATGCGATGGCCGTTGGCCGAGGGCCCGACGACGATCGCGTCTTCCTGGGGTCCAAAACCCGCGCCGAAGCCGCGGCCGTAGCCCACTTCGCAGGGCGAAACCCACAGGATTTCGCCGCTGTTGCGATCGAGCGCCCCGAGTTTTCCGGGGATTGCGGCGTCGATCCAGCGCTCGCCCGCCGGCGGTTCGTAGACGTGCACGAGCACCGGACCGTTGGGGCCCACGGCAATTCCGTCCACTTCGAACTGGAGCTCGCGACTCCAGCGCCGGCGTGCTGTGCGTGTCATGGGTGCGTTCGCTCCGCCGCCGGGAGGGCGGCCACGGGCTCAGTCTTTCTCGGGCTCGCGCTTCGAGTCGAGGATCTTCTCGGCGATGTTGCGCGGCACGTCGCGGTACTCGTGAAGTTCCATGGCGTAAGAGCCACGGCCCTGCGTCGCCCCGCGAAGGGCGGACGAGTAGGCGAACATCTCCGCGATCGGCACCAGGGCGCGGATAATCCGCAAGTTGCCCAGGGCGTCCACATCGCTGACCTCGCCGCGGCGGCTGTTCAGGTCGCCCACGACGCCGCCCATGTATTCCTCGGGCACGCGCACTTCGATCTTCATGATCGGCTCGAGCAGCGAGACGTTGCCGTCCGCCGCCTGGCGGAAGGCCAGCACGCCGGCCGACTGGAACGACATTTCACTGGAGTCCACGTCGTGGTACTTGCCGTCGAACAATGTCGCGCGGACGTTGACGAAGGGAAAGCCTGTGCGGCCACCGGAGTTGAAGCCCTCGGTCAGGCCCTTCTCCACGGCGGGGATGTACTCGCGCGGAACGGATCCGCCCTTGATGCCATCGACGAATTCGAACCCGCCGCCCTCGGTCGATGCGGCCTCGAAACGCACCCAGATCACGGCGAACTGCCCGCGTCCACCGGACTGGCGGATGAAGCGCGCTTCGGTTTCGACGTTGCGCGCCAGGCGCTGTTTGTAGGCCACCTTGGGCTTGCCGGTGACGACGTCGCACTTGTGATCGTTCTGGATCCGGTGCGTGATCACCTCGAGGTGCAACTCGCCCATCCCTGAGATGACCAACTCGCCCGTGGCTTCGTTGGTCTGGGCGCGGAAGGTCGGATCCTCGCGCATCATGCGGCCGATGATCTCGCCGAGCTTGTCGCGGTCAGACGACTTCTTGGGCTCGAGGGACATGGCAATGACGGCTTCGGGGAACTGGATCTTGGACAGCTGGATCGGCTTGTCCTCATCGCACAGGGTGTCGCCCGTGTACGTGTTCTTGAGACCGACCACTGCCGCGATGTCGCCGCAGCGCAGTTCGTCGATCGGCTCGCGCTTGTTGGCGTGCATGCGCACGACCCGGCCGATGCGCTCGTTCTTGCCCGTGCGCGGGTTGAGCACGCGCGTCGAGGCGCTGAGCACGCCCGAGTACACGCGCACGAAAGTCAAGTCGCCGGTGGGCTCGGCGATCGTCTTGAACGCCAGGAGACACATCGGCTCAGCGTCGTCCACAGAGCGCACGACCGCCTCGTCGGAGCGCGGCAGGGTGCCCATGATCGGCGGCAGGTCCTGGGGATGGGGAAGCAGGTTGATCACCGCGTCGAGCAGGAAATTCACGCCCTTGTGCTTGAGCGCCGACCCACAGACCACCGGCGTGATCTGCATCGCAATGGTGGCGCGCCGCAGGGCCGCGAGCACCAAATCCGCGGGCATTTCCTTGTCTTCGACGAACATGTCGAGCAGTTGCTCGTCGTTCTCCGCGGCGGCCTCGAGCATCTTGTGACGGGCGGCCTTGGCTTCATCGAGGACGTCAGCGGGGACGTCGGACTCCAGCGTCTCCTGCTTGTTGTCGTCGCCGATGAATTCGTAGTAGCGCATCGTCACCAGGTCGACGATGCCGCGGAAGTTTTTCTCCATGCCCACCGGCATCTGAATCGGTACGGGGCGCGCACCGAGACGATCGATGATGGTCTGCACCGAGTAGTTGAAGTCAGCGCCGGTGCGGTCGAGCTTGTTGATGAAGCACAGGCGCGGAACCTTGTAGCGGTCCGCCTGGCGCCAGACGGTCTCGGACTGGGCCTCAACGCCGTTGACGCCGTCGAACACCGCAACGGCGCCGTCGAGCACGCGCAGGGAGCGCTCCACTTCGGCGGTGAAGTCCACGTGCCCGGGAGTGTCGATGATGTTGATCGAGTGGCCGCGCCACTCGGCGCTGGTGGCGGCGGACTGGATCGTGATCCCGCGTTTGCGCTCCTCCTCCAGGTAGTCCATCGTGGTCTCACCGTCGTGGACCTCGCCGATCTTGTGGATCTTCTTCGTCAGGAAGAGGATCCGCTCAGTGACCGTCGTCTTTCCCGCATCGATGTGCGCCATGATCCCGATGTTGCGGTGGGAGCACAGCCGCTTGGCGGTCGGCGAGTTGTTGACGGGCTTTTGGGTGATGACGGTCGGCGGCATGGGCGTCGAGGAGAGTTGAACGGCGGAAACCCGGACGGGCTCCAACGTGGAATCGGGTCGGAATTCAAGGCCGACCGAAAATGGAATCCTTCGAAGTCTCGGCCGGACCGCGGTCGGGCTGTGGAGACTCCGGAGGGCGAATAAGGTAGCGAGCGCACCCCAGGGGTCAAGTCAGCGCGTCGGACTTGGGGCTTGGCGAGGCCTGGGAGTCCTTCGAGGGAGTCCCGCAGCGAGGCAGAGCGCGCGACGGCGCGGCGACGTTTGCCGCAGGGGGGGACTCGTTCGGCGGGCGACTAGTGGGCTGTAGGGACCAGTTCGCGAGCAGGATTCGTCGTCCTTCCTCGCCGGGCAAGGCGCGACGACGATCGCGTATCCGCCGGTATACGCCGAGGAGGAGCAAAGCAGCCCCATTGCGAAGAGGGCGGCGAAGGGGGGCGAAGCCTGCTCCCGAACTGGTCGTTGCGGACCGCTAGGAGTCTGTTGAAAAAGTCCCGTCGCGAGGCAAGGCGTGCGAAGGCGGAGCAAGGAGCGCGACAGAAAGTTGCGCAGGGGTCCCCGCGTTAGAGCGCGAAGCGCTCGCAGTGAAGGCTCCTGCGGAGCCTTCGCAGTGGGGTGCGGCCTTCCTGGCCACGGAGCACGACTTTCCGAGCGCAACGACGCGGCGCCGAAGCACGTCTTGCCGTAGTAGGGACTTTTTCAACGGGCTGCGAGATCAGGTGCCGGCGCAATGCTTGTTGTGCTCGTGCCCGTGCCCTGCGGATCCCTTGTCGTCTGGGCCGTGGCTCGACGGCGGGCCGTGATCGTGGGCATCGCCTCCGGGCGTCAACTGCGACAGAAAACCGCGCGGGCCCTCCTTGATCAGCACCCACAGGGTCAGGGCACAAAGGAGTCCCGCGCTGATGAGGGCCACGGGTCCGGCGGAATGCTCGGCGTGATCCGCGGGCGCGAGACTCTCGGTGGAGAAGAGCGCGTTGACGCTGACGCCCAATGCAAAGGTCGCCACCAACGCGGTCCCCGCAAAGGCCAGGGCCACGCGCGTCGAGTGCAACTGGCGCAGGGCCATGAACGTGGTCCAGTTCGTGGCCGGCCCCGTCAACAGGAAAGCGAGCACGGCGCCTGGGCTGAAGCCGCTGACGAGCAGCAGCGCCGCAAAGGGCGTCGCCGCCGTGGCGCATATGTACGACGGCATGCCCACGAGACTGAGCACGATCACCTGCTGCCACGGGGCGATCGAACGCGCCCAGGCAGTGGCGTCGCTGGTCATCAGTGGCTTGAAGAACACCGTGGCGAAGAGCCCCAAGAGGATCCACGGGCCAAGGTGTGACCAAGTCTCGTACAGGCCGCGCGCCACGCCGGCAATTCCAGGCGGCGGTCGCTTGAGCGCAGGGCCCTCGACCGCGGCGGGCCCACTGCGCGCGGCCATGCGTCCCACAAACCAGCCGATCACGATGGCCAGGATCAGCGCACACAAGACGCGCACCAACGTGGTTTCGCCGCCGAGCAAGGCGAAGGAAAGCACGATGGAATCGATGCCAATTTCCGGCGCCGATACGAGCAGAGCCATGGCCGCGGTAGCTGGAACGCCGCGTTGGATCAGTGCCCGGTAGATCGGCAGGATGCCGCAGGAGCACACCGGCATCGGCGCGCCCACAGCGACGCCGCGCAGGGTCTGGCTCAAGCTCGATCCGCGCGCAAGCCAGCGCGTGGCCACGTCGGGCAGGAAGGCCTCGATCAATCCTGCGCCGATCACGCCCAGAAGCAGCAGTGGCGCGGTCTCAAGGAACAGATCCATGAACTCCAGGTGCAACTCCGCACCGCCGTGGGCGTGGTCGGAGTGCCCCTCCTCGTGGGCGCCGAGGTAGACGATCAGGATCCACGCCGCCCCCACGGCGCCGATCGCGCCCCAGGTACTGCGCACCGCGCGGTCCGCCGGTTCCGTCGGGCCGGAATCGTGTTGCAGCACCAAGTGCAGCAGTCCGCCCGCAAGCAGCGCGGAACACATTGCCGAAAACGCCAGAGAATTGATCGGCAGCAGCGGGCCAAACCAGGTGATCGCGGCCACGGCGCCGATCACGACCATGGACCACGCGCGTCCGAAGCGCCGGCGAGTCTGCCCCCAGAGCAGCACTCCCAGGGGCAGGTTGTGGCCAGCGACGACAATTACGGTCGCCAGGGCCAGCCGCTCGTTGTTCGCGGTGGAAGCCAGTGCCGCGCCCTCCACCAAAAGGTGCGCGACAAACAGAACCAGGATCAGGGCCCCCACCGTGATCCGCCACCCCTGCCAGCGCTTGACCAGGGCGCGTTCCGTGATCAGCGGCAGGTACAGCCCCACCAAGAGCAGAAGCGGCGCCCACAGGCCAAGGTGCGCTGTGGACTCAGGCATCAAATGCAAGAGCGCCACGACCACGATCCCACCCACGGTCAAGCCATCGACGAGGCCCGCGATGCGCGGCTGATTGCGCGCAAGCCGCTCGAGGAGCGGCCCGATGACCAGCGCGAGCGTGGCGATGGCGAGGAGAAGACTGGCGTTCAAGCGCGGACCACCGGGCCGCTCAGAGTAGCAAGCTTGGGGCCAGATGCTCACTCGGAGCTTCCCCAGTGCTCTCGCTCGATTCGCTGCCCCCTGGCATGGGCGCCTCGACTGCCATGTTGAATCAGCGGCCCCGCGCACGAAGGCCCGGTGTCGTCCTGTTGTTCTCTGGCGGTGGGAACTGACGCCGGCTCGCCCTCACGGGCCAGCGCAGGACAAGGATCCAGTGGCGGGCGCCTGCTGAATTAGCATGCCCGCGGAGCTGTCTGCACCGGATGCCTACGATCGGTGCGGACCACCGCTAGGGATGTCGGACTCTGCGTTCGGTTCAGCTCAGGGCCGTCAACTTGAAGCTGGCAGCCCCGCCCGGATCACGGACCGACGACGAACTCCAGACCCTCGGAGAGCATCGAACGGTTGAGCGCCGGGAAGCCGTTGTCGCGGCCCCAGAACTGAGCGTTGACGGTCGTGCCTGGCGCGATCAGGAACGGTTGCGGCGCACCGCCGAGGCTCCCGACTGCAAAGGCGTTCATGTCGAGCGAATACACGCCGGAGCAGTCGTTCGGCGGCGGATTGCCGCCGGAGCTCATTGCCACCGTCGTCCGGATCGGCACGTTGATGCAGCGGAAACCACCGCGAAACGGCGAGGCGTCACGGCCGGTGTCGCTGTAGATCAGCACACCGGGCTTATTGTTGATCACGTTGCTGCCCTTGATCCTGAAACCGAAGCCCGCGCTCGCGCTCGGTACCCCGAGGTAGGAAATCGCCGGCGTTCAGCCGAGCGAGTTGACCTTGGCCGTGCAGTAGACGGTCGAGAGCTGACTGGTCTGCGCCCCGCACACGTCGAAGATCATGTGAGAGTTCCAAAAACCGATGCTGGTCAGATCGGTAGGTTCCACCAGCCCGCACGGACTTGAGCTGATGTAGGTAGGCGAATGTTGACCCGCAGTGTTGCCGCCGAAGAAGAAACGGTTCTGCCCCGTCAGCCCGTCCGGGATCGCCAGTTGGAGCACGAGGTCGGCGCTGCCCATGGCATCGCACGCTACGGGTGTGCTGAACACGTGGGTGATCAGCCCGCCGTTCAGGTGCGGCACATCGATCACCTCCTCGCGCAGCAGCACGAGGTGCACCTGGGGCGCGGGATTGCCTGGAGTCGGGTCGCGGAAGATGCGCAGGGTCGCGGGCTGCACCGTGGATCCAGGTGTTGAATCCTCGACGCCAAAAGTGACGCTGCGGACCTCGAAATCAGCGCCCATGCCGCGGATCCTCGGGTTGTACCTCCGCCAGAATTCGTTGCTAGTGGCGAAGAAATTCGGTGGCCCGTGGGTGCAGGAGACCCCAACTCCAAGACCCAGCGTTGCGTTGTCCACGCTCTCCGACCAGCAGAAGGTCTGGGCCGAGGCGTTTTGGGCGAGGACGAACGCGATCGCAGCACTCAGAATCCATTGCCGGGCCATGGCCGTTGCTCCATTAGGGGTCGCAAAAAAAAACTGAAGGGAGCCGGTTGCCCCCTCAGCCATTCGGAGCACACCGCTGGCCCTGTGGGCCGCCGAAGCTCACGATCGACACTACACGCAATTGCTAGCCCCGGTTACGCCGAGATCGACTAATGTGTCTTCGGCGGTCGGTTGCGTCCCAGGCGCTCGTGGGCAGCGACGAACTCGTGGCTCGCAAATGCCGCAAGCAGCGACAGGTCTCCCGCGAGCACCACTGCGCCGAGGATCTCGGCAAACGTGTTCCCGTGGCCGTCGCCTGAGCAGCCCAGGATCTCCAGGCACGCCGCGGCAGTGCCTTTCTGGGACCCGCCGCCCACCGTGCCCACCAACAACGACGGCAACGTCGCGCTGGCGTACAAGTCGCCCGCATTCGTGCGCTCGAGGTCCAAGAAACCCGTGGCGCACTCGGGCAAGTAGGCCACGTCCTGACCGCAGGCGAGCATCACCGCTGCCAGTCCGTTGGCGCTCTGCACCAGCCAGTTCTGCGTACCCAGTTGCGCGAAACCCAGGCAGTAGGTTCGGTGCAGATCCACGAGCGCCTCGGGAGTCGTGCGCGCCAGCGCCGCCAAGGCCGCGCGCGGAATCGTCGCGTCCACGACGACGCTGCGACCGCGGCCTTCGATCAACGCGCGTGCGTTGGCGCGCTTTTCTACGTCCTGACCGTGGACGTAGCACGCGAGCGCTGCGCTGTGCTGCGCCAGGGAGCGCGAGCAGAAATCCGCGGACTGCGCAGCCATGTTGATCCCGATGGCGTCGCCCGTGGTGTACTCGAGTCGCAGGATCAAGCGCCTGCCGAGCACTTGCGCGCGCGCGTCGGTCAGCGCGCCGTGCTGCGACCGCTGCGCCAATTCCTCGCGCCACTGCGGCAGCAGCTCGCAGACCAGTTGCCCGGCGCGCGTCGCCGCTGCAGCGTCTGGGTAGACCAGCATCGGATTCTGCGTCAAGCCCTGCTTGAGGACACGCGATCGCGCGCCGCCGCCGGCGCCGAGCAGGCGCATCCCGCGCGAGTGCGACGCCACCAACGCGCCCTCGTTGGTCGCCATCGGCACGTAAACTTCGCGCCAGCCCGCGGACGTGTCCACGCAAAGCGGCCCGGCGAGTCCGAGCGGCACCTGGGCGAACCCAATCATGTTTTCGATGTTGCCGCGTGCGCTGCGGGCATCCACCTGCGCCCCATCGAGGGGCTCGAGTTTCGAGCCGCAGGCGGCGCGCGCCAATTCCAGTCGCGCGCTGCGGGCCTCGGGGCCGTGGTCGTCGTCGCCGGAGCGCGGCAGTGCGGGCAGCTTGGTGCGGTTCATCGGTGGTCACAGAGTACTGCCTGCCCCACCGTCATGGCACCGTCCAAGGGACGGGCAGCTCCTACCCGCGTAAGATGTTCCTGGAGCAAATTCCCATGCTGAAACGATCTTCCTTGCCGCTGATCGCCTTGATCCTCGCTCTCGCCGTCGGACTCGGGTTCCTGACCTATGCGTTCCTGCGCACGGAGGCGCAAGCAGGAGAAACGGCGATCGCAGCGGAAGCCTCCTTGTCGCGCGCCGTGTCAGCGAGCGCCGATGCCATTGAATCGCCGCAGACGCCGGGACCGACTCCGAAGCGCTCAGCGGGCGAACGCGCGGATCCTGGGGATGCCACGGCCTCGGAGCGCTCGGTGGCGGCCACCCTCGGCGATTTGGAACTGGCCGGCGCCCAGTGGGTCAGCGGCACGCTGGTCTTCCCCGCGGGCACGCCGCCGGGCGAAATCGTCGAGGTGATCGCCGAGGGCAAAAAATTCTCGAACCGCGAATTCCACCGCGCGACCGTGGGCACCGACGGTTCTTTCCGCGTCGCCTTCTCGAAGGACACAAAGACGGGCCGGCTCGCGATCGACGCGCCGCACCTGTTCCTCGCCAGTCCCGTGCGGGTCAAGCCGGGGGTCAAACCCAACGAGCACACGCTTGAGCCCGAACTCGGCGGCCGCGTCCTCGGTGTCATCGTGCCGCCCGCGGGCGCGAGCGACGTGGCGAGCGAGATCGAGAAGTCCACTGCCGACCTGTGGGGTTGGTCGCGTGACTCGTCCTTCGAGACGGTGCGGCGCAGCGCCAAGCTCGGCGCAGATTTGCGCTTCGAGTTGCGCGGTGTGCCCGCCGGGATGAAGTGCTCCGTCAGTTGCACGACGCCGACGTGGGCGGGGTCGTCCGTTGAGATCTCCGTGGAACCCGGAATGGCCGCGGAAATCGAGCTCGAGATGAAGCTGGGGCTGCGACTTGTGGGCATCACGCTCGACGAGCAGGGCCTGCCGGTCGGAGGCGCCAACGTGATGGTCGAGTCATCCATCGGTGAAGGCGACAACACCTCCTGGGGCGGCGGGCTGAGCGACGCGAAGACCGGTGTCTTTGATCTGCCGCGGACAGAACCGGGGCGGATCGTCCTTGGCGCTGAGAAGCAGGGCTATCTGCCTGTGAAGTTGGAACTCGGCACACTCGCGGCAGGCGAGACTCGCAAGGGAATCGAGCTGCGAATGGCCCGGGGCGGTTTCGTTTCCGGGCGCGTGCTCTGGCCGGACGGCACTGCAGTGGAGAAGGCCCGAGTCAGCGTGACGCCTATGGACGAGAGCGAAGAAGACGAGAGCTCAGACCTCTCGGACTCGGAACGACTCGTCACGGGCGCCGACGGCAAGTTTTCGATCGCTGGACTCGGGTCCCGCACGGTCCTCGTCGCCGCGGCAGCTGCGGAGCGCGCGCTGGATCCGGCGCCTGCGGGCGAGAGAGAAGAAGAGTCAGTAGAGAAGCCCAATGTGCGCCGGACAAAGTGGACGGCGATGCTCGAAGACGTCTCCCCGGGCAGCGACGGTCTCGTGCTGACCCTGCAGCCAGGCCATTCACTGACAGGTCGTGTCGTCGACGACCTAGGGACTGCGGTGAAGCGCTTCGTCGTGGTGGCCACGGCTGCCGAGGACGCACGCCACGCTGACTCCGTACTCGGTGACGACGTGCTTGGACGGTTTGACGCGGCCGACGGGAATTTCGTACTCGAAGGTCTGCCCGCCGGTGACTGGCTCGTCTCGGTCAGAGCCGCGGGCCAGCTTCCCTCGGCCGATTTGAGTGTGCGCCTGCCGGGGAATTCGTCCCTGGGCACGATCGTGTTATCGCGCGCAGCCGTGGTGCGCGGCGTCGTGCTGGCGCCCGACGGTTCGCCCGCGGTGGGAGCGACGGTTGAGTTGCAACCTCTGGCGGCATTCGGATCGGATCCAGAGATGTACTTGGAATCCGTGGAGGCGCGCAGCAAATCCAAGGGACGCTTCGAGATCAAGTCCGCGCCCGTGGGCCGCAATACCCTGATTGCGACTCGCGAGGGGTTCGTGGCGAGCGAGAGCATGGAAATCGAACTCGGTAGCGGACAGGTGCTCGATTCCTTGACGCTCAAGCTGCGCGAGGGCGGGCGCTTGATCGTCGAGCTGCATCCCTTGAGCAACGCTCAGCGCGCGGGCCGATCGGTCTCGGCCTACAGCACCTCCTCTGGATCCGAATGGCGCCAGGCGAGCACCGACTCGTCGGGCCGCGCGACCCTTCAAGGGCTCGAGCCCGGAACGTGGCAGGTCACGCTCGAGCCCGCGGACGCGGAACTGAAGGCCGCTGACGCGCAGGAAGACGACTGGGAGATCCGCTCTTCGCTGCAAAAAACGGCGAACGTCGAAGTCGTCGAAGGCAAGACAGCGCACGTTGTGCTCGGCACACCCCCGCGGGCCCCTGTCGAATTGCACGGGTTCGTGCGCAGCGGCGCGACACCTGTGGCCGCGGCGCTGGTGAGGGCGCACTTCCGCGGCGAGAACGGCAGCCCTGATGAAAAGGTCGCGCGCTGCGACGGTCGGGGTGCCTACCGCATGACGCTGGACCAGCCCGGCCCGTACTCGATCACGACCAGTCGAGAGGACGGTGACACGGCACACTCTCGGCCGGTGGAGATTCCCGAGGTTCAGAGATACTCGCTCGACCTCGAGCTCTCCTCGGGCGTGATCAGTGGACGTGTGCTCGGGCCCGACGGGATGCCCGTGAACGAATGTTGGGTGAGTCTGTCACTGGAGCGTCAATCCACCGAACTGCGCTCGGACGGCGTCAACGGGGGGGTCGAGACCGATGAAACCGGTGGATTCCGGTTCGATGGCTTGCCCGGTGCCGTGTACTCGATCTCGGCCATGGGAGATTCGTCCGCGCAGTCCGAGGGAGTTGCTTACAGCCGAGAATTCGTGCGCGTGGAACTGCAGGAGAGCGCGACGGTCAGCGGCGTCGAGGTGCGCCTCGGAGTCGGCGGCAGCCTGCATGGAGTCGTCCTCAACGCCGACGGCCGTCCAGCCAGCGAGGCCTTCGTGGTCTTCCGCGACGCCTCGGGCGCGGCCCGCGACGATCTCACGGCATACACGAATGACAGCGGGGGCTACTCCTTCAGCGGCCTGGCCGCTGGCACGTGGACGGTGCGCGCAATGGGCCAGGGAGAGATCAGCCCAGAGGCTTCCGTGCGCATCGTCGCGCGCGAAACGGCGCGGGCCGATTTCAACCTGCGGCGCGGCACGACCCTGACTGTGTCGGTGTTCGAGAGCGACGGCACGCCCGTGGGCGCCGCGATTTCCGTGCGCGATGAGCAGAATCGCGAGTGCACGGTATGGCAGAACGAACTGGCCGGCGGAACCGTGCAGACGGTGGGTCCCTTGGGACCTGGGCGCTACACGGTCACGGCCACCAACCACGACGGCCAAGCGGCAAGCTCAGAGGTCAGCCTATCCGGGGAAGCGACGTTGGAGTTGCGGCTGAGCTTTGGCGGGAACTAGCGGGCTGTAACGGCCCGTTCGAAGCAGACTCCCCTGCCGTCGCCGCCGCGCGCCTCGAAAAGCCCGCCCTGCGAATCGAAATGCTCGGTTCGTTCGCCGATCCCATGGCGCGACGTGAGGGACAGAGCCTGTTCCCCCGCCGCAGCACAATGCACGATGGACGGTCCATGGACACCTCCAAGGACAATGCCCTGCTCCAACACGCCGTGCGCCTGGCCTGCGAGTCGGCGAAATCCGGCGGCGGTCCCTTCGGCGCAGTGGTCGCCCGGGACGGCGTGGTGCTCGGCGAGGGTGCCAACCGCGTGACCCTGGACCGCGATCCCACAGCACACGCGGAAGTGATCGCGCTGCGCGCGGCCTGCGCGGCGAGCGCTAGTCACACGCTCTCAGGCGCAGTGCTCTACACCAGCTGCGAACCCTGCCCCATGTGCCTCGCCGCGGCCTGGTGGGCGCGCGTCTCGCGGATCGTCTTTTGCGCGACGCGGACCCACGCGGCGACTGCGGGATTCGACGACGAGCGACTGTACGCGGAACTCAGTTTGCCGCTGGGGGAGCGCGCCTTGCCGCTTCATGGTGCCCTACCGGAATTGTCCGATCAGGCGTTCTCGCTCTGGCGCCAGAACGCTTCGCGTATTCCCTACTGACGCAGTCGAGGTTCGCGCGCGGAACCAAGGTGCGGATTGGTAGGCTCCCCCACGCCCGTTGCCCTCCCCGCCCCCGCCTCGCCGAGGAATCGACATGCACATGTTTGCCGTGGCTGCGCTCGCATTTCTTGCTCCGCAACAACCTGCACCCGAGGTCGCTGAGGCGAAGCAGGCTGCGCGCGAAACACCTGCGCGCTCGGTTCTGATCGACGAAGCCGTGGCCCAGTTGATCGCGATCCAGGAAGAAGGCGAATGGCCCTACGAAGGCGTGTACCGCGTGAAGCGCGAGATCCCCGTGGGTTATCGCGTCGGCGGAACGAGCATCGTCGCAACGACTCTGATCTACGCCGCGCCGAAAAACCCGACGGCGTTGGAGGCAATCGCGCGCGGACAGACCTCGGTCCTGCGCCTGCTCGACCACGAGTTGATGCGGCCCAGTACCGAGGACGCTTACGACGTGCGCGTCTGGGGACACACCTACGCGCTGGCGTTCCTGTGCGAACTGCGCGCGGCGAAACTCCTCGGTGAGCACAAGGCCGACAGCGAGCGCTGGATTTCGACCTTGGTGGCGACGCTTGCAACCGAAGAAATCCCTGGCGGCGGCTGGAACTACGCCAATCACACGCAGGCGGCGCCCTTCGTGACCGCGCCGGTGCTCCAGTCGCTGCTCCTCGCGCGCAGCCAAGGCGAGAGCGTGCCCGAAGAACTGTTCGAGCGCGGCCGGGACTCCTTGCTGCGCGCCCGTCACGGCGACGGCGCCTTCGTCTACTCCGGCGGTTCGAAGGAACCCAGCGGACTGGGCATGTCGGGCAAAACCACCGCCTCGCTGGCGGGCGCCTCGGGTCGGGTCGGCGTATGCGAGGGCACGCTGTGGTTGCTCGGCGCTTCCTCGCTCGATCGCGTGCGCGCCTCGGCGCAGAATTTCTTCGAGCACTGGGACGATCTCGAAGCGCGGCGCAAGAAGTCCGGAACCCATGAGGGGCCCTACGGCATCGCGCCCTACTACTTCTATTACGCCCACGCCTACACGGCCCAGGCCATTGAGTTCTTGCCGGAAAAAGCGCGCGACGAATTGCGCCAGCGGATGCTCGAGACGCTGCTGCGCACACGCGACGAGGACGGCACCTGGGACGATCGCGTGTTTCCCCGCACGCGCAACTACGGCACGTCGATGGCAGTGCTCGTTCTGCTCATGGACCGCGCGCCGCGTCCGCCCACGTGGACGAAAGCCAAAGCGTCGACGAAAACCGCGGACGAAAAACCGGCCAAGTGAGCGCGGAAGAAAGGCCCGAGGCTTGGTACGCGAGCGGCCTGCGCTTTGAGTGCACGCAGTGCGGCAATTGCTGTCGCAACCACGGCGACTACTCGTTCGTGAACCTCGGACCGAAGGACCTCGAGGCCATTCCGCGCTTCCTGGGCATCAGTCCCGAAGAGTTCCTCGCGCGCTTTTGCACGAAGGAGCCCGGTCACTTTCCGACCCTGCGCATGGACGCGCCGCAGTGTCCATTTCTCGACGCTGGGGCGCGCTGCTCGATCTACTCCGTGCGCCCGATGCAATGCCGCACGTGGCCATTCTGGCGCTCGAACTTGGAGCGCGAACGCTGGGACGGTCCGGTGCGCCAGTGCTGCCCGGGCATCGGCTCGGGGCCGGTCCATTCGCGCGAGGAAATCGACGCTCGCGCCGAGGCCACCGAGAACGACTTCCGCTAGCGGTCGCGCGCAATCAGCGCCCGTTCCACGGCCCGACCTTGACGCCCTTGGCGTAGCTGCCCGACTCGCGAACCGCGCCGCCCTCGTCGAAAAAAAACCACGGGCCCTCGCGCAGACCGCCCACGAGTTCACCGGCGGATTCCCTCGAACCGTCGGGGCGAAAAAACTCCCACTGTCCGACGCGCTTGCCGTTGCGCCCCAAGCCGCGGGCCTCCAGTTGCCCGTTTTCGTGCCAGAAGTGCATTTCCGTCTCGAGTCCGTCCGCAGTGAATTCGCAGCGCGAACGCAGGGTTCCGTTCTCCCACCATGTTTCCCAAAGGCCCGCGGGCTCGCCGCGAGACCAATGGCGTTCGAATTCCACCGCGCCGCCGCGGAAGTAGCTGCGCTCGCGACCGTTCTTCTGAAACGCGCCGCCGATTTGCACCAAACCCTCGGTCTCCCGTCGCAGGTGCTTGGGAGGCAAGGCCTTGTCCCAATACTCGCGGCGCAGCTCCATTTGCGCCGGCGGCGGCTCTGGCGAGCGCTGCAGTGCGCGCGGCATGTCGAGCGTCTGCTGACATGCGCTCAGGCCGAGCGCCACCGGCGCGCACAGCCCAAGACTCCAGCGCCTCCACCTCCGGTTCATTTCTGACGCGTGTCCATGATCGCGCGCAGCAGCCAATGGAACGTGCCCTGTGACCAGCTGCGATAGTAGGGACTGAAGGCGAACAAGTGCACGCGGCCCATGTCGACGTCGGCCCGCGCCCAGGCGCCCTTGCCGGCGACCACGGCCGGCGAGCGGATCCAACCGGAGTGCAGCACGTCGCTCGCCGCGTAGGTCGCGAGCATGGTGACCTCGGGCCCGTCCTTGGACTTGGACTCCGCCTCGGCCCAGGCCGAGCTGCCGGAAAAGAACAGGTGCTCCATGCGCGAACTCGCGGGAGAGAGCGGATCCCCCGGGGTGTGCTCCAGCCGCGCCCGAAGCACGCTTCCCGGACAAGAAAAGTCGCCGGAGTCTTTGCCGCGCGCCACATCCTTCAAGGGCAATTGAAACAGCTCGATCGCCCAACCTGCGGCGCGCCCCACAGCCACGAGGCGCCCGCCGCCGCGAACGAAGGCCTCGATTGCCTGGCGTCCTTCGCGCTCGAGACCGCCGGCGTACTCTTCGGGCACACCTCCAGAGCTGTGACCCTCGTCGATGCTGCTGCTCGAAAGATCGGGCAGCACGAGCACGTCGCAGAGCTGTTTCAAGTCGCCGCTCTTGAGCCTGGCGTTGTCCACGGACACGTACTTCAAGCCGCAGTACTCCAGGGTCCAGCGCAGCCAGCCCTCGTCCATGCTGGCAGTCCATGGCTTGTACACCGCGACGCGCGGCAGCACGCTCCAACGCGCGGCGCCTGATTTCAGACTCGACCCCGCGTCGGATCCGCCGGGCGTGCCGCGCTCCAGGCCGGCAAACAACGCGCGCCACGCGTCGACGTCGCCCGCCTTTTCATCGGCGGCAGAGTTCCTCGGTGTCCGCGCCTCCTCGGAGCGCGTCAGCGCCACGAAGGCAGGCGGGTCGAGCGGCAGGTCCTGCTTCGAATCCGCAGTAGCGCTGCCTAGCTTCGTGGCGGCGATCGCCTCGATGCCCATCAAAGTCGGCAACGACCAACCTGCGACGTCGTAGGGCGGCTCGTCGCCAGGATAGGCCTGAATCTCGAATAGATCGTGCACATGGCGCCAGGCCGGTTGTCCGCGCGCGATCACCAAGGCTCCGGGCGCGAGCGAGCGTCCGTCGGCGGTGATCGCGTTCGTGGACTTTTTGATTTCAACTCCGGTGCGCAGCAACGATTCGCATAGACGCACGACCGCATTGCCGTCGCGATTCTCCGCGGGAATCACCCAGGCCGCGGGCGCGCCGTCTTGCTCACCGAGGGCGCAGGTTCGGCGCGCGGCCTCGAGCACCGTGCGCGTGTACAACTGAGGCTCGCGCACGACGCCCGAGAACAGCGAGGTCGCGAAGCCCAGCTCGTAATCGATGATGTCGCGTATGCGCCACCACCCGCCCGGCCACGGGTCGCGGAAACGATTGGACGGCGCATAGCGCGCCAGACCCGAAGGCGCACGCAAACGATCGGGCGCGATCCAAAGCGGGCTGGCGAGGTTCGCGGAGGCGGCCTCGGTCAAGAGGCCAACGATGTTGTGGCGCACGGGGACGTTGCGATTGCCGCCGTGCCACCACATGTCATAGGACACGCCGCTGGCGATGCCTTTCAGCCCGCGCGAAGTCATGTCGAGGGCCGCGCGGGTGCCGATCAAGTCGATCGTTCCCATGACGTTCGGATCCAGGTTGGGATCGAGGGGATCGCGGAACGGCGGGACGAACATGCGCTCGGCGAAGGAGCCCTGTTGGTGAACGTCCCAATACACCTGCGGAAACCAGCGCTCGTACAGGAGCTTGGAGACAATGCGCGTCTCCTCCAGTGAGAGCATGAACCAGTCGCGATTGTTGTCGTGCCCCGCGTAGGGCTGATAGAGCCAGGGCATGGAGCCCGCCTCGTAGGACTTGCCGACGCTCTGGGTGTACCAGTGCGAAATCATGTCCAGGCCGTCGGGGTTCGTGCAGGGCAAGAGCACGACCACGGACTTCTCGCGCATGCTCTTCCACGGCTCGGCCTCCGAGGTGGAGAGGTTCCACGCAAGTTCCATGGCGAACTGCGGCGCGGCGACCTCGTTCGAGTGCATCGCGATTGAAATCATCACGACCGGCACGGCGCGCGCGAGCAATTCCTCAGCCGCGGCCGGCGTGAGCTTGCGAGGATCGGCGATGGCGCGCGCATCGGCGCGGATCCCGTCAAGCCGAGCCATGTTCGCCTCGCTGGAAATCACGCAGGCGAAAAAGTCGCGGCCTTCCGTCGTGCGACCCGCAAGCTCCAGCGCGACCCGGGGCGACTTCGCATCGAGGTCGCGGTACCAACTCGAAATAGCGGTCCAATCGGGCAGCTTGAAATCCGCGCCGACGGCATGACCAAGATGTTCCGCGGGCGCCACCTGCGCCGTGGCGGGGAGCATCAAGCACAGGGCCCACAGGATTCCAGTCGCGACTCGTCCAATTTGCATCGTCAGTTCCTCAGAAGGGGGTGCCGGATCCTAGCGGCCGCCGGAAGCCAAAGCAGTTTTTTCGTGAGGGGCAGCGCGCCGGTTGTCAGGAGTGCCGCGCGAAATGGCGCCGGGGGCTCGGTAGGATCCGAAAATGACCACCGACCGCGGCATCGAAATCGAATTTCAAAAGCGCACGCTCGACAACGGATTGCAGGTCGTAGTGCACACCGACCGCGCCGATCCCTTGGTGGCGGTTTACGTGGCCTATCACGTGGGCAGCGCGCGCGAACACCCCGGGCTCACGGGCTTCGCGCATCTGTTCGAGCACATGCTTTTCCAGGGCTCGGCAAACGTCCCCGAGGGTGAGCACTTCAAGCGCATCAACACGGCGGGTGGGTCACTGAACGGCACAACGAGTCTCGACCGCACGGTCTACTTCGAGACGCTGCCCAAGAATCATCTCGAGCTCGCCCTGTGGCTCGAATCCGATCGCATGGGGTTCTTGCTGCCGGCGATGACTCAGAAGAAACTCGACAACCAGCGCGACGTGGTGATGAACGAGCGCCGGCAGAACTACGACAACCGCCCCTACGGTCGCGTGGCCGAGACCGTGGCCGCGGCGCTGTTCACGCCGGACCATCCATATCACTGGTTGCCGATCGGCTCCATGGAGGACATCGGTGCCGCGACGCTCGAGGATGTGAGCGCGTTCTTTCGGCGTTGGTACGGACCCAACAACGCCACGCTGTGCATCGCCGGTGACGTGGACGTCGAGCGCGCTTTCGAGTTGGCCTCCAAGTGGTTCGACTCCGTGCCCCGCGGACCCGCCGTGGATCCGCAGGCTCCGCGCGCGGCGCGAATGGCAGCGGAAAAGCGCCTGATCCTGGAGGATCGCGTGGCCTTGCCGCAGGTTTCGCTGACCTGGGCAGGCGCGCGTCAATTCACGCCCGAGGCCGCAGCCCTTGATCTGCTCGCTCGAATCCTTTCCCAGAACAAGTCGTCGATCCTCGACCGCGCCCTGACCGTCGAAACCAGTTTGGCGCGCGCCGTTGGAGCGGGTCACTGGGGCGCGGAACTTGCGGGGCGCTTTGACATCACCGTGCGCGCTTCACCCCAGGTCGCGCTCCCGGATCTGGAGCAACGCGTGCTCGCGCTGCTGGCGCAGTTGCACGAGCGCGGGATCGATGCTGCGCAGTTGGAGCGCATGAAAATGCGCTGTGAAGCCGAGGTGGTGCGCTCGCTGCAGACTGTGATCGGCCGCGCGGGTTCCTTGGCCGAATACAACCTGTTCACCGGCGATCCTGGACACCAGCGCCGCGAACTGGCGCTGTTGCGCGCAGTCACACCGGCGCAAGTGCGCTCTGCTCTCGGCGAATTCTTGCTCTCCAAGCCCGCGGTAGTCCTGGCCTGCGTTCCCGCGAAACAGAGCGACGGCCCCCCGGCGACGGTTGCAATGCGCGCGACGCCGCGCGCGGAAGTCGCCGCCGGGGCCACGGCCGCGGTGCCGCCGACGCTCGCCCGATCGGGGCCCGAGCGGTCGAAGGCACCGACCTCGCCCTTGGGCCCGAATCCAAGCGTCCCCGAGGTTCGCCTTGGAACTTCCACCGGGGGCGCGAAGTCCGGTGCCGCAAGTTTCACGCGCGCACCTTGGGCCAGCGCGTCCCTGGCGCTCCCCATGGGACGGCGCGCCGAATCAGCGCAGTCAACCGGCATCGCTTCCCTGTGCGCCGCGCTGTTCTCCGAAGGTACGCGCCGTCATTCGACGACGGAGTTCACGGACGAACTCGACCGCCTAGGCGCGAGCGTGTCGATCGCGGCGGACGACGACGAGATTCACTACTCGCTCTCTGTGCTCGACCGCGAACTCGAACCAGCACTGGACTTGCTGCTGGAAGCAGCGCTCGAACCGCGCCTTGATCCCGCGGACTACGAGCGCATGCTCACGCAACGCCGCACCGCGATCGCAACCCGCGGCGAAAATCCCGGCGCAACGGCGGGTCGGGCGCTGGCCCGTCTGATTCACGGCGAAACGCCCATGGGTCGTAGCGCCCTCAGCGCCGAAGCGACGCTTTCGAACTTGACGCACGCGGCCCTTGGCGACTTCCATCGCCGCGGCGCCCACAGCGCTGGCGCGCGCCTGGTGTGCGCGGGGCCGCGACCGGTGATCGAATTGGAAGGCCTGGCTAGGCGCGGCCTGGAGCGACTGCCCGCGCGTCCCGCCGATGCTCTCGAATTGTCGTTGCTCTCATGCCTTGGCAAGCATCGCGCGCGCGTTTTCCTTGTCGATCATCCCGGCGCGCAACAAACGGAATTGCGCGTCGGCCACGCTTCGCTCTCCAGCACGCACGCAGACTATTTTCCGCTCTCCGTGCTCAACTACATCCTCGGTGGAGCCTTTTCGAGCCGCATCAATTTGAACCTGCGCGAGCAAAAGGGCTACACCTACGGCGCGCGCTCGTACTTGACCGGTGGCGTCCTGCCAGGGTCGTTCGTGGTCTCGGCCGCAGTGGAAACCTCGGTCAGCGCTGCGGCGGCCAAGGAAATCCTCGCTGAATTGGCGCTGATCCGCCGCGGCGTCCGCGCGGATGAACTTGCGTTCGCCCAGGAGTCCCTGCGCCAGTCGCTCGCCGGTCAATACGAGAGCTGCGACGCACGCCGCTCCATGGTGGACACGGCGCTGCAGTTCGGCTGGCCCGCGGACTATCCCCTGCGCCGCGCGCAGCAACTGGCCAGCCTCAGCGTCGCGGACCTCGATCGACTGGCGAACGACTGCCTGGATCCAAACGCGTGGATCGTGCTAGCGGTTGGCGATGCCAAGGCGATCGAAGCGTCGCTTGGGGAACTCGACCTCGGCCCGGTGTGCAGGCTCGATCTCGACGGCAGAGAGCTCGCGTAGTCGCACGCAGCGTGGCGGGCGGATTGCAAGAGGTCGGCCTTTCGGGTGGATGCCCGGCCGCAAGCTATGCGCACGAGCGACCGTCGACGGCGAGCGGCGATGTTGCGCGAATCACCTAGGGCCAGCATCTGCCCTAGCGGTTGCTCTCAGGCTCCGATCGTGCAGGGCCTCGGCCGTCCGAGTTCGAACATCCGGTTCAAGATGTTTCCCCCGATCAATGCTTCAGTCTGTTGCGCGTCGGGATGACGAGCGCAAAGTCGATCACCGATGATCGCCTTGTACCGGAGGAACGAGTCCTGGGCGCGACTCTGTTGATGGATCCCGACTCTTTCTTCCACTGCCGTCGACCGTCCGAGTTGACGCGACGGATCGTCCATTCGCGAGCACGTGACCGCGGCACGCGTCGTGACAGCGCGGCCGCCTTCGTAGGCGGCACGATGACATTGACACCACTGTCCTCCACCGCGTCGAACCAAGCTCCTCTCGTACTCCGCCCAGTTCGACACGCGGTACCTGGTCGCGTAGGTCAGGTGGACGGGGGACCTCATCCAGAAAGTAAGAATACGAGGCCTGGAACGGTCCCGAGATCGGTCCTGGAAGGACCATGAAGGCGGTCTGAGCCTGGCTTCAGGCACGAACGCCCCCCTCCGGCGCCTTCGTCGTCTTCAAGGCCTCCCGCCTTTCATGTCGAAAGGTAAGGCCCGACGAGCGGGTCCCCTCTTGCGCCGGCGATTCCCGCCGATCCCTCGTCGACTTCCGTTCCCCCGCTCAAGCCTCGAAGCACCACATGACCCTCTCCAATACGTCCCGACTCACGGCGATCCTCTCGACCATCGCGGTAACGATCATCATCGGGATCATGGCATGTCCGAGTCGTTCCGGCTCGAACAGCTCCAATGGAATGCTCTTGTCGGTCGAAGTGACCGCCCCGAGCTCGACGGTCGCGCTTGGGACGACGCAGCAGCTCACCGCGGTGGGGAATTATTCGGGCGGGACGACGGCCGATCTGACTGCGCTTGCCCAATGGTCCTCTTCCGACGAAGCGGTCGGCACAGTCTCGACGGATGTGAGTAGCAGGGGGCTCGTCAGCGGGCTTGGCCTTGGAAGCACGACGATCACAGCGAACTTCAAGGGCATGAGCGGAACGCTCACGCTCGCGGTCTCGAGAGTCCTCGCATCGATCGAGGTGACGCCCACGAATCCGCAAATCGCCCTGGGTACGAGCGAGCAATTCGCCGCTACCGGCACGTACGTGGACGGCACGACCGCGGACCTCACCACCCAGGTCCAGTGGGAATCCTCAGGCGAAGGCGCGTCCACGATTTCGAACGTGGCGGGCAGCCAGGGTCTCGCACAATCGGTCGGACTCGGAGACACGACGATCACCGCCACGTTGGAGGGCAGGAGTGGCTCGACGACGATGACCGTCTCGAACGCCATGCTCCTGACGGTCGAAGTCACGCCGACAAATCCGGCCATCGCGCTGGGCACGAGCCAGCAGTTCGTCGCCACGGGCGCCTTCTCGGACGGGACGACCCAGGACCTCAGCATGGAAGTCGTGTGGAGCTCGTCGGACGCGAGCGCACAGATCTCCAACCTCCCGGGCACGCAGGGTCTCACGAACAGCGTTGCCGTCGGCAGCGCGACGATCTCCGCGACTCTCGCGGGCGTCACGGGCGCGACGACCCTCACGATCTCGGACGCCACCCTCAGCTCGATCGAAGTCACGCCGTCACTTCCCGAGATCGCGCTGGGCGGCACGCAAGCGTTCGCAGCGACGGGCATCTTCACCGACGGCTCGGTCCAGGACATGACGGAGCAGGTGGAATGGAGCTCCTCGGTGGAATCGACCGCCACGATCGGAAACGGCGCAGCGGACAAGGGCCTCGCCACGTCGACTGCGATGGGCGTCACCACCATCTCCGCGACGTTCTCCGGATTGACCGGATCGACGACCCTCACCGTTTCGAACGCGACCCTCGCTTCGATCGACATCACGCCGAGCCATCCCTCGGCGGCGCTCGGCACGACGCAGGCGTTCGTGGCGACGGGAACCTACACCGACAGCACTACCCAGGACGTCACGGACGCCGTGACCTGGAGCACATCGGCCCCCATGATCGCTACGGTGTCGAACGCCGAAGGGAGCCGCGGGCTCGCGACCACCGTCGCGGTCGGGAGCACAACGATCACGGCGACGATCGGGGACACGAGCGGCTCGACTGTCTTCACGGTCTCGGCTGCCGTCCTGGTGGCGATCGCGATTTCCCCCGATACAGCAACTCTCGCCAACGGAACCGTGCAGCAATTCACTGCGCTCGGCCTGCTCTCGGACGGCGTGCGGCAGGACCTGACCGATCAGGTCACCTGGAGCTCATCGAACGACACGATCGCCACGGTCTCGAATGCCAGCGGCAATCACGGCCATGCCATCGCCGTGAGCGTCGGCAACGTCTCGATCTCGGCCAGCCTGGCGGGAGTCAGCAGCTCGGCCACAGTCGAGGTGACGTCTGCAACACTCGTCTCGATCGACATCGTGCCGTTCACGACGTCGATCGCGAAAGGAACGCAGGTGCAATTTTCGGCCCTGGGGAACTACTCGGACGAGTCGACGCAGGACATTACCTCCGAGGTCACTTAGTCGAGCTCGGATGTCGCGATCGCGGCAGTCTCGAACGCCGTCGGGAGCCAGGGGCTCACGTCGGGCGTCGGCGTCGGTACCGCGACGATCACCGCGGGATTCTCGGGCGTCGTCGAGTCGATCGAGCTCGGCGTTAGCGATGCGTTGCTCCAGTCGATCCAGGTGACACCTTCGAACCCGTCCGTTCCCATGGGCATCGGCAGCGCGTTCCTGGCCACAGGCGCATTCTCCGACGCGAGCACACAGGACATCACCGATCTCGTCACGTGGTCTTCCTCGGACACGATGGTCGCGACGATTTCGAATGCTCCGGGGAGCAAGGGCTTCGCCCAGAGCGTGAGCGCTGGCGTCACCCAGATCACCGCGACCCACTCGGGCGTCTCCACGACGACGACACTGATCGTGACCACGGCGACACTCTTCTCGGTCTCCGTGTCGCCCGTGGATCCGAGCATCGTGGCCGGATTCTCGTATTCCCTCCAGGCCATCGGCAGCTACAGCGACGGATCCAGCCAAGTCTTGAATTCGCAGGTCCTGTGGTCTTCCTCGAACCCTAGCGTGGCGACCATCTCCAACTCAGTCGGCACAGAGGGTCGCGTGACCGGACTGACCGCGGGCACGACGACACTCTCGGCGACGATTCCAGGAGGATCCGACACGACGGTGCTGACTGTCACGGCCGAGACCCTGAGCTCGATCGTCGTCGAGCCGACCTCTGTCGCCCTCGCCGTGAAGGGGACTCAGCAAATGACCGCGACGGGTCACTTCTCCGGCGGGACCGTCATGGACATCACGCTGCACGTGAAGTGGCAGGTGACTCCACGCTCCGTCGCCAACATCGGGAACTCACAGATCAAGGGCGCAGTCACGGCGAAAAAAGTCGGGAACGCGACGATCCGCGCGAGCAAAGGAAACAAGAACGGCACGGCCTCGCTTGGAGTTTCGGGACCGTAGGGACCATCCGGCGTCGGCCACCCGATCCCGGGTGGCCGAACGCGACGACGAATCCAACTCGTGATCGTCGCCCGGAATCGACGCCTGCATCGCGAGTCACGCCCCGATCGCAATCTCGAGCACGCCAGCGACACACGGCCGACAGATCCGGCCGGCCGGTGGAGTCATAGAGCCGGCGTGCTAGCGCCTGCCGCGTGAAATCGCGACCAGATTTTGCCGGGACCCGTGCGCAAGCGCGATGACGAGCGTCGCGTAGGCAGACTACGCGGCCGCGCACGACTGTGCTCCAGCGCCTCGCAACAACTCGACTCGCTCGACATGGATTTAGCGGCTCTTGCGCGCTTTCTCCATGGACGTGCTCGAGTGCCCCCACTGCGGAGCGCAGCGAATGCTGAGCGCGGGATCCCCTTCGCAACGACGCAAAGGCGTCGTCGCGATTCGTCGCTTCGCGCCGAACCGGGGCTTGCCTCAGCGACAGCGTCGTAGTGCGCAAGATCCTATGGCCACCTTGGATTGCCCAGCGAGCTCCCAATCTACGCGTGCGCGCGTCGGCGACTGGCCTTCGACGCGTGACGCGAACACCGGCGGGCCTTCCCGCGCACACGCTCCGCGTTGCGCGCGAGGCGACCCATTGTCACGCCAGCCAGACCCTACCGATCAAGCGCTGTCGGATGACAATTCGCGGCACGCCGAGAACAGCTCGAACCCCAAGAACCGCCGAAAACGGCCCTTCCGCGGCCCCCATCCCCCGTCGGAGGGCCACCATGACGAGCTGATCAGGGGCTTGGTGGTCCTACCCTTGCCTCTATGACGTCCCCCGGGGGAGTTCACCGAGAAGCCGTTTCTTCCAATGGGCGGGGCGGCCCTGGTGGCAAGCCGGGTGGACTGCCTTCGGACGGGAAGCAGTGGGCACGAATCCTCCCTCGTAGGAGCCGTGGTGATGCGGGTTCGCGCTCGCGTCAACGCTTGGGAGTGCTGAACCTGGCTTGCTGCGAACAGGCTGCGCATCCAACTGACACTGTGTACAGCGCAGCTTCGCAGTCGAGTGAAGGCTGAACCGGCTCGCCCTCGCTATCCTCCGCTGCGATCGACCGAACCCCGAACCCGACACTTCCCGATGCTCACGATCACCCGCGACAAAGTCCTGCCCTGCACGATCACCGGCTCCTGGCCGCGGCCACGCTGGTACGACGCGAGCCTGTGGGGACGGTCGCTCGATACCTGCATGATGGACGTGCGCTATCGCGAAAAATTCGTAGATGCGATGTCGGTCGTGATCAGCGACGAGGAGCGCGCGGGGCTCGACATCTGCACGCACGGCGACTTGCACTGCGACGACGACATGGCGGGGCGTTCGTGGCATCACTATCCGCTGCAGCGCTGGGCCGGCTTCGAGGGCGATCAGCTTCAATCCGAAGAGACGCGCTCGCCGTGGCTGCGCTATCCGCCAGGAACGCTGCTCAACGAGATCTACACCGGCTGGCGCTGGCCTCGGGTCACGGGCAAGATCGAACACCGCCCGCTCGACTACGCGAAGATCTGGCGCATCGCGCAGTCGAAGACGCAAAAGCCCGTGCGCTTCGGCACCTGCTGCTCACAGGTGATGGGGTTGTTCCTCGACATCCACACCGACAAGTACAAGGACAAGCGCGAAGTGATCTGGGACATGGCCGTCGCCATGAACAAGGAACTGCTGGCGCTGCGTGACGCGGGCTGCAAGGCCATCCAGATCGAAGAACCGACGCTGCACTTCTGGGCGAACACCTACGGGCCGAAGTCCGACGAAGTGAAGTTCATGGTCGAGGCCTACAACCGCGAAGTGCAGGGCCTCGACGACGTCGAGATCTGGATCCACACCTGCTGGGGCAATCCCAACATGCAGCGCGTGATCGACGACACGAGCTACGCGGCATCCTTCGAGCTGTACCTGCACGCATTGCGGGGCGACGTGTGGACCGTCGAGATGACCGACCGCAATTTCGCAGACATCGAACTTTTCAAAAGCATGAAAGGCCGGCTGCCGAAGAAAATCTGCGTCGGGGCGGTCAGCCATCGCACGCTGCAATGCGACAGGCCGGAAGAAGTCGCAGGCCGCATCCGCCGCGCGCTCGACTGCATTTCACCGGAGCAGTTGATCGTCTCCAGCGACTGCGGCTTCGGCCGCCAAGGCGTCAACCGCGAAATCGCGTTCTTCAAGACGACGGCGATCGCCCAGGGGACGAACATCGTGCGGCGCGAGCTCGGCCTTCCGGAAACACACGTGCCGGCAGCGGATCCGCGATTGCAGACCGACATCGTGCCGAGGACGATTGCCTAGCGATCGCCAGCGCGACGGGATCTCCGACACTTCAGAGCTTCAGAATCGGGATCTAGAGCGTCGTGGTCTCGCCTCGGGACAGCTCGACATCGGCGGACTTGTCCTTGAGGCCGTCCGCGGAGGGCGTCAGCTCGTCTTGCTCGACAGGCAGCGGCGGATGATCGTCTAGGCCCTGCTCGCAGAGCTTCCAGTCGCAGCTCCACCGGCCTTGCTCCGTGAAACAGTAGCCCCTTTTCGCAACCCGATCGCCGCGCGCGTCGCGCAGGTCGACCGCGGCGATCAATCTTGGCGGCCAATCGCAACCGGATGCCGACTTTCAGCTCAACGATTCGCTCGACCACCTTGTCGGCCAAGCGCTCGGCCGTGAACTCGATGCCACGATCGGGCGTGTCGACACGGCCGCCCGCGAGGAACGCCTCCCCTGGGAGCACGCGCGGGACCGGCATTTCGCGGCCCCTCGTTCAGCAGCCCTGGCCGAGCGCGAGAATTGCGCTGGCATGCGCCATGACTTCAGCGCCGGCGACCGCCCGGACGGGACTACGGGACGATCGTGTACTCCAGGGCGTTCGTCAACGTGCTGTTGTTGGGCGCGGGGAATCCCGGATCGCGGCCCCACCACTGGCAGTTGACCTGGGTGCCAGGAGCCAAGAGCGCAACGAGCGGCGATCCTCCGTAGAGCCCCTGTGCGAAAGCATTCATGTCGATCCCATAGACACCGGTGCAGTCGCTCGCGGGCAGAGGCGAGCCGCCGGACGTGCGCGAAACGGAGCGCTTGATCGGCGAATTGACGCACAAGTGCCCGCCCTGGAATGGAATCACGGTCAGGCCGGTGGTGCCGTAGAGCAACAGGCCCACCTTCTGGTTGCGAACGTTCGTGCCGTTGACCAAGAACCCCGTGAACGCGGAGGCCTGCGGAACTCCGGTGGCGACGAGCTGCGGCAGGCAGCCGATCGAGTTGACCTTTCCCGCGCAGTAGACGTAGTACGTGGGCCCCTGGCCGAGGGCGCGCACGCGCCAGACGCTGTTCAAGCTGCCTGGCGGATTCCCTGCCGTGTCCAGTGAGAAAATTGTCGTGTGGCCGACGCCGGCGAGTTGCGCGGGATTGAACGGGCCGTTCAGCGTGACTGTCCCAACGAAGAACGAGCGACCAGCCGAGACCGCGCTGAGATCGCGCGAGGCTGGAAAACGATTCTGGGCGTGGTGCAGAAATACTCCGGCGAAAAAAGCGCGCCGAACGGTAACCGGCGCGATGAGCACCGAGTTCAGACTGTGGGTGTCGATGCCCTGAACCGTGGTTGCCTGCGTGGCGATCAACTGCGCATCGGCGGGATCGCCGTCGTCGTTGGGATCCTCCCAAACACAGACGGTGGCAGGCGTGCCGTTGGGCACACCGAAGCCTGGGCTGCCGGGGAATCCGTATGCGACCTGGATTTCGCTGATCACGTCGAAATCAGCCCCCGGGCGCGTGTCGAATAGATGGAACCAACACAGGGTCCCCCCGAGGACCAGGCCAATCGAGCTCTCGGTGGTGCCATCGTCGATGGCATAGAGATTCACCTGGTAGCTGCCGGCGCCCGGCGCGAGCGCCTCGGCGTCTTGAACCGGTACCGTGGCAGGCGCGTGTCCTGAATTGCCCTGGGGCCCAGGCAGAGCGCCCTGGAGGCAGGGGGCCAGCCCGGTCAAAGCGAGCGCGGCGAGGAGGAGTTGGTTGGAATTCATGACAGAGGGCGGTGACTCACTCTAGTCGGTCAGGAGGTTCCAGGTTTCAGGTGCAGGCAGACTCTCGCTGAGCAATGTGCGCAGCGGCGCGAATTTCGTATTCTGCTGCGCTCTTCAGCGCGCCCCAGGGCGCTCGAAGTGCCCGAATCGCCCGGGGTGCCCCCCCCTCGCAGGGCGTTTCACCCCCTCTCCCATGGCCTACCCCTCACGACCCAACGAAACCGGCCCCGACTGCCTGAACCTTCCGTTCGCGGAAGAGCTCTACGCCGCGTTCCTGGTGAGCCCGGAGTCGGTCCCCGCGGACTGGCGCGCAGCCTTCGAGGCCATGGAACCAGAGGGACCGGGAGTCAACGGCGCTCGCCCCAGGCTCGGGCCCGCTTTCCGCAGCCGCAGCATTTTCGATCCGCCCACGGCGAGCGTCGTCGCCGTGGCGGCCGAAGCTGGCGCCCTGGACTCGGACGCCGCGCTCCTGACCAAGGTCGAAGGCCTGGCACGTGGTTGGCGCGAGCGCGGTCATTTGCTGGCGAAAATCGATCCCTTGGGGTTGCCGCGGCCCCTGCACCCGGACCTCTCGACCCAGGCGTTCGGGATCGCGGAGGGCGATCTCGATCGCGACTTCGGAACCTGCTCGGTCCCCGGCGCGCGGACCGCCCGCGAGGCCCTCGAGCGGCTCGCGAAGACCTACGGTGGAAGTGTCGGCGCGCAAATCGCGCACATCGACGATCCGACCTTGCGCCACTGGCTCGCCCAGCGCATGGAGGCCACCCACAATCAAAGCGAGCTCACGCGCGACGAAGAATGGAGCGCCCTGACTCTCTTGATCGACGGGGCGCTGTTCGAGGATTTCGTGCACAAGAAGTTCGTCGGAGCCAAGCGCTTCTCCCTCGAAGGCAGCGAGGGACTCCTGGTGCTGCTCAACGCCACGATCGACACCGCGGGCGAACGCGGCATCGCCGAGATCGTGCTGGCCATGGCGCACCGCGGACGCCTGAACGTGCTGACCAACGTGATGCACAAGCCCGCGCGCCAAATTTTCCGCGAGTTCGATGACGCCGAGCCGGAGCGCTACCTCGGCGGCCGCGGTGACGTGAAATACCACCTGGGGCACTCCTCCGAGCGCAGCACCGCCGCGGGCAGCGAAGTGCACCTGTCCCTGTGCTTCAACCCCAGTCACCTCGAATTCGTCGCGCCCGTGGCCCTGGGACGCCTGCGTGCGAAACAGGATCGCGCGCAGGACGGCGCGGGCGACTTGGGCCTGTGCGTTCTAATCCACGGCGATGCGGCTTTTATCGGCGAGGGCGTGTCCCAGGAGACGCTCAACCTCTCCGGGTTGCCTGCCTACAACACCGGTGGCGCGCTGCACGTGGTGATCAACAATCAGATTGGATTCACGACGCCGCCGGAGCAGGGGCGCTCGAATCAATACTGCACGGACGTGGCGCGGATGCTCGACATCCCGATTTTCCATGTCAACGGCGAAGACATGAACGCGGTCGTCGGCGTGGCACGCCTGTGCGCGGAATTTCGCGCGCGCTTCAAACGCGACGCGGTGATCGATTTGATCGGCTACCGCCGCCGCGGCCACAACGAAGGCGACGAGCCCTCATTCACGGATCCGAAGCTCTACGCGCGGATCGCGAGCAAGCCCAGCGTCCATGAACTGTACGCCAGCTCCATGATCGAGCGCGGTCGCGCCACACGTGCGTCCGTCGACGCGCTGCTCGCCGCGCGACACGAGCGACTGGAGGGCGAACTTCGAATCGCGCGCGGAGGTGAGTACAAGCTGCCGGTTGAGCACCTCGCCGGCGTTTGGTCGTCCTACGTGGGGGACGCGCCGGAAAATGCTGCGGAAACGGCGACTGCGGTGACCGACGCGCGCGCGAAGGAGTTACTCACGGCGCTTTGCAGAGTGCCTCAGGACTTTCGCGTGCACCCGAAGTTGGAACGCATGCTCGCGGGGCGCATGGAGATGGCGCGCGCGGAGCGCCCCTTGGATTGGTCCGCGGGCGAGGCCCTGGCGCTGGCGTCCTTGGCCGCGGACGGCGTGCGCGTGCGACTCACGGGACAGGACACCGAGCGCGGCACGTTCTCCCACCGCCACGCCGTGCTCCACGATCACGAGGACGGCCGGCGCTTCGTGCCGCTGGCGAATCTCTCGAAGGATCAGGCTCCGGTCGAGATCTTCAACAGCCCGCTGTCGGAAATTGGCGTGCTCGGATTCGAGTACGGCTACACGCTCGACGCGCCCGACGTTCTCGTGCTCTGGGAAGCGCAATTCGGCGACTTCGCGAACACCGCGCAGGTGATCATCGACCAGTTCCTCGTCAGCGCCGAGGACAAGTGGTACCGCTACTCGGGCCTCGTCCTGCTCCTGCCCCACGGATTCGAAGGTCAGGGGCCCGAGCATTCCAGCGCGCGCCTGGAGCGCTTCCTGTCGCTGTCCGTGGACGACAACATCCAAGTCGCCAACGTGACCACGCCGGCGAATTTCTTCCACCTCCTGCGCCGGCAGGTGTTGCGCAAGTGGCGCAAGCCCCTGGTGGTCATGTCACCGAAGAGTCTCCTGCGCCATCCGGCCTGCGTCTCGGACCTGGCCGAGTTCTCAAGCGGGAGTTTCCAGCGCGTGATCCCCGACTCCGGTGCCGCAGCGCCGAAGAAGGTCAAGCGCGTGCTGCTCTGCAGCGGCAAGCTCTACTACGAGCTGGCGGCCTACCGCGAGAAACACGCTCGCTCGGACATCGCGATCCTGCGCCTGGAGGAGTTGTATCCCCTGCCCGAGTGCGAACTGGCCCTGGCCATGTCCGCCTATGGCAAGCGCGTCCCCCTGGTTTGGGTCCAGGAAGAGCCTAAGAACATGGGCGCCTGGCAATACTTGTACGTGCGCTTCGGCGCCCAGTTCGAAGAGCGCCCCTTCAGCGGCGTCACGCGGCCCCTGGCCGCCAGCCCGGCGACCGGTTCGTCGTCGGCGCACAAGATTGAACAAGAGGAAGTGATCGCGCGCGCGTTCACGCTCCCCCACTGATTCCCGCGCGCCAAGAAGCACCATCACCATGCCCGTCGAATTGCGTGTACCCGCCGTTGGCGAATCCATCACAGAGGTCCAGATCGGAGACTGGCTCAAGCAGCCCGGCGAGGACGCGCGCCTCGATGAAGCCCTGGTGGTGATCGAGACCGACAAGGTCACGGTCGAACTGCCCGCGCCGATCGCCGGTCGCGTGGTCGAAGTGCTCAAGCCGAAGGGCACCATGGCCAAGGTCGGCGAGGTGATCGGCTACATGGAGACGGCCGGTGCCGCGGGCGCCAAGGCGACGAAAGCCGCGGCAAGTGAGTCGCCCGCCGTTGAACAGAACGCGGCGGCCACAGCGCGGCCGGCCAGCACGGGGCACGTCATGCCCGCGGCCGCGCGCGCCCTTGCCACGGGCGGCATCGATCCGCGCGCCGTCCAGCCCACGGGTCCGGGCGGTCGCATGCTCAAGGAAGATGTTGAGCGCGCTGGCGCCGCTCCGAAGTCGACCCAAGCTGACTCGGTGCAGGCCCCCGTCAGAGCCTCGAACGCGCCGAACCTGGCTCGCGAGGAGGACGTCGTGCCGATGACGCCGCTTCGCAAACGCATCGCGCAACGTCTAGTGGAAGCCCAGCGCACGGCCGCGATCCTGACCACCTTCAATGAAGTGGACATGACGCAGGTGATCGCACTGCGCAAGCTGCACCAGGAGCGCTTCGTCGAGCGCTACGGCATCAAGCTCGGCTTCATGTCCTTCTTCCTCAAGGCCTCCATCGAAGCGCTCAAACTCGTCCCCGCGGTCAACGCGGAAGTGCGCGGCGAGTCGATCGCTTACCGCAACTACTTCGACGTAGGCATCGCGGTCGGAGGCGGCAAGGGTCTGGTGGTACCGGTGGTGCGCAACGCGGAGCGCCTGTCATTTGCGGAAGTCGAGCAGCGCATTGCTGAACTGGGCAAGCGCGCGAAGGACAACAAACTGTCGCTTGAAGAATTGACCGGCGGCACGTTCACGATCTCCAACGGCGGGATCTACGGCTCGCTGCTCTCCACACCGATCTTGAATCCGCCCCAAAGCGGCATTCTCGGTTTGCACTCCATCCAGGAGCGCCCCGTGGTCATCAACGGCGCCATCGTCGCGAGGCCGATGATGTACGTCGCGCTCTCCTACGACCATCGCGTGGTCGACGGACGCGAGGCCGTCACCTTCCTGAAGACGGTGAAGGAATGCGTCGAGGATCCCACGCGCATGCTGCTGGAGATCTGATTCCATGCCGAAGCACGATCTGGTGATCATCGGCGCCGGGCCCGGTGGCTACGTTGCCGCACTGCGCGCGGCGCAGCTTGGGCTCGACGTCGCCTGCATCGAAAAGGAAGCTGCTCTGGGCGGAACGTGCCTGCGCGTCGGCTGCATTCCCTCGAAGGCGCTGTTGGAATCGAGCGACCTGTATTGGGAAGCCAAGACTCGCTTCGCGGACCACGGCGTCGTACTGAAGTCCGTGGAGATCGATCTCGCCCGGATGCAAAGGCGCAAGGGCGAAATCGTCGCCAGTCTGACCCAAGGCGTTGCGGGGTTGTTCAAGAAGAACAAAGTCACGCGCTACGAAGGCAGCGGCAAGTTGCTGCGCGCGGGCGCAGTCAGCGTGGCCACCGCGGCCGGCGAAGTGCTGCTCGAGTCGAAACACGTGATCCTGGCCACCGGTTCCCTAAGCGCGCCCCTGGCTGGTGTCGAACTCGACCTGGATCGCGTCGGCACGAGCACCGAAGCCTTGGCCTGGGACGCTGTGCCCGGCCACTTGGTGGTGATCGGCGCCGGTGTGATCGGCCTAGAACTTGGCTCGGTCTGGGCCCGGCTCGGGGCCAAGGTCACGGTGCTCGAGTACCAGGATCGAATCCTGCCCGGCATGGACAGCGAGATCGCGCGCGAAGCCCAACGCTCTTTCGAGAAGCAGGGGCTCACGTTCCAATTGAAGTCCCGGGTGGTCGCGGCCAAGGCCTCGAAAAAGGGCGCCACCGTGACGGTCGAAGGCAGCGAGGGGCTCGCCTGCGACCGCGTGCTGCTCGCAGTGGGCCGCGTGCCGAACACTTCGGGCCTGGGGCTCGAGGCCGCCGGCGTGGCCCTCGACAAGCGCGGTACCGTGATCGTCGATGCGCACTTCGCGACGAGTGTGCCGGGTGTGTTCGCTATCGGGGATCTGATTCGCGGCCCGATGCTCGCGCACAAGGCCGAGGAAGAGGGCATCGCCTGCGTCGAGCGCATCGTGACGGGCCACGGACACGTCAACTACGACGCGATCCCAAACGTGGTCTACACCGCACCGGAAATTGCATCCGTGGGCCGCAGCGAGGAAGAACTGAAGGCAGCGTCGATCCCCTACCGGAAGGGTGCCTTCCCGTTCCTTGCCAACGGTCGCGCGCGCGCCCTCGGCCACACCGAGGGTCGCGTCAAAATCCTGGCCCACAAGGAAACCGATCGAGTGCTCGGCGTGCACATCCTCGGACCGCGCGCCGGGGACCTGATCGCCGAATGCGCGGCGGCCATCGAATTTGGCGCATCCAGTGAGGACATCGCGCGCACCTGCCATGCGCACCCGACGCTTTCGGAAGTCGTCAAGGAAGCGGCTCTCGCAGTGGACGGTCGGGCCCTGCACATCTGATGGCCACGCGGGCGAGGGGTGTTCGAGCTCGGAGCTCGCGATCTAGAGCGAATCCGACCCCGAGCCTCAGAATCGCCATCGTGACGCCGGCGCCGCGCGGCTCGCTCACGGGGAATCGAGTCAGCGCCATGCGCTACGGGCGACTGCTGCGGGCCTTGGGCCACCGCGCGCGCGTGTTGGAAGCCTGGGACGGCGGGCGCGCAGACGTCTTGATCGTGCTCAATGCCCAGCGCGGCGCGCGCTCGATCCTGCGCGCGCGCCGGGAACGGCCAGAGCTGCCGATCGTCGTCGTGGTCACGGGAACCGATGTCTACACCCACCTGGGCGCGAGCGCGATCATGGCGCGCGCCCTGGACGCGGCGAGCCGGATCGTCGGACTGCAATCCGACTGCCTGCGCGTCCTCGGGCCGCGCTGGCGCCCGAAGTCGCGCGCGATCCTGCAGTCCTACGACGGGCCAAGGCTCCCCCACCGAGTTTCGGACGCGCATTTTGATTTCGCGCTGCTCGGTCACCTGCGGGCGGAGAAGGACCCTTTTCGCGCCGCCCTGGCCGCCAGGCGATTGCCCGCAGAATCTCGCGTGCGAGTGCTGCATGCAGGCAAGGCACTCAAGCCCGCATTGGGGCTACGGGCGCGCAGTGAGGGCGAGTCGAACCCGCGCTATCGCTGGCTCGGTCCGCTCTCGCGCCGCGCGGCCCTAACCCTGCTTTCGAAGTCGCGCGCTCTGATCCTCTCCTCGCGCATCGAAGGCGGCCCTGGGGTGTTCAGCGAGGCCCTGGCCCTGGGTGTCCCGATTCTTGCGTCGCGCATTCCAGCCAGCGTTTCGATTCTCTCGGCGCGCCATCCGGGGCTGTTCACGGCCGGAAACAGCGCGGAATTGGCCGCACTGATGCGGCGCGCGGAGTGCGAGCCGCGCTTTCTCGCGCGCCTCGCGGCCGCGAGCCGACGCCTTGCGCCGCAGTTCGAGCCCGCCGTGGAACGCGCTGCCTGGAAGCAACTTCTCGCTGAATTGCAGCCTGTTGCGGCGCTCAGGAGTCGCGCAGTCGAACCTGCACGTCGTGCAGGGGAAGCTCGTCGAAGTACAACTTCGCCGGCACGCTGAGTTCCAGCGGCGCCGCGCCGGATGCCACCTCACCGCGCGCCTGCAAGTGCGCCACCAGGGCCGCAGGAAATGCGGTCGAACGCTCCATGGCACTGAAACCCGTTTTCGGATCACGCCGGTCGAACAGTTCGTAGGTCAGGCAGCGCGCCTTGCCCTGGTGCTGTCCCTCGACCACAACGCGCAACACCACCACGTCGTCGACATCGGGATAGGCGAGCCGTGATTCGAAGAGCGCGCGCAGGGTTTCACGTGGAGCGAATCGCCGGCCATCGTCAAGGACCAGATCGGGCTCGAAGGCGCCTAGCTCGAACAGCGCGCGAACGACCTTCCAGTGGCCTGGCCAGCGCAGCGTCTTGTACTCGTAGCGCTCCAGTCGCCCGCGCCAGCTCTCCGGGCAGGTACTCGTGCCTCCGGAAGTCACCGCAGCCTCCAGCGAGCCAATGGGAGCATCGAATTCCACCGCTTCTACCTCGGTCAAGGCCGGCACGTTCACTGGCTTGCCGTCGCGTAGGTATTCCCCGACGCCCGAGTATTCGTTGATCAGGCCCTCGAAGCTGAACACGAGCTTGTAGCCCAGGGGGCCGACCGGTCGCTGGGGCAGTCCTCCGCAGAAAACGCGCACGGATCTCGGCTGATCGAGGCTTGCGACTCCGTGTGCAGCCAAGTGGTTGGAAAGTCCGGGCGCGAGGCCGCAATCGGGAACTACGCTGACCCTGCGCGCGCGTGCACGGCCGTCGAGCGCCAGTTCGCGGCGAACGATCTGCGTGTTGCCCCCCAGGTCACAGAATGAACTCCCGCAGTCGATCGCCAGCTCGGCCAGCAGGGCATTGAAGCGGTACGGGGCCGCCGAGATCGTCACGTTCGTGTTCTTGATCGCCATCCTCACCGAACTCGAATCCGACGCATCGCAGCGCTGGGACTCGAAGGTGCAGGGCGAACTCGGCGCGAGTAGGCGCAGGCGTTCCACGGCCGCTGCGCCCACGCGCTCGTCCATCTCCCCCAGCACGATCCGCGCCGCATCCCCGCGCAGGGCCAAGTCGTAAGCGATCGCGACGCCTTGGCGCCCCGCACCGATGATCGTGTAGCTGTAGCGCATGCACTGAGAATAGCGCTCGATCCATGCCAGATCTCACTCTGCTTTCTCCGTCACGATCAGACATCCGCCGCTGGCCTCGGCCAGGGTCCGAAAGCGGCGCTCGGAGGCCGGAGGCGCGTCCACCAGCACCGTGTCAAAAGTGACGCGCCGAAATCGGTTGCGCTCCAGGAGCAGGGCGAGCACCAAGTCCAAGTCCGAGTGAAAGCCACCCGTGGGCACGCCGTCCGTCAGGCTGACCAGAGTTTCGACCTCAGGATCATCGAGCGCAAATACCGCTGCGTCAAAGAAGTTGCCCCTTCCGCGCGCCTTGCAGTCCTCGAAGTCGGCGATCGCCGTGCGCACGTTCCCGGGATTCGCCGGAACGAGCTTTGGCCGCCAGGGCAAGATCTCGTTCGTGAACGGCACCACATTGAAGTGCGTCGCCGCGTCCAGTGACTCGAGCGTCGAACGCAAGCGCGCATCGACCAGTTCCTTCGGCATGCGCCCGTCGGGCATCGGGGTCCACATCGATCCCGAGAAATCGATCGCGAAGCAGATCCGCGTCGAAGTCAGTTGCAGGCCGACGAAGCTCGGACGGGCGCTGGTCTGGCCGCTGAGCGCCGCCCCGGGGGCCGCTCCCTGGGCCCCGGGTCCGTCGCGTTCGGTTTCACGAACCAGGAGCGTCGGTCTCCAATCGCTGGGCAGGTCGCGCACCCAATCGCGCCAGGGTCGAACGTCGTCGCGGTGCTTGAGTCCCGACAATCGCTGCAGGGCCGCGACCAAGGCGCGACGCGCTCGGGGAATCGGCTCGAACTCCAAGGAGTTAACCAGTGCCGCGGCTCCGGCCGCGCATGCGATGCGCTCGAGGCTCTCGATCCTCGCCAGACGCACCGCGCTGCGCTCATCGCGCGCGAACGCAGCCAGCCCCGCCACGGCGGCATCTCGCGGAAGTTCCGCGCAGGCCATGGCCGCCGCGCAGCGGACCCGCGGATCGCGATCTTCGCCGCAGCGCCTGAGGATCCTCGCCATTTCGAGGACGGCAGCGGAGTCCTGCGCCTGGTTGGACTTGGCGAACAATGCTCCCCGAGCACAAATGGCTGCGGCGCGGACGTACCCGTCGCGATGACCGCGCGCCGCGCGCTCTAGGTCCTCCGCGGCGCGGGCCTGGTCCCCGCCAATTCGCTGGGCCCGGGCCAGTCGCTCCACGGACCACAGGGCTAAGTGCGCCACTTCGCTCTCGCGATCATCGAGGGCGCGCAGGAGCAGCGCGACGTCCACGGTGCAGGCGACGCGACCCAGGGCCTCCGCCGCGCGCAGTCGCACGCCAAGTTCGCGGCTCGCCAGTCCCGCGCGTCCCGTCAGTTGCTCCGCGACCGAGGGATCCTCAATTTTCGCGGCCCAAAGCTGTGCGTCGTCGCCCACCTCGGACTCGGGATCGGCGAAGGCGGTGAAGACTTCGCGCCAAGCTGCGGGCGACCCATCCGCCACCAGGGACTTCAGAGCGCGCTTGCGATCCTGCACGCGGCTGGACTTGAGTCCCTTGCCCACTTCCGAAAGCGGGTCCTCCGCTGAACGCGGCGAGGAAGAGGCGGGCGGCGCCGCGCGATTGGATTCGTCAGCGGCCGCCGGGCCACACCCCAGCCCGGCAACGGCGAGACAGCTCAGGAGAAGGAATGGAGTCGCCATGGACGAAGCAAGCAAGCGCGACGCCGCGCGCCAGGGGCTCGATCGCTCGAGCGCGCCCTGACGGTCAAGAATCTCCCGAATCTTCTGCGACCGCGCGCCTCAGTCCGCGCGCGCGAATTCCACCCAGCGCTCCGGCCAGGATCGGCGCGCGACGCCGTGGGTCACGACCTGGTCCAGGCGCGCGACAAATCCGCTCCCGAGGGCAGCGAGCATGTCAGCAGTGGAATTTCCAAAAGGCGGGCCGCCGTCGGCCGCGGGCTTGCCCACGGGAAAGACCAAGGCGCACAGCGCGCCGCCCTGAGTCAGCGCGCGGCCCATGGACGCGCCCCAGCGCGGACGCAGCGCGGGATCGATGGCGCAGAAAAACGTGTGCTCGAAAACCAGGTCGAATTTTTCCCCGTTGCCCGCTCCGAGCGCGTCCTCCACACGGAAAGTCCCGCCGAGTTGCGACAAGCGCCGACCCAAGTCCCCCGCCGTGGCATCAACGATGTCGAGCGCCGTGACGCGCCAGCCCGCCTCAGCCAGGCACAGGGCGTCGTGGCCGCGGCCACATCCCGCCACGAGCGCGCGACCTCCGCTCGCTTCGCGAAACTTCGCTAGCTCGCGCACGCGCGCCTGCAATTCAGGATGGGCCGCCCCGAGGTCCCAGGGCGTGTCCGCCCCGCGGTAGCGCGCCGCCCAGTCGGTGGAGTCGTTGCTCACCGCGCTTTCGACAGCTTGCGCGACGTGGGCGCGGGCTTCTCCGCCAGTGCCGCGCGCGCCTCGTCCACAGCGCGCCACATGTACCACGAGGCGACGCTGCGGTAGGGCCGCCAACGTTCGGCGTGACGCTCCAGTTGCTCCGCAGAGGGTTGTTCCTTGCGGCCCATCAAATGCATGAACCCCTGGCGCACGCCGAAGTCCCCGAGGGGCAGCACGTCGGGACGTCCGAGCCAGAACATCAAGAGCATCTCCACGCTCCAACGACCGATTCCGCGCACTTCACTCAGGCGTTCGACGATCGCTTCGTCGTCCATGAGCGAGAGTTCCGCGAGCGACGGGATCTCGCCGTTCGCCGCGCGCTGGGCCAGGTCGCGGGCCGCGGCGATTTTCGCGTGGGACAAGCCCGCGGCGCGCAGTCTCGTCGGCTCGATGGACAAAAGCGCGTTCGCTTCGACCCGCTTCCCGGGCAGCAGATCGAGCACGCGCCCATGGATCGTCGCCGCTGCCTTGCCGTTCAGCTGCTGGTACACGATCGTTCGCAGCAAAGCCTCGAGGGTGGTCCCGACGGTCGCGGACGCGAGCGTGTACGGAACGCGGTCGATCAGCGTCGACAAACGCTCGTCTGATTTGCGCAGGTGCCGCAGGGCCACTTTGGGGTCCAGAGTTTTCGCCTTCGCCTGCAACGTCTTGGGTTTCAGGGCGCGGCGCTTTTGTGCTGGGATCGCGGACTCGGCCCGCAACAGCGTGGCCTTGAGTTCCAAACCTCCCGCCGCGGAGAATCCACACAGTCGCCCGTCTGCGGCGAGCACGCGGTGGCAGGGCACGACCAGGGGCCAGGGATTTTTGCGCATGGCCTGCCCCACGGCACGCGCGGCATCAGGGCTTCCTGCGGCCACGGCCAACTCGCCGTAGGTTCTGGTCTGGCCCTGGGGCACGCGCCGCAGGGCTGCGTACACGCGGCTGTGGAACTCCGGAATTTTCCCGTCGTCCAGGGGCACGGCAGAAAAATCCGCGGGCGCGCCCGAAAGCAGGGCGCGCATGGACTCGACCACGCGCTCGACCCACTTCGGCGCCGTTGCCCCAAGGTCAGCACTGGAGTTTGCGCGGGCCGCCAGACGCTCCACGGTCTTTTTCGCCGAGGACTCCGGCAACTGCACGCCCACCAGGCCGCGCTCGTTCCAGGCCACGGCCAGGGGACCGACGCTGGAGTCGAACAGTCGATGGGAGTTGGCGCGCGCGATCAGGGGCGTTTGTCGCCGCCGGTTTTTTTCTCTAGCCATTCCTTCATCAACTCCCCGAATCGCGGATCGCCGCGCAGGTTCGCGAGGTCCGGGTCTTCTTTGATCAATGCCTGATTTTCGAATCCGCGCTCGAGGGCCAAGCGCAGCGTGGCGAGGGCGCTGTCGATTTCCCCAAGCCGAGATCGACAGCAAGCGACGTTGTAGGTCGAAGACGGACGCATGAAATCTAGATCCGCCGAGCGCTCGAAGTCCGCCACCGCTTCGGCGAATCGACCCAGGAAAATCCGCGCGTAACCCAGTCGATAGTGCGCTTCGCCGTTATCGGGCTTGAGCTTTGCCAAGGCCTCGTAGGCGCGCGCCATTTCGGCCCAGTCGGAGCGGAAATACGCCAATCGCGCGCGCCGCTCCAGGGCGGCCACCTCGGATTCGCTCTGCAGTTGAGTCGACAACTGCGTGCGCATGAACTTGAGCGTGTCCTGGATGATGTCGCGCGTGCGCACGGAGTCTTCGTTGACGTCGAACGCATGGCGCGCCGATGCGTGGACCACGTACGTCATGTCCACGTTCGCGGCCGCAGCCTGAAGCGCGAAACGATCGATGCGCGTGTTGAGTTCCGGCGTGTCCACGCCGGCTTTGACGATGAACAGCGGCAAATCAGGTCGAATCACGGCCGGCCACTGCTCGGGCATGCCGTAGAAAAAAACCGCGCAACGCAAATAAGGGCGTGGGCCTGCCATGGCCAGGGGCAGGGCGCGCGAGACGTTGTCCGAGCAGGCCCACCAGGCGACATTTGACGCATCGAGCGACAGCTCAGCCCCGTGCTCCTTGAGGTAGAGCATCAGGAGCTCGAGGTCGTCCGCGGCGCGGTTGGTGGTGGCCTGGTAGGTCACCGCGGCCATACCCTCGCAGGCAGCGGCGCGCGCCCAGCCGGTGTACTGACCCCAGTCCTTGAGATCGCGATAGCCCACGCCGTTGACGAACACGACCAGGGGCAGTGCGCGCTCGCCCTTGAAGCCAGGCGGGGTGTAGAGATCGAAGGTCAGCGACAGGGCGGCTTCGGCGCCAGCGTGGTACACGATGCCCGTCTTGACCCCGCATTCAGCGGCGCGCTCGGGCACGAACCTCAGCATGCGCGTTCGCCCGCCCTCCTCCTGTGGCGCGCTGGCTGATATGGGACACAGGCAAAAAAGGACTACGGCCACAAGAGACAGCCTCATCCCGGCCGCCCAGGGCGCGAATTCGACGCCGATCACCGTGAAACGCTTTCTCTGCATGGGTCCCCGCAGGCATTGGTACCAGAGCCCGCCGGACTCGTCCATGCGCCGGAGGCCGCGCGACACTTCTGAAACGGGATTTGGGCTCCAGGGCTCCCAGAGTCACAGCCGATGGACGTGCAGGAAAAAACTCCGGCACCTCGGCCCGGACCAAGCCAGACGCATTCGCTCCATGATGAATCTCAATCGACGGGCCGGCTTCACGCTGCTGGAACTCATGATCGTGGTCGCAATCATCGCCATCATCGCGGCGGTTGCGATCCCGAAACTGGTCGGCGCGCGCTCCTCCGCCAACGAGTCCAACGCAATCGGCACCCTGCGCACGATTGCCACGGCACAGTCCCAGGCCCTGGCCTCGGGCAGCATCGACAGCAATGGCAACGGCGCCGGGGAGCACGGCTACTTTGGCGAGCTCTCGGGCCTGCAGCCGGCGCGAGTCAGCGCCGGTGGAGTGCCTGCCGCCGGGATCGTCGGCATTGACGAGCTCGACCCGAGTAGCCTTGTTTCCGGGATGGGAAACGTGGTTTCACGCTGCGTGCAGCGCGGCGGATACTACTTCCAGATCTGGTTGCCCGGCGCCACCGTGGGCGGCGCGGTTCCTGGCCTCGCCGAGGATCCGAACGGCGGCAAGAACGCGGCGCCGTTCCCCGATCCGGACAATTGCTCGACCCTGTGGTGCGCCTACGCCTGGCCCGTGGCGCGCGGTTCCACGGGCAACACGGTCTACTTCATGAACCAGGCGGGGCAGATGTTGCAGATGAACAACCGCGGGGCGGTTGGATATTCGGGCATCGCGGGCGGGCCGCCTTTCGACGCGGCTTTTTCCACGGCCAACGACATGGGCTCGGAGCTTCCGCTGAACGGATTGTTGGCCAACGACACGAACAACTGGACGCCTGCACGCTGAGTTGTCCGCAGGCGCGAACGACAGGTTCCAACGGGCGCGCGGCAGGCCTCAGCCCAGCGCATTCGCGCCGAGCTTCAGGGCGCGAGAAAGGCGATCGAAGATGGTCGTCATCAGGACCATCGCGATCAGGAACACGCTTGCGCGCTCCAGGTTGAAGTTCTGCACGGAAGTGTGGAAGCGCTCCCCGAGTCCGCCGATGCCGATGATCCCCACGACGACGCCCGCGCGCACATTGGCCTCGAACTGAACAAAGGCGTAGCTCGACCACTCGCGCACGGAACTCGGGAACGCGCTGTAGAGAAAGGCGGTCGCGCGCGAGCCGTGAAACGTCTGCTCGAAGGGTCGGTACGCTTGATTGTCGATGCTCTCGACGAACACGCGGCCGAGAACGCCGATCGAGTGCACCCCGACCGCCAGAATTCCCGGCAGGGCGCCGATGCGGAAAAATGCGGCAAGAATGAACAGCCACGCAACCTCGGGAATCGAGCGCAAGACCAACGTCGTCGCGCGCGCGACAACGAGCAACGCTGCGCGCAGAAATCGAGTCCATGGCGACGCGAACTCGCCCGTGAATTGGCGCGAGTCGATCTGGAACGCCCAAGATCCCGGGTAGGCCAGCCACCCGGCGCCAACGACGCCGATCAGCGTGGCCAGGAATCCAATGGCCAGAGGAACGCGGCAGGAAACCGCCGCCTCGATCCAGGAGCGTGCCTCGAGTTGTGGGTGGAAAAGCTGAGCCAACTGTCCGCCGATCCAGGCCCACTCGACGCGCCACAATTCGGAGCCGGCTCGAAGCAGGTCCGGGGTCATGGCCGCCAGAGTCGCGATCGCAGCGCCAAAACAGCCGAGCAAGGCCCAAGTCCTCCGCCGCTGGCTGTTCCCGTGTCCAGTGGCCGCGCCCGTCACCGTGATCCCCGAACGAGTTGGATCCGTGCGCAGATGATGGCGCAGGAAGTTGGAAGCCAGATCGGTGCTCGCTGTCAGTGCAAGAAGGAACAGAAGCAGCGTGACCACACCCGCGTAGTTGCCGAAGTTGAATTCCTCGAACAACTGCGCCCCCAGTCCGCCGCCGCCAACCACTCCGATCACCGAGGCATTGCGCACGCTGCATTCCAGGCGCATCAGGCCAAAGGACAGCATCGGCCGCGCGCACAGGGGCTGTACGGCGTACAGGAACACTTGTGCGCGCGAGGCGCCGTTGGCGCGCAGCGCTTCGTAGCGCCGCGCAGGCACGGCGTCCCACAACTCGCTGAAGATCCGACCCAGGATTCCCGCGACACCCAGGGCGATCGCGAGCACGCCGGTCACGGCCCCGGGCCCTGGAACAGTCAGGATGAGCAGCGCCCACGCGAAGTCTGGAACGCCGCGCAAAACGTCGAGCGCAAGGCGCGCGAGTTCGAGCACGACGCGGCGCACCGCATAGCCCGCGCCGGGTCGCGATTCACCGAGCCACACTGCGCGCGAAGCGAACAGCGCCAGGGTGTAGCCCAGCACGAGCCCAAGACCGCTGCCCCACAGGGCGATGGAAAACGTCGAGAGCGACAGCGATAGCCCTTGGCCCAGACGCTCGGCCGAGAGGTCCGGCGCGCCAAAGGCCCCGAGGAAAGTGGAAAGTCGCGCCCAGGCCTCGGCCCGCGAGCCCGCGTCCCGCAAGGCCGACAAATCGAACTCCAAGGCCGCTATCGAGGCCGCGCAGCACAGGCCCAACGCGAACAGCGCCACCCATTGCCACGGTGGACGGCGGCTCGCATTCGACCTTCGCTCGCGCTCCGCGGGGCTCACGGCGCTCGCTCTGCGACCGCGAGGGAATCCAAGTCGAGCGAGCGGTACTCAGCCCCGTAGAGTTCCCGCAAGAGTGCGCGAGACAATTCGCGCGGCTCACCGCTCCAGAACAGACGGCCGCCGCGCAGTGCGAGAATGCGATCGAAGTGCTCGCCCAGCAAATCCAAGGTGTGCAGGCTGACCACCAGCGTCGCGCCGCGCGCTCGCGCGAGAGCCGCGAGCTTGAGCACCACCTCGCGGCCCAGGCGCTGGTCGAGTGAACTGGCCGGTTCGTCCGCCAACAGCGCACGCGGCCCCTGCAGGATCAGGCGCGCGATGGCCACGCGCTGCTGCTCGCCGCCGGACAGCGCGCCCGGAAGATCCCAGAGGCGATCTTCAAGTTCGACTTCGCGCAGCGCCGCGCGCGCGGAATCGACTTCCCGGGGCCAGACCAGTGAACGCAGGGCACGCAGCGTGCTCCAGGAACCCAGTCGCCCCATCAGCACGTTGTGGACCACACGCAGTGATGGAATCAGGTTGTCGCTCTGATACAGGAGGCCGATCTCGCGGCGCAAGTGCGCGAGTTCGCGGCCAGAGAGTCGCGAGATGTCGCGACCGAAGGCGCGCACACTTCCAGAGTCGGGCGCGAATACGCCCGCGAGCATGCGCAGGAGTGTCGTTTTCCCCGCGCCCGAGGGGCCGATGACGGCCACACGCTCGCCCTCCCGAATCGAGAGGGTGAGCTCCTCGAGCGCCGCGCGCCCGCCGAAGGACTACGACGCGTGCTCGATGCGGAACGCGTCCGCAGCCATCGAATTGGCGAGGGGCATTGAGTCCTGATCCCGTCGAGAACGCGGCGTCGCGTCCCAGGGCAGGCGCTACTCGAGAATTCCGCGCTCGCGGGCCGTCTTGATGATGTCTCGCAAGGGAGCGAGGTGATCGGTCGAGATCGGAACGAAGCGTTTGGTTCCAAACACGTCGAGCACAGCCTTGTGCGCTTCGACCTCCGGCTTGAGTTTGATGAACATCGTCTGCAGCCGCAGGGTCAACATCGGCCCAAGGCGGCCGTGGATCACCATGCAGTAGTCCATGTACTCGGGCGTCACGAAAATCACGGGAGCCTGGAGCTTTTGCTCGTCCTTGGCCTGCTCCCAGGAGAGGTAGTTCATCACGCCAAGATCGAACGCGCCCGACGCGACGTTGTTGAGCACGGTGGAGTGACCGCCGGTCAGCGCGAATCCAGGTTTGGACTTGAAGCCCTTCTCCGGATCGATACCGACCGCAGCCTGCTCCAGGAAATAGCGCGGCATGATGTGGCCCGACGTCGAGGTCGTCGCGCCGAAAGTGAACGTCATGGCGGCGAATTTGCTCTTCAGCGCAGCTAGGGCCTCGAGCGGCATCGGCTCGCGCTTCTCGACCACCGTGAACGTGCCCGAATCAACGAGCTTTTTGTTCGCGATGAAGTAGCTCTTGAACTTGAGGTCTTCCTCGCGCGCGAAAATCGGCCAGGCGCGGCCCTTGGTCACTTCGCCCGCCTGCACGGCGGTCACGCCCCCGAGCCAGACCATGTCGAGCTTGTTCGCCGCCAGCCCAGCGACGGCCGCGGCGTAGTCGCTGACCGGAACGAATTCCACCGGGCGGTTGATCTCGCCGCTCAGCCACTTCGTCACGGTCCCGTACTGCTTGGCGAGCTTCTCTTTGTCGGCGTCGGGGATGCCCGAGATTCGCAGAGGCGCCATCTTGTCTCGCGGCGGCTCAGGCTCGTCGGGTTTGGGTACGGGAGTGGGTGCCGGCGTCGGCGTCGGCGTCGGCGGCGGCTTCGGCGGATCCTGTCCCGCAGCGGGCGCCTGGAATGCGCAAAGTCCGAGCAGTGCCCAAAGCCCGAGAACGACGGAGCCAGTGTGTGCAGTTTTCATGATTTCGATCAGGAAGGAGTGTTGGGGGCGCGGAAGCCCCGCGTGGTATTGGATGGTGTTCCCGGCGCGCACGCTGCTTCGCGGTTGCGCGCTCCCTCCAACCTCACCCCAAATCGGGTGCGTGGCGAGCGCACAGCCGACCGGCTGCGCCGAGGCTCTGGCCTCAGACGAATCCAGATCCGTGGATGCGGATCGAAACCGTGCTCGATTCAGTCAGCATGGCCCCTAGCCTGAATCAAATGTGCGGGCGCGTCAAATTGCGCTGCCCTGCTGCGGTCACAAGCACGTTGTCCTCGATGCGCACGCCCCCAAAGGGCAGCAGGCGATCGATGAGCGCCCAGTCGAAGTGCTGGGCCGTGGGACCCTGGCGGTGGCCGCGCAGCAGCATCTCGATGAAGTACACGCCCGGTTCGATCGTGAACACCTGGTGCTCCTCCACGGCCCGCGTCGTCCGCAGGAACGGGTAGGCACTCGGGGGCGCCTGGATGCCACCGTCAGGAGTTTTTTGACGTCCGCCCACGTCGTGGACCTGGATTCCGAGGAAGTGTCCAAGCCCATGGGGGAAGAAGGGCCCGGTGAGACCGAGCTCGACGGCTTCACGGCCCGATTTCTTGAGCACGCCGATCGAATGCAGCAAGTCGGCAATCTGGTCGTGGGCGGCCACGTGCAGATCGAGGTACGGAATCCCCGGCTTGACCAGCTCACACAGGCGCTGCTGCAACTTGTCGACGCCCTTCACTAGGTCGCGGAACGTCGCGTCGCAGCCCTTGCGCGTCCAGGTGCGCGTAATGTCCGAAGCGTACCCGAGGTAGTCCGCGCCACAGTCGATCAGCAGGACACGGCCATCGCCCACGGTGCGCTTGCCCGTGTAGTGCAGCGTCGCGCCCTTGTGATCGAGGGCAATGATCGTGTGGTAAGGCAACTGCTCTTCCGTGCAACCCACGGCGGCCAGGTACTCGTGATGAATCGCGAGCTCACTGGCGCCGTTCTCGAACGCCGCCAGTGCCGCGCGGTGGCCACGCGCCGCGAGCGACTCTGCCACGTCGAGACAAGCAACTTCGTAGGCCGTCTTGTAGGCGCGCTCCCAATCCAGGCGGGCGATCAGTAGCGGCGGATTGATGTCTGCTTCTGCGATGCCGTGGGCGCGCGCCAAGGCAGGTTCGTCGCCGATGTAGGCCGTGCGGCCCGAGAGATCGAGGCGCTTCCAGCAGCGTGCAACATCGGGCGACTCTTCAAGCTCGAATTCCGCACGCCAGAACACTTCGGCGAGGGGCAGTTGCTCGTACCAGTAGTCCTCGGGGGCAAAACGCACGAGCCTGGCGCGTTTGCCAACGCGCACGTGCAGCAAATGGTGCGGTCCATCCAGTGGCAACCAGTGCGCGAAATGCGGCACCGAATGGAACGGCGCGTCCATGTCGTCCGCGTAGTGCGTGAAGGGCACGCCGCTGGAGACGACGTAACCGTCGTACCCGCAGGCGCCCAGAACCGCCTCCGCGCGGCGCTGGCGCGTGGCGACGTGGGAGGCGTAGTGCTCGGCAACCATGGTGGCGTCACTTCACTCCGTGCATCAGTTTGTTGACCCAGGGCGATGCCAGGGAAAGCACGATGCCGATGCCGACCGTCATCCACAGGATTGGCGTGAAGGCCGCGACGTAGCCATTGAGCGCCGCGGCGCCGCCGGTTTCCGAGACCACGGCTTCGCCGGCGATCTTCGAAAACAGACCGGCGCCGTAGTTGGCAATCGCGATCGAAACGAACCAGGCTCCCATCACCATGCCGGTGATCTCCGGCGGGGCGAGTTTGGTCACCATCGACAGGCCCACGGGCGAGATGCACAACTCCGCCGTGGTGTGGATGAGATACAGCCCCGTGAGGATGAACCAGGGGATCTCACCCTGGGCGTCGGCGCCGCCGATTCCGAGAATCAGGATCCAGAATCCAAGGCCCACTTGAATCAGGGCGAGACCGAATTTCAGCGGGATCGAAGGATTGAGCTTCGAGTGATCGAGCCAGACCCAGAGTGCAGCGAACACCGGCCCCAGAACCACGATGAAGATCGCATTGACCGACTGGAACCACTCGAAGGGCATGATCCAGGAACCGACCGCCAGATCGCGAATGTGATTCTGCGCGAAGAAGTTCAGCGAATTGCCAGCCTGCTCGAAGCTAGCCCAGAATGCGATGTTGCAGACCAGCAGCAAGAGCAGTGCGAACAATCGGTGTCTGACCTGGGTTTCGCTGCGCAGGGCGATGCTGAAAATGTAGAGCGCAATCCCGGCGCCGAGTGCCAGCAGCATGTACCCGACGATCTCCTTGCGGCTGAGCAGGGTGTAGATCAGCGGCACGGTGAGGACACAGCCCGCGATGACCATCAGGGTCGATCCGAAGCCCTCACGGCCCACGGGCGGCAGGCCCTGACCGTGCAGCCTCTTCGCCCCCAGGCCGAACACCAGGATGCCGAGCAACATGCCGATACCCGCCGCCATGAAACCAAAGCGGTAGTCCGCGACGCCGGGGATGTACCCGTCTTCGCCAGCCACGCCCACGGCCGGCGTCCCGAATTTCATCGAGATCCACTGGCAGGCAATCGGCGCAAGGAACGCGCCTAGGTTGATGCCCATGTAGAAGATCGTGAAGCCACCGTCGCGGCGCGGATCTCCATGCTTGTACAGCTTCCCGACCATGGTCGAGATGTTGGGTTTGAACAACCCGTTGCCGACGACCATCACCGCGAGGCCCACGAGGAACATGAACTCGGTGGGCACCATCAGGCAGAACTCGCCGATGGCCATGAGAATGCCGCCGAGCATGATCGAGCGCCGATAGCCGAGCACCTTGTCTGCAATCGAGCCGCCGAAGACCCCGAGCGCGTAGACCAGCGCTGTGAAGGCGCCGTAGCTGAGCGAGGCCTCGGCCTGGGGCTTGTGGAACTGCTGCACCACGTAGAGGGCCAGCAGAGCGCGCATGCCGTAGTAGCAGAAGCGCTCCCATAGCTCCGCGAAGAACAGGATGAAGAGTCCGCGCGGATGTCCGAACCAGGTCGGCTCGTTTTCGATGCTCACGCCGGGGGCTTGTGCTGCCATACGCTGTTCGAATCCGTTAGGGGGAGGTGCGCCCTCGGCAGGTCACCGTAGGACGGGCGCGGGGGAATTCGCGGCGATCCTACGCGCTCCGCCGCCCACCTGTCCCCCCTTTTCCTGCTCCAGGCCTCGACCGTAGGCTGCCCCCATGTCTCCCCCGTGCCTGCGCCCCGCGACCGCGGCGGATCACGCCCTCTACTCGCACTTCTTCGCTCAGTTGGGCCTAGAGGATGCACCGCTGGTGCGCGGGCGCTGGGAGACAGAGAACGCCGCTACGACGGCCTTTTTCGTCGAGGACGGAAAGGAGGTTGGGTACGCGTTCTGGGAACTGGCCGGTGAGAACGCCTACGTAAAGCATGTGGTCATCGACGCGGGCGCCCGCGGGCGCGGCTTGGGTCGCGATTTGATGCTGAGACTCGCCGCAAAACTGCGGGGCGAGGGGGCCAGCGCCTGGCGCTTGAATGTGATGGCGTCGAATCACGTCGCCGCGGGGCTCTACGGCACGCTCGGCATGAGTACGATCTTCAGCACCGTCGTGTTGCGGCTCTCCTTTGAAAACCTCGGGCGACTGCCTCAGGTTCCCGCTCGCGGCGTTGACGCCGAGGCGCGCTTCGACGCGGCGAATGAGCTCGACTTCGGCCTGCTGGACGGACAGCTGACCCGCGCGCGCCAGAAGCTCGGCGCACGCATCGTCGCGGCCCTTAGCGTCAACGGAAAGTGCATGGGCGTCGCCGTCTTCGATCCGCAGTATCCAGGAGCATTTCCGTTCCGCTGCAAGTCCGTGGAGTACGCGCGGACGTTGATCGAAGCCCTGCGCGAGCGCTACGAGGGCCCGTCGAGCTTCGTGCAACTGGTGATCGAAGATGCGGCTGTGGTGGTGCACGCCCTGGAGTCCGCGGGCGCGACGCGCGTGCACGACATTTTGCACATGCGCGGCCCGATACCGCGCGAGAGTCCGCCCATAGGTGCAAGTTGAAAGCACGCGCGGTTCTATGCGTGTTGATCGCCATGCTCGCAGCCTGCACCGCCCCCGGCCCACCGACGCGCGCCCAGTTTCCATTCGAGGATCTGCACGGCCAGGTGTTCAGTCCGCCCCAGGTGCTCGCCGATGCCGCGCGGGGAAGTTCCGGCGAAGCTCCGAACGCAATCGTGCTGGCGATCGACTCGCGCAGTTCCTTCCGCGCGGTTGCTGGCGCGGTCCAGCGCCTGCGCGAGCGCAATGTCGCCGTGGGCTACTGGGTCGACGTGCTCGGCGGCGCGGACGCCGGGCAGGACTTCGAATCGATCCTCGCGCGCGCGCGGGCCGCCTTGAATGACCGCCCGCCAGCCGACGCAGTTTTCCTTGCAGGCTTCGACGGGCCCGCGCTTTCCTGCGGCTGCGCGCGATCCACTTGCGGCGTCGCGGATCTCGTGCGCGATCCGCGGGACGCGGGACGCTTGCTGTCAGCCCTGCGCGCTCACGTGGGCGGAGCGACCATCGTCCCGGTGGTGTCCGCGGGCGGCAGCGCGCTCGAAGGACGCTGCGACCTCGAGGAATGCAGCAAGGCCCAATGCGCGGAGCGCGAAAGACTCGCCTGGTCCGAGTTGCGGCGCGAAGCCCCGCGCGTGGCCCTCATGTTTCGCCCCGATGAAAGGGAACGCGCGAGGCTCGCGGCGTCGATTTCCGCGCGCATCCTGCACCAGTCCCAGCTCGGAGCAACGCCCCCGCCCGCCGGCCCCGGCACGGCCCTGGTCCTCGCGGTATTCGACGCATCCGAGTGGACGGCCGCAGACCTGCGCCAGGCCCTGGCCGGAGTCAGACAGGCAAGTCGCGGTGGTTCGTTGGTCTCCCACAGCCCGCCCGCCGCGGACCGCGGCTCAGATGAAAGGTGAACGCTCGAATCAGAGCTGCGACAGCGTCGCCTTGCGGCCCTTATTGACCTCCGCCAAGTAGGCGCGCAAGGGTTCGAAATACGAGAGCATCGCTTTCGCCGACAGGTCCGATCCGGTCTTCTCGCGCAGCAATTCGCGCCAGTCGGCGCTGCCGCCGGGGGTCAGGATCGACTTCAGGAAATCACCGACTTCCTTGCGCCCGTAGTAATTCGTGTCGCGCGGGCTCTCGTGCAAGATGTTGCGTGCGATGTGGTCGTGCAGTTGGAACAGCAGCACGAACGACAGCGCGTAGTCGTAGTAGCCCGCCGGATCGTCGTTGATGTGCGTCTTAGTCGCGGCGTCGCACCACTCTTCGCCGCGCGCGGTCGGAGGCGCGATGCCCTGGTACTTGGCGGCCAGTTCCCACCACTTCTTGTTCCACTGTTCGGGCGACAAATTGTCGGCGTAGATCGCCTTCTCGAACTCGAACATCGTGCCCGTGGACCAGGGGATGAACACGACGTAGTTGAGCGCTTCCTTCAACAGCAGTCGATTCGCATCCGGCTTCGCGCCGCCGGTGGACAGTCCCACGGCCTCCACAAAGCGCGGCTGCATCGCCGCAAGGCCCATGAGCGAGCCCACCGCCTCGTGGTAGGCGCGGTTCGCGCCCTCGCGCAGCAGCAGGGGCACGTTCGGGTTCGTGTAGCTCATGTAGTAGTAGATATGGCCGAGCTCGTGGTGCGTCGTCTCGTACCACTCTGTATTCGGCTCGACGCTCATCAGCGAACGCACGTCGTGGTTCAGATCCAAGTGCCATGCCGACGCATGGGTGTTCTTCTTGAAGCCCGCGTCCGCCGCCACTGGATACAGCGAAGATTTCGTCCAAAACGTCGGCGGTAGGCTCTCGAAGCCCAGGCTCGTGTACATGCGTTCGGCCTGGCGGACCAGCCAGTCCGAGCCCTTGGCGGCCAGGGGAACGTCCAGGTCAAAGCCCGCGACCTCAACCAACCCCGACCAGTCCTGGCCCCAGCGATTGGGCAGCCAATCCGCGGGAATCAGGTCGGGCACCGGCTGACCGTATTTCGCCGCGAGCTCATGGCGCGCGAACGTGTGCAGCTCAGTGAACAGCGGCCGCAACTCGCGATTGATCTGTGCCACGGTGGCGGCGAGCTCCGCCGTCGTCATCCCGTACTCAGACGCCATGTAGGCGAAGAAATCGTCGTAGCCCAGGGACTGCACGCCGGCGTTTCGCAGCGAGCGCAGTTTCGTCAGGCCGGGCTTGAGCGCCGCGCCCACCTCCTTCGAGGCCTCCCAAATCTTGCGCCGGCGCGCAAGATCCGATTCCGTGCGCAGGCCGCCGTCAATGTCGTTGGGCGACAGTTCGACGCCGTCCATCTTGAAGGTGAACCCGTACATCGTTTCGGTTTGCGCGGCCTCCGCGGCGATGCGTTGCTTCACCAAGTCCGGCTGCGTCTGAGGCTTGTCGGCGGCGGCGAACAGGACCTTGTCGAATTGCTTGGTCTGCAGCGGAGTCAGGTCCGCACGGCGCTCGAGGAACCTCCGCGCGGCTTCGATGTTGGCGATGGAACCGGTGAACGAGGCCATGGCCTCGTTCGCGGCAGTCGTACGCTTCGAATTCGTGTCGTCGTTCTCGACGATGTGCGTGTTCGAAGACCACTCGGCCTCGCTCGAAACAGCGTACAAGCTGGCAAAGGTCTTCGAGTAGCTGTCGAGAAATGCCTGAGCCTGGATCTGAAACTCCGCGCGCGAGCCGCGGTCGGAGCTTGTCGATTCGCAGGAGCCCAGGAGCAATGTGGCGACGATTGCGCCGCTGGCCAAGTGTTGAGTCATGGTCGGAGGATCAGCGCTCAGGGCTGACGCGTGAAGTCGAAACTTGCAGAGTGGTCCGCCTTGCCGTCCTTGAAAGCGACCCAGTCGGCGATGATGTGGTCCTTGCTTAGGAACGTCAGGCGCAGGTCGTGCATGATCAGCTCGCCCGGCCCCTTCCAGTTGGTCGCGTCCGTAAACGTGAACGACGCCGTGGCGTGGGGATCCGCTGAGAGGCCATTGAGCCTCATCCGCGGCTGATTGCCCTGGGCACAGTAATGCGTCATCAGAAGCCGCCCGCCATCGAGGTGATACATGCTGATCATCTCGTGCGGTGTGCCTGGGAACAGACGCTCCATCACTGTGGAATTGGCGGACACGACTTCGTAAGTGACCTCGGCCGGCGCCCGATCAGGACCCATCTGCGAAGTCCCGCTCCACTTGCCCGCCAGGGCCTTGAGCTGCTCGAACGCCTTGGCGGCCTGGGCAGCTTGGCCGGAATCGTGCACGACCGCGTTCGAAACCACGCCGACACAAGAACCGGACAGGGCCAGGAGGACGATGGCGAGGAGCGTGCGCATAGCTTGATAATCCTTGTTCATGATCAGGCTCACTGATCTGTCAGCGAAGTGGAGTAGTCGATCTCGTACGGCGGCATTTCGCCGCCCGGCCCGACGAGGTAGTGCTCGAGCCACTGCAACAGACGCAGGTTGTAGTCGTAGCGCGAAGCGGCCTTGCGGTTGCCGTGGCCTTCGCCGGGATAGAGCACGAGCCTCACTGGTGCCTGACTGCGCAGCTTGAGGTGTCGGAACAGTTCGCGCGATTGCCCGACGTTGACTCGCGGATCGTCCTTCCCGTGCATGATCAATAGCGGCGTCTTGCACTTGCCTGCATGCGTGATCGGCGAGCGCTCGAGCAGCATCGCCCAATCATCCCAGGGACGCTTGCGCGAGTGGACCATGAACTCCTCGTTTGCGATGTCCGTGGTCCCGACCTTGGAGACCTTGTCGGAAATTCCGACGAACATCACACCTGCCGCGAAGCGCTCGGAATGCGCGGTGCACAGCCACCCTGTGGCGTATCCGCCGTAGGATCCGCCGGTCACGCCGACGCGGGCCGAGTCCACCAGACCGGTGCCGACCAGGTAGTCGACACCGTCGATCAGGTCGTTGAACTCTGCACCCGCGGGGTCACCCTGACTCAGCTTCGCAAACTCGACGCCGCGCCCAGTGCTGCCGCGGTAATTGATGTGGAACACGGCCATGCCGCGCGCCGCGGCCATTTGCCCCGGACCCGAATAACCCGTGAGCCATCCATTCGACTGACAGGCTTCCGGGCCGCCGTGCACATTGAGGATCAGCGGGTAGCGGATACCCTGCTTTTCGTCCAAGGGCCGGATCAGGATTCCTTCGAGCTCCTGCCCATCGCGCGCCTTGAAGCGCACGACTTCTTGCAATGCCATGCGCACCGCGTCGAGCCCTGGATTGGCGCGCGTGCGAAGCTGCGGGGATGCGTCGCCGACACTCAGGCTGAAAGCGTTGGCAGGTTGGGACGGAGTACTCCCGAGCAGCGCCAGCTGCCTACCGTCGCCCGAGGCCACGAGGTCCGTCATCACGGCGCCGCCGGGGCCGAGCAATTGAGCGGGTTCCAGACCGGATTTCGGCGCGCCGACGGTGCCGACGTAACTCCAAACACCCTCCGCCGCGACGTAGGCCAGACGCTTGGCGTCGAGCCAGGCGAGGCGCTCCACGTGTCCCAAGTACTTCGGCCGCAGGTCCGTGATCGGTCCGCCGGCGCTCGGCGCGCAGAAAATGCGGCCCGCGGCCGTGTCGTTGGGATCCTCCGCGGAAACGCAGGCAATCCACTGGCCATCAGGGCTCCAGGCGATCTGGCCCAGCTTTCCCGGGTTTTCAAAACGCGCGAGGATCTTGCCGCTCGCCGAGTCCGCCACATGCACGCGGCTGTTCAACATCTCGTCGTCCACCAGGGGCGTCGGCGAGAGCGCGAGCGCCAGTCGTCCATCCACCGGACTCCAAACCACTTGGTTCGCGCTCCCAGGCAACTCGAGGGCCTTGGGATCCTTGTTCTCGCCGAAGAGTTCGATGACGAACACACGCGGCACGTAGAAGTCCTCTTCGTAGACCTCCTGCTTGAAGCCCTTGTCCCCGGCCTTTTTCTTTGCGGCGGGCTCAGCTTCGGTGGCGATCACCGCCGCGTGCTTGCCGTCGTGGGAGAGCGAGTAAGCGCTCACCGCGGTATCCATCCGCAGAGCCAGGCGCGCCTCGCCGCCGTCGAGTGCGATGCCGTACAGCGCCGTCACTTTGTCGTCGCCACGCTTGTCGAGGAAGTACAGCGTGCTTCCATCGGGCGAGAACTTGACCTGCGACACGCCGCTCTTCCCGCCGACGTACGTGCGGTCCTGGTTGGTGGCGTTGTCGATCACGTGCAATTCGGTCCACGGCACGCCGTCGTCGTCTACCATCGGTTCGCGCGGAACACTGAGGGTGTAGGCAAGGTGGGCACCGTCGGCGGAGATCGCAACTGAGGTGACCGTTTTCAGCCGCGCCACCTTTGCAGGGGTCAGTACGGCGTCCTGAGCCGCGGCGCATAGAGGAACCGGGAACGCGAAAATGAGCGGGAGGGCAGAATTGAACATTGTCTTGGGAACGGCGTCGGGCGTCGTAGGCGGGGTCGGAACGCGAGCAGGATAGCGAGGCCCATCACGGGGCGCGACTCCGACTCCCGGGGGCCCTGCGCTGTCCGCGTTCTGCGTGCATTTCTTGCCAGGCTGTCCCCAACGTTTGAGTCCGCGCCTGGCCGCGGGGACGATCGCGACCCACTTCAACTCAAGCGTTCACCAGCGCAGGGCGCGCAACTTCAAGCGATACGACTGGCCCTGCCCCACGGCTGCATGTCGCGCGTCGACTCCGCTTCCATATTGAATGCGCGCGGGAAAAGTTTCGCAGCGGGGATCACTACCATGGAGCCATGAAAATCGCGGCACTACTGGCGCTCGGTTTCCTGGCAGCGACGGCGACGGCCCAGGGTCGCTACGACCTCAGCAACCTCGAACGTGCCAGCGGTTGGACCTCGATGTGCGACGAGGAGAGCCGCTCCTCTTGGAACATCCCGTTGCAGGGTTGGACGTTCGCGGGAGCGATCGTGAGCCGCGCCGAGGAAGCCGTCGACGATCTGGTGTGGAAGCACGCGCTCTTGGATTTCGAGATCGATTTCGATTGGCGCGAGGGGCCCGGTGCCGATGTGCTTTGGCAAACGGGCCGCATCGTCGTGCGCTCAGACAACAGCGCTCTGGCCCTGCTCGGAGAGCAGCGCATCGATCGCGCGGCCCAAAGCGACTTGCCCTCATTTCCGGCGGGGCCGTTCGAAATGACGCCCGGTCAGAAGGGCGGCGGGTGGCAAATCGTGTTGAAGCGCGGCGAGGCAGCGCTCGAATTGCGCGGCCTGCGCCTGCGCGATCGCGCCAAGGAAATCGGCAAGGCGGTCGACATTTTCGACGGCGCGACCCTCAAGGGCTGGCGCGCGCTCGGCGACGCGGAGTTCTCCGTGGAAAACGGAGAATTGCTCGGCGAAGTCGGCGGCGGCGCACAGAGTTTTCTGTGCACGGAGCGCGAGTTCGGGGACTTCGTGTTCGAAGTCGAGCTCAAGAACGAGCTGCCCGGCAATTCCGGAATCCAAGTGCGCAGCCATGAGAACGGTCAGAAGCGCCTGTTCGGCTACCAGATCGAAGTCGATCCCTCCGCGCGCGCCTGGTCGGGCGGTCTGTACGACGAGGCGCGCCGCGGTTGGCTCGACGATCTCGCGAAAAAGAACCACGGTCGCGCGGCATTCAAGTCCGGCCAGTGGAACCGCTTCCGCATCGAGTGCATCGGGCCCTGGATCCGCGCCTGGGTCAACGACGTGCCGACGGCGGATTACCTGGATGGCGTGGATCTCTCTGGGCTCATCGGATTGCAGGTACATTCGGGCCAGAACACGAAAATCCGCTGGCGCAACTTCCGCTTACGCGAGCTCGATCGATCACGCTGGGTCAGCTTTGACACGTCGAAGGGTCCGCCCATGCTTGGGGCGGGCAGCGAGGATGGGTCCGGCGAATTCCCCGGGAAGCACCGGATTGCTCTAGATATCGGCGGCGATCTGTTGCTCAAGTACGGCTACTCCGGTGGCCCGGAGAGGGACGGTGTCATCGAACGGATTCGGCTGGTTGGCAGCGACTGGGCCGTCACTGCGTCGCTCGAAAAACGCGCAATGGGCGCTGGGACGGTGATGATCCTTTGCCATCCGCCTCGCATCGCGATCGAGATCGACGGCAAGCGAATCCACGATCTGGAGTTCGAGCGCGGCGTGCCGGAAAATGTGACGCGCATCGAAGCCTGGGTCGATTACGGACGGAACCTGAGCCTTGATTCCGCGCAGGAACTGAAGCGCGAATAGCAGCGCCCGCGTGTGGCGATCCTCTTAACAAGTCCATGGCAAGTTCACACTCGAAACGCTACCCGCTGATTCTGCTGGCGCTGATCCTGCTGTTGGGCACGGCCTTGGCGTTCAATCCGATCGACCGCAAGGACTGGGCCTTGGAAAATGCCCTGGTGGTCGTCGGCCTCGGCGGCTTGGTGGCTACGCACGGGCGCTTCCCGCTTTCGAAAGTTTCGTACACGACGATCTTCCTATTCCTCACGCTGCACGAGATCGGTTCGCACTACACCTACGCGCTGGTGCCCTACGATGATTGGGTCGAGCAGTGGACCGGCGTAGGGCTGAACGCCCGCCTAGGCTTCGAACGCAACCACTTCGATCGGCTGGTGCACTTCCTCTACGGCTTCCTGCTGGCCTATCCGATCCGCGAGCTCGTCGTGCGAGTGGCGAACGTGCGCGGATTCTGGGGCTACTTGTTTCCGCTCGACGTGATCATGTCGACGTCCATGCTGTATGAACTGATCGAATGGGCCGTCGCCGAAGTCTTCGGCGGCGAACTGGGGCAGGCCTACCTCGGGACCCAGGGCGATGTTTGGGACGCCCACAAGGACATGCTGCTGGCCTCCATCGGCGCTTTCCTCGCCCTGGGGATCACAGCCGCGATTCACCGGCGCTATGACCGCGACTTTCAGCGCGAGTGGGCCGAGAGCCTGCGCATCAGACACGCCGCCCCCCTGGGCGAAGTCGAATTCGAGCGCATGCGCGGGCGCAGGTAGTCCAGTGGCCTGTAACGGCTAGTTCGGACGCTCGAGGGCGCCAATGTCGACGATCGGCGCGATTCCCGCGCCCGTGTCGGGCACGCTGATCACATCTACGCGCCGAGGCAGGTGGCGCAGATCCAGCGGCACCAACTCGTTCGTGTCGCCGTCACCGTCCACGTCGAGCAGATCCGCGATCAACGCCCCATTGTCGCCCGCATCCACGCAGGGCGAGAGCGCCGAGAGCGCGTATTCGTTGTCGCCGAAAGTCAGCGGGTTGTTGTCCGGACCATCGGCGTCGACGAACAGCGGGTCGAGCGAGAGGTTCCCTGCGCCCCAGGTCAACAGGCCTTGGGAGATTCCGATTCCGAATTGGCCGCCTGCGAGGTCGCTATGGGCAATCGAGAGCACCGCCTTCGGCAGCCCGCCGTCGCCCAGGAAAATCTGCGGCCCATTGGGCGCGCTGCTGCCCCACAGAATCGAATTGCTCAGGTTCGTCGCGGCTCCGTAGCGAAAGTAGATCGCCCCGCCGCGGCCCGCGGCCGAGTTGGACACAAACGTGGAACTGGAGATGTCCGCGGGCGCATAGCTCATCACGGCTCCGGCATCGCCGGTCGAAGTGTTGCCAACGAACTGGCAGTGGTCGAAAGTGTGCTTGACCCCCGCCGGGACGGGTAAGACAAGGCACGCGCCGCCGTAGTTGCTTTGATTCTCGAGGAAGTTGCAGTGGGTGAAGATCGCGACTGGGTTGCTGCTGATGGCCTGCGCCAGATAGACCGCGCCACCGCGAAACCCGTTGTTGAATGCAAACGTGCAGTCGCGCGCCCTCAGAGGTGAGCGGTCGACGCTCAGGGCCCCACCTTGGCCCCACGACGTCAAGGTGGATGCGTTGGAAAGGAACACGCAGCGCTCGAGAACCGCGGAGCCCACGGAGATCCGCAGGGCACCGCCGCCCTGGGTCGCAGTGCAGTTCGTGAAGACGCAGTCGCGCAGCGTGAGGGTCCCCCCAACTGCGTCGATCGCGCCGCCGAAGCCAGCGATCAGCCCGCGATCGAAGCCAAGACCCTCGATGGTCACGTCCTCATTGAGGTTCATCGATAGCGCGCGCCCTGCGCTCTCGCAGTCGATGATGCAGTTCGTCGGTCCGTTCAAGCTGCGCAGGGTCAAATGACGCCCGGCGAGGTTGATGTTGCGATTGCCGGCACCTTGATAGAGCCCATCTGCGATCAGAATTGTGTCGCCGTGGAACGCGGCGCTCACCCCGTCGGCGAGTGTCTGGAACGGAGCAGCTTGACCGCCGTTGCCTCCCGCCGGGGCTGAAGCATCGACGTGCCAGGTCAAGAACTGCGCCTCGCACTCGTCGGGAACGCCGTTTTGGTTGACGTCGGGACTCGAATTCGTGGCGATGTCACAGGCATCGGGAATGCCGTTGGAATTGCAGTCCGGCGTTCCCGATGCGACGTCGCAACTGTCGGGGATCCCATTGCCGTTGCAGTCAGGAAGTGTCCCCGCGGCGATGTCACAAGCGTCGGGTATGGCGTTCCCATTGCAGTCCGGATCACAGGAGTCCGGCGTCAGGTTCTTGTCGCAGTCGGGCAGTCCACCGAAGAGCACGTCGAGCACGTCCTGGCGCCCGTTGCCGTTGCAATCTGGCCCGCTTGCGGCGTCGATCGACAGAGGGTGCGCCGGTCCGGTGAGAATGGGCTTGCCCGTGGTGTCGATGCACAGGGCCTGAATCCAGAACAGGCGCGCAGCCTGGCTTCCGTTGGCGATTCCAAGGGTCGAGTTGAGCACCAGGGATCCGCTCGCCCCAATCGTGCCGGCAGGAATGCGCGTGGCGAAGAGCGGCGCCGGCAACAACCACATGCCGTTCAGCGGCTTGAGGAACATGAACGTGGGACCGGACCCAAAAAACAGGTACACGCGATCCCCAGGTTGACCGCTGATCGTGAGCGGGAACGGCGTATCGTCGGCGGTGATTCGCGGGGCCGTAAGCTTGCGAGAAGCCCCGCTCAACTGATCGATGAGCGAACCATTGAGAGCCACGATCGTCTGTCCCGATGCCGAGGGAGGCCCACAGGAAGACCAGCCGCCGAGACCCGCCGTGTAGGTATTTGCCAGGAGCCGAGCCTGGCCCGAGTCCACGCGCAGGGCGTCTGCGCCGATGCCGCCCACCGTACAGCCGATGAAGTCACCGCCGCCGGCTCGGCCGCCCTTGAACGCGGTCCCGGCAGCGAACAGTCCGTAGTTCGTGCAGACGTAGGCGTGGCCGCCGTGCCCGCCACGGGGAAAGGACTCCTCGCTGCCCCGTCCGCCTTCGACCGTGCAGTCGTACAGGGCCACCGCCGAATTGTCCGACTCCAGGCCCACGCCGCCGTCGATCGGGCTCTTTCCAGACACGAAGCCCGCGACGCCGCCCTTGATGCTGCAGTTCGAGAACACGACTCGGCCTGCGGATTTCAGCACAACTCCCCCGCCGGTCAGACCCACGTCCGGGCTTCCGCCTGCTCCTTCGAAGGTGCTGTCCTGCAGACGAACGTGTCCATCGACTGAATCGATTTCGAGGGCCGCGAGGAACGTCGGCGAGAGGAAGATCCCTTTGACGTTGAGCCGCGACAATGTCGCGAACTGGTTTGGCCCCAGGTTCTTGATCAGCACGCGGCCCCCCAGGATCGTCGCCTGACCCGTTCCGGTGACGAAGACTTGGATCGACTTGCCGTCGATGGTGAACGAGTTGTAGATGCCCGGGGTGACCAAGAGCGACTCGCCCTCCAGGGCGGCATCGACCGCGGCCTGCAGCGTCGCGAAGGGACCGACCAGGGGCCGTTCCGCGATGCGCACGCTGCCCGCCGCTGAGGCGATAGCGCACAGGATGGGAGCTAGAAGCAAAGCGCCGAAACGCCGGAGTAGGTTGGCGATGTGCATTTGAAATCCCGGATCGGAAGGTCGCACGTACTTGGGGTTGGAGGACCCGGCGAGGGAGAACCGGAGCGCGGGCTCTCGCTGTGGTGCTAGATGTCTCTGGCGCGCGGACGACCGTTCCCCGAGGCCTCCACAGGTACATTGGCGCCGCAGCGAGGGTTCGTCACAGCGAATTGCGGCGGAGGATGGAGTTTGATTGTCGTTGAGTTCCCTTGCTCCACGATCCCAGGCACGGTCGGCCCCCCTGGTGCAATCGGCATCCCTCGCCCGGGCCGCCGAGATGGCCTCTGAGACGGGAAAGCGCGCAGCGGCCGCGATGGGGAATGGCGGGATCGCCTGGCCCGGGGAGGTCCCCGTGGTCCCGGGCCTGTTTTAGGGCCAGTCGGGGGCAGAACTGAACATGTTCAGAAATTCTGTTGACCGGCCGCGGAGGTGGCGGGACACTAAAACTTGAACGCGTTCAATTCCCCCCCCCCCCCCCCCCCCCCCCCCCCCCCCC
>CANKOY010000010.1 GCA_947484275.1 Planctomycetota bacterium | reverse complement strand
TGCCGCGCCGTTCATGGCGGTCTCGATCGGAAAGGTGACCTGGGACTCCATTTCCTGGGGCGACATGCCCTCGCCTTCCACCATCACGGTCACCGTGGGCGCCGTGAGGTCGGGAAACACGTCCACGGGCATGCGCAGCGTGGCGTAGGCGCCGAGCAGCATCAGCGCGAGCGAGGCCACGATCACCGCGGCCCGGTTGCCAAGCGACCATCGATTGAGCAGATGGATCATGGTGTGCGGCTCAGTGCTGGTGGCCGGCGCCCATGGACGCTGGCGAGAGAGCCGCAAGACGGACCGCGTTCGCGCCGCGGGTGGCGACACGCTCTCCGACGCTCAGGCCGCGTTTGACTTCGACGAATTCGCCGTCGATGAGACCCAGTTCGAGTTCGCGACTCTGGAACAGCTCGCCCTCGAGCATCACGAAGGCCACGGCCTGGCCCTGGACCATGACGACGGCCTCCCGCGGCACGACGACGGCGGCCTGAACAGTCGCCGTCGCCAGTTCCACCTGTGCCAGCATGCCCGACTTGATGGAGCTGTCGGGGCTAGTGATTTCCGCGCGCAACGTGGCCGTGCGCGTTCGAGTGTCGATCGTTGGAAGCAGTGTCCAAGGACTGGAACCCGCCTCGGTGGCCAAGGAGAGCGGCGCACTGGGCAAGGCATCGAACTTGACGGTGCCCGACAGTCGCTCACCGAGCTGTGGCAGATCAAATTCAAAAATCTGCGCCTCGATCCACAGCCGCGTGGTGTCGCGAATACGAAAAAGTTCCTCGCCCACCTGGACCGATTCGCCGGAAATGCGGGCAACGGCGATCAGTGTTCCACTGAGGGCTGCCGTCAGGGGCAAACGAATCCCATCCTGGGAATCGGAGTCCTTCCGCTCCGCCCCATATTGCACGAGCACTGCCAGGCCGGTCCCGGCCGCTTCGGATGCACTTTTCGCCAGCGACAATTCGCGTTCAGCTACTTCAAACTCGCGCGCGGTGGAGAGTCCATTCTCGCGCAACTTGGCGACGCGTTTGCGTTCGTTGGTGGCAAATTGCAGCTGCGAGGCAGCTTCTCCAGCGGCGCGCGCCACATCCAGCGCCCGCAGTTCGAATTCAATTCGCAGGGCCTTCAGTTGCGCGAGGTCGGCGGCTCCAAGCGGCGGCTCAACCCAGCCAAGCGATTGCCCCGCGCGGACCATGTCGCCGGTGCGTGCAGGCGATCCGTTCGCCGGGGGCAAGAGGCGCCCACCCGCAGGCGCGCTGACCACGACTTCCGCGCCCTCGGCCACGCGCACCTGTGCGGGCAGCGTCAACTTGCGCGTCAAACTCCGCGGTTGCGCCTGAGCAAGCAGCAGCTGGCTCGTCCATTGCTGCTCCAGCAGGAAGGGCACACCATCCGCGGGAGCGGCCTCTGCCGTCGATTCTACGAAGCGCTCCGCCAGGGCTGTGCTGCCGTGCACGACGATCTCGCCCAGGTCAAACGTCTCGTCGGCCTGTGCGCTTTCGAGCACCAGTCGCCCAGCGAAACTACCAGCCGTCGGCAAGCTGCCCACCGGAATGAACAGGCCGTCGCGCGTGGTTTGCAGCGCGACCAAATGCGTCTCGCCGATCGTCAAGCTGACGCGACCCGCGCGGATGGGTTCGCCGTTGGCGAGCACACTGAAGTGCGCCAGGAAGCGCGCTTCTTCGCCCGTTACGAGGTGTGGGAACTCGAGGAACAAGAGCACGCGGCCGCCGAAGGCCGTGATACTGGTCGGTTCCAATTCCGCGCCTTCATCGGCGGAGGTCGGCGGGTGTTCGTGACTCGGGGTGCAGCTCGGTGCAAGCAGAAAGCTCAGCGCAAATAGGATGCTGGCGCAGCGTTCGACGTTCATGGCGTGACCTGGCGAACAGAAATCGGTGGAAGCGGATTGAGTGACTCTTCATGGCGCGGCGCGCTGTAGGCGCAGACCTCGCGTTGACGCAATGACATTCCCGGTCGACACAATAGAGCGACCGAATTCGTGGCCGTGACCAGCTCGCGAAGAAATCGAACTTCGCAGCCCGCGGCAACTCCGCTGCAACGGCGTGCAGCCATGGCGCGCAGCCCCGTGGCCGCCCGCAGGGCACACATCCGCTGGGCGGACGGCCCGTAGCGCTTCAGGTTACGGGAGGTGCCCGCGCCCGTCCCAGGCGCGGTGGCGTTGGCTTCGGCGCGGTGTCGCGCGGGCCGTGCTTGACCAAACCAGTCCTCTCTGCGACGTGACCCGCCAGCGCGCTGCCCACGACAAAATCAAGGACAACAGGATCCTGGGATACGCGCGGCGAGACGATCTCACTGCGGTGTTCCTCGGCCGGATGGGGCCCGTGATCGTGATCGGAGCCCGAGGCACCGCTGCCGAGTTCACCCGTGACGAGCTCGCCCGCGCCATGGCCCGCTGAAGCGTGGCTCACCGCCAATGTCGCCGGAGCATGGTCCAAATCGTGCGCATGCTGGGCCAGGTGCAGCGGGACCCAGCAGAGCCGCAGGGCAAGGACGATGGCAAGGAAGGCTACAAACGTCGCCCCAGGGCGAGCGCATGCACCGCGGTACTTGTCCATACCCGTCGCCTTCACGTTGGGCGACTCTAGTTGGGTGTGCCCGGGATTGCAACTTGCGGGCAGCCGGCCCAACGCCGGGGCAGGGTCCCGCACCTCGCCCAGCCCTCGGCGTCAGCGCGAGTTGCCACCGGAGTGGCGCTGCAATCCTCATTGCGAGCCGAGTGCGCTGTTGCAGTGCGCCACCAGGACGGGGACAACTGCACCCTAGATGGTCGCGCCTTCTCCCTCGGCACCCAACTCGCCCGCGCGGCCCGCGGAGCGCGTGCTCGCGATTTGCTTGCTGTTGCTCTTGCCGCTGATTCTCGTCGGTCCGTCGCTGCTGCCCGGCAAACGCTTCCTGCCGCTCGCCCCGGTGGCCCTCGAACCCCTGGCGCAGGAAAACCCGCAAGCTGCAACGGAGGCCTGGATCGGGGTGAACTACTTGGCCTCCGACGCGCTGTTTCCGGTCCTCAGCGATGCCGCGCGCATGAGCGCGGCAATTCGAAGCGGAGAGTTGCCGCTTTGGGATGCGAGCACGGCGCTGGGGGCGCCGTTGTTCGCACAGTCGATGTTCGGCGCCCTCTATCCACTGCATTGGTTGGCGTTCGTTCTGGATCCGGATGTGGCCCTGGGCTGGATCGCCTTGCTCGATCTGTTTCTCGCCGGCGCCGGGTTGTACTGCTTCGCCCGGCAGCGAAGCTTGAGCTTCGGCGCTGGACTCATCGGCGCCGCTGTGTTCCAGACCGCGGGATTTGCCTGCGCGAACCTGCACGATTTGATGAAAGTGGAGGCTGCCCTCTGGCTGCCGTGGGCGCTGCTCGCCATCGATCGTGTCTTGCTCGGCGAGCGGCGCTACCTCTCGCTGCTCACGCTCAGCGTCGGCCTGTCGTTCCTCGCGGGCTTTGTGCCGATCGCCATCTTCTGCGCGGCAGCCGCGGCCGCGTACGGCACCCTGCGCTGCATCGAGATGCCCGCGGCCCGTCCGCGGATCGGCCGCCCGTGGCTCGGAATCGGGCTGGGCGTCGCGCTGGCGTCGATCCAGTTGCTGCCCATGGCGGAGGCTCACCGGGAATCCTCGCGCAGTCCGCGAAGGGACGCGATCCATGCAGCGGACGGACTGCCCTTGGCCTCAAGCCTGACGTTAGTCGCCCCTGAGTTGTTCGGCCGTGCCGATGAGGCCGTTTTTGCGCCGGGGAACTCGACCGCCTGGTGGTTGGCGCGCGCGAGCGAGCGCGAGTTGGCGCTCAACGTGAATTTGCTGGAGTGGAATCTGTTCGCAGGCGCTCTGGCGTTGTCACTCGCCGCCGCGGCGATCTTCGCGCGGCCGCGCGCGGCTTGGTTTCCAGCGGGATTGGCCCTGTTGGCCCTGGGTTTTGCCCAGGGGTGGCCAGCAATCTCGTGGCTGCGGGCCTTGCCAGGATTCGATCTCGGCTCCCCCGCGCGCGCGGGAGCCGTGGCCTGGATCGCTTGGGCGTGGCTGGCGGCACTGGGCGCCGACGCGCTCCTGAACCGCGAGCGGCGGGTGTGGCTCGCCCTGACTGCACTTGCAGCGTTGTGCGCACTGGGACTCGCATTTGCCTTCGGACTCGATCCTGCCCACTGGTCCGCCCACATGCCCGAACGCTTGGCCCAGCGCTTTTCGGTGACGCGCGAAGTCGTGGATCAGATTCTGAGTCCGGCTGAGCTGGCGCGCGGTGCCGAGCGCGTGCAGACCGCGGGACTCGCCCTCGCGGGCTTCGCCTGCCTGGGACTCTTGTGCGCCATCGGTGCCTTGCGCTCGCCCGGCGGCGCACGGCCACGGTCGGCTTGGATCGCGCTTTTCGTGGTCGTCGGCGCCGAGGGCGCGTTCTATGGTCGCGTGCACCTCGCACCACGCGCCACAGGTCCGGAGCTTTGGCCCACCTCACCCCGCCTCGACGCCCTGCGCACCGCGGCAGGCGACGGTCGCGTGCTGCGTTTTGACGAGAGCCAGAGCGGCGTCGGCGACGTGCTCGATCTCGCACGTCCCAATTTGCCCCAGGCCTACGGCGTCGCAGACCTTTCGCCGTACGTGGTCTTCACTCCGCGCCGAAGTGTGGAATTGTGGAGCGCCGTGGATCCATCCGCGGTCTATCGCGGCGGAATCAGCCGGATTTCAAGCACGGACTTGCTCGACCATCCGGTGCTTGACGTGCTGCGAGTCACCGCGATTCTCTCGCGACGGCCCCTGCAGCACCCTCGGCTCACGGCGGAGCTCGAGAGCGAGGGGTATTGCGTCTACCGACGAGTCGCGGTTCCTCCGCGGGCGCGAGTCGTCACCGGCGCCATTCGCGCGCCGGGGGACAGCGCCGTACTCGGCGTGCTCGCCGCGCGTCTTTCCAAACCGGAGCGACAAACCGTTCTCGAGTTCGACGCGCCGCCCTGGGATCTGGAACCGACGACTGCAGTTGGCAGCGTGGAAATCACCGAATCTCGCGCCGGGCGCGTTTCAATTCGCACCAAGGACACACCGCGGGGTTGGCTGGTGCTTGCCGACGCCTGGTACCCCGGCTGGCGCGCGACGGTCGATGGACAAGTCGCCAAGATCGTCGTCGCGGATCACGCCCTGCGCGCCGTGGCGCTCGAAGCGGGCGAACACAGGATCGAGTTCGAGTACGCCCCGACTTCCTTGCGCTGGGGCGGCCTGCTCTCCGCCCTCGCTTTGCTGCTCACGATCGTGTTCAGTTGGCGCAGGTCGAGTCCCCGCCCTGTATCCTGACCCGCTGTGCACCTGCAGGTTCTTTCCAGCGGAAGCCGCGGCAACGCGACACTCTTGCGCGCGGCCCACACGACCCTGATCGTGGACGCGGGCTTGACCCTGCGCGAACTTGACGAGCGCTTCGAAGCGGCGAGGTTTTCGCCCAACTCCATCGATCACGTGCTCGTGACCCACGGCCACCTGGACCACGCGCGCAGCGCCGGTGCCCTGGCCAAGCGCGAGCGTGCACTGCTGCACTCCGCGGCCGCGCTGCAATCAAACGCCTCGATTCGTCGCTGCAAGAATCTCAATACGCTGACCGTGGGCGCGGCCCAACGCCTGCCGGGGCGGCGTGGAGACGACGGCGTCAGCGCCAGTTCGGTGCTCTTGCCTCACGACGCGTTGCCGACCCTGGCCTTCAAGATCGAGCACGACGGTCGCTGCGCAGTGATTCTCACCGACATGGGGATGCCGCGGTCGGACGTGGCGCGCGCCCTGCGCGGAGCCCACGTGCTCGTGCTTGAGTTCAACCACGACCCACAGATGCTTCAGAATGGGCCCTACACGCCGGCACTGAAGCGCCGCATTCTCGGCAACGCGGGCCACCTCTCCAACGCCCAGGCGGCGACGATGCTCGAGGAACTCGCGGGCGAGGAACTGCACACGCTGGTGCTGGCGCACCTCTCCGAGAAGAACAACACGCGCGAGCTCGCGTTGGAATTCGCGCGGGCTGCGCTGTCAAGGCGCGGAATGGACCACGTGCGCGTGCTCATCGCGGAACAGGACGCCGTGGGCGAGAACATTCAAGTCTAGGGGACCGTACCTACCCGCGGCTAGAGGGCGATGCTCTTGCCGGCGGCGAGAAAACAAACGCGCAGGTCGATGCGCGCGGGATCGATGGCCTCCAGGCGCGAAAGCGCGGCGCGGTACAGTTCAAGCTGCGGCCGGTACCTCTCCGCGCGCTCGCGCAGTCGCACTTCGTCATCGCCGGGAAGTGCATCACTCTTGAAGTCGACGATTTCCGCGCGCTTCGCGCCGCGCGCGATCACAGCGCGGTCGATTGCGCCTTGCACCAGGGAGCGACCGCGCTCGGGATCCTGCAGGAATGCAAACCGTTGCTCGCGCAGCAAGAGCAGTTGGTCGGGTGCCGCCCCCAGTCGCCGCGCAGTGTCGGCGCGGGAAAGCTCCGTGCGAACTCCGCTGCTCCCCAGTGCGCGCAGCCAAGCTTCAACTTCAGGCGCCGTCACCGAACCCTGACCGCCGACGCGCGCTCGCGCGGCGAGCAACTGCGCGTCCGGCAGAGGCTCTTCGCTCCAGGCCACGTGCTCCATCCACAGGTGCCACAGCACGCCGCGCTGGCGCGCAACGTTTGCCGATTGGAACAGTTCTGCGGAACTTCGTCCCGCGTCGCTGGCGGAGTTCCGAGAGGGTGCCACGACCGCGGTCGAGCGATCGACGCGGGACAAGTCCATCGTCCGCGCAACTTCGGCCTCCGCCTGCGGCAGGGAGCCCGTCGCCGCCGCGGACAGCGGGCCGCCATTCAAGGGATCGTCGTAAGCGAGGCTGTCCGGTTGGATGTCCTCGACGCCTATGCCGGCGAGAAGAACCCCCGCGAAACTGCACTTCGCCAGGTCCGTGCCGGGAAAGTCGACCACCAGATCGAGGTGGTGAATCGCGCGCGTGAGGGCCACGTACAGCACGCACAGTTCCTCGAAAAGACGCGTCGCTTTCGCGGCTTCCTGGACCCGATGCAACTCCGGCACCAGGCCCACGACATCCTTATTCAGGGTGTGCGTGACCACATCGGGCACCGCGTAGGGATCGCCGTCTCGGCGCTGGGCCACGACGCCGCGCTCGGCCTTATTCAGTGTCCCATCGAGGTCCAGCAGAATCACGGCGTCGAACTCGAGGCCCTTGGCGCCGTGCACGGTCATCACGCGGATCCGCGCGCTGGCGGGGTCGGGCACGCGCTCCTGGGCCAGTCGCTGCGCGAAGTGCGCCGGACGCAGGCGGTCCATGACACGCAAGCGTCCCGCCAACTCGAGCAACTGACCAAAGCGACGCTGGTCGAAGGCGTCGTAGCTCGCGCGCACGGTCTCCTCGAGGCTGGCGAAAAAGCCCACGGGTCCCAATTCGAGCCAGCGCCGGCGCAGGGTGAGCGAAGCCGCGCTGCGCTGTGAGGCCGTACTCGTGCACGCCACGCCGGCCAAGGTCGCCAACGGTGAAGTGGCCAAGTGGAACAGGAGATAGTCGTCGCCGGGGTGGTCAGCGAACTCCAAGAGCGAGAGCACCGCGTTCACTGCGCCGGAGTCCGTCAACGGGTTGCCACCCTCGCCGCTGGCCGCGAGTCCTGCTTGCTTCAATCGCTCAAGCAGCGCTGGAACCAACTTCTTGCTGCGCACGAGGAAAGCGACGCTCCACTCCGGATGGGCGCGCGAGATTTCCAGGGCCAGGGCGACGCCGCGCAACAGGCGCGCATTTTCCCTGGGCGCGGACTTGCGATTGTCCTCCAGTTTGGGCCCGACCCACAGGCGCACGCGTCCGTCCAGATCGTGGGCGCTCCCTTGGCGCTTGAAATCCGCAGCGAAACGCTCGCCCGCCAGCTTGCCGGGCCCTCCCCCGAGCGCCTTGTTCTCGTTGATCGGCTCGAAGACTGTGTGGACGAACTCCAGCAACACGATCGACGAACGCCAGTTCAGTGTGAGCGGCTCAGAATCCACTTCTAGCCGCTGCGCGAGACTGGCGAGGAGCTTCGGATTGCCGTCGCGCCAGGCGTAGATCGACTGCTTGACGTCGCCCACGCAGAAGAAACTCGAGGCCGGTCGCTCCACGCAGGCGCGCACGCTGGGTTCGAGCGCGCGCCATTGCAGGATCGAAGTGTCCTGAAACTCGTCGAGCAGCAGATGGTCGAACCCGACTTCGCCTGGTCGAGTTTCTGCGCGCGATTCAAGCAGGCGCGGCAGGGCGTCGAAGGACAGGCGCCCCTCGGCCAAGGTGGCCAGATCGAGCTCGGCATTGAAGTCGTCGGCCAGAACCCGCAGGGCGCGATTTTGCAGGAGCACCAGAGAAGACAAGCGATTGGCCGCGCGCCGCAGCAACACGCGAACTGGCGCCGCCAACGACTCCGGGATCTCCGCCTTGGAGAACAAGGAAACTCCTGCGAGGATCCTGGACACGAATCCGTTCGCCGCGAAGCCACTCCAATCTGACGCGCGCAGATGGCCCAGGGCCCGCTCACGGGCTTTTGCGTAGTTGGCAATGTCCTTGCCCGCCTGAGTCTGCGGGAGGAGAGCCTTCTCGAAGGCTGCCAGCGCCTGCTCGAATTCCGGCTCGGAAGGGTCTTGGAGCACCTGCGGGAACTCGAAGGCCCCCGGGGTGCACTCGCGCGCCAGACGACCGGCCTGGGACAGGGACGTGAGCAGCCCGGCATGCACGCGGGATTCGGCGCCACCGCGCTTGAGGTCGGCGATCAGCGTGCTCCACTCAGCGTCGCTGCGCGGCCGGTCCAAGGCCCGCGACAGAGCCCGCGCGCACAGGCGCTGCTCCATCAGCGGATCGCTCACCTCCCAGTCCGGCGGCAGGCCGAAATCCAGTGCCGACTGTTGGACGCATTCCTTAAACCAAGCGTCTAGCGTGGAAATTCGCAACCGGTCGATGTTGCGCAACAGTTGCACGCACAGCTCGGTGGCGTCGCTGCGGTCGAGTTCGATGCCGATGTTCGCCGCAAGTTTATCGGCGGCTGCGTCCGACCCGCTGGCCTCGGCCAAGCGCAATATCAGGCGTTGGAGAATCTCGCCCGCGGCCTTGCGAGTGAACGTCGAAGCCAGAACGCGCGCAGGGGACACGTCGCTCGCGTACAGGGCCAGCAATTGGTTCGTGAGACGGAACGTCTTGCCCGTGCCAGCACTGGCTAGCAGCACTTTGCTGGCTTCGCGGCTCACGGGGCAGACTCCTCGCTGGCCTCGTCATCGCCGAATTCGCTCTCCGCGGAGGCCTCTTCGCCGATCGACAACAGCGAGAGTCCGCACAGGGCGCGCTGCACGCGATCCGCGGGTGTCGCACGCCCGAGCTGGGCAAAATCTCCGGCAACAATGAGCCGCAGCAGGCGCCGCGCCTCCTCCAGGGCTTCGTCGTAATCCTCGGCCTTGAATTCGGCGCGGTGCCAACCGCATTCATCGAGTGCGCTCGAAAGCGCGAAGTAGCCCACTTCGATTTCGCCCGCGAGCTCACGGCTGAGAAAATGGCGGTATAGGGGCAATTGCAGATCGACCCAGCGAGTCCTGAGGCGGTGCGATTTGAGCGGCTCATTCGCGCCGTCGCCCGACTTGTAGTCGATGATGCGCCAGACGTTGGTTTTCTGATTTCGGTCGATGCGATCGACGCGGCCGCTCAACAGGACCTGGGCGCCGTCCACTTCGAGGCTCGCGCCCTTGAGATCCTTCTCGGCCGAGTGCACGCGCCAACCCTGCTCGGCGAGTTCGGCCTGTCGTTCCGCGAAGCGCCCCAGTCGGCGGCGCAGTTGCTGCAACTGCAAGCGCACTGCTGGCAGCGGCCGCGCGCCGAATTGCTCGCGCGCCAAGTGTTCCAGTTCCGCGCACACGCCGGCCTCGATGCGCGCGGGGTCCTTGCTGTCGCGGGTGTCGCCCTTGGCCCAGCGATCAAGGACCTCGTGCAGGAACGAACCGTAGCCCAGGGGGTCGAGCTCGAAGGCGTCGTCGCGCGCGCGTTCCAACTTGAGTTCGTTCTGCAGGTAGTAGAAGTACGGCGAGTGCAGAAAGGCCTTGAAGGCGGAAATGCGCACGCGCTCGGGTGGTCGCCGAATCGGCAGCGGCAGGATCGGAGCCAGGGCGGACGGCGGTGCGCTCTCCACGGCGGGCAGCGCCGTGGCGCGCTTGTCCTTCGAAAAGAACGTGCGCGCGCGTTCGATGGCCCGGCTCTCGTCGGTGTGAAACAGCAATCGGCTCGGTCGCAGCGGATCCTCGCCAGCTCCGCGGCGCAGTGTCAGGGCGTGCAGTCCGCCGCCGGCTGCGCTCCCCGCGCGTTGGCTCGCGATCGCCGTCAGGGCGTGCACGTCGCGCGCAAGTCGCGTGCGCGCCTGCGGACTGCGCGCCGCGCCAGAGTCGCGGTCTTCGGCGAGCGCACTGGCGCGCTCGCCCTCGGGCACCCAGCCGTCGTTGAGTCCAAGGAGCAGCAGGTGCGGCGCGTCCTCAAAGGCCAATTCCAGCCATCCGAGCGCCTCGATGGCGCCGTGGACGCGCGCCGGTCGCAGGGCTTGGCCAGCGGCCCATTCGAGCCACAGCCGCAGGGCTTGTGTGCCCGTCATGGGCGTGGAGAAAAACGCTTCGGGATAGGTTCCGAGGTCCAGCGTCAGACTGGAAAACCACTCCATGGCGCTGCGCGTGCCGAGGGACATGGAAGACGCATCGTCGGGGACGCTGGGGTAAATCCGACACAGGATCCCAGTGATCGCCGGCGTCCATTGGGTGAGAGCGCGCTCGGGCGCGACCTCCAACTCGGCGCACAGCTCTCGCACGGCATCGACCATTTGCCGCGGGCGCAGTTCCGATGGCTCAGGGACGAGCGCAGCTCCCTGGAGATCATCCGGTAGGTGCGCACGGTGCCAGCGGTCCGCGCGCTCGAGCGCGTCCGCGAGCGACGCGCCGCTCGCGCGCAGCAGCGGCTCCAGGTCGGGATGCCGCAGAACGCTGGCCAGGGCGGCAAAGTCGTGGCGCGCCACCCAACCGTGCAGGGCCTCCAGCGCCAGGTACGGCGCGCTCTCGCGCAGACTTCCCGCGGCCGCGGCGTGCACGGCCAGGCCTTCGCGGCCCAGGGCGTGCGCGAGGCTCGGCAGCATGTCCTGGGCGAAAAGCCCGATCACGATCTGGTCCGTGCCCGTCTTCGGAGGCAAGCGCGAAAGCCAATCCAAACTGGAGGAGATCGCTTGCGCTGGATCGTCCACGGCGAGCCACTGCTCGTCCCCAAGGGGCACGGCCCGTCGCTCCCAGAACTCCGGCACTACGGCGCCCAACTCGTCAAAGCCCTCGGAGAGGTCCTGTCCGCCGTGAATGAACACGTGCGGCCGCGGCGTGAGCGACTCCAACAGCGCGCGCAAGGTCGGCGAAATTTCGACGACGCCCCCGAGGACCACCTCCAAGCCCGACCGCCTTGATTTCGGATCCAGTACCTGCCGCAGCGAACGCGCGGGGTCCACGCGGCCGGTGGCTTCGAGTGAGGCGGTGACTCGAGCCGAAAGCGCAGCGAGGGCGGCCATGCGGGCGTTCGCTTCGCTGCCGGGTCGGCGCAGTATGTCCGCGCCTTCCCCTGCGGCGAGTTCGCGATCGAGGGCTGTCAACTGTCGCGCCACAGACCAACGCAGGGCCCAGGGATCTTGAGCCGAAGGCCCGGGGGCAAAGGCCTCCCACTCCGCAGGGTTCGCCCGGCTCAGAACGTCGAACCATGCCCACTCCACGGCCGCGGGCGATGCCATGGCCAACGGACGGTCCGACAGTGCCTGGGCCAAGGCCGCCTCGGTCACGATCCGCGGCGGTTCGATCGCGCCGCCTTGGAGCTCGGTCAAGAGCTCCAGCAACCGGCGGCCAGCGCGGCGACCGGGCAGTACCACCACCAGGGTGCCCAAACGCCCCTGGAAGGGAGGCTCGAGCAGTGCACGGGCCAGCGCCTCCAGAAACGGAGTTTCGAATCCAACAAAGCGGCGCATGTCGTTTCGACTCACTGTGGAACTTCCGCGCGCGGGAGAGCGCGTCAGACGGAAGTTCTAGTGAAACACGGACCAGCGAACAATCGCGAAGAACGCAATCACCGCGTCCTTAGGGCCAATCTTCTTGCCCTCGGAATAGTCGCGGCCGGCGTAGGTGATGGGCACTTCGTAGACGCGCACTCGCATCTTGGCCACCTTGGCGGTGATCTCCGGTTCCACCGCGAACGTGCGCGAGCGAATGTCGAGCCGGTCGGCCACCTTGCGGGTGAAAACCTTGTAGCAGGTCTCCATGTCCGACAGGTTCAAGTTCGTGAAACAGTTCGACATCAGCGTCAGCAGACGATTGCCAATGTAGTGATAGAACAGGTGCACGCGCGAGTAGGCGCCGCCCAAGAATCGGCTGCCGAAAACAACGTCCGCTTTGCCCTCCAGGATCGGTCGCAACAGCACGGGATAGTCCGCCGGATCGTATTCGAGGTCCGCGTCCTGGATCAGCACGATGTCGCCGGAGACTTGCGCGAAGCCCGTGCGCAGTGCGCCGCCCTTGCCCTGATTGATCTCGTGGTGGAAGCAGCGCACGTTGTCGTGGGCCGCGGCGATTTCGGTCATGATCGCGCGCGAGTTGTCCTTCGAACAATCGTTGACCAGGATCAGCTCCTTCTCGAAAGGAACCGCCTGGACGCGACGAACGATCTCCGCGAGCGTGCGCTCTTCGTTGTAGATGGGGATGACGACCGAGAGCTTCATTCCGAGGTTGGGATCAGGGGTTCAGCGGTGCGGGTCGCGCCCATCGATGGAGAGACCTTGGAACATGGCATCGATGCCCAGGAACTTCGCCAGTCCCGAATGCAGGGAGCGGTAGGCTCCCTCTTCTTCGACGCACCAGAGCGGTTTCATGAAGAGCGCAAAAATCTCGCTGTCGGACCGGCGGCGAGCGTTCTGAACCAGGGCACGGCGCTCCATCCAATGGTCCCAATTGCCCAGGAGGTCATTGATCGCGATCAGGTCCGCGCCCGCGTTGCGCCGCAAGGTCATCTCGGGATCGAAGGAGCGCTTGGCCTTGTCGAGCAGTTTTCCAATGGCGCCCGGTCGGTCGAGATCGACGTCCTCGATGCGGAACGGGCGGTCGCTGGGAATGCCGGAAATCAAGAGCATGCGCCGCGTCGCCAGGGCGAGCATCGCCGGCAGGATCTTACGCAGGTGTTCGTCGTCGTAGTTCTTGAAGCAGGCGTACAGGGGATTTCGCACCTGCAGCACGCGAATCGTCTCGGGCGGGAACGTGCGACTGGTGCTCGAGTGGTGGTGGTAGCAGACGGCGCTTGGCACGTAGTGAATCGAGTGGCCAAGAATCCACAGGCGCCAGCCGAGGTCCACGTCCTCGTAGTAGGCGAAGAACTCCGGATCGAAGGCACCGACTTCGTGGAAGACGCGCTTCTCGATCGCCATGGCGCCGCCGCAAGCGAACAGCGTCTTGCGCGGAACGTCGTGCTCGGGCCCCGGGGTCTCCATGTAGCCGGTCTGGATCCCGATCCCGTGGAAGTTCATCCCCCCTCCCGCGGAGTTGATCAACTTGCCGTCCCAGGAGAACATTTTTGCGCTGGTGGCCTGACACTCCTTGCGCACGATCGGTGCCACGAGTTCCGCGAGCCAGCGCGGTTCCACGCGCATGTCGTTGTTCAGGAACACGAGCAGCTCGGCGTCCTTCGCCGCCGCCGCGCCCTGATTGCATCCGCCTGTGAAACCAACGTTGCGCTGATTCTCGATCGTGCGCACCCAGCGGTGACGCTCGCGCATTTCCTGCTGGCTGCCGTCGTCGGATCCGTTGTCGATCAGGATGACTTCGAGTTTGTCCTTGGGATAATCCAGGAGAGCGAGCGAAGTGAAGCAGCCGTCGAGATGGTGCCGGCCGTTGTAGTTGAGGATGATGATCGCGACGGTGGGCAATCGCGCGGCGCTGAGCGCCTCACCGGGCGTCACCCGCAACGCGTCGAGCGTCAACTCCCCCGCCTGGGGCGAGGTCACCGTCGCCGCGGGGCGCGCAGGCGGCAGCAGACTTCCACCGAGCCATTGCTTCAGGAAACGCCTCACGCTCGGGCCTCAACCTTTGCCCCAGGGGCCGAACTGTTGGAATCTCGGCCCGCGTCGCGGACGAGGACGCGCGCAACGCGCAGGAAAACAGCGCGACCACCAGCCTGGGTGCGCGACTCCAGGCGCAGGACCCGCGCGGAACGCGGGATGTCGATCTGGAAGACGAAAGTGCGCAGACCGTCTTTGCCCGCGCTGGAAAAGGGCGCAATGCGGCCGATCTCTTCCTGATCCACGAGCAAGCGCCCGCCCAATTCCACGCGCCGCTCGGCCCCAAGGCCGAGCACGTGGACTTCCACTTCGCGCCTGCCACCGGCCGCGGCCGCCAGGTCGAACTCGATGGCGCCGTCATCGGGGCGCAAAAGCAGCATGTCGCCGCCTTGGACATCCACCGCGCCCTCGCGCCGCGTGGCATCGATGCCACGGTAATCGAGCCAAGTGCGCGCGCCACGGCTGCGGCGCTGACACACGAGTCCGCGGTAGCGAAACTCCATCTCGCCAGCGTCTTCCTCCACGGACTTCACCCGCGGAAAATCCTGGGAGAGGCTCTCGAGCAAGCGCGGCTCGTCGATGAATCGCCGCAGGGTGCGCGCCAGATCCTTGGCATCGCCCACTTGAAAGTGCAGACCGTCGATGCCGTCGCGCACGTACTCTGCCATGCCGCCGATGTTGGAAGTCACCACCGGGGTGCCTGCCAGGAACGCCTCTTGGATCGTGATCGGCGCGTTCTCAAACCAGATCGAGGGCACGATCAAGACATCGGTCTCGGCGTAAACCCTGGACAACTCGGTGTTGTCCACGCGGCCTTTGAATTCAACGGCGCAGCCCTGGGCCAGATCGCGAAGTTTCCCATGGTGCGCGTCCGAATCGGGCGTGAAGTCGCCGAAGACGCGCAGCACGGCATTCTTGCCCGCAAGCTCGCCCATGGCCCGCATCAGGACTTCGCCGCCCTTGTACCAGACCAGCGAGCCGATGAATCCAAAGCGCACGCGGCCCTTCGGATCGGGACGCTTGTCCAGGCGCTTCAGAAATTCATGGCGCACGCCGTTCTCCGAGAACACAAAGCGAGCGGGATCGAAGGCGCCGGTTGCGAGCAGCTTGGAGCGCACGAAGCGACTGGGCGAAATGCGCAAGTCCGCCGAGCCCCAGGCGTTCAGCAGAAAGTCTTGGCGCGCCATGAGATCGCCGTACTCCGATTGTCCCGCGGCCGAGGCGATCAATGCGCCCACAGGCCCCAGGAGCGAACCGGCGGCTTTGGCGGCGGGGATGTGCTCGTACCACTTCTCCTTGACGCACAGGTAGCAGCCGGCCCCCATATTCTCTTCGCAGCGCTCGCCGTCGGGGCGGATCGCCTGCACCCGGGCGCAAGTGGGCCACAAGTCGTGGCAATGCACGACCGTCGCGAGCCCCGCATCCTGTGCCTCGCGCACGAGACCCGCGGAGAGATGGATCAGATGCTGGAAGTGAACCAGATCGGGCTGGAAAGCGCGGAGCACTTCGAGAAACGGCGCGTTGGCGCGCGGCTGGTCGAAACTGTCGCGCAGCCGGCGATGTTGAAGCCGGTGGGTCATGCGCCAGACCGCGAGCGACTCACGTTCGGGCCAATTGGCCCCACGATAGGACTCGCGCTTCACGGAAAAATCCGCGGGCCCGCCCTCGGCCTCACTCGTGCTTGATGGCGCGCGCGTCAAGATCGCCACCTCGTGCCCGCGGCGCTGCATCTCGCGCGCGAGATTGAGCGTGTAGATCTCCGTGCCGGCCATTGTGTCCGGGGGAAACCCGTGCACCACATACAGGATCCGCAGCCGCGAAGTCTGCAGTAACTGCGTCGCGGGACGCCGCGTGCGCACCTGCCCGCCTTCGTAGAGGCCGAGGAACGCCGCGCGGCGCAGGGCCCGCGCATTTTCGAGTTCGCGCTTCAGCTCCGCCCCGCGAATTCCGGCGGCCTCCAGTGCCGAGCGATCCACGGACAACTGCCGATCGGTCAGCACCTCGGCATCGGAACGCGAAGCCACACAGGTGCGATCGAGCCACTCCGCGTTGAAGCGCGCGTCGATCTTTGCGCGTGCCTGCATCTGCTCGGGTGTGTAGTCGTGGCTGTGTTCGACGCATGCGCGATCGTCGTAGACCAGCGTGTGCCCGGCTTCGAGCAGGGCGCGAGCCAGCAGCACGTCCTCGCCGAATTCTGTTCGCGGGAAGGGATGCAGTTCCCAAATGGAGCGGCGCAAGGCGCTGGCCACATCGTTGAAGTTGTAGAGCAGACGTCGTTCGTGGGGCCCCATGGCGTCGTAGGTCGCGCGCTCGGGCAAGCGCACCTCGCGCCTTCCGCTGACGTAGCCGGGGTCGTTCTCGCTGAACACGCGAGTCAAAAGCTGCGCGTCCGGCCGCGCCAAGTTGCGGCACGTGGCCGCAGCGACTGCCGGGTCGTCGAAGTTGCGCGCCAGATCTGCGAGGAACGTGGCGGTGCTCGGTATCGCGTCCTGGGTCAAGAACACCAGGAGATCTCCGCTGGAGCGCGCCGCCAGCAGATTTCGGGTGTCGCCGTGGTCGAACTGAGTCTTGTGGATGGTCGCGATCGAAAACGGCACCGGGAACCGCCCCTGGAAAGCGCGCAGGATCGCCAGGGTCCGATCCGAAGACCCCGAATCGATGGCCAGGAAGTCCCAGGGCAGCGGGCACACCTGAGCCGCGAGGGCCGTCAGGACGCGCTCCAGGAATTCATCCCCTTGCCAGGTCGGCATCAGGACCGAAATCGAACGAACCGGGGGCATGCTCCTGGGGGGGGTGGGGACGTGGGGCGGCTTGCGGGCGGATGTTGGGCGAGAAAGGTTACGCGCCAGGAGCCATGGGGGGAAAGGCCGAAGCCAGCCCTCGGGGGCTATCGACCGGCTGGACGCCGCCTCAGTAGTCCAGGGGTTCCTCAGCGAGGCGCGCGGGCGCCCGAATACTGCCCAAGGACCTGGGCCGAGCGCAGAATCGGCGAGCGCAGCACTGCGGAGAATTTTCCTGGTCCGCCGCAGCGGCCGAGGTAGCGCAGATCCTCGCGCACCTCGTAGGTGATTCCGCGCGCCACGGACAAGAGCGAGGGACGAATCATGTGTCCGAGCACGCGGCGGCGAAAGCGCGCGTCCACGCGATAGCGCGCGAAGGCCTGGGACGGTGTGTAGCAGTGTGCGTGGTGCACCACGGCCCCGGGCGCGAAACGCAGGCGCCAACCGGCGGTCAGGGCCCGGGCGGCCCAGGCGACGTCCTCGCCAAATTCCACATCGGGGAAGGGAATCTTGCGAAAGACATCGGCGCGAACGGCGCTCGCCACGTCGTTGATGACCAAGAGCCGCAGTCGCGCCGCCTCAGGCAACGTCCACAGGCCCGCGACGCCATCGAGGTCAAAGGACTCCGGGCTCGAACCGGCTTCCGGCTGGGCCAGGGCAGTGCGCCGGGTCAGGGGATCGTCCTCGGGATGGGGCAGAACACGCGCGCTGACTCCTGCCGTGCGCGGATCCACGAAGGGCGCAGTCAGCGCGGAGAGAAAGTCCTTCCCCTGGGGCAGGGCATCCTGGGACAGGAACAACAGAATTTCTCCGCGCGCACGGGCGGCGATTCGATTGCGCGTCGCGCCGTGGCGGAACTCCGACTTGGGGATCACCTCGACCTGCGCGCCGGCGGCGCGCAGGAGGGCGACGCTTTCATCGCCCGAGCTTGAATCGATGGCGCAGATCTCCACGGCTCCGCTCTTGAGGCCGGCGGATCCCCCATCGAGTTCTTGGGCTGCAAGCACAGGCAAGAGCCGCGCGAGATCGCGCGCGCCGTTGTACGTCGGCAGGCAGATCGAAATGCGCGGGTTCAAAATGGGTGTGCCACGGTTCGCGGGTTCAACCCACAGGCCCTAGGAGCAGCCCTCGGCGGACCGGGTCATGATTACCATCGAACTTTCGCCGTTAGGAATGAAAGGCTGGTTCACCGCGGTCAGAACCGGATGGTGCGACGGATCGTTGGCAGGGTGATCCATGGGAACTCCTGGCGATGGTCAGAAACGAGCGCGGGCGGCGGGGCCGACGCGGGCCCCGATGCTAGGGTTCGCCGAGGCCAGGACAAGCCTGGGCCGGCCACGGCCCCGACACTCCTTCCTTGGGCGCGCTACTTCAGCTCCGTCGGAGGAAGGCCGATGCCGCGCCAATCCTCGTCGCCGCGCTCGATACCCCGTGCGAATTCGATCTCGGCCGCCAGGGTCGAGAGCGCCGGCTTCGCTGACTCCGCGGGGTTGATGCAAAACAAGTCCCAGCCCTCGCCGCGATAGCCGTGCTGGCGCACGTACCACTCGCCGGTTCGATGGTCCTTTTCCAGGGGAAAAGCAACGCAGTGCCAGGGCTTGTAGGCGAAGCGCTCGCCTTCCGTCGCGCCGACCTTGTGCAGCACGCAACCGTCGTTGGCGAAGACACACCACCCCTCTGAGACTGCCAAGGTGCGCCGACCTTCTTTGACGCGGCGGGTGAGGAAGCCCTTGGTCTCGATCAGCCGCCGCGCCTTTTTCGTCAACAACGGCAGGAACTTCGGCAAATTGTCCTGAATGCGCTGTGCCTCGCCGGGTGAAATTCCCGGGCGACCGTTCTTGCAGCAGATTCCGCCGCAGGTGGGAAACACGCACTCGTAGGTTGCGGTGGTCGCATTCAGGATCGGCAACTCGATCGCGCTCGCCTTGGCCGCGGACGGTTTACTCATCGGTCGAGCCTCTTCGCGTACATCAATTTGTCGTCGCCGATTCGGAAGAAATCCTCGAGGCGAGCGACTTCGACGTAGCCGCAAGCCAAATAAAATCCGCGCGTGGCGGCGTAGCTCGGCTTGCCGCCGGTTTCGATCATCAGGCAACGGCCCTGCGCCGCGCGCACGCGGCTCTCGACGTAGGCAAGCAGTTTGCGCCCGTGGCCGGCGCCCTGCTCCGCGCGCTCCACAGCGATCCAATACAGATCGTGGACGCCGTCGCTCATGGGATTGAGTCCCCAGCAGGCGTAGCCCACAGCGCGTCCCTCGCGCTCCGCCACGGCGAACTCGTAGCCCCCACCGCCAGGCGTCAAGCCCAGGTCGATCAACTCGAGGGCCACGAGCACCTCAGGCTCGTAGAACATCTCCGTGCCGCGCAGCAGCGCTTCGAGCACCGGCCGATCGCGAGGCTCAAGCGCGCGCATCGTTCCGGACCAGGGCGAGGTTGAGGATCGAGTCGATGAATTCGACATAGGGAATTCCGCTGCGGCCGGCGGTCAGGGCAAAGCCCGCGTCCGGCGACAGGTCGGGATTGGAATTGACGTCGATAACCGCCATACGCCGCGGCGCGAGATCCTCGACGCGGATGTCCACGCGGGCGTAGCCGCGCAGGCCCAGCGCGCGCCAAGCTCCGGCGGAGGCCGCGCGCAGCGCTGCGCCGAGGTCTGTGTCCACGGCCGCGCTCACGGAGCGCGTGCCATTCCACTCCGCCGAATCTGCGACCCACTTGGCACCGTAGGTCACGATGCGCGGAGAACCGGCGGGAAAATTCGTGAAGTCAATTTCAGCGAGATCGAGAATTCGCGGCGCCGCGTTCGGGCCCTCGCCCTCCAACAGCCCCACATTGAATTCGCGGCCTGCGATGTACTCCTCCACCAGGGCTGGCTGGGCGTAGCGCTCGATCACATGCCGCGCCCGTGCCCGCGCCGCGGCTTCGTCGCGTGCCACGGATTCGATTGCGATGCCGTGGCTCGCATCTTCTCGGGAAGGCTTGATCAACAGCGGATAAGTCAGGTGCGCGAGGGATTCGCCCCCGCTCGCGAGCAGCGCCCCGCGTGCGATGGGCACGTTCGCGGCAGCCAGCACCGCACGCGCCAGGGCTTTGTCAAGGCACAGGGCCAATGTCCGCGGGCCGCTGCCTGTGTAGGGAATGCCGCGCAATTCCAGGGCGGCTGCAAAAAATGCTTCGTTGCGCGCGTCGCCCTCGAGCGACTCCACGAGATTGAACACACCGTCGCAATCCAGCGCGTCGACGAAGGCCAGCACTTCGCGCAAGCTTGCGGGCGCGGCAATCGCGCGCGCGCGCCAACCGCGTGAGTTCAATGCGTCGACCACCCCGCGCACCGCGCCCTCGACGCCCGCCACGGCCAGCGCGTCCTCGGCGCCGCCCGCCGCCAGGGCGCCATCGTCGTTGTAGACGACCGCGATTTCGCCGCGGCTCATCTCGCAAGCCCCAGGCGCAGCGCAGCGGACTCGACGATCTCCAGGATCATGCGGTCGTACTTCATGCCGGCCTTGCCGGCGAGCACGGCCATGTCGCTCCAACCGGGCTTCAGTCCCGGCAGCGGATTGATCTCCATGAATTTTGGTTCACCGTCGCGGCCAAGGCGCAGGTCCACGCGGCCCACGTCGCGGCAGGACAGTGCGCGGTAGGCAGCAAGGGAGATCTCCTCGATGCGCGCAACGAGCGCGGGACTCAGGCGCGGCGGCACGACGTATTCGATGCGCTCGTGAAAATTGACGTCGCGCTTGAGATCCAGCGAGTAGACGAAGTCCTCCCGGGATTCAGTCAAGGGCACCACTTCCATCGCGCCCAGGATTCGCGCTGAAGATCCCGTGCCCAAGATCCCCACCGTCACCTCAGCACCAGGCAGGAACTCTTCCACTAGGGCCGGTTGGTTGTAGTCCCCGAGGATCTTTCTCACGCGCCGATCCAGGTCCGCGCGGTTGTCGCAGCGCGCGCCGTCGCGGATGCCGATGCTCGAGCCCTCGAAGAGCGGCTTGGCGAACAAAGGAAACTCTAGGGCGCAAGTCTCCACCTGCCGCGCATCGTCGATCACTGCAAACGGCGCCGTGGGAATCCCCGCCGCCGCCACCAAGTGCTTGGTCACGGCTTTGTCCAATGTCGCCGCGCAAGTCAGCGGATCGGAATGCGTGTAGGCGATCCCGAGCATCTCGCACACTGCGGGCACGTGAGCCTCGCGCGAACGCGAGCCAAATCCCTCGGCAATGTTGAAGACCAGATCCACGGGACAGTCCAGAAGCTCTCTCACCAGGGCCCTGCCGCCCCCAAGTCGCAGCACCCGGTGGCCGCCAGAGAGCAGCGCGGCCTCGAGGCCCTCGACCGTCACTGGGGAATCAAATTCCTCCAGCAGATCGTCGGGAGCGTTGGGTCGCGCCGCGGCCAGTGCGGCGAACTCCGCTTTCAAGTCGTAGGCGATGCCGATCAACATATTTCAATGACCTCGGTCCCCCGTTGCGCGCGGGCGGCTCGAACTCGCGGAGCGAGTACCGGTCATCCGTCAGGGTTTCGCGTGCCCGTTGCCGTTCGTCGTCTGAGCCGCCACGGACGAGCGCGTCGAGGGGCCGCGGTGAACCCAGCGGCTCTTGCCCACCACGGGCTCGACTTCGCCGCTCGCGTCGGAGCCGTTGCTCGCTCCGTTGGCAGCAGCGTTGATCGAGCCGTTCTCGTCAACAGGTGCGCTGCCGATCTTCCCCGAGATCCTGCGCTTCGCAGGCTTCTTCGCCGCGGCCTTCGGGTCCGCGGACGAGCGCAACCGCCCGCCACTGGGCGGCGGCACAGGATGCAGTTCGTCGGTTCCCTGGCTCGGCTCGAAGTACTCGTACAGGTTGCCCTGGAAGTTGCGCAGCACCGCGCGGCCCTTCTCGCGTTCGTAGTGCAGCAGGTACTGCGGCGCCACCGGGACTTTGCCCCCGCCGCCTGGCGCGTCCACCACATAGGTCGGAATCGCAAGGCCGCTGGTGTGGCCACGGAGGCCCTCCATGATCTCGAGCCCCTTGGCGATCGTCGTGCGGAAGTGCTCCGCGCCGCGCACCGGATCGCATTGATACAGGTAGTAGGGCCGAATTCGCATGCGCATCAGCCCCTGGCAAAGGGACTTGATCGTCGCCGCCGAATCGTTGACGCCCTTGAGCAGCACGGCCTGATTATTGAGCGGAATTCCCGCGCGCGACAGGCGGTCGCAGGCCAAGGCGGCCTCCGGAGTCAACTCGCGCGGGTGATTGAAGTGCACGTTGACCCAAACCGGGTGGTACTTGGCCAGCATCGCGCACAACTCATCATCGATGCGCTGGGGCAGGGCCACGGGCACGCGGCTGCCGATGCGGATGATCTCCAGGTGCGGAATCGCGCGCAGCTTGGAGAGAATCTGCTCCAGCTTCGCGTTCGAGTAATTGAGCGGGTCGCCGCCGGATACAACCACGTCGCGCACTGCGGGCGTGCGCGCGATGTAGTCCACCATGCGATCGAGCTCGACGTCAGGCGTGGCGCCTTCGTACATCGTGCGCTTGCGCGTGCAGTAGCGGCAGTAGATCGCGCAATTGTTCGACACGACCATCAACACGCGGTCGGGATAGCGATGCGTGATCCCTGGCACAGGCGAGAACTGCTCCTCGCCCAGGGGATCCTCTTCACCGATGGCGCGGAACAAGTTCTCTTCCGCCAGGGGCACGACCTGGCGCATGATCGGATCGTTCGGATCGTCCTTGTCGATCAGGGACAAGTAGTAGGGCGTGATGCCCATGCGAAAGTCGCGCAGGGACTCCGCGCGGTCCTGCCACTCCTCGGGAGGAATCTCCAGGTGGCGAGCGAGCGCTTCGAGCGTCGTGATGCGCTGGCGAAACTGCCAGCGCCAATCGTTCCACTCGGCGTCAGTGACTTCAGGAAAGTAGTGCGCGCGGCCGAGGCGGCGCGCGCGAAGAGCTGGCTCAGGAGCGTTGATGTGCATGGAATTGGCTTTGCACGCCTGCGATTCGAATGGATGTCAGGCCGAACGGTCTGCGGCGCGCGCGGCGCTTGGCATGGTCCGTGCCCGGTGCGTCAGTCGCGCGCGGTTCGCCCTAGGTAGCGGCGCGGCGCGCAAGACTCGATCGACGTCCGGATTGGCAGCTCACGTTACGGACTGCGATCGGAAGCGCAAGCTCCCAGCCCAGCGGAGTGGGCGGCTGCAATCGAAGGCAGTGGAGGCGCCACGGACGCCGGGGACCCGACCGTTCTCAGTTGCACCTCCGACCAGGGGGTGACGCATCTGATTGCGTTGCACAATCGGGCTCCGGACGGGCCGGCGGTCCCTCAGGGCGCCGGCCAAGCTGATCACGCAGCCGCAGGCGGACGCACGCCCCTGAAAAATGAGTGTTCGCCTGCGGCCGCTGAAGTGACGCTGGTGGGACGAGCCCCAGCGCGGCCCGCCGGCGACCTCGCCCGCGCCCCAGTGTCCCCCTTCACGGCTGAACGGTCCTCGCGAGGCAGGACCTGCCCGTGGCCCGCAAGTGATGGTCACGATCGGGGCCGGGCATGGGTGGCGTCGGTCCAACGCCGTCGGCAGTCGCGCTGCAGGCCTCCCGAACCCAGTGCCTGCGCGCCTTATGTATAGAAGGCCAGCGGCGCGCCCCCCCCCTCGGCTGCCGTGTGTGAAGCACTACCCAGCGCGGGATCATCTCAGCCTCCCCAACGCCTGAAGTTGACCGTGGCCAAATTCCACACGAACGGCGAGAGGCTGCCCATGGCGAGCCTCGAATCGAGCCCCGACCTCTGCCGGCCGGGGCCACGGCCCCCGCAGTGCTGCGGCCCGGAGCATGCCCTCCCTACCGATCGCAAGGCCCCGCGCCCCGCGGAACCGGGCACCTACGGTGTGACTCGAAGCAGAGTCGAGGCCGAAGCGTCGAGCACGTAGAGCAAGCCAAGTCCCGTCTGAGCCAGGGACAGGACACCACCGGGGGTGAATTCGCCCCCCGCGGTCACCGCGGCGGCGCAGTCGACCCACAGCGGGCAGTCGCAGGTGTCGAGCGAGCCGGCCATGCGGCGCAGAATTCCCGTCCCGGCGTCGATCCAATAGGTGTCCGCTTGGGAGGTGGCCAGGGGCGAAGTCGGAGCCGCAAGCGAAGCAAAGAGCCCGTTGCCTCCAAGGGTCGCGTCCAGGCCGTCGCCCGCGCGCGTCACCACGGTGCCCGTCTGACCAAAAAAGTTCGATGGCCCGAGGATGATCTGCCGCAGTCGCCTGCCACCGGCGAGGCCCGCGCCGGACTCCGTGACCAAGAGCGCTCCGCCGCAGGTAACCGAGAGACCGTTCGGCGAATCGAATCCCGCATCTCGCAGTTCGCCGTCGGCGAAAAACGGCGCGCCGGTACCCGCGATTGTGCGGACGAATCCGAAGGAAATCCGGCGGATCGCGTGGTTGCCCGTGTCGGCGACGAACACGAAGGGCGTCAGCGGATCCGTGGCGATCAGTTGACTCGCACCGCGGAAATGGAAGCGCGCCTGGCCGGTGCCTCCGAGGGCCTCCGCCGTGCCATCGGCAAAGCCGCCCGCCTCGTTCGGAGCTCCTGCAAAGAAACTGACCGCGACCGCGAGGTTGCGATCCACGCGCAGGATGGTGTTCGAGGTGTGCTCCATCACGAGCAGCGAATCGGCGTCGAGAACGCAGATGCCCGACAACTCAGGGGCCGTGACGATTCCCGCCGTAGCCAGCAACGTCGCAACCTCGCCCGCGGCGACCAATTCCGTTTCCACAGGCAGCGCAGCCGAAACATCAATGGCGACCACGGTGGCTCCGGCGCCAGTGGCGAACAACGTCTCGCTGTCCCCCGCCGCGGCGACTTGGGACAACGGCCCGATCACCAAAGTCGCCAGCGTCACCGCGGTCGGCAGCTGGGGCGGCGCGAACTGCTGGTCGGGACCGCTGCAACCACTGGATGCGTGAGAAGAGGGCACGAGGCGTACGCCAGTGTTCGTGACTTTCGCGTCGCGGCACCCCAACAGAGCGCCCGCTGCGAGCAGCGCCAACCACCGACATCGATCCAAGGAGTGCATGGCCGAACAGTTTCGCGCCCGCAGCCCTCTGGAACAAGCGGCGCGCAAGATCCGCGGGGATCCCGCGTCCCCCTCGAACGCCCTATTCGGGCTCGTCGTCCACCGACGCCTCGCCCCTGCGCGCAACCAGGCGCCGGGGTTCGCCGCCTTCAACGGTAGACAGACGCACGGGCGCGCCCCAAAGGCGCTCGAGGCACACCAGGGTCGCCTTGGCCGCGTCGAAGTCGAGGTCGCGGCCATCGTGATGGTGGCGCAGATCCAGAGCCCGCGGCTCCGACTGCCCCGCGGAGATCAACTCGATTTGCGGCAGCCCGCCCCAGGACAGATCCTGCATGAGGCGCGCCTTGACACGGGCGGGTTCGCGCTCGATCACCTCCGCCCGCCCGGTTTTTGGGTTCGCTCCGTAAATGAACAACTTCTGGCGCTCGACGAACTCAGCGTCAACGAGCAGGTCGATCAAACTGGCGTCGTTGTGAACACGCCGCAGGCGGAAAATGTCCAAGCCCTGCTCCTCGGCCGCACGGAAGAGCTCGATGCCGAGTTTGTAGGGATTGATGCGCCCGGGTGAGTCCGCGGTCGCGCCCGAATGGCAGTCGGCGAAGTCAACGACTTCCGAATCCTCGAGGACGCCGCCCGTGAGCAGGCGCGCGTGCCAGAACGAGGCCCAGCCCTCGTTCATGATCTTGGTCATGCGCTGCGGTTGGAAGTAGTAGGCCTCGTGCCGAACGAGTTCCAACAGTTCACGTTCCCAGTCCGCCAGCGGCGCGCGTAGTGCCAAGAAGCCTAGAATGTCGAACGTCGGAGGGTTCGACATGCTCTTGACGTCGGCGCCTAGGTGGCGGCGCAAGGGCAGATAGGGATCGATCAGGGTCTCCAGGGAAAGCACGCGATCGAGGAATTGCTCGACGCGATCCTGGCCGTGGCGCTCCATGGCAAGGCGCACGATCTCGCTGTGTCGCCCCATGCGATCGAGCATCGTCCGGTCCGTGGAGGCAAACCAACTGTTGTGCCTGAAGAAGTCCGCGTGACCGCAGACGTGGGCCATGACCAGCTTCTGTTCCAGGTGCGAGTTCGTCCGCACCAGATAGGCGAGCACGGGCTCGGTGTTGATCACCAGTTCATAGATGCGCGACAGGCCGTACTGGTGGGTCTTCTCCAGCCGTTCGAACTCCATGCCAAAGCGCCACGACGGATAGCGCGTAGGGAAGCCGCCGTAGGCCGCGACGCCATTGACCTCATGCGCATCGAGCAGTCGAAAGTCGATCCGCTCGAAATCGAGTCCCGCGGCTCGCGCGAGCCCCTGAATGCGCATCGACTGGGCCTCGAGCAGCGGCGGAAGTCCGCAGGTTGCGCGCAATCCAAGCCCCACGGCCTCAGCGCCCCTTCCCGAGAAATGCCCGGATCGACTCGGAGATGTCGCCGCGATCGTTGACCGCGGCGGTGACGAGGCGCTCGACGCCCGACAGTGACTCGTCAAGGTCCTTCTTGAACTGCCCCGAGCCATAGGCGCTCTTGACCTGTCCGTAGCAAAATTGGTTGACGCGTGGAATCAACTCGTCGCGCAGCAAGGTCATGCAGCGCTCGGTGTCGCGAGCACTCCAGTTGTCACCGTCGGAGTAGTGGAAGGCGTAGATGTTCCAATCCTCGGGGCGATAGCGAGTCTGGATTTGCGACAGGCACAGTTCGTAGGCGGAGCTAATTTTCGTGCCGCCCGATTCCCGCAGGTGGAAGAAGGAGTCGCGGTCCACGAGTTTTGCTGCCGCATCGTGAACGATGTACAGCACTTCGATCTGGTCGTATTGGCTGCGCAGCCAAGTGTCGATCCAGAAGGCCTGGATGCGGACGATTTCCTTCTGCTCGCGCCCCATGGAGCCTGAGACGTCCATCATGTGGATGATCACGGCCGAGGAATGCGGCGTCGGCCGCGGGCGATTGGCGCGGAAGCGAAAGTCCTCGCGCAGGGGAACGATTTTTGGTGCCGCGGGATTCCATTCGCCGCTTGCCACGGAGCGTTTGAGCGCCTGCTTGAGCGTGCGTCGGCCATGCCGCAGTGAGTCGGGCCCGCGCGAACGGATGTGGTCGTAGCGCCCACCCTCGCACAGAATGTTGTTTCGCCCCCGCGGCTGGATGTAGGGCAATTCCAGCTCGCGACCCAGCATCGCCGCCAGCTCGTCGAGCTCGACTTCGACTTCCAAGGCGTGCTCGCTGGGGCCCTCACCCGCGGCGCCTGCGCAAGTGTCGCCCGCGTCGCCGTCCACGGGATCGCCGCGTTCGCCATGGCCCTGTCCCACGCCGCCCTTCGAGTTGTCGCCAAAGCGCAGACGCGGCAGTTCGATCTGGGGGATCGGCACGCTGACGGCACGCTCGCCGCGGCGTGCGAAGAGTTCGCTGGTTGAAAGATAGCGCTTGAGGTCGGCGCGAATGCGGCCGCGGACGATCTCGCGAAATCGCGCGCGGTCAGCCTCGATGCGCAGCATGTTCGCAGCCCTGGCCCTTGAACCTCAGGCGGCCTGGGGCGTCGCCTTCGCCGCAGATGTGCGCGCAAACAGTCCGGCCGCATGGCCGAGGGCGCGCGTGGCCGAGACTTCGTCGTACCCGAACTGACGCATGAGGCGCTCGCAAATCACGCGGATCTTCTCCTTGGCATCGGGGTCGATGACCGTCGAGATCAACGAGACGAGTTGGATCACGTCGCGACGGTCCTCGAATACCTTGTGTTCTAGAGCACGCGCCAGGCGCTTGTTTTCGCGCCACTCGAAACGCCGGCCCTCGCGCTGCACACCTGCGATGAAGTTCATCAGCTCGGCGCGAAAGTCGTCCTTGCGGGTTTCTGGAATTTCGATGCGTTCTTCGATTGCGCGCATCAGACGCTCATCAGGAGCGCTGGCGCTGCCAGAGGCATCGATAACGGGCTCGCGCAGCGTTGCGGCGCGCACATTGTCCACGTACTTGGCGCACAGCCGATCCAAGGCGTCCTCATCGGAGGAAATCACCGCCTGAACTTCGGACTGCAGAATCTGCTCGTAGGCTTCGCGAGCCACAGAAACCAGCTGTACGTAGCGTCGTCGAGTGTCCTCGTTCGAGATCAGGCTGTGGTGGCGCAGCCCCGCCTCGATTTCATCAAGGACGTCGAATGCATCCACGGAACTGTCAGCTCGCACCAACGCCTGCGCCAGGCGATCCTGCACATAACGCGGCGAGATGCCGTCCATGCCCTCGCGACGTGCCTGAGCGCGCAGGTCGGCGACATGATCGGGCCCGAACCCTTGCACCTCCTGGCCGTCGTAGAGCCGCGCCTTCGCGATCAGGCTCATGTTCGCGTGAGTGGGCTCCTCCAGGCGGGTCATCACCGACCACAGCGCAGCAATCTCGAGCGTGTGCGGTGCCAGGGTCGGCCAGCCGCGCTCGGAGTTTCGAAAAGCGCGCTCGTAGATGCGCCGCTCGTCCGAGACGGTCAGGTTGTAGGGCACGTCAATCTTGATCGTGCGATCGCGAAAGGCCTCCATCAACTCGTTGGCAGCAAGCTTCTTGTACTCTGGCTCGTTCGTGTGCCCGAGAATCACCTCGTCGATCGAAGTTTGTGCGAACTTCTTGGGCTTGATCGAGTGCTCCTGGGTGGCGCCCAGGAGATCGTAGAGGAATGCCATATCGAGTTTGAGTACCTCGATGAACTCGAGCATTCCGCGATTGGCGACGTTGAATTCGCCATCGAAGTTGAATGCCCGCGGGTCGGAGTCCGATCCGTATTCCGCGATCTTGCGGAAGTTCATGTCGCCAGTCAGTTCGGTTGAGTCCTGGTTCTTCTCGTCCTTGGGCTGGAAAGTGCCGATCCCCACGCGATCCTGCTCGGACAGCACGAAACGGCGTACGCGCACATGCCCGATGACTTTGGTCCAGTCGCCGTCGTAGCGCGACATCAACTCGCGCCACAGGAACCGGCTGACAGGATCGAGTTCGCCGCGAATCGCAAGGCGGTACTCACCCCGGTGTTTCTTGTTGAGGCGCGCTTCGAGCTCCTCACGCGCAGAGGGAGGCACAAGCAGCAGCGGATCCTGGTGCATCGGCGAGGGAATCTCCTCCCCGTCGACGGACCAAGTGAAGGTGTAGATCGCCCCTGCGTCGCTCCTTGAGTAGTGTTCGAGTCCGCGCTTGAGCAGGCGCGCGATCGTGCTCTTCGCTGCTCCCACCGGACCGTGAAGCAGAATCACGCGCCGCTCGGGTCCCAGACCGCGCGCGCCGGCGCGCAGGGTCAGCACCAATTCGTCGAGGCTCGTCTCGAGGCCGAAGATCGCGTCGCGACCGCACTCGAAGGGGTCGTCGAACAGATTCCAGTGCCGTGCGCAGTTTGCCGTGCCCGGAATCGCAGCGGCGGACCCATGGGACAGGATCATGTCGTACAGACGCTGCCACGCATTGCGGGCCAGTTCCGGTCGCTGCTCCACGCGTCCCAGGAACTCCTCAAGCGATCCGCTCCAATTCAGCGCACCGTGGTCGATCGACCCCTGCGAGTCGCGCGCGATTTCGAACAGGCTGGCTCGAGACGGATTCATGGGCATGGAAATCAGGGACTTCCCATGGTCTCGGCCCGGGCGCCCTGGAACTGAATCCGCGGCCAAGCCGCTGGCCCGACGCTGGGAAGGCGCGCCTTCTGTGCTGCCTGGGCGCTAAGCTCATGCCATGGAACATCGCCCTCGATCCTCGACCCAGGGGCCTGTGGCCCGGGCTGCACGCGTCTTCGGCGCAAGCCTTGGGATGGCCCTCATGTGCGCGTTGCTCAGCGGGTCAAGCTGCGCGCCGAGCACCGAGACGCCCAAGTCAGCCGGCACGCTTGCGGACAGCTTCAACACCGAACGCGCCTGGAAGGACCTCGAGCACCTGGTGGCCATGGGACCGCGACAGGCTGGGACAGCGGGCGCGGAAAAGGCGCGCGTGTTCATGGAAGCGCAGCTCACGGCCGCTGGGCTGAAGCCCGTGCGCGAGGCCTTTCAGCAACAAACGCCAGCAGGCCCCTTGGACTTCGCCAATGTCTACGCGGACCTCGCGCCGCGGGACAAGGCTGCGACCGCGCCTTGGATCCTGTTTTGCGCGCACTACGACACGAAACGCCTCCCGGGCACTTTCGTCGGCGCCAATGACGGCGGCTCGGGCACCGCGGTGCTGCTGGAGCTGGCGCGCGCGCTGGCCGCCGCCGGACCGCGCGAGTTCGGCTACCGCTTTCTGTTCCTCGACGGTGAGGAATCCGTCAACCTCGAGTGGGTCGACCCGGACAATCGCTACGGATCGCGCCACCACGCCGCGAAGCTCAAGAATTCAGGGCAGGCGGCGAAATTCCGTGCCTGCGTGCTGCTCGACATGGTCGGCGACAAGAACCTGAACATCGAACAGGAGGGTTTCTCCGACCCGCGACTCCACGCCGTGTTCGCTGAAGCCGCGCGCGAGCTGAAGCTCGATCAGTATGTCTCTGCCAAACGCGGCGCCGAGATCATCGACGACCACCTGATTTTCATGGCCGCGGGGATCCGTTCCGTGGACTTGATCGACTTCGACTACGGTCCGGGCAATTCCTACTGGCACACACTGAACGACAAATTGGAGCACTGCTCCGCCCAAAGCCTGGGCATCGTGGGGCGCGTGGTGCTCGCGGCCGTGCCCAGCTTGGAAGCGCGGCTGGCTCTGCGTTGAGTCAGCGCAAGACCAGGGCAGCGGTGACGGTGCCCGCGCGCGGCGAGGACACCGTCAATTCGAGCGAAGTCTCCGCCGGTGCGAGCACCAGCACACGGGCGCGAAGCTGCGCGCCGCCCTCCAGTTCAGAGAGGCTGACTTGGCCGTCGTCCACGGGAATCGAGGCATAGGAATCGGACTTCAGCGCGCGCAAACCGGCGCCGAGGACCTTGCCCCCGCGAACCTGCAGGCGCGGCGCGGCCACGGCGTTGCGCGCGGAACCGAGCCCCGATTGGGTGCGAAGCTGACCGTTGTTCGCGATCGATAGCTCCACTTGCCACAGGTCGTTCTTCAGGCGCTGCACGGATGTGCCCGCGATCGCAAGCCGCGGCAGCGCCTCGCTCAGGGCGAGCAGCGACGCGGCCACGCGCTTTGCCTGGGGACCGATTTCGTCCGTACGCGGCAGCGCAAGTCCGGTCTGGGCGTCGATGTCTCCGACGAGAACGCGCAGGGGCCAGGCACCGAACTGTCCGTAGGCGAAATCGTCAAAGCAGCCGCGCTCGTCCGCCGTGCGACCGGTGAATTCGAGCAGGGCACCTCCGACGCCGCTCTGGCCATCGCGCAGACTGCGCAAGCTCTCCGGCTCGAGGCCCTGTGCGCCCGAGGGAACGGCGGAATTCAGTTTGAAAGCGCTCGGCGCGAAACCGACGACCACGCCGATGTTCTCATGGCTGATCAGAAAACTCGCCACCTGTCGCGTCTCGGGTTCCGAGAGCGGGTACGGCCCCGGACCTTGGGACAAAGCCGCGCCCGCATCGTGGAAGGGTCCCCATCCCACGGGATAGTTGCGTTCGAGATCGACGCGCGGATTCGTGAACGCTCCCGCGCTCGACCCCGACTCGAGTCCGTCGAGCACGAGGGTTCGCAGATCCGGATTGCCGCAGGGCATGAAGTACATCGTCGTCTCGCGCAGTGCGCGGCCAACGCGTTCTTGGCGTGCGTTCTCCTGGAGGAACTCAACCAGCGACGCCAGCGCCAGCTCGGTGCCCTGCAAATTGGATAGGCCCTCGGCCGCGTAGATGAACATCGCGGGCTTCGTCGCAGGATCCGAATTGGCATTGTCGCCCAGTCGCACGACCCACAGGTCCTCACCTCCGCGGCTCTTGCCCGGAGTCTCGAGTTGAACAAATTCGGGATAGGTCGCTGCCAGACTCGAGAGTGCGATGCGCAACTCGCGCGTCTTGTAGTAATGCTGGAAGTCCAGTTCGACACGCTTGTCGGGTCCGAGGGTCAGTCGCCGCTTTTCGGCACCGACGTCCTGGATCGGCAGGAGGCACAGGGCAAAGGCAGCGAGCATCACGGCTTGACCTCCTTCGCAACGCTCAGGGCCCAGTCACCGCCAGCGCGCAGGGAGAAGGTGGAGCCCGCGGGCGCCACGACGATCCACTCGCACTCGCGAGAGATTCCACCGCCCGCGAGTCGCGCCAAAGTCGAGCGCTCCAAGCCCGCCACCAGTCGCGCACCCGCCGGCAGTTCGAGGGCCAGCCAGGCGCCGACTGATCCGTGGCGTCGGTCGGAAATGGAAAGGCCCGTGGGCAACACCCCAGCATTGGCAAGGCGCGCGCGGATGCGGCACACCTCGCCGTCGCGGCTGGCTTCGATCACGCGCAACTCCAAGCGCGGGAGACTGGCGCTCAGGCGGCGCGTGAAATCCCCCAGCCCTTGCAACGCGCGCGCCAGTTTGTCCGCGGGCGGAATCGTGCGCGTGCCTGGCTCCCAACCGCCCACCAGAGCTTGGGCTCCGTTGCCGAGGGCCACAGGATGCCAATCGATGAATCCGATCCCACCGCTGCTGTCGTCGAGCCAACGGATCCAGGCAAGGTCTTCCGACGAGACTCCGTCGGGAATTTTTTTGTCGCCGCGAGTGCTGTCAAAGCGCGCATTCTCGGGCACGGCATCTGGCGCCGCATCGAGGGCCGGGCCCCAGGGAGCCAACTCGAGCGCAAGCGCACCGCCCACCGAGTAGAACCAGTCGATAGAAGCGCCGGGACGCTCGCGTCCGCGGCACTCGAGCAACGTAGAAATAGGCGAATTGCGCCGCAACGTTGTGGCCTGGAAGGCGCTGCCCGCGCGCTCGAACACACTGCGGTCAGCATCCGGCATCCAGCCTGCGGCCGATGTGGATTTCGTTCCGCCGGGAATCGCAAGCCGCCCGTGACTTCCCTGGAACACGATCACGATCGCCGCACGGCGCGCCAGAGCGAAGTCGGCGTAGGTGCGGCTCAGGGACTCCGACAGAGGCAGAACACCGGAGAGCGGATCGACCCAGGGTCCAACGCGTCCCACCGGAAAATTCAAGTCGAGCACCACGCCGCCAGGGCCGTCCTCGTTGAACCTGCCATCGCCGTCGTCGTCCTTGCCCTCGAGCGACAGGCTGAAGCGCGGAGCGTCGCCGGCTTTTGCGCGGGCCAAGAGCCGCTGGTTGCCCTGGCGGGTCCAGGGACCGTCGGGATCTTCCACGAGCATCTGCAGGATCTGTCCGTCCCCATCGAGGTCGTCGGGGCCGTCTTCGTCCACGCGACCGTCGCGGTCCTCGTCCAGGGGCCGCAGATTGCGCCCATCGGAGGAGTGGCCCAGCAGACTGAGTTCAACGGCCTCGGGCGAGGCCCAAGGGACAGCGGCGAAGGCGACGCCGGCGGGCAAACTAGCGGCTTCGCGCAGCAATTCCGCACAAACCGCGAGCACCGCGAGGCCGCCCGTCGGCGCCTCGCCGTCGAAAGCGCCGAGCAGCAACACCGTGGGGCGCTCCTCGAGTGCGAGCGGGCCCTCGGCGCCAAAGACAATTGCAGGCAACTTTCGGCCGTCGGCCAAGAGCCCGAGGTCCAGTGGACGGGCGAGCGCTCCGTGGTCGGCGACCAGCCGTTCCAGCGCAGCGCTCACGCTTGCCAGATCCATGGGAACACTCAGCAGAACGGGCGCGGGGGCGTTGCCAGCAGCGGGCTGATTAGCGCCAACGCCCGCAGCGTCGGACCCGGCGACCGCCGGTGCAACGGCCGGCGTTTCTCCCGCAACTGCTGCGGGCTGCGCAGTCGGAAGTGTCGTGTTCGCCGACGCGCCACCGGGAGGAAGCACTTCCCCGACAGGCGGCTTGATTTCAGCCGGAGGCGACTCGGGCACCTGCACCGGCTGAGTTGCAGGCAAACCCGGATCCACTGGTTGGACGGCGGGCTTAACCGGGGGCTCGCCGGCCGTCGGCTCTTGCGGCACCTCGGGTGCCGGTTGCGTTGCAACTGGGATCAGTTCGATCGGGGGCGCGGGCGGCGCGTTTGTGATCGGCGCAGGCAGCGGGGTCTTTTCCGGAGTCACAGCGGGCGTACCGCTCCCGGCGATCGGTTCCTGGCCTTGGACCGACCATGGAATCACCGCGAGGGCAACTCCGATCAGGCTCGCTCGCCACAGGATTGTGATTCTCTGGTCGTTCATCGGACAGGGAGGCGCGGCCGCGCTGTCCACACAGCCTACTGCTCGGGCGTCGCGGCTAGAAGCTTGTCCGCTTCCCCGGCCGCGCCAGCGCGGGCATTGGGCACGAGTTCCACGGTCCGCAGCCCATCGGGCTCATCGTCCTCGCCGGCCCCGAGGGCGGAGTCCGACTCGGAATCTGTGGAGCCGGGCTCGCCGCCCCGGGCCTGGACCTCGCCGCGGGAGAGTTCTGCCTGGTCCGCATTCCCGGTGGCATCGGGGACGAACTCGTCCACGTCGCCGAATTCCACGGCCACGTAGCGCGAGACTCCCTTGACCTCCATGGTGATGCCATAGAGCCCCTCGCAGGCCGCCATCGTGCCCTTGTTGTGGGTCACGACGATGAACTGCGTGTCGTGGCGGAAAGTGTCGAGCATGCCGAGGAAACGCCCGATGTTCGCGTCGTCGAGAGCCGCGTCCACTTCGTCTAGCACGCAGAACGGACTCGGGCGCGCCTTGAACACCGCGAACAGAAGTGCGAGGGCCGTCATCGTGCGCTGACCGCCGGACAGGAGTCCGATCGGCAACATTTCGCGGCCCGGGGGACGAGCACTGATTTCGATGCCGCCCTCCAGGGGATCGACGCCTTCCTGCAGTTCGAGGTCGGCCTTACCGCCCCCAAAGAGCTGCCGGAAGAGCTGCTGGAAATGGCCGCGCACCTCTTCGAACGTCGAGAGGAACAGGCGCACGCTTTCTTCGTTGATCGTCGCGAGCGTCTCAGCCAGGGATTCGCGCGAACGCTGCAAGTCCTTGCGCTGAGTATCGAGGAACGTGAAGCGCCCGTCGGCCTCGGTCAATTCCGCCACGGCCTCGGTGTTCACCGGGCCGATGCGATCCAGTTCCTGCTTGAGATTCGCGACCTGCTGCTCGAGCGCTGTCAGCTCTGCGGGCTCCAACGTGGGCTCGGCGCCGTTTGCGTCGTCCCAAGTCCCCGCCAACCCCAGCTCGTCCAGCGCCAGATCCTCCAGGGCGCGGGCCAGGGCCTCGGTGCGCTCGAGGCTGAGGCGCTGCTCATCGAGCCGCAGGGATGCCAATTGATCGAAAACGCCTTCGAGTTCGCGCGTGGCGGCGTCCAATCGGCGGCGGAACGTGTCAATCGACTCGCGCGCGGCGCGCTCGTTAGCGCGCAGATGGGCGAGGCGCTCTTCCTGCGCGGCGCGCTCCACGAGCACGGAGTCGGATGCCTGCTTGAGTCGCGCCACTTCACCCGCGCCCTCATCGGCGGCACGGGCGGCCTCCGCAGCCAGACGCGTTGAGCGCTCGAGTTCAAGGACCGCCTCCTCCACGCCTCGGGCCAGATCGGACTGGCGGCGACGGTGGCCTTCCAGTTCGGCCTTGATGCGCGCACACTCGACCGAAATCTGCTGTTCTTCGCGCAGCATGCGATCGCGGCGCGTCTCCTGCTCGTGGCGCGCACGCTCGAGGTTGGACAATTCCTGATTGAGGCCCGCGAATTCGGCCTCGCTGGCTTCGACGCGCTGTTTGGCAGAGGCCAGGTCCGCATCCAGGCGCGACACCTCGGCCAGGACGCTTTCGCTCTCGCGCCGCGCCAGAGCCAGGGCTGATTCCAGGTCCACCAATCGCGCACGGGACGTATGACTGTCGCGCTCCGCGTGCGTCATCACCAGGCGGCGCTCTTCGAGAACGCGATCCGTGCCCGCGCGAGTCTCGAGCAGGCGCCCGCGCTCCTCGCGGGCCGCGAGCTCCTGCGCGTCAAGCTTCGCGATGCGCGCAGACAGTTCGGTCATCGTGCGCTGCAATTCGTCGGCGCTCGATCGACGGCCCACGGCACCCTGGGCGATCTCGCGGTGGCCGCCGACGAATCCAGCGGCATCCACCAGGTCGCCCTCGCGCGTGGCGAAGCGCCAATTCGGATGGGCCTGGGCCAAGCGCAGGCACGCCGCCACGTCGTGGGCAACGAAGACGTCGCCGATCAAGTAGTTCGAGAGCGCCTTGAAACCTTCGTCGACGCGCACTTCGTCACACAGTCGCGCCACGATCGTGGCTTGCTCCTCAGCGCTGAATGGCGGTGCCGGGCGCAGCTCCAGAGCCGGCAAGGAATCGGCAAGAATCAGGCGCACCTGCCCACTCTTCTGCTGCTTCAGCCATGCGGCGGCGCGCAGAGCCGTCTCGTGGGAGCGGGCGACGAGCCCCATGGCGCGCTCACCCAAGGCCGCATCCAAGGCGCGCGCCAGATCGGTCGAGGTGTGCACGTGGTCCGCGAAAAGCCCCGACAGTTCGTCGGCGGCGATCGGTCCTTTGGCGCCGCGAATTTCCGACAAGAGCGCGCGCGCTCCGGCGTCGAGACTCTCGCGTTCGCGCTCGAAGTCGCGCAGGGCCGCAATCCGCGATCCAATCCGCGCGCGCTCCAGTTCCAACGCCTTCTGGTCGGCCTCCAAGGCGCGAATCGACACCTCGAGTCGGGCGAATTCGGCGGCCAGACGCGCGCGCTCCTGTTCGCTGTCGGCGTGGGACAGACGCGCGGCTTCCAATTGCGCGGCGGCGGCGCCAGCGGTCTCGCGCAGCGACGCGACGAGCGTTTCGTTCTCTCCCACTCGCGCCAAAGCGCGCTCACGGCGTGCCAGGAGCGGTCCGCGCGAGTTCTCCATCAAGCGCGCGCTGTTCGCGGCCGAGGTCTTTTCGTGGAGCGAACGCAGGACCTCTTCGTTGTGAGCTTCGGAGCGCTCGCGCGTGGCGCGATACTCGTTGCGCGCTTCCGTCAGAGCCGCGGCGTGTTCCGACCGTTCTCGTTCGCTTTTTCGCGCTGCGAGATCCAGTTCGACCACCGTCGCTTCCACGCGCGCCAGTTCCTTGCGGCGCACTTCCAGTTGTTGTCCGAGGCTCGCTGCGCGGCCGGATTCCTCGTCGGAGGAAAGCCGCCAGGAGTGGATGCGCGACTGCAACTGCGCCTGGCGCTCGGCGAGCGCACGGCCCTCGCCGGCGAGGCGCGAAACTTCTTCGCCCAGGCGCTCCATTTCCGCGGCCAGCGTCGCCTGCTCGCGCCCGCGCTCGCCGACTTCGCTTTCACCGGCTTCGCGCGCGCCGCGCAAATCCGCGGCGCGGCTCTCCAACTCACGCAGCCGAGCCTGGGTCAGGTCCAGTGCCCTGTTGCCGTGGGCCATGCGTTGACGCAGTTGTCGCGCGCGCTCACGGCGCCAGTCGTCGCGGGCGCTGACGAAGCGCTCGGCCTTGCCCGCCTGAATCTTCAGCGAACGCACGCGGGTCGCCAATTCGCGCAGCACGTCGTCGAGCCGCGTCATGTCGGTCTCGACGCGCTTCAGGCGCGATTCCGTCTCGCGCTTGCGCATGCGGAAGCGGCTGATGCCCGCGGCTTCCTCGAAGATCGCGCGGCGATCCAGTGGATTCTGAGAGAGCACCGCGTCGATACGACCCTGTTCGAGCACCGCATAGCCGCGGCTGCCCAAACCGGTGTCGAACAACAAATCGCGCACGTCCTTCAGACGCACGCGCTCGCCGTTGATCAAATACTCGCCCTCGCCGGACTTGAACACGCGGCGGGTGATCGAGACTTCCGGACCGTGACCGGCCAATTCGGTCAGCGAATTGTCGAGCACCAGGCTGACTTCCGCGACTCCCATGGGCGGCCGGCTGGTGGAGCCCTTGAAAATCACGTCGCTCATCTCGCCGCCGCGCATTGAGGTCGGCCGCTGCTCCCCGAGCACCCAGCGCACGCCGTCCACGACGTTGGATTTGCCGCAGCCGTTGGGACCTACAATTCCGGTCAGCGAGCGCGGAAAATCGAGCGCGGTGCGGTCGGCGAAGGACTTGAAGCCGAACAGCTCGAGACGTTTGAGTCGCATGCGGGATCAGTTGGGCTGAACAGGTGGCGGTGTGGACTGCGGAGCGCGTGCCGCAGGATCCGTGGGAGCGATCGGAGTGCTATCGAAAAGACCCAGTGGCGTCGCGGCCTCGACCGCGGCCCTTTGGACCGCGGGCATTTCAGTCGCGCCCGGCTCGCGGCGCAGGCGGAAAAAGCGCGTGGAGGATTCCGCCAGGGACAACAACCCTCCGCGTGAGCGCTCTTCCGGCAGCGGATGCAGCGCGCCCACGGGCAGAGTGGAGAGCATTTGCGCCTCCGCAGCCCAGGGCACAAATCCCGGGGCGGGCGATAGGCGATGGCCGCTCGAGTAGGGTCGCCCCAACTCGGCGCGCGAACTGTCCGCGAACAGCAAGCGCTGTTGATGCTGCGGCAGGCCAGCATCCAATTCTGCGAAACGCACGGCGGCGCGCTCGCCGAAAAATGCACTGGCGGCAACCGTCAGTCCGCGCGCGGCGGACAGGCGGCGAGCAGCGTCGTTCAAGAGTCCCAGGACGCGCGCGCCCTGTTCGGGACGAATCTCCCCGTCGCCCAGCACGGAAAGCGCTTCGCGCAATCCAACCGGCGAGATCGCGTACATGATTCGTCCACGCAATTCATGGGGACGCGAGCCGCGCGTGCTTTCCTGGAACGCGCGCAAGCGCTCTAAGGCGAAGATCGATGCCTCGACCACTTCCGCGAGGCCCTCCAGTAGACGTTCCTCGCGCCAGGCTCCGGCGCGCAGCGCAAGCCGCGGCAAGTTGATCGCCACGGCTCCGGCGCAATAAATCGCGGCGCGTTCGCGGCCAGCGCGCTGACAACCCGGTGCCGCGAAACGTTCGCCGGTGCGGCCCCAGGTTGGGACGATTTGCCCGCGCTCCAACAAGCGCTCGAGCACCGCCGCGGCCTCGAGGTTCTCGCGCCGTGCTGCGTAGACTTCGGCCAGGGCAGTCTCGTCGACGAACATGCGCGGTGAGCAGGCCTCGCTGCCCAGGCTGGCCAGGGCGTCGATGGCACGCTCGAGAACCTCGACGCCCCTCTCCGCGCCAAATTCCAGATCGATGCGCCGGCCGCCGATGTTCGCGCTGGCCGCGACGGCGCGCATCCAGTCGGCCAATGGATCGCCGCGCCTGGCTGCCCGCGCGCGCGCGAGCGGGCCCAGCAACGCAGCCGCGCCTTCGATCACGATCCCCTGGGACACACCGTGCAGGGCACGCGCGCATTCACCGAGTGCGGCGTGGGCGCCGCCGGAGTCTGTGGCCGCGGACGCGAACAATTCTCCGGGCAATCCCGCCCAGAGATACAAATGCGGACGCGAGAGATCGACGACGTGCAAATCGCCGGCGAGGTGACGCTCCACGGTGGCGTCGTCGAGCACGTGCTCGAGCGCGAAACGCCGCAGCACTTCGCCCGCCACGCGCTGGGAAGCGTCGAGTTCAAGGATGTCCTCGGCCCCAGCAACTCGCGACCCATCGAGGGGCCGCGCAGGTGTCTGCAGCAAACGCCGCAAATCGTGCGCCGGAAGCAGGACGCTGGCCTGTCGCCGCAGGGCCGACTCCAGGCCCATGCCCACCAGTTCGTTGTCCACCAACTCGCGCACCAGCGCGGTTGAGATGCGCTTCATGCCCAGCGCGAAAACGCGCGACTCGACGCGGCCAGCGATCTCTTCGGCGGTGCCGCGCGCGACTTCGGCCTCGTTCATCAGCGCGGCCACGATGCGGCCCTTGCTCCAGGCCACCGGCGCGCCCTCGTCCGAGGGCCGCACGCGTGGGGCTCGCGTTCCGGGCCGCGGCGAGCGGTGCACCTCGAGCACCTCGCGCACCTTGGCACGCCGGTCGCGGTAGAGGATGTACGCCTTGGCCACGGAAGCCCGGCCCAACTCGATCAATGCGTGCTCGACGAGGTCCTGAATCTCCTCAATGCTCGGCGCGCCGCCGTCGCCTGAAGCGGAACCTTCCGCGGTCGGACGTCGATTGCTCAGTGAGAGCCGAACGACGCCTGCGACCTCAGACGCGAAACCCAGATCCCCTTCGCCAACCGCGAGCATCGCGCGCTGGATCGCGTCGCGAATCTTGGTCTCGTCGAACGGCACTTCGCGGCCGTCGCGCTTGCGCACGCGCTCGAGCTTCATGACGCGCGCTCGCCACCGGGAAGATCGCGGCGGCTCTCCAGGATCGGCTTGAGTTCATCGAGGAATTGCGTCACGTCTTTGAACTCGCGGTAGACGCTGGCGAAGCGCACGTAGGCCACTTGATCGAGCTTGCGCAGCTCCTCCATCACCAGAGTTCCGATCACCGAGCTGTGGACTTCGCGGTCGTACTCCTCGTGGCAGCGTGTCTCCACACGGGCCGCGGCTAGCTCGAGTTCCTCGGTTGCCACGGGCAGCTTTTCACAGGCGCGCATCATCCCCGCCAGGACGCGCTCGCGTTCAAAACGCACGCGCTCGCCACTCTTCTTGACCACGCGAAGTGGCGTGTCCTCCACGCGCTCGTAGGTCGTGTAGCGCAGGTAGCAATCCAGGCATTCGCGCCGACGGCGAATCGCGCTCCCATCGGCCGCGGCGCGGGAGTCGACGACGCGATCATTGTCTTGCTTGCATCGCGGGCACTTCATCGACTTCGATCCCTGGTGGGCGCGTCAGGATCACACGCTACAGGTTGGGTGTCAATTGTCCCCATGGAGCCCGCGGGGTCTACTTGCCGAGGCAGAAACGCGCGAAAATGCGGCTGAGCAGATCCTCAGGCGTCGTGCGGCCTTGGATGGAATCGAGTTCCTCGGTCGCGCGCGCCAAAGCGTGGGCCGCCAAATCGAGGGCGGCCCCCGATCCGAGCAGTTGGCTGGCTTCGCCGACCTTGGCCGCAGCCGCCGTTAGGGCCTCGCGATGGCGGGCAGAAAGTGCACGAATCTCCCCCTGGGAGGCGTCACCGGCCAGGGCGCGCGCCACGGCCCCGGACAAGGAATCAATGCCCAATCCCTGGGTCGAGGAAGCCGCGACCACGGCGACGATCCCCAGGGGCAGGTTCGCGGCCGCGTCCGTTTCGGTCAGCGCCAGGGACTCAGCGCTCAAGGCGTCGGCCTTGTTCAGGATCAGAATCGTCGGCGGCGGCTGAGCGACCTCCGAGTGGGCTCGAAATTCGCGGCCGAGGTCCGGCAGACCACTGGAGATGTCCACGGTCCACAACCACAGGTCGGCGGCCCTGAGGAGCTCGTGGGCGCGGTCGCGAGCAAGCTGGTCCGCCGCGCCCAAGTTGGTTCGAGAATCCCCTGTCCCACCCCCATCGGTACCTGCGCAGTCCCACAGCTCGACGTCACCCCCGGGTGTGGCCCACGTCGCACTGAGCGCGTCGCGGGTCGTGCCCTCCCAATCACTGACCAGGGCCGTGCCCGCCACCAGGCGATTGAACAGCGAGCTCTTGCCCGCATTGGGGCGACCCGCGAGCACGACGCGGGGAAGACCCAGGGGCGATTCACGGGCGCATTCCCAGGCCAGGGCACGCTCGAGCGACTCGCCGAGGCTTCCGAGCCGGTCGAGCAAGTCCGCTCTCGGCACACCGCCGGTTTCAGCCTCGTCGAAGTCCAGGCTGGCCTCGCACAGTGCGCGCAGGTCGTCCAATTGCTCGCGCAGTTCCCCTACCCTTCCCGACAACCCGCCGAGGAGCAGCGAACTCGCCGCGCGCCGCTCGTCCTCGTTGCGAGCGTGGACAAGTGCCAGCACGCCCTCGGCGCGCGTCAGATCAATACGGCCGTTTTCGAAAGCACGGCGCGTGAATTCGCCTGGCTGGGCAAGCACAGCGCCGGCGCGCAGCGCGCAATGAAGCGCCGCGCTCACCAGGGGCGGCGAGCCGCAGAGGTGCCACTCGACCACATCCTCACCTGTTACCGACGCAGGCGCCGGCATCCACTGCACGATGACCGGCTGCTCACCCGCCCCGTCGTGAAGTCGGGCGCGAACGCTGCGGCGCGCGTCCAGTTCAAGCGACAGACCTCCGTGCTTGCAGAGGCCCTCTGTGATCGAGCGAGCTAGGGGACCGCTGAGGCGCACGAGCGCCCGCGGGGCGGCACCCGGGGCGGAGGAAATCGCTGCAATCGTCGAGGCGTGGGACACAGCCCGGTGCGAGCGCTACTTGCGCTTTTTCTTGGTGCTCGAAGGCTGGCTGAGCTTTTTCGCCTGCTCTTCCTGCAGTTTCGCGATCTTGGCGAAGAATCCACCGGTCTTCTTCGGCAACTCAGTCGCGTCGAGGGGCCAGAATTTCTTGGTAAGCAGCTGTTCGATAATGCCCAGGGCCGATTGAGTCATCATGTACAGCGACAATCCGGCCGCATAGCTGTACAGGAAGAAGCCCATGAACACCGGCATGATCGTCATCATGCGGTGCATTTTCAGTGCCTGCTCGTCGGTGGGCTTGGGCATCAGCCGCTGCTGCAGCACCCAAAGCACGACCATCAGGATCGGCAGCAGGTTGAAATATTGAATCGTGCCGATGAACGGCAAATGCGTGTTGAAGTCGATTTGAACCAGCTGATCGGGCTTGGCCAAATCGAGAATCCAACCGGCGAAGGGCGCTTGGCGCAGGTCGTAGCTGGCGCGCAGGGCCGAGAACAGACCGAAGAACACCGGAATCTGCAGGAACATCGGCAAACAACCGCCGAGCGGAGGGAACGCGCCCTCCTTCTGCATGATCAGCGCCTGCTCTTGGCGCAACTTCGCGGGGTCCTTCTCGTGTCGTTTTTTCAGCGCTTCGATCTGGGGCTGAATGCGCTTCATCTTCGTTTGATAGCGCGCCATCGCCGTCTGCGACCGACGGTTGAGCGGCAACAGCACCAAACGCACGGACACCGTCAGCAGGATGATCGCCACACCCCAGTTGCCGAAAATGCCGTGGAAGAAGTTCAGCACCACCAGGAGGAAGTGCGCGATCGACGTGAAGAACCCGAGATCGTGCTCCAACAACGTGGCGTAGTCCGGGTGCGCCGCGGCCAGGGCCACGGGATCCTTCGGACCGGCGTAGACGGTGTAGCTCCAGCTCTTCGTGGCGCCGAGCTCCGGAACTTCCAATTGCAGCAGGATGTCCGTGGCGATGAAACGCCAGGCATCGCGAGCCTCCTCGGGATGCGCCGCGGCGAAGGCCTCATCGCGGATAGCGCGCCAGGTAGCGCCGCGCAACGTCGGGATACTGGGCCCATCCGCGCGCGCCAGAACGGCGAAGTACTTGTTGTGCACGCCGCCGAACGACATCGGGCCCAGGGGCAACGCAAAGGCTTCACCGGGCGTGCTGCCGCTGGCGTCGCGCGGCTGACTTCTCAGCTCGGGCTTCTCGCGCGCTTCGGCCTGTCCGGTGGCGCGGCCCGCGGCCACGGCCTGGGGCTCGACGTACATCGAGTCGCCCGATTCGGACGGCACGACTTCCGCGGGAGTGAACAGGAACGTGGCCGCACCCGAGGTGGCTGCGGCCTGGTTGGTGATCGAGAGCTCGACCTTCAGCTCGTAGCTGTCCTTGATGAAGCTGACGCGCTTCTTGAACAGCACGCCCGAGCCGGGCTGGATCGCGAACTCGACCCCTGTCGGTTCCTGCTCGGTCCCGAGCACTTCCATGGTCCACAGGGCGCGATCGAGCGCGCCGCGCTCGAAGGCCGTGGCGGAACCGCTGGCGCGCAGGCCCAGGGAGCCGCTCACCCAGCCGTTTTGACCGACGGAGTCGAGCAGGTGCGTCCAATGCGCGATGTCCGCCTTCGCGGCTGCATCGAGCATGGGTTGATCGAAGCTGTCGCCGAGGCGCAGATCCAACAGGCGCGCGCCGACGTTCGTGAAACGCGCAAAGTAGCTGCCGCGCGTTCCCGGCGTGCCGATGCGCAGTTCCACGGTGCGCTCCGCGCTCGCCTGCAGCGTCTCGCCCACGGGGGCAGGGCTGGCTGTTTCAGGCCCCTGTTTCGTCGGGCTAGGTGTCGCCGAACTCGGATCGAAGCTCGAGGTCGTCGACGGCGGTTGCTGCGGCCGATCCGATGGCTTTGGGCCGAACAAGTAGTTCCAGCCCACGAGCACGACGATCGATAGCAATAGGGCGAGCGGGAGGCGTTTGTCCACGGAGCGGGGAGGGCTTGGGCTATTGGCCCTTTTCAAGTCGCTCGGCCAGATACGCGGGCAACTCACCCACGGCGCGAATGTCGTTCTGGGCGAGCGCGACGTCGTACTCCAAGCGCACGAAAGTCACGTTCTCGCCGTCGTACACGGCGTAGGAAAGGCGCGGGTCGCCGTCGCGCGGCTGCCCCACGGATCCGACGTTGACCAGGGCGCGATTCTCGGCCGAGGCCGCCAGGGCGTAGGGGCCCTCGGTTTGCTTCGGTCGGTAGAAGCGTCCGTCCTCGTAGAAAATCGCTGGCACGTGGCTGTGCCCAACGAAGCACGCGAACGCGGAGTATTGGTCGAAGGCGCGCATGCGACCAAACACGGCCTGCATCTTCTCGGTGTCGCGGCTGTCGCGCGGAAGCATGTACTCGCGCACCGGATCGCGCGGGCTGCCATGGACGTAGAGCGCACCGGGCTCAACTACGAGCGGCTCGAGCTTCGACAGGAATTCCCAGTACTGATCGGCACGCGCGGCGTCGATTCCTCGAGAAATTGCTCCGCGGGTCCACTCGATCGCGGCTCGCGCGTTCGGATTGAAGTCCTCGGCGGAATTGAGCAATGCGTACTCGTGATTGCCCATCAGGCAAAACCCGGCCTGGAGCCCCGCACCTTCAGTGGAAGCGGGATCGATCAACCCCATGACCAGCTCGAGGCATTCGCGGGGCTTGGCGCCGTAGCCCACGACGTCCCCAAGGCACACCATGCGCTGGACCCCGCGGCTGCGGGCGTCGGCGACCGCGACCTGGAGCGCCGGCCAGTTGCCGTGCAGGTCGGAGATGATTGCAGTCTTGGGGTAGGGCACGGTGGACGGTTCGCGGCGGAAACGCGATGCGCTGACCCTTGGGCGGTCGACGCGGGGCGGAGAGTATCCCGGTCGCGGGCGGGCACGGCAAGCAGTCAATCGGAGTGATCTGCCACAGCGGCCCATTGGCAAACGCCCCGCTGAGGGCACGCGGGCTGCGTGCGCCCGGGTCGCCCTCGAAAATCGGTGCTCGGCCCCCAGGTGAGCTGTCCCTGGCGCCGGTCCCCCACAGCCCAACTCCCTCCTGTCGCCGCCACGTCCCGGGAGTTCACTCGCTGGATTGCTAGGCTCTCCTCGATGCGGACATTCATGATCGTCGTGTTGCTTCTGCCCGTCGCATTTTCCTGCCGTGGCGCTGGCGAAGGGCGTGGTTCTCAGCGCGAGGTCGAACGCCCCATGGCCATCGTCGACGGCGAGGAGGTCCCGCGCGACGCGTACCTGCGCTGGCTTGGGGACGTTCGGGGGCGCCAAGCACGCGACGAATTCGTCAGCATGTGGCTGTTGGAACGCGAGGCGCGGCGCCTGGGCGTCACCGTGACCAATCAGGAAATTGACGCGGCCAGGGTCGCCCTCTTTGACAAGTGGATTCGCGAGCGCCTGCGGGGCGATGCGGGAGCGCTCGACGCGGAATTGGAGCGCCAGGGGCACGATCTGGAGAGCTTTTCCAACTGGTTCCAGTGGCAGAAGCGGCGCGAGTTGCTCTCGGCGCGAGTCCTGCAGCAAAACCGCACGATCGACGAGCCAGCCCTGCGCCGGCGATTTGAGCAGCGCTACGGACCGGGCGGAGTGCGCACGCAGGTGCGAGTCCTGGTCCTGACGCGCGCGCGCTTGGCGCAGGAATTGGCGCGCGAACCGGAGGGTCGGGGCCTTGGGGCGGCGGAACTTGACCGCCTGCTGATGCAAAGGGCCGAAGCCCTGCGCGACCGCGCCCTGGCCGGCGAAAAATTCGAAGATCTCACCCGTGCCCAGAGCAACGACCTCGCCGTGCGCAAGGACGGCGGCGTGCTCGCCGACGAACAGTGGCGATTGCGGGGCGCAGCCTTCGTGCGTGGCGCCGAATCCGCTCCGCTCTCCGTGGTGCAGCCGCCCGTCGCCAATTCCAGCGGAGTCGATCTCTATGAGGTGTTGTCCAGGGAAACGACGGACTTCGAAGCCGTCCGCGGCGTTCTGGCCAAGGAAATGGCCGGGGAACCGCCGACGCTCGACGAACTGAGCGCTCTCGATGAGCGCCTGCGGGCCGCCGCTAGGATTGAGTATCCCTGAGGGGCACTCCCCGGCCGTCCACGGCAGGGGAAGCACGCAGCAGGGCGATGAACAACAAACCGCTGGCCCCAAGCCCGGCGGCGAAGTGCGTCGGGCCGTATCCGAAGGAGGTCGCGGCGATCGCTGGCAACGCCGCGCAGGTCATGAGCAGCGCCACCGGACCCGGTCCGTGACCGTGGGCCGCAAGTCGGTGAGCCAGGTGCACGCGATCTCCGACCCACCAGGCTCTGCCCTGGGCCTGGCGAACCAGAACCACGCGCCCAAGATCGAGCGCTGGAATCAGGAACGCGCCCCAGGCCGATGGAGCCGAGAGCAAGATCAGTGCGACCAGGTGACTGCCGCTGTCCCCCAAGATCACCGTCGAGCTTGATTTCCAGCGCAGGTTGGACGCCAGCACGACGCCGAGCACGAGGGCCCAGGCGGGGTGCGTCGGCAGCAACGCCAACGCAGCGGGTCCCAGCAGCGCGCCGTCCGCATTGTCGAACGTGTTGGCGAGATTTTGGGCGGCCATGGAGGCCACGAACACAACGGCGCAGAAGAGCATCCCCTCCGAATACACGAGACCAGCAAAGACCAGCGCCGGCAGAGACTGAAGCGCGAGCTTGGTGCCAGCGGACAATCCAGCCTGGGAGCGGTCGTCGATCAGACCGATGGCCAGCACGAGCAATAGCAACAGCAGGGGCCAGGGTTGCCCGATGAAACCCTGAGTCCCGGCGTGAACTCCAACTCCTATGCCAATCGCAATCCCGCCCACGAGTGCACGCGGCGTGCGAGCTTCGGCGCGATGGAGTCCGATGCCTCCACCGCTATCAGCAAGTCCCAGACGACGCGCGAAGCGCGTCAAGACGGGGACAGCGATCGCGGTGGTGATCGCGGGCAGGCTTAGCTGGACGAGATCTAGCCCCCAACTCGTTGCGGTTTGAATCATGCTCAATCCGTGCCTTGACCCGGGGCGCCTGGTGCACGCTGGGCGCCCTGCGCGCCATAAATGCCGCGCGCGCGAATGTATTCCAGCACTCCGGGGGGCAAGGTTGATTCCTGGACCACACCTCGCGCGAGTGCTTCGCGCACTCCGCTGGAAGAAACCAGCAGCGCGTCGGTGTCAACGATCGAGCGCTCCAGCCGCCGTGCCAAATCGGGCGAGAGTTCAGTGTGCAGGCGCGTCAGGGTCGGCCCCAGGTCGCGCTCCCGCGGCACGACCACAGGTTCAGTGCGCTCGAGCAGCAGCGCAGCATCCTTCCACTGGGCGAAGCCGCGCAAGTTGTCGCTGCCGAGGATCAAGAACAGACGGGCCTCTGGATCGAGGCCCCAGCGCCTGCGCACGAGATTCACGGTGTCGATCGTGTAGGACAGGCCACTGCGCTCCAATTCGAGCCCGTCCACGGACCAGTCGTCGCGCCCCGCCACGGCCATTCGCAGCATGGCCACGCGGTCCGCACCGCTGGCCAGGATCTGATCAGGCTTGTGGGGCGGCTGCGCCGCCGGCAGGAACACGACACGCTCCAGTCCCCGCGCGCCCTGGGCCTCGGCGGCCACGTGGAGATGGCCACGGTGAACCGGATCGAAGGACCCGCCGTAGATCCCTATTCGACGCAAACCGAGGCCACTGAAGTTCGGGGCGGCGAAGGGGGCCCCGGCCGGGCCCGCGTTACCTGCGCTGGCGCCCAGGTAGTGGCTTGGCGCGCCTCTCCCGTCAGATTGGGGGGCGGCGGGATCGTTGACGGGATGCTCCACGTTGACCCCCTCCTAACCGCCCCCTAGACTCTTGCGCAAGTTCCGCCCCGGAAGGTGATGGTCAAAGGACCGCCTACGGGCCAGGTACCCCTCACCCAGCGATCCACCGGACCCGTGATCAACCGCCGCCCCCGCGGCAGTTTTCTTCAATCCATGAAATTCCTCCACGCCAGCCTCGCCGGAATCGCCCTCGCCGCACTACTTGGCGGTTGCTTCGCCCCCAGCGCCGTCCAGACGAACCACTGGCGCGTCGAGTCCATCGGCCCTCGGATCACCTACCACTTCTTCGGCTACGACGGCACGAAGGACGGCAATCCGTTGAGCTATGGCTTGCGCGAGTCCCAGAGCATCGGCAAGACGCTGGTGCGTCGCCTGCTGAACACCAACCCCGACAATCCGCGCACGAGCGGGCTGTAGTTTCAGCGCACGCCCCGAATTCCCCATATCTAACGGCGGTGCCCTCAGGCCGCCCCACCCGGGACCGCGAGCCGCCGCAAGGCGCTCAGGTCCCGGATTCATTTTGCGCGCCTGGCGGCCCGTTGAAAAAGTCCCGTCGCGATGTCGAAGCAGGGCACTGCTCCAGGCGGGCGCTAGCGCTCGAGCGAAGTTCAGCAGGCAAGGTGCGCCGCGGCTCGATTCAGCGCGCCGGCCTGGGCCTCATCTTGATGCCCATGGATCCAGAGGATCTCAGGAAATTGTCGCAGCCAGGTCCGCTGTCGGCGAGCGAACTGCCGCGTGCGGAGGTTCACGCGCGCTTCGCAGTCCGCGCGAGAGATTTTTCCGTCCGCGAATTCCAGCACGTCGCTGTACCCGAGCGCGGCGCTCGCTGTCACGCCGAAGCCAGGCCTCTCGCGGATGCGACGCGCCTCGTCCACCCAGCCCGCGTCCAAGAGCGCGCGCGTGCGCAACGGGATGCGGCGATCCAATTCTTCGACGCTAAGTTCGAGCGCGACGATGCGGCGTGCTCGTCCCGCAGAGCGGCCATCTCCATCGCGCCACTCGCGCTGCCAATCCGAAAGCGCGCGGCCGGTCTGCCCGTGGACTTCCAGTGCGCGAAGCACGCGCTTGCGATCGTTGGGGTGCAAGCGCGCTGCGCTGGGACCATCGACGCGCTGCAACTCCGCGAACAAGTTGTCTCGCCCTTCTTCCGTCCAACGCCGCTCCAATTCAACGCGCAGCGCCTGATCGACCTCGGGCCCGCGAAACAATCCGTGCGTCAGGGCCTTCAGGTACAGCGCCGTGCCGCCAACGAACAGCGTGCCGTGGCCCGAAGCCCTCAACGTCTGAACCACATCGCGAGCGTCGTCAACGTAGCGCGAAACCGAATAGGACTCGCTCGGTTCCACGAGGTCGATCAAATGGTGCGGCACGCGCGCTCGCAGTTCGCGCCCCGGCTTGGCGGTGCCGATGTCCATCCCGCGGTAGACCAGCATCGAGTCCAGGCTGGCAATCTGCGCGCCGAGGACGCGCGCCAGCTCTGGCGCAAAATCGCTCTTGCCGGAGGCGGTGGGCCCCACGAGGAAAGTCAGCGGATGTTCGTCGAGTGAGTCCTGGTCCATGACGCGCTCAGGATAGGCGTGCGGGAGCCTGGCTCCCATCACGGGTCATCGTCCACGGCCCGGTCGCCCTTCTGCGTCCGAAGTTGCGCCGGCCCCGGATGCCGGTTGATCCCCACAAGCCCGGCTTGTGTGTCCCCGCGAACCCCAGCGCGAAACCTCACGGGAAAGGGAGCCCCGGCGCGTCCGTCCCCAGACAATCGCCACCCCTGTCCGTGACGCAGCCGTGGTCCCGGACTACCGTTAGGTCCATGACTCCGATCGGATGGCTTGAAATGTGTCGCGGACGATCGCTTGTGTGTTTCGCTCTGCTGGGAGCCCAGGCACCTGCGCCGGAGGCCGCGCCCCAAGCCCCCGTGGTGGCCACGGCCCCCGGGCCCATCATTCTGCAACCTGGCGCACTCCCCGCGGATGCCACGCCAGAAGCGCGCGCCGCCTGGGACGCGCTGCTGACGGCCATGCAACCGAAACCGGAATCGGCCGCCGTGATCACGGCCTTCGATCTTGCAATCCAGACCCGCGTGACGACCGTGGGCGAGGGCGGCGGCAGCCAGAGCAACATGGTGGATCTGCGCTACCGCTACCTCCATCCCGGCTGCATCTCAACCACCATGGCCGACAGCAAGGTCGAGCGCATGCGCGGGCCCGACGGCGATTGGCTGTGGGACCCCAAGAAGGGCGACCTCGTGGAATTGGCGGGAAAGGACTTCGCCCAAGACCGGCGTGAACTGACGCAGACGCTCTCGATCGCGCGCAACTACCTTGCACTGGCGGAGCCGGCACGCTTGCGAATCGCGCGCCTCGAACTCTTGAAGTCCCCGCCCCAGGGCCTGCCGACGTTCGACGCCACCATCCCTCCGCCCAAGGGCAGTGCGCTCGCGCGAGCCGGTGAGCTGAAGTGGGTTTCCATCACCAGTCCCGACTTCCAGCTCGTCGAAGCTGTGCGCAGCGAAGCGGCGCGCTTGTTCACAGCCCAGATCGGCCTGGATCCAACGACACACCGACCGCTGTTGGCAATGATCCACCAGGACGAAGGGGGCACGCGCGTCCTCGAAACCGCGGTGCTCGTGGATTTGGCCGCAGATCAGTTCAAGGAGATCGACGGCCGACTCGTACCGACGTTTTTCCGCGTCCACGATCCCCTCCTGCCGTCGTCGCCCTTCACCTTCCAGTCCAAGGCGCGCGTGGAGGTGGCCATCAGGCCAGACAGCACTTTGCGCGCGAAATGGACCGTCGAGGACTTTCGTCCTAAGCGACTGTAGTCAGCGGCGGTGGAAGGCCTTCTCGAGGTCGGCGAGCGTGAAGCGCACGCGGGTGGGGCGGGCGTGCACGCAAGTTTGATCGCTCTCCAGGCCCGCGCCCTGGGCCAGCAGGGCGCGCATTTCGTCCTCGGTTAGCGCATCCCCCGCCATCACGGACGCGCGGCAGGCGGCTCGGTGCAACACTTCCTCGAGCACCTTCTCGCTCGTGGGCGCCACGCCGCGTTCCTCGATCAGTTCAAGCACATCGCGCACCAGTCCGGCGGGGTCCGCGCGCTTCACGCGCGCAGGCAATCCATGGATCGCCACGGAGGTGGCGCCAAAGGGCTCCACCAGGATTCCCAAGCGTTCCAGGGCTTGCCGATGCTCCACGCACAATCCCACGTGAACGCGCGACACATCGACGACTTCGGGCACCAGCAGGCGCTGGGTCTCCATATGGCGCGACTCGAGATCGCGCTTGAGACCCTCGAAAGTGATGCGCTCGTGCAGGGCGTGCTGATCGAGGATCTCAAATCCGTCCTCGAGCGCGCGAACAATGAACGTGCGCGCGATTTGCATCACCGGTGCGTCAGCGGGTGCCACCGGCGGTTCCGTCGCGCCGTGGCGCGCGGCTGGCGACCGCAGGGGAATTACGTCGCGCACGAGAGGCACCTCAGCTGCGGTGTCAGTGCCTGTCTGCGCCGTGGACCAGCGCAGGGTCGCGGTGCCCGCGGGGACCAGGGTTCGCGCAAGTGCCTCATCGCCGCGTCGTTCGGCGCGCTCCAATAGCGCCCCGCCGGGTGTGGACATGTCCGTCGTGCTCACTGCCTGGCGCAGGTGGTGCACGAGGAAACCAAACATCCGTCGCTCATCGCGAAAGCGAACTTCTGCCTTGGCAGGATGGACGTTCACATCCACCTGCGCCGGGTCGATCGAGAGCGCGAGGAACGCCACGGGCTGCCTGCCCTCGATCAGGAAGCCGCGGTAGCTGTCCTTGAGCACGCGCGTCAGCACCTTGTCGCGCAGTGGCCGTCCGTTCAGGAACCACATCTGGCGGCCGCTATCGTGGCGCGACAGGCGCGGCGGCGCGACGAAGCCAGTCAGCGACAGGCTGCCATCGCGCGCATCCACTGGCGCGAGTGCCTGGGCCAGCTCGGCACCAAAGGCGCGCCGCACGCGCTCCCTCAGGTCCATGGACGCCTCCACGTCAAACAGCCGGCGTCCCTCGTGGGTGGCGACGAATCCAACGCCCACATTGGCCAGGGCCAAGCGTTGGATGACATCGAGGCAGCGACCGAGCTCCGTCGCAGGTGTTTTCAGGAAACGTCGCCGCGCGGGAGTGTTGAAGAACAGATCGCGCACTTCGATCGTCGTGCCTTCTCTGGCCCCCGCCTCGCGCAGGGCCGTGAGCCGTCCGCCTTCGTTGTTAATCTCTGCGCCCAATTCGCTACCACGCGGGCGGGAGAGCAAGCGCACGCGGGCCACGGACCCGATCGAAGCCAGGGCTTCGCCGCGAAATCCCAAGGTGGCGATGTGGTCGAGGTCGGACACTTCGCGCAACTTGCTCGTGGCATGGCTGGCGAAGGCCAGTTCGAGTTCAGCCGCCTGCAGACCGATGCCGTCGTCGACGACTCGCACGAGCGAAACGCCACCCTCCGCGAGATCGATCACGATGTGACGCGCATCGGCGTCGAGCGCGTTCTCGATCAGTTCCTTCACCGCCGATGCGGGGCGTTCAATCACCTCGCCGGCCGCGATCTGGTTCTTGACCAGTTCGGGCAGCACGGCAATTCGCGGGCGGGACTCCTGACTCAAGACCGCGCACCCGCTTTCGATTTGCGCCACTGGAGCGCGAACAGGGCGATGTCGTTTTCGTCCACGGTGTGTCCGCTGCGCGCCTTGCGTTCGAGGCGGCCCAGGTCAGCGAACATCGCGCGCCATTGGAGCGCGTCGCGCGCGCCGAGGGCAGACTGGAAATCGCGCATCTGAAAGGCGCTGACGCCAGCCACTTTTGCGGCCTCTTCTGCGGAGCTGCCGGCGGCCAGGGCTTCGCTCGCGAAGAGTCCGCGTCGCACCTGTGAGCGCAGTCCACTGAACAGGATCTCGCGCAGCGCGTCAGGTTTAACTTCCAGCTTGCCGTCCTTGCCTTTGAAACCGGAATGGAACAGGCCCTCGTTCTCGCGCAGGGCAGAGCGCAGATCCCCGCGGGCGATCGACGCTGCAAGCTCGAAAGGCGACACAGGCGCAGCGGCCTCGAGTTGTTTGAAGAAGTCAGGGCTGCCGTGCTTGCACTCGGCGAGCTTGCTCTCCAGGGCGCACAGGTCGGCGCCCACCGCCGCCACCAGCAGCACGGCCTGGTCGGCGCTCACCTTCAGCGCCAATTGCTGGGCCCGTGACAGAACCCACTCGCAAACCTCCGTGCGACGCGGGTCGGGGTTGCGCTCCCAGGGAGCGGGCTTCTCGTACAGCTTGCGGAAGGACAAGAGCTTTCCGCCGCTAGCCACGAGCGCCTTGACGGTGGAATTGTCAGCGCGCAGGCCCTCGGCCATCAGCACGACGCTGCCCGCGCCAGTCGAAAGGAACTTGGCGATCGCGCGAGCCACGGGACGCTCGGTGGAGCCGTCCTTCTTGAGCAGGTCCTCGGGGCCGTGCACGATGACCATTCGGCCGCTGGAGAAGAGTCCGCCGCTCACCAGATCGTCCTGGAGGCGCAGGGCATCGAATCCCCCATCCTTGGTGTCGTGCGTGCAGACCTCTAGCCCAGTGCTGCGCGCGCGCTCGCGCAGGAGGTCCAGGGCGGCGTTCCTGTAGTACAACTCTTCGCCGCGCACGACGAAGCCTGGGGCCAACTTTGCGCCGACCAAACTGTCGCGCAATTCATCGAGGACTTCCTGGGGATGCGCTTCGCGTGCCACGGCAGACCATGTTAGCGCGCCGGGGCGGAGCGCGTGATCACAGAGCCAGGTCGAGCGCCATTCCGACGAACAGTCCGACGCCAATCCAGCCGTTGAGCGTGAAGAAGGCCATGTTGACGCGGCTCAAGTCGTCGGCTCGCACGATGCTGTGCTCGAACACGAGCACCAGGGCCGCCAGAGCGATCGCCGCGCCGTAAATCCAGCCCAACTCCGCTCGCCACAAGACCAGGGATAGGGAAATAACCGTCAGGACGTGGGCGACGCGCGCCACCCACAGCGCCCGCGCCACGCCAAACCGAGCCGGGATCGAGTGCAAGCCCTCCCCGCGATCGAACTCGGCATCCTGACAGGCGTAGATCAGATCGAAACCTGCGACCCAAGTCAGCACGGCCAAAGCTAAGAGCAGCGGAATCTGCGCCTGCGCATCTATCGTGCCGCGAACGGCCAGCCAAGCTCCCAGGGGCGCAAGCCCCAGGGAGAGGCCGAGGACGGCGTGGCACAGCCAAGTAAAGCGCTTCGTCCAGCTGTAGAAGAGCAAGACCGCGAGCACCGCTGGCGACAGCTTTCCGCACAGAGGATTGATCCAAAAGGCGACTGCAATGAACAGCGCAGAACTCACCAGGACCAATGCGACCACGCTCGATTGCGAGAGCGCGCCCGAGGGGAGTTCGCGGGACTTGGTACGCGGGTTCCGGCCGTCGATATCGCGGTCCACAAGGCGGTTGAAGCTCATGGCCGCTGTGCGCGCCGCGACCGCGGCAAGCAGGATCCACGCCAGCGTCCGTGGATTTGGGATTCCGCCCGCCGCCAACCACGCGCCCTGCAAGGCGAACGGCAGCGCAAAAATCGAGTGCGAAAAACGCACGAGGCTCGCGTAGTGCCCAACCTCGGTACGACTGCGAGCGAGAAGGCTCACGGCGTTGAGGAGCGAGGTTCGTCCGACAGCGGGTCCTTAGGCGGTGCGGTTCCTATCCCTGAGTCCCCCGCGGGCTCGAGTCCCTTCCAGCGCGCTCCGACCTCGTGTGCCAGCCCCAGTCGATCAAGGATTTTCCCGACCACGTGGGCCACGAGATCGTCGATCGATTTCGGATGGTGGTAGAAGCCCGGACTGGCCGGCAGGATCACGGCACCAAGTCGCGCCATGCGCAGCATGTTCTCCAAGTGCACCGCCGAGAGCGGCGCCTCGCGCGGCACGATGATCAGCGTGCGACCTTCCTTGAGCGCCACATCCGCCGCGCGCTCCACCAGATTGGAACTGAAGCCCACGCTCACTCGCGCCAGGGTCCCCATGCTACAGGGACAGAGAATCACGCCGCCGGTCAGGGCCGTGCCCGAGGAAGGCGGCGCCTCGATCTTGCTGGCGTCGAAGACGCGCACGCCCGCTGCGATGTCCGGCCCAAGCCAAGCCCCGAGGTTCGAGGCGAGCAATTCGCCCTGCTCGCCGGCCTCGATGCCAAGCTCGTGCCGCAGGACCTTGCAACCTGCCTGGGTGATAGAGACGTCCACGGCCGCCCCCGCGCGCACCAGGGCAGGAATCAGTCCCGCAACGTAGCGGTGTCCGCTCGCTCCTGTGATGCCGACAAAGAAGCGTTTCATGCGAGAACCTCAGGGTCGATGCCGACCAGCAGCGCCAGGTTGAAGAGTCCGTGGGCCAAGGCTGCAACGCCCGGACCGCGCCAGCGATATACCACTCCAAGTAGCAGCCCGGCGCAGAAGAGCCAGGCGAACTGAGCAGAGGAAAACTGTGCCCCGCCATCCCACAGCCAATGGGTGAATCGGCTGAAATGGAACGCCGCGAAGCACAATGAAGAACCGAGCAGCGCCAGCGTCTCACCCGACCAGCGGCCGACGCGATCCCCAGCGCCGCACATGCGCGCCGCGCGAACGAAAGTCCAGAAGAGCAAACCGTGCAGCCCGATGCGGAAAACGAGTTCCTCGTACACCGCGCCACCGAACACGAATCCTGCCAAGGCGAGACCGGGTTGCGCCCGGGAGCTGTCCCACGTCACGTCGAGATGGTCCGTCCAGCTTGCGGCGAGGCTTGTCAACCCCACCAGCGCTGGCCCCAGTGTGAGCGCAGCGACCAAGCCCTCGAGCCAGATTCGCGCTGCGAATTCGCGCACGCGAATCGCCTGTTTCCGACAGCGGTACAGCGCGACGAACGCAAAGGCCCCGAGCAAACCGCCGCGTATTCCGTCGACCCAGGGCCCTAGCGGCGAGAGCCACAGACCTAGCAACACCTCGGCGCTGTTGCGACGCTCTCCACCTAGCTCACGTACGGCCAGTTCGTAGGCCACGAACATCGGCAACATGGCGAGGTAGGCGGCCGAAAGTGAATGTCGCGTGCTCTCGGCCTCCTCGGGGGCGGCAGCTCCTTGCTTCTTCGTCATTGCTCAGCTCGCCGGCACTCGGCCCCAGTGGAGGCAGGCGATTCCGAACGTCAGTGACCTGAATCCGCACTGGACCAAACCCACGGCTTCCAGTTCGCGCTGGAATTCCACCGGGCCGGGCCAGGCAAGCACGGTGCGCGGCAAGTACATGTACGCCTCCTCATCGCGCGAAACCAGTTTGCCCAGCGTGGGCAACACGCGCGTGAAATAGAAGCGGTAGGCGCGGCCTAGGAGCGCGCCCTGGGGTGTGGTGAATTCGAGCACGAGCACCGTGCCGCCGGGCTTCGTGACGCGCTTGAGTTCGGCGAGGCCCTCTCGCGCGTTTGAGAGATTGCGCACACCGAAGGCCACACTGGCGATGTCCGCGCAAGCAGATTGAATCGGCAGTGAAAGCGCGTCCCCGTGGACAAACAGCGCACGTCCCTCGAGCGCGGTCACCTTTGGAGTCGCGCGCTGCAGCATTTGCGGCGTGAAGTCCACGCCGACGACCTTTGCGCCTTTGCGAGCGAAGGCAGCCGAGAGATCCCCCGTGCCGCAACAGGCGTCGACCACCGTTCGTCCGCGGACATCACCCGCTGCGGCCACCGTCACGCGCCTCCACCATTGATCGATCCCTAGGGAGAGCAGGTGATTCAACAAGTCGTAACGACCGCTGATGCGAGCGAACATCGCGCGAACTTGTATGGGGTCGGGCATGGCGGCGGCAGAGAATAGCAGTCACGCCGTGCGCACCGAACGCGAGATCCCAACCGAAAAAGAAGCGGCGCCCGCGAGTGTTCCTCGCGGGCGCCGCTAGAAAGCGTCTGCGCTCGGACGGCTTACTGGCGCCAGTAGTCACACAGCCCGGTGATCCCAGGTGTCTGAATCGACTGGACCGAGGGCAGGTACTTGTTCGTGTCGAAGCGCCGGTAGCCCGGCGAGCTCACGTCGATCACGTCGATCACGCCCGGCCCTTCGGTGGAGGTCGGGATGGCAAGGAACAGGAAGTTCGGCGCCTTCGAGGGAACCACCGCGCCCGGACCGATGCGCACGGAAGACTTGCCGTTCGTGTTGATCGGCGTGCCCGCGCTCTGCACCGGTGCCTGGTTGGGTGTGCCGCCCAGGTTGAGCAGGTCATCGAGAGCCATGTCGATAGGCACGCCGGTCAGCTCGTCGGGACCGATCGAGACGTTGACCTTGAAGCTCATGTCGCGGAAGTTCGGGATGAACAGCGACTGCACGTTGAGCGGCAACACACCGGGGATCGCGGAATCGATCACGAGGTTGGTCACAGCGCCGCCAGCAATGCCGGACTGACCGCCGTTCAAGTTCAACTTGTTCTCGTGCAGCACCCAGATGCTGCCCTCGAGGCGGTTGAAGTCGAGCACGACTTTCTTCGGACTCTGGAACGTGAACGGCGGCGTGCCGATGATGTCGTCGTAGCCCCAGCCGTTGACGCCGTTCGGCCCCGACTCGAACACCGCGAGGTCTCCATTGCGGTTCAGGATGAACGCGTTGTAGACGTTGCGGAAGTAGCCGAAGTTGAATTGACGCTGCTGGATGGCGATGCTGAAGGGCTGGCTCAGCTGACTCGAGACGGTCTTGCGAATCGCCAGCGATGCCACGCCGATGATCGACACCGTGCTGTCGAGTTCGTTGCAGACCAGGATGTCTTCGTTGCCCGGATCCCAGGCGATGCCCTGAGGACCGTGACCGACTTCGAGCACCTTGACGACCTCATGGAACGTCGAGGAGGCCGGCTGGATGTCAATGAACGTGACGCTGTCCGAATCGCGGCTGGTGACCGCCAGGAAGTCCAGGTTCGGCCCCATGGCCAACTCTGTGGGATCCGCCACGGCGATTCGGTCGAGCACCGTGAAGCGGTTCGAGTTCAGCACGACGATCTCGCGGCGCGCTTGGTCGATCACGTACAGGAAGTGACCGATCTGCTGGCGCATCATGTAGTCGACGCAGAGGTCGAGCGTGCGCACCGGGCTCGGTCCCTCGAACCATCCGTTCTGCTGCTTGGTGAGCAGACCGCTAGGCCGCGTGTTCGTTTGCGGCACACCGAAGGGATCGCCAGGGGTCAGCAGGTTGACACGGCCAAGACCGAAGATGCTGGCGGGCGGCGGCGGCTGGATTACTTCGAAGGAAGTGGGCTCCTGACCTCCGATGAAGGGCGAAATGCACAGCGGCGGGAACACCAGCGGCGGAGGATTGGGGTGCGGAGCCCAGGAGACGAGGTTGCCGCCGCCCTGGGAGAACACGGCCAGTCCCACGCCCGGCAGTCCGGGGACGTTCGAGGGCACGACCGTAGCCTGCGCGCTCTGGGAACCGAAGGCGCCCGAGATCGCCTTGCGACCGCGGATCGCGCAGATGTTGCCACCGCCGGCCTGGCAACCAGAGGACTCCTGACCGTTGTTGAAAACGACGTCCAGGGGCCAACCGATTGCCATGTCCCCCACGGTCGTAACGACTGGCGAGCGAATCAGCAGGTCGTTGAGCGAGCTGTCGCGCGTCAGGGAGAACACACCGGAGGAACCACCATCCACCGTGCAAACGCCGGGCTGCAGGGGCGGCCTGAGCTGCGGCCCCTGGATCAGGTTCGGGTTGTAGGGAAACCGCGTGTTGCCTTCGATGATCTGGTTGGCGTTGAAGCTCGGATTGCCCGTGGACTGTCCGAATCCGTTGAGGTCCACGACCGAGATTCCGGGAATCTGGCCACCGGCGCGGACCGCATAGATCACATCGGGGGACACCGGCGCATTGATCAAACCAGGGCCTTCACCGGTCTCGAACGAGGTTTGGGCCGGAGTCGTGTTCAGGTTCGCGGGCAGGTCCTGGACCTGGCTCTGATTGAACGCAACCGTCACTGTGCTGAAGGAAGAACAGCCCACGATGGTCGGCCCAGAGCCCGGGAAGTTGAAGGCCGGCGAAAGCTCCCAGGTCGAGAAGTCGTACACGCTGACCGGCAGGATCGAGAAAGGTACGGTGACCGTCTGGGTCGAAGGCCCAAAGCTGACCGTGATTGCAGGACTGAGCACCGGCACAAGCCCAGTAGGCAGACTGCCCACGGACAACGGCTGCACGGGTTCGGTGTAGCGCACAGTGATCTTCGTAACGGGATCGACGTCGGTGTCCCCCAGAGCCGGAATCGTGTCCGGGTGGCTGTTGGGCGACGGCGTCTGCGCGACTTCGGGTCGAATCGTGTCCGGGCCCACAGTTGTGCTGCCCAGGGCGGAGCGAATCAACGGCCTGTCGGTCACGGAGCGCACGGCGGTCGTCGCTTGGATCCGCAGCTGACGATTGGCGGGGAACGTCTCGAGCGTCGAAAGATCACCGTCGGTGTCAGCGACGAAGACAAACGTGGAGTTCTTGAGCAGTGTGGTCGCGCCGTTGAAAGCGGCCGCGCTCTGCGTGCCCGGGAAGCCGACCCCCGGAGGCAGGAGGCCCGGCGGGACCGGCGGGATACTGTTGTTGGCAATGGGCTTGCCGTTGACATCGCCAAGAACCCAGGACTCCAGGAGCAACTGGGGCGCGCCCGGTGCCGAGGCCGGATCGATCTTGTTCGAGTACGTGCGGCCGCCAACGAAACCGCGCCCGCGCACTAGCGACGATGTGTTGGTCGCGGGATCGACGGAAATGACCGCGATGTTCGTCGTCAGTCCAGAGTTCGCCTGGGCCGACGGCGACTTGCTCAGCACCGTATCGATATCAAGGTCGGCGCTGAACTCGAGGAAGATGAACTGGTTGCCCTGATCTCCGTTGGGAAGCAGGGTCGTAGAGGGCAGCTCCGTGGCCGCAACGATCGGGTTCGACGGTCGCACGTTTGCGATCAGGTCCTCGATCGAGCGAATGGAGATGATCTCCGAGGTGGGGTTCCCCAGAAAGTCAGGCTTGGCGACCTGATAGGGCACCATGACGCCGAACCCATTGGACATTTGGACCAGGTCCATGGAGGAACCGCCGCCGCCCGAAGAGGACCCACCGCATGCGGTGAGGAACAAGGTGGAAAGGCCGCAGAGGGCCAACGCCGACCGATGGATCATGAACATCATCGTCTAGTGGGTGTTTGCAGGGTCAACCCTGAGAAGGGGTCGCCAGGATAGCGTTCCCTAGGGTCGAAAGCCTGGGTTGTTTCTCAGGGAGCAGGAGGAAAAGAGGGTCCGGAAGGGTCCCCGACCGGGTGGGAGTCGTCCGCATCCGCGCGGGGGACGGGCGACTTGGCTCTTCCTGGAAAACTACGCGGTCGTCAGGGAAGAGTCCCAATCGAGCTATGCACGCTGCGAAGGGGCGGGTTACGCCACTAGACCCGCGTGGAGCTTCCCAGGGGGCCGGTTTCACCACCATTCCGGCCGGGGTCCGTGGTTTTGGGAAGAAACGAGCCTTCTGGCTGATGGCAGGGCGCTGACGGAGGCCGCTATGGGGCGCCGGAACGGCCCTACCCCCGCGCCCGATGCTCTGCGTGCGACCTACGCCCGCGAATTTAGGAGAGGTGGGAAGTCACTCCCGAGCTGGCGAGCATCGCGGTGTCGCCCCCCCCCACTGACCCCGCCGGGCAGACTGAACCCACAGCACTCCAAGGTTGTTCGCCGAGTGTGCGCCGGTGGCCCATCTAGGCCCAATCTCTGTTGACGAGGATCTCGCTCAACCAACCCTCTGAGCGCTGTGATTCGCGCGGATGCTGCCTTGGGCCCTTCGGGCGCGCGATCCCTGGGGCTATGCTCGCCCCATGTCCGCGGAAAAAATCCCGTTCAACGCCGCGCTCGAGGATTTGGCTGACGCAGAGCCGCGCCAGGACCTCGACTTCGAGAACACCCTGCGGCCAAGGAGCTTTGCGGAATTCGTCGGGCAGGAACGCTGCCTGGACAACTTGGCGGTGGCTCTGCGCGCGGCGCGCGAGCGCGACGAAGCGCCGGACCATTTGCTGCTTTCGGGTCCGCCGGGTCTTGGAAAAACAAGTTTGGCGCGCATCGTCGCCCAGGAGATCGGCGCAACCTTGCACTCGACTACCGGGCCAGCCCTGGAGCGCGCGCGGGATCTGGTGGGACTCCTCACGCAGTTGAAGCGCAACGACGTGCTGTTCATCGACGAGATCCATCGCATTCCGGCACCCGTGGAGGAGTTCCTCTACACAGCGATGGAAGACTTCACCGTAGACCTCACTATAGATCAGGGGCCGAACGCGCGAATTCTGCCGCTGAAACTCGCGCCCTTCATGTTGATCGGCGCCACGACGCGCGAGGGCCTGCTGTCGGATCCGTTTCGCGGCAGATTCGGCCACCTCGAACGACTGGCACCCTACCCCGTGGAGGATCTGATCAAGATCCTCATGCGTTCGGCTGCAATCCTTGGGGTCGAGCTGGACCGGGACGCGGCACACTGCATCGGGCTGCGGAGTCGCGGCACGCCGCGCATCGCAAATCGCTTCCTGCGGCGCGTGCGAGACCTGGCACAGGTGCGCGGCACACCGCAGATCGACGTTGAAGTCGCCAGCACCGCCATGGAGCGCCTGGGCGTCGACAAGCACGGCCTCGACGACGTGGACCGACGCATTTTGATCGCACTCGCGCGCCATCCCGATCGGCCCCTGGGGCTAAAGACGATCGCCGCGGAAATCGGGGAAGCCGAGGACACGGTCGAAGGCGTTTTCGAGCCGCACCTCTTGCGCTCCGGCTTCCTGCAGCGCACTGCGCGCGGTCGCTCGATCACGGACGAGGGCCTGCGAGCCATCGGCGCACCACCGCGCACACCAGGCGACGAAGCGCAGTCCTCGGGCCTCTTCTCCTGAACGCAGTGGACATCGCATCGGGTCGCCGCTGGATTTTCCGCGCGCCCATGGGGCTTGCGACCCTGGCACTGGTTGCACTCGTATTGGGCAATGGCCCGAGCGCCGCGGGCAGTATTGCAGTCGCACGCGCGCCCAGCGGAAGTTCATTGGAATCGTCCAGCGCCCAAAGTCGAGCATGGACCGCCAGTGGCGATATCTGCGTGCGTCTCTCGCGCCATGAGTCACGGCCCAGCGTCGTGATCACTGGGGGGCTCGGCAGCGAAGCCCCCATGAAGATCGCCCGCGCAGGTGATTCGTTGACGGTCAACGGCAGGTCGGTCGAAAATGCAGCGGCGTCGCAAACCGCTGCGGAATTGTGGATCGAGCCTCGGGACAAGGAGGCGGGCCTTGTCCTCGACGGAGTCACCTACTGCGGTCGCCTGCGAATTCGACTGCCCCAGGGCCCTGACGCGTCGACCCGCAACGGCCTGTCCGTCGACAACATCGTCGACTTCGAGGACTACATCGCGGGAGTGGTCGCGGGCGAAACGCAGCTCCTCGGCGCCGAGATCGCGGAATTGGAAGCGCAGGCTATCGCTTCGCGCAGCTTCGCCCTGGCTCAACTGTCCGCGCGCGGATCGCGCTCGCTCGAAGTGCGTCTGTTCGATTCGACGCGCGATCAGGCCTACGCGGGCAAGTTCGCGCCGACCCGTGATCCGCGCTCGCAGGCAGCATCGCGGGCACTTGCCCTTGCGATCGAGCGCACGCGCGGGAAGATCCTGAAGGACGGCTCGGAGTGCCTGGATGCGCGCTTCCACGCCGCCTGCGGCGGCCGTACAGCCAGTTCCGAGGACGTGTTTCCCGAAGCGGCGCGCTTCGTTTCGCTGCGCGGTGTCGATTGCGCCGCGTGTCGGAACGAACTGGGCCCAGTTTCCGGCACCGGCAGTTCCACGCTGCCCGCCGCCGCGCGCGATCTCTCCTGGCGCACGCTGCTCACCCGCGAACAATTGGATCAGCTTGCAATCAACCTAAATGTGGGCGACCGCATCCTGCGGATTGAACCCGTGCGCCGTGATCGCATCGGCCGGTGGATCGAAGTGGAAGTCCGCGGAACACAGAGCGCTCGGAAATTGTCCTTCGAACACGTTCGCAGGGAGCTCAAGACAGGCGCGATAAGCTCCAATTTGGTGCTTATCACGGGGCCGCGCGCGGGCACGGACATCGTGGACACGCTGCTGCTGTCCGGCCGCGGTCGAGGTCACGGCGTCGGCCTGTGCCAGAACGGCTGCCGCGAGTTGGCGCTGCGCGGTTGGAGCGCCGCGAAAATTCTCGAGCACTACTATCCGGGAACTTCGCTGGTCGATGGGCGCTAGTCAATTCAGTTTCGAGCGCACCGCCGCGGACGGCGTGACCCTTGCGCGCTGCGGCAAATTCCACACACCTCACGGCAGCGTCGAAACTCCGGCGTTCATGCCCGTGGGTACGCGCGGCAGCGTGAAAGGCGTGCTTCCAGAGCAGCTGCGCGCCCTCGGCGCGCGCATGTTGTTAGCGAACACCTACCATCTGCACCTGCGGCCCGGTGAGGACACCGTGCGCGCCTTGGGCGGTCTGCACAAGTTCATGAACTGGGATGGTCCGCTGTTGACCGACTCGGGCGGCTACCAAGTGTTCAGCTTGGCGAAGCTCAATCAGATCGACGACGACGGCGTGACGTTTCAATCGGTGATCGATGGCGCAAGCGTACGCTTCACGCCCGAGCGCGCCGTCGAGATCCAAGCTGCCTTGGGAGCCGACGTGCAAATGGCCTTCGACCAGTGCCCCGCCGACCCGCGCGATCGCGCCGTGGTCGAAGTGGGTGTCGAGCGAACGCACCGGTGGCTGGATCGCTGCGTGAAGCGCCATCGCGAACTCGGCGGAGAAGATCGAGGTCAGGCGCTGTTCGGCATCGTGCAGGGTGGAATCTTCGAGGATCTGCGCCGCCGCGCCGTCGACAGCGTCTGCGGCCACGACCTTGTGGGCTACGCCATCGGCGGCGTGAGCGTTGGCGAAGCGCGCGAGGACATGCGTGCGGCCGTGCAGGCCAGCGCGCCATTCCTGCCCCAGGACAAGCCGCGCTACCTGATGGGCGTCGGAATGCCCGTTGATTTCTTCGACGCGGTTGAACAGGGCGTCGACTTGTTCGATTGTGTCACGCCCACGCGCCACGGCCGAACTCACCAGGCTTTCACCTCGCTGGGCCAGCTCAACTTGCGCAACGCCGATTTTGCCCGCGACACGCGTCAGCTCGACCCGCGCTGCGACTGCATCTGCTGCCGTGGCTTCAGCCGCGGCTACTTGCGCCACCTGTGCAAGTCGAACGAGATGCTCGGCGCACAGTTGATTTCGCTCCACAACCTGAGCTTCTTTGCCAAGCTCTTTGAGCGCATGCGGGCGGCGATCGCCACCGGCGACTTGCTGCGCCTGAGGGAAGAAGTTCTGCCGACAGCAATGCGGCGCGTCAGTGCCGCGGAGCTCCGCGAATAGACTGTGTCCGCCGCGCGCGCAGTTTCCTCGCGCACGAGGCAACGCGCACGAAGCATCCGTTGCCGCTCAGCGGCGCTGGTAGTCCGGGCAAATGCGTGCATTCGGCCGCTCGGGCCGCCTACAAGCGTGTCCGTAGTCCAGCTTGCACGTGTCGCACAACGGCGCGGCGGGTTCGAGACCGAACAGCCGCCGTGCAAAATCCCGCAGGGCGAGGAGGAGCTTCGAAAAAATCGACGCTCTCCGCGATCAGCGCCCCTGACGTCCAGAGATGACTTCGATGCGCGCGGCATCGATCAAACGCGGCACAGCGACGCGGCCGATGTCGCCGGGCGTGTAGGAGCGCAGCTCGCGGCCGCTGATTCCAACCTCGTATCCCAGGAAAGTCGCCATGTCGTAGCGGCCGGAATTGCAGATGATCTCCGCCGTCTGGTCGCCACCCCAGCGCAGCAGGAAAGTCGGCTCCATACCCGGAACTGTGCGCTTTTCGACCCATCCGCGTGAGTCGAAGCGTCCGCTGAAAATGTCCTTGTCCTTGGCGGCCTCGGCCAGGGCGACTTGACGCTTCAGCGTCTCCTGCTCAAAGCGCTCGCGCTCTGCCGACAGGGCGGCCCTGATCGCGTGGGCTTCGATCAGGGCATCGACTTCGGCCAAGCCGCGCTTGGCCATATCTTTGGTGGCGCCTTCCTTGGCGCTGTTGAACACGCGCTCGTATTGGGCTCGCACGCCGGTCAAGTCGGGCTTGGCGGCGCCGCGCTCGCGGGTCAACGCCGCGTCCGCGCGACTCAGCTCTTCCATGGCCTCTTGAGGACTCAAGTCGCCAGTGACAGGTGCCGCGCCGAGAGCCGCGCCGGGTGCGGCCGCGGGAATCGCAATCGACACCGGAAGGACCCCGACGCTGCCGCGCTTGTTCGCCTCGAGCACCGCGTTCGCCCAGGCGGCAGCACCGTCCATGCCCAGGGTCAGGGCTTCGCATTCGGCCTTGGAAACGTAGGCGCGGACCCCGGGGGGCGAGTAGACCTTGACCCAGTCCTCGGCCAGGGGCTTGGTCGAGTCATTGCGCGCGATCAGGCGAACACGGTCGCCGCGCGCGAGATTCGGCTGAAGCGGGTAGCTCTCGGGTCCGCTCGAAGGCATGGGACGCGCGCGCACGTCCGAACCGTTGATTTCCAGCATGCCGGCCTCCGCGGAAGCCGAGACGTATTTGCCGTAGACCCAAATCTCGAAGCCGCCAGGGACTTCGCACTCGAGCCAATCGCCACGCTCTTCATAGACGGCCACAAGCGTTCCCGGCGCAAGTCGCCCCAATCCCACGCCGTTGGCGTCACCCAGATTTCGCGATTGTGTGCCGCTTGAACCGACCCGCAGATAGCGCAGGTACTTTGCTTTCTCCTTGGTCGGCGCGGGTTCCTGCGCGGCGGGCGCGGCACCAGCGGCAACAGGAGTCTGTGCTCTAGCGGCCGTCAGTCCGACGGAAACAAAAGCTGAGGTCAGGGCGACGCAGGCAACAAAACGCGTGGAAATCATGCTGGAAAAGTTGATCATGGGTCGTTGTGCTCAGAGCGGTTCGGCGAGATCGAAACACTTCGTTGCGCGTGCTGCAGCGCAGCTCGCTCGCGAAGAATGCGCGGCGCGCGCGCGTTTCCTCCTCCGTCCCAGCCGATCGTAGCGGTCCTCCCACGTCGGATCCACAATCTGATTTCAAGTGAGATGTCTTACTTTCCGTACATGGTCTTCGCGCGCGGACGCGCCCAAGTGGCGCGCCACAACCTGACCGGCTCCGGAATGCCGGCGCCGGCGGGATTCGAGGTGCTCGCGCAGTCGCTCGCCACTGACATCGGATTCGCGGGTTCAGTGGCGCTGCCGACCTTCGAGGCAGCTGTTGCCGAGCGCTTGGGCGTCGCGCCCAAGCGCGTGATTGCCACCCTTGGCGCCACGGGCGGAATGCACCTGGCCGCGTGGCGTTTCTTCCGTCCTGGCTCGCGCGTGGCCAGCGAAACCCCGTCCTACGAGCCCCTGCGCGCCCTCCCCCGGGCCTTCGGCGCCGAGTGCGTTCCCCTAGAACGCGATCCGACCGACTCCTGGCGCATTGACCCTGCGCGGCTCCGCAGGGCTTTGACCGGAGCGCGACCCGGCCATGTGTTCATTACCAACTCGCACAACCCCACTGGGACCCTGCTCGCCGCTGGCGAGATCGTGGCCCTGGCGGCGGAGGCCGAGCGGGCGGGAGGGGTTCTGGTTTGCTGCGAGGTCTACATGGAATTCGCGGGCCCGAGGTCGCGCACACCGGCCTTCCGCCTCGCCCCGAACGCGATCTCCATTTCCAGCATGACCAAGGCCTACGGCCTCGGTGGGCTGCGCGCGGGGTGGATGGTCCTCGGCGAGGGTCTGGCGAACGAACGCGAGAGCCTGCTGGACCTCGCCTACTTGACCTACGTGGACCAGCCGACCCAGGCCTTGCACGCGGGCGTCAAGGCGATGGAACTCCTGGAGTCGCTGCGCGCGCCGATCGAGACCGTCCAGCGAGAGTCGCGGCCCGCTTTCTTGAGCTGGCTGGCTTCGACCCCAGGGCTGTCGGCCAGCGAACCTGATTTGGGGATCACTGCCTTCGCGCGGATTGAAGGTATCGAGGACACGGTTGCCCTGGCCGAGCACTTGCTCGAGCGCTGGGATGTGGGCGTCGTCCCTGGCGAGTTCTTCGGCCGCCCGGGACACCTGCGCCTTGGATTCGGCCTGCCGAGGGAAGCGCTGAGCGTTGCCCTCGACCGACTGGGCAAGGGGATCGCCGAGTTCAATGGCCGTGCTCCGCGGGCCACGTAAGGACCTCGGTTCGCGCTTCGCCACGAGCAGCCCGCGACGGCCCGCTAGCTCGCGGGCGGGATCGCGGGATTAGCCAGGGCGAGGTCGATCGCCTCGCGCTCCAAGTCGCGCAGGGGTCGCCCCGTCGCGCGCGCGATGGCCGCGAGATCGTCGTGCTCCGGCGACGCGTCAAAGTGCCCCGAACTGCCTGCGCCCAGCCTGAATTTGACGCGCACCCGTTGTCCGGCGATTTGGACTTCGCGCTCAGCTCGGGCCGACTCCGTTCGCTCGCACTGCAGCCAGCGCAGCCCTAGGGTGCTCGAGTTGGCGAACAGGACTTGCTCGAGGTCGCGGCGTTGTTCGGCGCGGCACAGGGCGCTGACCACGACCCCGGGGCGATTCTTCTTCATTTGCACTGGGGCAGACCAGACCTCCAGGGCCCCGCACTCGCGCAGAAGCCCCACAAGGTGCCCGACTTCCTCGCCGGTCATGTCGTCGAGGTTCACCTCCATGAGCCAAACCACGGCGCCCGTGACACTCTGTCCGGCAGCGCCCAGTTGGACCCGCAGGATGTTCGGTGGTCCCACCTTGGGATCACGATGGCCCGCCGAGTACCCGATGCGGCTGGCAACGAAGCGACCGGGGGCCTCGAAGGCCTCGACATACTCCGCCAGCAGTGCCGCGCCGGTCGGAGTGAGACGCTCACCGCCCCCACCGGCGATCACCAGCGGCAATCCACGCATGATCTCCGCCGTGCCCGGCGCGGGAACCGGCATTTCGCCGTGGGCGCAGCGCACCGTCCCGGTGCCCGTGAGCGGCGGCGTGGCGAAAATCTGCCGGATGCCCAGCTGATCAATGGCCATGGCCGCGCCGCAGATGTCGATCAGCGCGTCCACGGCGCCAACTTCGTGGAAGTGAATTTGTTCGACCGTGGTCCCGTGCACCGCGGCTTCGGCCACGGCGATACGGCGCAAGACCGCGGAAGCTCGGGCGCGTGCGGCGTGCGAAAGGGGTGAGCGCTCCACGATCGCCAGGCAATCCGACAGACCGCGGTGTGGCGCGCTCTCGGACTCGGGGGTCACCACGGACAACATCAGGCCGGATAGCGAGCCGCGCCAGACCACCTCCGCAGTGAACCGAACTTCACCGGGCAGCAAGGCCTCGGCCAGGCCTTCGAGGTCGGCGAGGGTGAAGCGCGGGTCCTCGAGAGCTAGCAGCGCGCCCAGAAACATGTCGCCAGCCATGCCCGAAAAGGGCTCGATGAACAGGGTGGGCGTGGCAGACATCGCGGGCAATCTACCCGGCCCCGAGTCGCGAGCGTAGGGCCCTCAGGGATCCGGGGAACCCTCGGCGCGCTCAATTCTCCGCGGCGATGCGCGCGCGAGGCAAGCAACCGTCACTTTACCCGCGCCCGCGGACCTCAGCCGTCGCCCGCACTCGCTCGCGGTGGCACCGGAGGTGACGACGTCGTCCACCAGCAGCACGGGACGACCGGACAGTCTTCCGCGTGCGCCGCCGATGGACTCGAACGCACCGCGGACGTTGGCTGCCCGCGACCGCGATCCAGGAGCACCCTGGGGCGTGGTTGCGCGGGTGCGCCTCAGCAGATTCCACGTGGCGAGCCCAAGCTCGATCGCCACCACGCGCGCCAAGAGCTGTGCCTGGTCGTAGCCGCGCACGATTCGGCGCGAGAAATGCAGCGGCACTGGAACGACGAGCGTGGAGTCGCTGAGCTCAAGACGGGCGTTTTCCTGCGAGCGCGAGATGCGCTGGGCCAGGAATTCGCCCAGGGGCCTGGCCAAATCGCGGCGTCCGCCGTGCTTGAGCGCCAGGATCCAAGCGCGCGCGGCGGGATCGAATCCGTAGTCGGTCAGCGCCACGAGCCGAGTCCAACCGGGCGGGTCGAGCCGACAAGCACTGCACAGATTTCCATCGGCAACTGCGGTGGGCAGCAGCCCCGCACAGCGCGCGCAATGGGCCCCCGGCGCGGGACCACGCAGGCGGTGTTCCTGGCAGAAGACCCCTCCAACTCCCGGCGCGCCGCACAAGGCGCACAACATGGGAAAGACCGCGTCCGCGAATCCCTGCAGCGTCCGATCAACGAGTTGCAGGCTGGTCTTCAGCGTCATCCCCAAAGGCACGACCGTCGTCGCGGCGTGCGGGGGCCCAAAAAATCAGAATTTCCTCAGATGGAATCGTCGTCGTCCGGCAGGGCGCGTCGCGCGGGGGCGGCGGCCGGAGTCCTTAGGCCCAGCTCGCGGCGCAATCGCTCCGCATAGGACTGCACAGCTTCGTCCGCGTGCGAGTCGATTCCGAACAGATCGCCCACCTCCCGTGCCAGTGCCACGTCGCGATCGAAGTCCGGGGGATGCTGCAGGAACCAGGCGCGCAAGTGACGGCGCACGGTGACCAACGACCACCACCAGGCGCTCAATTCCAGCAAAGCGGCACCGAGCACTACGCCGCCGATCCACAGCGCAGCTGAGCCCGACGAGGCCTCGGTTGCCGGCACCGCACGGGCGTACAACTGGGAGCCGAATCCGAGAAGCAACAGACCGAAGCCCAGCAGGGTTTGCACGCGGTGGAAGAGCAACGTGCGCAGAGAGCGCAGGTCAGCGCGCGGCCGGCCGAAGCGCTCCTCCACCAAGGCCTTCGGGTCGCGCACCAGCGTCCCGTGCGCCAGCAGGAATCCGCCAGCGAGGCACAGCACGAGTCCGAGACTTCCCCAGTCCGGGGGACCCCACAGCCGCTGGGGCGCGAACTGCGCATCGAGCATGGGCCGACGGTAGGTCCCCGCGGGTCCTGCCGCAAGCGGCGGGCCTCTGGTCGCGATCGCAGCACGCAGGGCAGGCATTGAAGCCTCGCTGAAATGACGGCGCCGCCGGTCAGTGGCCGCGCCAGCTTGGGCTCTCTATCATCCGCTGTTTCCCAAGCGACCTCGCCAAGTCATCACCACATGTCCGATTCCAAACCAGCGCCTTCCCCCGCCAACGCGGGCGCGCCCGATGTGCTGCACATCGCGCGTCTGGCCCGCCTGGCCATCGACCCCAGGCAGGAACTGGAATTGCGAGAGCAGTTCACGCGCATCCTCGAGGCCTTCAAGACCCTCTCGACGTTGAATGTGGACGGCGTGGAGCCGATGACGCGCCCCACGGACTTCACGGACGTGATGCGCGACGATCGCGAGCACTCGAGCCTCGGTCTCGACGAAACACTTGCCAACGCGCCGGCGCGGATCGAGACCTTCTTCAGCGTGCCCAAGACGATCGGGGGAGAGCAGTGAGCCGCCCGGCCATTTCCTTGGACGCCTGTGGCCTGGCCGCGGCTTACGGCGCGGGTCAGGGCTCGGCGGAAGCCAACGTGCGCGAGGCCCTGACCCGCATCGATGCGCTCGAACCGAGTCTGGGTGCATTCGCGACTTTGGAGCGCGAGCGCGCGCTCGAACTTGCGGCGGGGCTGGATCGCGACCGCGCAGCTGGCGTTCCGATGGGGCCCCTGGCGGGTGTGCCCATGGCGCTCAAGGCAAACATGTGCTGGAAGGGCGTTGAAGCCCATTGCGGCAGCCGCGTCCTCGCCGGCTACAAACCGCCCTACACCGCGACCTTCGTCCAGCGCCTGCTCGACGCCGGCGCGATCCCGGTCGGCATGACCCACATGGACGAGTTCGCCATGGGCAGCTCGGGCGAAAATTCGGCCTACGGCGTCCCGCGCAATCCCTGGGACACGCGCCGCACTCCGGGCGGGTCCTCAAGCGGCAGCGCGGCGAGCGTGGCCTCGGGCATGGTGACCATCGCCCTGGGCTCGGACACTGGAGGCTCCGTGCGTCAACCGGCCGCCTTCTGCGGAATCGCGGGATTCAAGCCGACTTACGGCCGCGTGTCGCGCTACGGATTGGTGGCTTTCGGGAGCTCCCTGGATCAGGTCAGTCCCTTCGCCCGCAGCGTGCGCGACATCGAGCGCGTCATGCAGGTGATTTCTGGTGTGGACCACGCGGACTCGACTTCGGCCCAACTTCCGGCCCTTGAGCCGGAGTTCAGCGAGAGCGGTGTGCGCGGCCTTCGCATTGGAATTCCGCGCGAGTACTTTCCCGCGGCGCTCAACGGGGATGTGCGCGCGCGACTCGAGGAGGCCAAGCGCAAGTGGGTGGAACTCGGCGCCACGCTAGTGGACGTCGAACTGCCGCACACCGAACACGCGATCCCGACCTACTACGTGGTCGCCACTGCCGAAGCGTCTTCGAACCTCGCGCGCTACGACGGCATTCGCTACGGACCGCGGGTCGAGGGCGACGGCAGTCTCCAGAGCATGTTCGCCGCCACGCGTGCCGCGGGCTTCGGTCCCGAGGTCAAGCGCAGGATCCTCTTGGGGACCTATGTGCTTTCCAGCGGTTACTACGACGCCTGGTACAACCGCGCCCTGCGCGTGCGCCGATTGCTGCGGCAGGATTTCGACCTCGCCTTTCAAAAGGTGGATCTGATCATCGGCCCCACCGCGCCGACTCCGGCATTCTTGCTGGGCGAAAAGGCCTCAGATCCGGTGGCGATGTACCTCTCCGACGTTATGACGGCCCCTGTCAGTCTCGCGGGAATCCCGGCGCTCTCGATCCCCTGTGGCTTCGTCGAGGAGGCCGGCGTTCAGCTGCCGATCGGCATGCAAGTCATCGGGCCGGCCCTGGCCGACGCGCGCGTGCTGCACGCGGGGCGCGTGTTCGAAGCTGCGACGGAACATCACCTGCGCCGTCCACCGGAGGGCCAGCCCAAGGCTGCGGGAACGAATCCGGGGGTGCGCGCATGAGCACGACGAATTCCGAAATCGGCTACGTCTCGCCGAAGACCCAAGTGCGCTGGATTCCAGTGATCGGTCTTGAGGTCCATTGCCAGCTCAAGACCTGGACCAAGTTGTTCTGCGGGTGTCGCAACGAGTTTGGTGCAACGCCGAATTCGCGCACGTGCCCGGTGTGCACGGCGCAACCCGGCGCGCTGCCGGTGCTCAACCGCGAAGCCCTGGAACTTGCGCTGCGAACGGCCCTGGCCCTCGGCGCGAGTGTGGCGCCGACTTCGAAGTTTGATCGCAAGAACTACTTCTACTGCGACCTTCCCAAGGGCTATCAGATCAGTCAGTTCGACCAGCCGTATTGCACGGGCGGTGGCATCACCCTGGAGAGCGGCAAGCGCGTGCGCCTGACGCGCATCCACCTCGAAGAGGACGCGGGCAAGGCAATTCACGACCGCGGCGACACGACGCTCGTCGATCTCAATCGCGCGGGTGTGCCGCTGATTGAATCGGTCAGCGAGGCGGACATGCAGACCTCGCAGGAAGCCTTCGAGTACCTGACCGCGCTCAAGGAAATCCTGCAGTACGTCGGCGCCTCGGACTGCGACATGGAAAAGGGCTCGCTGCGCTGCGACGTCAACATTTCCGTGCGTCCCGAAGGCGAGCCCTGGCGCACCAAGGTTGAGCTGAAAAACCTGAACTCATTCCGCAACGTCCAAGCCTCGATCGAATTCGAGATACGCCGGCAAGTGGAAGCCTACGAGTCGGGCGATCCCGCGCAGTTCCCGGTGCAGGAGACGCGGCTGTTCGACGCTGAAAAGGGCGTGACGCGCAGCATGCGGCGCAAGGAAGACGCCCACGACTACCGCTACTTCCCCGAGCCCGACCTGCCGCCGATCACCGTCTCCGCCGAGCGACTGGATCGGTTGCGGTCGGCGCTGCCTGAATTGCCCACGGCGCGGCGCGCGCGCTACCAGAAGGATTTTGGCCTCTCAGCCTACGACGCGGGCGTGCTGACCGCGGATCGCGCGCTGTCCGAGTTCTTCGAGACAGTGGCGCGACTCTCGAAGTTGCCTAAGGAAGCCTCGAACTGGATCTCGAACGAACTGCTGCGCAATTTGAACGATCCGCTGCTTCCGATTCGTTCGATCGACGAGTTGCCGTTTCGCCCGCACGACATGTCCCTGCTGCTCGGCATGCTCGACAAGGGCGAGATCTCAGGACAGGCAGGCCGCAAGGTGTTGCGCGCCATGTTCGAGACCGGCAAGTCGCCGAAGGATCTGGTGGCGTCCCTCGGGCTCGAGCAAGTCAACGACTCTGCCGCCCTCGATGACTGGTGTCGCGAAGCGTTGGTGGGCAAGGACAAGATCATCGCGGACGTCCGGGCGGGCAAAACCAAGGCCGTGGGCGCCCTCGTCGGCCCAGTGATGAAAGCCTCGAAGGGCAGCGCCAATCCGCAGGTCGTTCAAGAAATCCTGCTGCGCCTGATCGCTGAGATGCCGTCCTAAGAACGAGCCCGTGTGGCTCACGGGCCGAACGGCGCGGGCGCGCCGTTCGGCCCGTGATCCGAGAGAGAGGTCCGACCTCGCTAGACGCGCCGACTACGGCCCGATGTCGAACTCGATCCCGTCGGTCAGTGTCGTGTTGTTCGGCGGAGAGAAGCCAGCGTCGCGGCCCCAATATTGCGCGTTCACCCGTGTGCCTGGCACCGTCAGTTGAGGCAACGGAGTACCCCCGAGGGCCCCCACTGCGAACGCGTTGAAATCGAACTGGTAGACGCCCGAGCAGTCTTGGAACGGCGCGTTGTTGCCGCCGGAACTGATGCCTGGCGCGCGCTTGACCGGTGGAGTCAAGCACAGGAAGCCGCCGGTGAACGGCGTCGCCGCGCGCCCCTGGAGCGAATACAGCAATAGCCCCGGCTTCTGATTGCGCACGTTCGCGCCGCGAATATTGAAACCCGAGCCCGAGGTCGCGCTCGGGTTGCCGGTCCAATTCATCGCCGGAATGCAGCCGAAGGAGTTTTGCTTCGCCGTGCAGTAGGACGTTGTCGTGGAGACGTTCTTGACGCAGGCGCGCATGATCCAGTTGCCGTTGTAGTACTGCGGGCACAACTGAATCGGACCGATGGCAAAGGTCGAAGGATCGCGCCAGCCCGTGCCCTGCACAAAAAGCAGGTTGCGCTGCGGAACGGCACTGCAGGGAGCACTGCCGTCGTCCGTCCCAAAGTCAGACGTGTAGCCCCCGGCGCAAGTGCCATTCGGATTGAAGTCCATCCACCACGTCACGACCATTTTGCCTGAGGTGATCACGATGTTCTGGCCGCTGACATCGAGCGTATTGATCGCGTGGGTGGTCGCTGCGATCGAAGAGCCAGTGGCGCTTTCCCAGTCGAACACTTCCGGCCCGAGCGTCGGGATCCCGCCGCTCCAGGTGATGCCGTCGTGGACCTTGAGATTGACGATGGCCTGGATTCCGTTGGCTCCGGCGACGTTGAAGAAGCCAAACGCCGCATTCTGCAACTGCACCATCGTGCCCACGGAGGCCACATCGAACACTGCGCCCATGGCCTCGCCTTCGCAAAGTCCGCGGATGACCGCCACGGCGAGCGGGCCGGTGGGAATGTCCGGGAGCGTGTCGTTCTTCAGGAATACTTCGTTGGGGCCGCAGGTCTGAGCGCTTGCGGTGCCGGCGGAAAGCAATAGGCCGCCAAGGGTGAACAGCAGAGTGCGGTGCATGGAGCAGAGCCTTCGAATGGGACCTGAAGACAGAGCCGCACGTACCAACGTGCGGCCCTTCCGATTGTGCCCCGGCCCCCCCGCCTGTCAACCCCGGGGCACCACTCGCATTGATTTCAGGGCTTCTTCGTCGAGCAGGTGAAGCGGTAGGTCTTCACGCCCTCAAGGCCCTGGACCTGTACGTACTTGAGGGTTTCCCCGTCGATTTCGAGCGAGGCCTTGTCGGTGGAAGTTTGCTTTGTCTTCGAATCGCAGGTCAGCGAAGCGAAGTGCCCACCGGCGATGTCCCAAAGCAACTCGCCCTCCAATTCGACGGCCAACTCGAAGGAACGATTCATCGCGAGGCCCTCCTCCTCCTCGATGTCGCGATCGGAGCGACTGGTGAACTTGCCCTCGAAGGCGATCACCGCGAGCATCAGGCCGTCCTCCTCGCGCGTACCTTTGTAAGTCCCCTTCAGCTCACCCTGAACGTTCTCGCGCAGGTGGCGGTTCGTCGGATCCTCGTCCTGCTCTTCCTCCTCACCCTCGGTGCGATATCCCATGGGCCCCGAAGGCTCCTGCAGGTTGTTGACCTCGGCCACCGGGATCTTCCACGAGTCGCCTGTGTCCACGGATTCCTGAGGAAGCCAGGCGCGAAAGTCGGCGTCCTCGACCATTTCCGTGAGCAGGGCGTCGTCGCCGCCGTCCTCGAACCAGGTCACGTCGAATTTGTCGTCCTCGTCGTTCCAGGTGAACACGACGCTCTTGTCGAGCAGGCCGGACTCGCTTTTCTCCTCGGTGCTGTCGGGGTCCGCGTCATCACCAGAGTACGTCTGTCCGTTCTCGATCTTGGTGAATGAGCGCTTGAGCTTCTTGGGCCGATCGTCAGCCACTTCGAGCACCTCGTCGCTGAACTCGATCGTCTCGTCGCTCTGGATCTTGAGGTCGGGAAGCTCAATTTCCTCGTCATCTGGACCGTCGGGCCCCTCGACCTTGAACTGAAGTTCAACGATCGCCACTTCGGTGTGCTGCACAAAGCGCTTGTACAGAGTCCGCTCCGGGACGCAGCTGAACTTCACTTCGTCAGCCGCAGGCGCGGGGCCGAGCACGGGAGGAACGGCGACAGTGCCCAGCAGCAAGAGCGCGGTCGAAAACAACCAGGGACTGGAGTGAATCAGCTTCATGGGGATCAGTGTCCGTTCTCGCGGACGAATTCGTCGACCACGGTTTGGCGTCGCTCGTTCACACTACTATCGCGAAGGTCCACTCAGGAAACCATGGCCGTGGCAGCGGCCATGGATTGGCTTCACTCCCACTCGATCGTCGCGGGCGGCTTGGAGGAGATGTCGAGGACCACCCGGTTGATGCCGCGCACCTCGTTGATGATGCGATTGGAAATGCGCCCCAGGAGGTCGTAGGGCAAGTGCGCCCAGTCCGCGGTCATGCCGTCGCTGGACTCCACTGCGCGCAACACACAGGCGTCCTCGTAGGTGCGCGCGTCGCCCATGACGCCCACGGACTTGGTGGGCAGGAGCACCGCGAAGTACTGCCACAGGGTTCGGTGTTGACCCGCGGCTTCGATTTCTTCGCGCACGATGCGGTCGGCGCCACGCAGGATCTCACAGCGCTCAGCAGTCACCTCACCAAGGATGCGCACGCCGAGGCCCGGGCCGGGGAACGGCTGGCGGGCGACGATGCTCTCATCCAAGCCGAGGTAGCGACCGATGGCGCGGACCTCGTCCTTGAACAGCTCGCGCAGAGGCTCGACCAATTGCATGTCCAAGTCCTCGGGCAGCCCCCCAACGTTGTGGTGGCTCTTGATCACCGCCGTGTTGCCGCCGAAGACGTTCACCGACTCGATCACGTCGGGGTAAAGCGTGCCCTGGCCGAGGAACTTCGCACCGTTGAAGCGCGTCGCTTCGCCGCGGAACACGTCCACGAAGTCGCGGCCGATCAGCTTGCGTTTGCGCTCGGGTTCGGTGACGCCGGCGAGCGAGCGCAGGAAGCGCTCCGAGGCGTCAATGACCGTCAGGTCCAAATGGAAGTGATCGCGGAACGTGGCTTCGACCGCATCGCGCTCGCCGTGGCGCAAGAGGCCATTGTCCACGAAGATGCAGTGCAGCCGCGAGCCGATCGCGCGGTGCACGATCAGCGCGGCGACCGAACTGTCTACGCCGCCCGAGAGGCCGAGGACCACTTCGCCGCGCGGGCCCACGAGGGTTTGAATCTTCGCCACCTCGCGGTCGACGATGTTCTCGGGCCTCCAGTCGCCAGGCATGCGGCAGACCGTGGAGACGAAATTCTCGATCAACTCCATGCCCCGCACGCTGTGCGTGACTTCCGGGTGAAACTGCAGGCCGAAGTAGCCGCGAGCGACGTGTCCCGCGGCGGCGAACGGACAGGTCTCGGTCTGAGCGAAGACTTCCCAGCCCTGCGGCAAGCGCTGAACTTGATCGCCGTGGCTCATCCACACCACCGTATGTCCGTCGATGCCCTCGAACAGTCCGTCCGCACGCGTCACAGCGATCGAAGCGCGGCCGAATTCGCGCTTGTCCGCGGGGCTGACGACGCCGCCGAGTGTTTGGCACATCCACTGCATGCCGTAACAGATGCCGAGCACCGGTACGCCAAGTTGCAAGAGCTCCGGCGGCACGACCGGAGCGTCAGGCGCGTACACCGACGCCGGTCCGCCGGAGAGGATCACTCCCCCGAGGTCCATTGCCGCTGCAACCTCCAAGGCGCGGCGCGGCGGCGCGATTTCGCAGTAGCTGCCCGCCTCGCGGACGCGCCGCGCAATGAGCTGCGCGTACTGCGCGCCGAGATCGACCACCAAAATCCCGCGGGGAACGGACTTCATTCCTGGTTGTGGAAGTAGTTGGAGGACTCTTTCGTGATCGTCACGTCGTGAGGGTGGCTCTCCCGCACGCCGGCGGAAGTGACGCGCAGGAACTGCGCGCGCTCCCAAAGCTCGGGAATCGTCCTAGCTCCGACATAGCCCATGCCCGATCGAACGCCGCCGACCATTTGATACGCGAACTGCGAGAGCTTCCCGCGGTACGGGACCATGCCCTCGATGCCCTCGGGCACGAGTTTGTGCACGTCATCGATGCCACCTTGGCGATAGCGCTCTTTCGAGCCCTGCATCATGGCGCCGATGGACCCCATTCCGCGCACGACCTTGAACGATCGCCCCTTGAACAGGATCGTCTCTCCCGGACTTTCTTCGAGTCCGGCGAACAGGGAGCCGAGCATCACGCTCGACGCGCCCGCGGCCAGTGCCTTGACCACGTCGCCCGAGTAGCGAATCCCGCCGTCGGCGATCAGGGGCACGTCGCGTTCGCGCGCGGGTCCGATGCTCTCCATGATCGCGGTCAACTGCGGGACACCAATGCCAGCAACGATGCGCGTGGTGCAGATCGAGCCGGGGCCGATGCCCACCTTGACGCCGTCCACGCCCGCGGCCACCAGTTCGCGGGTGGCCGCAGCTGTGGCCACGTTTCCAGCGACTACGTCCACGGACAATTTGCGCTTCAGCTCGCGCACGGTCTCGATCACGTTCGAGCTGTGGCCGTGGGCCGTGTCCACCACGAGCACATCGACACCCGCGGCCATCAGGCGCTCGGCGCGTTCGTAGTCCTGGACGCCGATGGCGGCGCCGACGCGCAGGCGCCCGCGGCCGTCGCGCACGGAGGCTGGGAACTCGGAAAGCTGTTTGAGGTCCTTCATCGTGATCAGGCCGTGCAACTGCATGTTGCCGTCCACGATCAGGAGCTTCTCGACCTTGCGCCGGTGCAGGAGTTCGCGCGCCTCATCCAGGCTCGTGCCTGGGGGCGCCGTCACCAGATCCGAGCTGGTCATGACCTCGGCCACGGGCGTCTCAGGAGAGGTCTGAAACTTGCAGTCTCGATTGGTCAGGATCCCGACCACCGTTGAACCCTCGACGATTGGCAGGCCCGAGATGTTGTGGCGCGTCATGATCTCGCGCGCCTCGCCCACCTTCGCGCTCGGCGGCAAGGTCACCGGGTCAAGGATCACGCCGTTGGCGGAGCGCTTGACCTTCTCCACCTCGCGCACCTGGCGCTCGATGCTCAGGTTGCGATGGATCACGCCGATGCCACCCTCGCGGGCCAGGGCCACGGCCAGCATCCACTCCGTGACTGTGTCCATGGCGGAGGACGACAGGGGCACATTGATCGGAACGTTGCGGGAAAAGCGCGTCGCCACGGAGACGTCGCGGGGCAAGGTGTCGGAGTGTTGCGGAATCAGCAACACGTCATCGAACGTCAGCCCTATGGGGAAGTCGGCCGGCATGGCTTCCTGGCTCCTCGCTTCAGGACCGCCGAGGAGGGCGGGAGGGATCGCGCTCATCGCAGCTCTTGCCGGCGGAATCAGGCAGGGCCTGTCCGCCGAGTTGGACGGCGACGGTGGAAAACGCGCAGGATAGCCAGCGACGGCGCGGTCAGGAAGGGCCGCCGCGCTTCCTTCGTCTATATATGGAAGTCCGTCTCGCTCGGCGCACGGGGGCGCCTTGCTGCCGAGCCGGAGGAGCAGCCGGCCTCTGGTCGAGGTAGCCAGCGCGCCCTCGCGCCTGGGGCACTACACTCCCCCGCCGATGAGCGAACAACCGCACCTCCTGCACGTCTTCCCGAGCTTCGTGCCGGCCGGTTCCCAGGTTCGGACGGCGCAGTTGATCGCGGCCTTCGGCGACGAATTTCGCCACTCGATTCTGGCCCTCGACGGCCGGACCGAGGCGCGCGAACTCCTTGGAGCGGATACCAAGGTGCGCTTCCTGCCTGCGGCGCCTAAGTCGGGCAGTGTCTCCACGGCCTTGCGCCTGCGCCGAGTGCTGCGGCAGGAGCGGCCGGACCTGCTCCTGACCTACAACTTCGGGTCCATTGACGCGCTGCTGGCGGCCAAATTCTGCGGCGGCTGGCGTGCGGTGCACCACGAGGATGGATTCGGCGCCGATGAGGCCCAGGGCTTCAAGCGCCGCCGAATCTGGATGCGGCGCTGGCTTTTGGGCCAGACCCAGCGCCTGGTCGTGATCAGCGACACCTTGCGGAAGATCGCCCTCGAACACTGGAACGAAGCGCCACTGCACATGTGCTTCATTCCCAATGGTATCGACATCGAGCGCTTCGCGGCCCGCGACGGGAATCCGCCCCTGCGGCACGAATTGGGCATCGCGGATGATGCAATCGTCGTCGGCGCGGTGGGACACCTGCGCGCAGAAAAGAACTTGGGTAGGTTGCTCGAGGTGGTCGCGCGCGCCGCGCGCCAGGGACCGGTGGCCGCCCTGATCCTCGGCGATGGTCCCATGCGCGAGGAATTGGAGCGCAGGGCGAGCACGCCAGCGCTGAAGGGCCGTGTGCACTTCGTCGGCCACCAGCAGGACCCGCGGCCCTTCTATCGAATGATGGACGTCTTTGCGCTGACCAGCGACACCGAACAGATGCCTCTGTCGCTGCTCGAGGCGATGTCATCGCGCCTGCCGGCCGTCGCCACCAATGTGGGCGACGTCGTGGCGATGCTCCCTGGCGAGCAGGCGCCGTTCGTGGCGCTGCCAGGGGGCGAATCGTGCCTGGAATCACTTGCGGCCTCCCTCGGCCGACTGGCGGCAGATCCCCTGCTGCGCGCACGCCTGGGCGACAAGAACTTCGAACGCGTGCGCAAGCACTACAGCCAGCGCGCGATGATCGACGCCTACCTCGGGGTGTACCGACAGGCCCTGGCCCGCTGAGCGCGCAGGGGCCCGGCGCCACGGCGGCGCGAATCCGGCGCCATCGACCGTCGGTCCGCGCTTCCCGCTAGAATCTCAGGCTCGTTTTGGATCCAAGCAGCACGACAGACACATGACACGCCCGACCGAGACCCCCGAAGGTGCGCCCCCGGCGGCCGCCAGCCGCGGACAGTTCGCCCAACGCCCGACCCGCGAGGCCAGCCCGGCCGCATTGGAGCTCATGCAGACTGCCAGAACGCTCGACTTCCCCGTCCTGAACGCGGTCATCGAGCGCGCCTTCGCGCAGACCATGCACATGATCTACGTCGCCAACTCGCGCCCGGACAAGCGCGCGGGCGACCCGAAGGTTGGCGGGCACCCGGCTTCCTGCGCGAGTTCGATGCACATCCTCGCCGCCTTGCACTTGGTGGTGCGCGAGCCCCAGGACTTCGTGGCCTGCAAGCCCCACGCGGCGCCCGTGGACCATGCAATGCACCACTTGCTCGAGCTCTTTCGCCGCGAACCGCCGCTCGGACAAACCGGCGGCTGGATCGACAGCGAGCGAGCCAAGCGGGCCATGCACGGCCTGCGCATGTTTGCGACCGAGGCCCAGCCCGAGGTGTTCCAGAGTTACCACGCCCGCGCGGACCTCGATTCGTTCCACTTCATGCCCTCGGGATCGGTGGGCATTCCGCCGGTGGTCTCGGCCTACATGGCCCTGGCCTACCGCTACGCCACCGACCACGGCTGGGAGGTTCCCGAGGGCGCGCATTTCTGGTCGCTGATCGGCGACTCTGAGTTCCGCGAGGGCTCGCTGCTCGAGGCGATGCCCGAGTGCGCGGAACGCCAGCTCGGAAACGTGTGCTGGATCGTGGACTACAACCGCCAGAACCTCGACGGCACGCGCACCTCGAATCCGAAGACGCTCCAGGGCGCAGATTGCGAGCGCATCGAGCGCACGGCGATCGCCAATGGCTGGCGCGTGGTTCAGCTGCGCCACGGCTCGTACCGCGACGCGCTGTTCGCGCGTGAGGGAGGCGGCGCCCTGCGCGAGTTGCTCGAGCAGACGTTCAGCGACTACGAATACCAAATGCTGCTTTTCAAGCAGGATGCGCCGACGATTCGCGAGCGCGCAAAGCTGCGCAGTCCCGCCGCCGGGGCGCTGCTCGCAAAACTCAGCGACGAGGACGTTCTGCGTGCATTCGCCGATCTCGGTGGGCACGACCTGGCCAAGTTGGTGGCCGCCATGGACTTTGCGAAGCAACCCGCCGACCAGCCGTGCATGATCATCGCGCACACGGTGAAGGGCTGGAAACTGGAGTGCGCCGCGGATCCCTCGAACCACTCTGCGCTGCCGGACAAGAAGGAAGAGGCGGCGATCCTCGAACGCGCGGGCCTCACGGCCGAAGACCCCTTCGCGCTCTTCGCGCCCCAATCGGCCGAGGGACGATTCCTCGCCGCGCGCCGCGACTTGTTCCGCGCGGGAATCGAAGATCACGACCAACTGCGCGCGAAAAATCGCCGCAGCGTGAAACAGGCGCTGTCCGCGGACGGCGGCCTGCCCCCGTCCCTGGATATTGATCTATCCCTGTTCCCACTGGCGCACACCCAATGGATGTGGGGCCAACTGGCGGCCAAGCTCGTGCGCATCGGCACGGCGGACGAAGGCGGCCCGCACACGGGCTCGACCGAGCTTTCCACCGCGGAAACTCGCTGGCGCACGGCCGCCGATTTCATCCTGACGCTTTCGCCGGATGTGGGCACCTCGACCAACATCTCGGGCGCCATGGACAGCCGCATTTACGGCCCCGGCGACGTCAAGCCGCTCGACACAGAATTGAACCTGAAGTTGCGCCACCCGCAGCTTGTGACCCACTCGGAACGCTGGACGCGCCACATCCGCTTCGAGATCGCCGAAGCGAACTGCATGTCGGCTCTGGGTGCCTTTGGCAAGCTCGGCTCCTACACCGGACTGCCGTTCTTCCCGGTGATGACCGTCTACGACTTCTTCATCAAGCGCGCGCTCGATCAGCTGTACTACAACCTGTATTGGCGTTCGGAGTTCATTCTCCTGGGCACACCCTCGGGCATGACCCTCTCGAGCGAGGGTGCGCAGCATTCCTGGAAGAGCGACATCCAGATGCCGAACCTGATCACGTGGGAGCCGCTGTTCGCGATCGAGGTCGACTGGATCCTGTCCGACGCCATCCGGCGCCAGATGGACGACGACAACGAAGGCCGACGCGGCGTGCTCGTGCGCGCAGTGACGCGTGCGATTGCCCAGCGCACGCTCCTGGAGCTGCTGCGCAAGAATCACTCCTCGGAAGGCGCGAGCGACGAACAACTGCTGGCCACGACGCGCGAACACTGCCTCGAAGGCGCCTACTACCTGATCGATTGGCGCGGCCACGGGGGCTACGAGCCCGGCGACAACGTGGTGCACATCTTCAGCATGGGCTCGGTGACCACCGAGGCCATCGAAGCTGCGACGCGACTGCGCGAAAAGGGCATCTTCGCCAACGTGATCGTGGTTTCGTCGCCTGAGCTGTTGCTGGGGATCCTCGGCGATCAGTCGGGCTACATGCACCTGTGCCAAACGCTAGGAATCGACGGCGATCTGCACGCTGTGGAAGGCGCGGCCGAGAGCGAGGCTGGCCTGCTGAGCCTCGCGGGCCGGCGCGTTCCAATCGTCGCGATGTGCGACGGCGAAGCTGGATTGCTCGACAACATCGGTTCGATCGTCGGCGTCAAACAGAAGACCCTGGCC
>CANKOY010000009.1 GCA_947484275.1 Planctomycetota bacterium | reverse complement strand
TGCGCATGGTGCGCACCGCCAGTTTCATGAAGTGATGGCGGTCTTCGAACGTGTGGGCTGTGGGCTGCGACAACTTCAGCCAAAGCTCGCTGATCAAAGCCGTGGCCTGCAATTCGTCCCCGCCCGACTGGCGTGAGAGGATCCGGTGGGCCACCAGGGACAGTTCGCGCCCGACCGCGGCCAGCATTACATCCCCTCCTGCCTCCTGCCTAGCGAACCACGCGCGCAGGCGGCCCGTGAGCTCGGAATCATCTTCAGGTTGGATGGGACACATGGAAGTGGTTACGAAGGTGCTGCCCGGGGGGGGGGAAGCCGACTCACTCTCAACGAGAACTGGGCCCGCAGTGGCCCACAAAACTCGGAAATTCGAGCTAAAAAGTGCTCCCGGGCCGCCCCGCCCATCTCGAGACCTGTCGGACATGGGCGTGGGACGCTCCGGCCCTACAGGACGAAGCGCACGGCCGGGTGTTTGGAGAGCAGGTCGAAGATCCGCAAGCGTTCGAGTTCGTCCTCAACCCGTGCCTCTAGGGCCAGGGAGCGGTACTTCCCGCCCTTGGAGACGTTTCCAGGCTTCAGGCTGTGCGGAATGGCGCCGAGGACCGAGCCAACGGCATCGCGCAGCACAGCCTCGTCGACCCCGATCACGGTGTAGGACCAGATGCAGGGGTAGAGGATCTCGGGCTTGTGCCCCTCGAAACTGGATTCCATGGCGCGGGTCTGGGGGGAGTCCTATCCGCACGGGGCTCAGGCAAAGAGCTCGGTGACCACCCGCCCTGACACGTCGGTCAGGCGGAAGTCGCGACCGGCGTAGCGATAGGTCAGCTGCTCGTGGTCCAGGCCCAAGAGCGCGAGGAGCGTCGCGTGGAAGTCGTGGATGTGCACACGGTCCTTGGCGGCGAAGAAACCGTAGTCGTCGGTGCTGCCGTAGCTGAAGCCGCGCTTGGTGCCGCCGCCCGCGAGCCACATGGTGAAGCCGTGCGGATTGTGGTCGCGGCCGTCCATGCCCTGGGCCGTGGGAGTCCGACCGAACTCCCCACCCCAAATGACCAGCGTGTCGTCCAGCAGACCGCGTCCATCGAGGTCCTGCAGGAGCCCCGCGATCGGCAAGTCCACTTCGCGCGCGTTTTGTTCGTGCCCGCCCTTCAAGTTCTCGTGCTGATCCCATTTGTAACTGTGGGTGCACTGCACGAAGCGCACGCCCGACTCGGCGAAACGACGCGCCAGCAGGCATTGTCGACCGAAGTTGTCCGTGGCCTTCTCGCCGATGCCGTACAACTTCAGGGTCTCGGGAGACTCGCCGCTGAGGTCCATGACCCCCGGCGCCTCGGTCTGCATGCGGAAGGCGAGTTCGAAGGACGCGATGCGCGCTTCCAGGTTCGCGTCCGCAGCGCGCTGCTCCATGTGGGCGACGTTCAACTCCCGCAGCAGGTCCAACTGCGCGCGCTGGACTGCCGCTGAAATGTCCCCGCGGTTCAGATTTTGGAACTTGGCTTCCGTCGCCGGAATGCTCGCGTTGCCTATGGGAGTGCCCTGGTGGATGCCCGGCAGGAACGCACTGGACCAATTGTTGACGCCGCCGTGGCCCAGGGTCGGACAGATCGTGATGAAGCCCGGCAGGTCCTGGTTTTCGCTGCCGAGGCCGTAGTGGATCCACGAGCCCATGCTCGGTCGCACGAAGGTCGCCGAGCCCGTGTGCAACGCCAGCAGCGCTCCTCCGTGTGCTTCGTTGGTGCCGTGGAGCGACTTGACGAAGCACAGCTTGTCCACGTGCCCGGCCACGTGCGGGAACAACTCGCTGACCCATGCGCCGGACTCGCCGTGTTGGGCGAACTTCCAGGGCGACTTGAGCAGGTTGCCCGTTTGCGCGAATTGGATGCGCGGCTTTTCGAAAGGCAACGGCTTGCCGTGGTCGCGCTCCAAGAGCGGCTTGTAGTCAAACGTGTCGATCTGGCTGGGACCGCCGTGCATGAAGAGGAAAATCACACGCTTGGCGCGCACGGGCCAGGGCGAGACGACCGGCGCGAGGAGCGTGGGTGACTGCAAACCCAAACCGCGCGCAAGTCCGCACAGGGCCAGCATGCCGAAGCCCACGCCGCCGCTGCGCAGCAGGTCGCGTCGGGTGATGATGGTGCGGCGCGGAGTGTCCATGGCTCAATCCACGTACAGGAATTCGTTGGAGATCAACAGCGCTTGGGCCAGGAGCGACCAGGCCTGGCTCCCCAGACGCTGGGCGAGCTCGCTTTCGCCAGCATCCGCGGCGCGCCCAATGTTGGCCTGCGGACGATCGCCGCCCTCGGGGGCAGCGGCGCTGGCGATGAACTCCAGGGCCAGGGCCATTTCCTCGGCCCGCGGTGTGCGACCGTGAATGGATCGGAAGAGCTGCTCGACCCTGGCGCCCGGTTCCGTGCTCGCCGTGCGCGCCTGTTCGGCGAGTCGCGCACTGACGGACAGCACAAAAGGACTGTTCATCAGGTACAGCGACTGGGTCGCTGTGGTGGTCCGCGAGCGCTGCTCCATGGTCAGACTCGGATCCGGATAGTCGAAGGCGCTGAAGAGGTCGAGCATCGCGTTGCGAATGATCGGCAAGTAGATCGACCGGCGAGGAGCGTCGTAGCGCGCGACGTTTTTCGATTGATCGTTGGTGACGTAGTCGCCGTTCGCGATCTCCAACAAAGAGCCGCCTAGCGTGCGGTCGAGCATGCCGCCGACGCACAGCAACGCGTCGCGAACCTCCTCACCCTCAAGTCGGCGTCGATTTTGGTGCGAGAGCAGGCGGTTTGCAGGATCGATGTTTGCCACCGCGGGCGACGCGTCGGCGATCGCCTGATAGGCACTGGACATGCAAATCAACTGGTGCATCGACTTCTGCGACCAGCCGCGCGCCATGAATTCGCGCGCGAGCCAGTCGAGCAATTCCGGATGAGTGGGCGCCTCGCCGCGCAGGCCGAAGTTCGAAGCGCTGCGCGAGAGCCCGAAACTGAAGTGGCCCTGCCAAAGCCGGTTGACCGCGACGCGGGCCGTCAAGGGATGTGCGGGATCCACCATCCACTGGGCCAGTTCCAGCCGGCCGCTCGCGTCCTCCGGGATTCGCGGGGCAACGACGTCGCGCGCGATTCGCTCGGGCACGCCGCGCGGCACGGACATCGCTTCCTTGTCGAGGTGATTCCCCCGTCGCATCAGAGGAATGTCGGCAATCGCGGCCTCGTCGCGCACGCCGGGCGCGGTGTCGAAGGGCGCGGGCAACTGCGCTTCCAGTGTGGCAACTCGCTCCTTGGCGAGCGCGAGTTCCGCACGCGTCTCATCGGGAAAATGCGGTTCGAGTCCACCGGCGCCGGACTCGAACAGGCTCCCTTTGCCGCGCACCACACGTCGCAATTCTTCCGCGCTGTCTCCCTGCAGGCGCTCGGCCCCAGGCTCTTTCTTGTGCAGCTCGCGCCACTGGGCGTCGATGCTGCTGAAAAGTGTCTGGTACCGACTCGCGAGTTCGCGCAGTGAGGCCGGCGGTTCGCCATCGAGCAAACTGGCCACGAGCGCATTGGTCTTGGTGGCGAGTTCTCCCGCGTCGCGCTCCGCGCGCAATTTGGCACTCAGCTGCGCCGCGCGCGGAGCAAAGTCCGCGCCTTTCAGGGCAGCGAATCGCGTCCACAGGCCGAACACCGGATCCCCGTGGCCCGCGGACTGCGCCAACCTCACGGCCCAGGGCCTGACGAGCGCAGGCGCCAGTGCGGACCCTGCGTATTCCGCGTCCGCATGGGCCTTGGGTTCCGGCGCGAGCAACAGTTGATCGAGGTGCGGCATCGGTCCATCGCGCTCGAGACGCAGCACGCTGCCCCCGGGGCGTACGTCGAGAACGCCAATCGCAAACCAGCGCTGGCCGTCGACCCTCCAGGATCCGGTGACCTCGCCCAGCGCGGCCTCGAATACGAGCGCGCCGTCGAGGAGCACGCGCACGGGTCGCTTTTCCTCAGCGGCCATGCGCACTTCGAGCGTCGGTCGAGGGCCCGCGACAAACTTCAGGTCGTACTCAGCGAATTGCAGTCCGGCGTTCCCCGTGCGCGCCACAACGACGTCACTCGTGCCGTAGGTGGAATCGTCGCGAATCAAATTGCCGCGGTCGTGAGCCTCGGCCTCGATCACGACGACATCGCGCGCCGAGGCCTCGGCCGCGAGCAGATACGCGTCAATCTGCGCAATCGACTTCGCCAGCAACGCGTCGGAAGCGGTGGAGCGCAACTTCCCCAGGGAGACCTTCGCCTCGGCGATTTCCGCGGCAGCCGCTGCGCGCGCTTCGATGCGCGACTTGGGCGCCAGCTGGCGCTCGTTCCAGCGCGAAACGAAAGCCAAGTTGGCCATGGTGGCCGAACTCTTGAACATGCCCGCCACAGCCGTGTAGTCGCGCTGGGACAGGGGATCGAATTTGTGGTCGTGACAGCGTGAGCAACCCAGGGTCAGGCCCTGAAACGTTCGAAAGGCGACGTCGATTTGCTCGTCCACGACATCCAAGGCGAGCTTTTCCTTGTCCTGCTCCGCCAGCATCTTCGGACCGAGGACGAGGAATCCCGTGGCGATCAACTGATCGCGCAGCGCCTGCTCATCCGCGGGCTCGGGCAAGAGATCGCCCGCCAATTGCAGCGTCAGGAAGCGGTCATAGCCCAGGTCCGCATTCAACGCGCGCACCACCCAATCGCGATAGTTGTAGGCCGTGGACATCGCCAAATTCTCGTCCAGGCCATTGGAGTCCGAGTAGCGCGCGAGATCGAGCCACGCCCGGCCCCAACGCTCGCCGTAGTGCGGCGACGCGAGCAGTCGATCGATTTCGCGCTCCCAGGCATCCGCCCCGACTGCCCGCACAAAGCGATCGACGTCCTCCGCGCTCGGCGGCAGACCCGTCAAGTCGAATGAAAGCCGCCGCAGTAGCGTCGCTCGATCAGAGCGCGGCGGCGGCGCGATGCCCTCGGCCTCAAGACGCGCCAAAATGAAGCGATCAATGTCGTTTGAACACCAGCTCGGGTTCGCGACGTTTGGGGGTGCGTCGGAAGCGAGCGGTTGAAAGGCCCAGTGGGAGTCGGCGAGCTTGCCGCCCATGACTTCCGCGCGCGCTACTGCCGAGCCGGCTTCCGGCATCGGGGTTCCGCGCCGCACCCATTCCGTGAACAGCGCAATCGTGGAGTCATCGAGCTTGGCGCTCGGCGGCATCTGCACCTCGCCTTCGTAGCGCAGGGCAGTAAGAAAGGGACTCTGATTCGTGTCGCCGAGCAGAATCGCCGGTCCGCTTCGTCCGCCGTGCATCAAGTCGGAATAGGTATCGAGCTTGAAGTCGCCTTTGACGCGCACGGACGAGGCAGAGTGACACTCAAAGCAGTTGTCGATCAGGATCGGCCGAATCTTGGATTCGAAAAACTCCAGATCCGCGGCCTCGAACGTGGGTTGCCGCGAAATCGCCTGGGCGTTCGCAGTCGCGCCGCAGGCGAGTGCGGCGACCAGCGCAAGCAGGCGCGAAATGGGCCGGTAAGTGTCCATTGCAGCCCTCCACAGTACCCCGCTCGCGCACAAATTGCCTCGGCTCAGGGTGGATCTGGGCCTCTGTCCCAGTGGCCTCTCTGCGCGTCGCTTCCACGCCGGGAAATGCGGCCTGTGCGCCAGACCCGAACAGTGGTTCCCGGACCACGATCGCCGCGGGGGCATGCGGCGCGAGCACGCACAGCCCACCGAGCTGAGCCACCCACCCAGCGTGGAGACGGCCCGTCAATCGCGCTGATTTTCGCGGGCCGCCCACAGTGCGAGGTGGAATTCGGGTCTCTTGCGGGACTGTGGGTCCTTGCGCAGACTGGCCCTCCGCTCCGCGCGTGTCTGCGCTTTTTTCGGCACACCGTGCCCTGCATCCCACCGATTCGTCGTGCGCTTCAGGAGCACTCGCGCCCACTCGCCATGCCCATCGCCATTCGCCTGCTGCTGCCTGCACTGTCCCTGCTCACTGCCCTGACGGTCGCGCCGAAGGAGGCGCAGGCACAGGAGCAGGAACCTTCAGGCCACTCGCGCCACGGAGAGGCTTTCAATGAAGGTCCACGCCAGGGGGCCTACGTCATGGACGGCATGTCCGACCAAGTCCACATGCCGATCGCGGGGCTCTCGCCTCAGGCGCAGAAGTTGTTCGATCAAGGCATCACGCAGCTGCACGGCTTCTGGAACTTCGAATCCGAACGCAGCTTCCGTCAGGTCGCCAAGCTGCATCCCGACTGCGCGATGGCGTACTGGGGAATGACACTCGCGAACCTTGAGAGCGTTTCACGGGCGTCAGGTTTCATCGCGCGCGCCGTCGAGCAAGCGGGCGAGGTTCCGCGCAACGAACAATTGTGGATCGACTCTTGGGCCGCCTACTACCAGATCGACGCTGAAGTGAAATTGGAATTGCGCTCGAAGGACGTGGAGCGTGTGAAGGCGGCGACCGCGGCTCTTGTGGCAAAGAACGAAAAGCGGACCAAGGAAGAGAAGCTGACCTTGGACAAGCAACTGCTCAAGGACATCGGCACGATCGTCTACGAGTTTCCAGAGGACATCGAAGCCAAGGCGCTGCTCGCCGTGCAAATTTGGCTGGCCTACGACTGGGGCTCAGGAATTCCGATCGTTTCGCATACGGCGGTAGATGCGTTGCTCGACCAAGTGCTTGCCAAGGCGCCGCTGCATCCCGCGCACCACTACCGTGTGCACCTGTGGGATGCCGAGAAGGGCGAACGTGCGTTGCGCTCGGCGGCCGCGCTCGGCGACAGCGCGCCGGGCATCGCGCACCAGTGGCACATGGCCGGGCACATCTACGCCAAGCTGCACCGCCACGCCGACGCAGCCTGGCAGCAGGAAGCCAGCAGCCGGGTCGACCACGGACACATGCAACGCGATCGCGTCATGCCGTTCGAGATCCACAACTACGGCCACAACCAGGAATGGCTGAGCCGCAGCCTTTCGTTCCAAGGCCGCGTGGATGAGGCCCTGGCCACGGCGAAGAACCTTGCGGAACTGCCGCGTCATCCGAAGAAAAACGACATCGGAGATCCGGAAGGCATCGCTAATTACGCGCGCGCCGCACTGACTCAGTTGTGCGAGGAGCACGGATTGTGGGAGACGGCGCTTCAACTGGAGTCCGACGGATACCTCGAGCCCTGCGACGACGTTGCCGCCGAAGTGCTGCGCCTGTCCATGGTTGGACGTGCGCTGTACCGACTTGGCCACGTCAGCGACGCCGAACGCATCGTCGCTGAAGTCGATGGGCTCCTGCCGCGGGCGCGCGCGGAACGGGCCAAGGCCGTCGACAAGGCCGAGGATGAGGCGCTCGACGAAAAACTCGCCTCCAAGGAGACCGACAAGGTCCTGGAGCGAGCACAGCGCCACGGCACCGACGTCGTCCGCGCGGTGCTCGAGCTGAAACGGGAGCTCGCTGCCGAGAAGTTGCTTGCCGAGGGCAATGATGCCGGTGCCGCGGCGGCCTTCGCGGCGATCGAGCACTTTCCCGAAACGCTCTTGACGGACGCGCAGGTCGCGGCGGGAGATGCGAAGTCGGCGATCGAATTGCTCGAAAAAGTCGTCGGCAAGGAACCCAATCGCCTGCCGACGCTGGGACGCCTGGTGCTCGCGTACCGCGCCGCGAATGACCCCGCCCATTCGGAAAAGCTGACACAGCGCGAAGCGGAACTGGCGAAAATGGTCGCAGCCAGCGGCCCGCTCGCCCAGAGACTCGGCCTGCCACCGCCGCGGGCGGTGACGATCGCGGACTTCGGCGCCGATTTCGGCAAGCGCCCCGAACTCACGTCAATCGGGCCGAAGAACTGGAGCCCGACCCAAGCGCCCGCCTTCGAGCTCCCGGTCGCCGGCGGCGGATCACGTACAGTCGCCGCGCCCTTCGGAAAGCCGACGCTAGTGGTCTTCTACCTCGGCTTCGGATGTCTGCATTGCATCGAGCAGTTGGAAGCCATCGCGCCCCTGGCATCTGCCTTCGCCGACGCGGGGATCGACATCGTCGCGATCGGAACCGACGATCTTGAAACGGCTTCGAATTCAGTGCAGTCCGCCTCTGAGGACGAGCGCTTCCCCTTCCCGCTCCTGGCCGATCCGACGTTGCGGGTGTTCAAGGAATGGCGCTGCTTCGATGATTTCGAGGACATCCCCCTGCACGGCACTTTCCTCGTTGACGGTGCGGGCAACGTGCGCTGGCAGGACATCTCCTTCGAACCCTTCACGGAAGTCGAATGGCTGGTGAGCGAAAGCCGCCGATTGCTCGCGCTGCCCAAGCCGCTGAAAATTGCGACGAGGTAGGTCGCGGGGGCCGAAGCTTGGCGCGCCCGGATCCAGGTGCGAGGCCTCCAGTGGCCTGCTTGGCCCGTGGGAGACGCTCCTGGTGAGGGCTCCCTCCAGCTCTACTGCGCCGCGACCACGATCACGAGCACCACAAGAAGCTGCAGCGACGCCAACACGACGCCCAAGATCCCGAACGACTTCTTGCGCTCAGGCTGCATCATTCCGCCGACGCCAAGCCCAACTGCGATGAGGTTCGTGCACACGAGTGCAGCGAGGCAAAGGACAGCGAGCACATGGCCAAGCCGTTGTCCGGGTCCGTGACCGTAGTCGACTGCCTTGATGATCGCCACGAGCGCAATCAGGCCGAATCCGCCCATGGCCGCGACGCTGGTCAGGATCAACGACGCAATGCCGAGCTTCGAGTGTTTGCGTTCCATGGATAGCGCTTCTTGGTAAGCAGGCCCCTCAGCCACCACCCTACCACTCAGCGCTTGCCGCGGGCAAAAGCGGCGCGCATGTGGCGCCGATTGAGGAACAGCGGCACTCCGATCGACAGCACGAAGAGAAACAGCATTATCAGCGTGAGTTCGGGGGCATCCGAGCCCTCGAAGGAGCGCTCCGTGACGCGCAGCCAGAAGTGCCAGACCGCGCACAGACCCAGGGCCACGTGCAACAGAATCGACGCGAAGCGCGCCCAGGGCTTGCGCATTACGAGTCCGACGCAGATCAAGAGCGGCGGTCCGGCGAGCAGCGCCAGGACGGTAGGGCCGGGCTCGTAGAAGACACGCGGGTAAACATCAGCCATGACCGGAAGCGTCGTGGATTGCTCCCCGCGCGCCAGGGCGGCGAACCCCAGAAATCCAAGGGCCGCAAGGGACAGGAGCACCTCGACGCCCGCGAGCATGTCGATCGCAAACGGCATCGGCTCGGACTCGGATCCAGGCTCAGTCATGGCACGCGCTCCTCAGACGAAGACTTCGCAGTCGCCGCCGCGCGCCACGACGCGGTAGGTCCTTGCGTTCTTGCAGGCGGCGCCGATCGCGCGGCCGTTTGCAGGATCGAATTTGTAATTGTGCAGCGGACACATCACGTAGCGCCCTTCGTGCAGCGGCCCCGCCACGATGCGCCCGCCCTCGTGGGGACAGAGCACGTCCACGGCGAACAGTTTTCCGTCGCGCCTGCACAGGATGATCTCCGTGCCGCCGGCCATGGGGTCGCCGATGGAGATTTTCTTGGACTCCCCCTCGGGGAGTTTGTCGACGCCCTGGATCTTGACCGAAGGGCCGCGGAACCAACCGAACAGACGCTCGAACATCGGGGCATGCTACCATCGCCATTTGCGCATGCAGCCGGTGCTGTTGATCGATGTCGTGGGCCTCAGCGCCCGCATGATTGGCGAGCGCACGCCGGCACTGCGAGAGCTCGGCCGACGCGGCGCGTTCGCTCCGATGGGCACAGTCCTGCCCGCGGTCACGTGCAGCGCGCAGGCAACCATGCTGACGGGGAAGCTCCCGCGCGATCACGGCGCCGTGGGCAACGGCTGGTTCGATCGCGAGAGCGGCGAGGTGGCCCTGTGGCGGCAGGCGAACGCACTTGTGGGCGGGAAGAAGTTCTACGAGCGCATGCAGGAGCTCGACCCCGCGGCGCGCTGCGCCAAGATCTTCTGGTGGTGGAACCTGGGCGCCCAAGTTCAATGGTCGATCACGCCGCGGCCGTTCTACCCAGCTGATGGGCGAAAGATCGTGGCGACCTACTCGGCGCCCGGGGAATTTGGCGCCGAACTCGAACAGCGCCTGGGGGCCTTCCCGTTTTTCGATTTCTGGGGACCGAAGTCCGGCCTGCCCTCGAGCCGCTGGCTCGCCGACGCCGCGATCGTCGCGCTCGAACGCCAGCGGCCGACGCTGACGATGGTCTACCTCCCGCACCTCGACTACGACCACCAGCGCCTGGGGCCTGAACACCCGCGGTCATTGGCGGCGCTCACGGAAGTCGATCTGTTGTGCAAGGACCTGATCGCCGCCGCGGACCGCGCGGGCGCGGCGATTATCGTCGTCTCCGAATACACGATCGAGGCCGTGAGCCGCGTTGTGCACGTCAATCGCCTACTGCGAGAAGCAAAGCTGCTCGAAGTGCGCCAGACGCCCGCTGGTGAGGTGCTCGACACCTTCGCCTCGCGCGCCTTCGCCGTGGCGGACCATCAGGTGGCCCACGTGTACGCTAAGGACAGCCGTGCGCTGGAGCGCGCGCGAGAAGTCCTTGCGGGCGCTGTGGGAATCGAGTCCGTGCTCACCCGCGCGGACCAGGCGCGCTTTGGGATCGACCACGCGCGCGCAGGGGATCTCGTACTCGTAGCCGAACGCGGCGCCTGGTTCAGCTACTACTACTGGCTCGACGACAAGAACGCGCCGGACTTCGCGCGCACGGTCGACATCCACCGCAAGCCGGGCTACGACCCGTGCGAGCTGTTCCTGGACCCAAAACTGCGCGTGCCCGCCCTGCGCGTGGCGCGCCGCCTGGCCCAGAAGAAGCTCGGCATGCGGTACTTGATGGACGTGATCCCGCTCGACGCAACGCTCGTGCACGGGAGCCACGGACGGCTACCCGAGCGAGCGGAAGACGGCGCCGTGTTCCTATCCTCGCTGCCGTTCGGAGCGGGGAATCCGGAGCCGGTTGGCGGCGTTGTGGAAATGACATCCGTCCACGATCGGGTCCTCGGAGTCCTCGGGCGCGCCTGAGCGGTTGCGCTCCAGCAGGCCCGCGATGAACAAAGAACAGGGCCGGCGCCCCTCGCGGGAGCGCCGGCCCTTTGGAGTCGTCGCGCCTTGGCGCGAGTTCAGGTCACGGCCCGATCACGAACTGGAGGCCGTCGGACAGCGTCGAGTTGTTGGGGGCGGCGAAACCATTGTCGCGGCCCCAGAACTGGGCGTTGACCTGCGTTCCCGCGAGCTGCAGGAAGGCCTGCGGGCTTCCGCCCAGGCCGCCGACCGCGAACAGGTTCATGTCGATCGCGTAGTTACCCGAGCAATTGTTCGGCGGAGGAGTTCCGCCCGAGTTCAGCGCAACCGAGCGACGGACGGGCGCTGCAACACAGCGGAAACCGGCCTGGAACGCCACTGCCGCGGGGCCGGCGTCCGTGTAGAGCAGCAGACCAGGCTTGTTGTTGATGACCTGGCTTGCATTGATGGTGAAGCCCGAGCCCGCCGTGGCGCTCGAGAAGCCGGCGCTGCCGATTTGCGGCGTGCAACCGAGCGAGTTGGTCTTCGCCGTGCAGTACACCAGCGGAGCCGGCGGGGGGAAGCCGTTGGTCAGACCGAAGTCGTCCCAGTAGATGCGGCTGTTGCCCAGACCGTTGTTCGGGGCGAAGTTCGACTCGTGGTACAGGTCGACGGCTGCGATGTTGAGTACACCCCCGCCCCCACCGAACACACCGCCGGTCCAGGAGTAGGGCGCGCCCACCGAGGTACCGTTGTAGAAGACCTCGCACAGGTCGGCGGTCAGGTCAATTTGCGCGCGCACTTCGACCCACGTGTCCAAGAGCAGCGGGCCCTGGCCCGAGGGGCCGGCGCCGATGTCGGCGGTGTAAGTCGCCGTCTGCGGATCCAAGGTGACCTGGACTGCCCAGTTGAACGGACCCGGGTCGGAGTAGATGCTCAGGGCGATGAAGTAGCCGTTGTCCGTGGCGCCCGTCGGGATGTAGGTGTACACGCGCATCGTGTGCTGACCCGAGGTGAAGCCCGTGAACTCGTGCACGAGGTCGCTGCAGTCGAAGGGCGAAAGCACCAGGTCGCCGGAGACCGAGTTGCCGCTGCGGGCGAATCCGGTGCTGTTGTTCTCAATTTTGTTGAGAGCGCAGGGGCCTGAGCCCCACTGCTTCCAGCCGTTGGCGGACGGGGTCAGCGACGTGCCGACCGTGTAGCTGTCGAAGTTGTCGGTGAAGGGAGTCTGCGCCGAAGCCGCGCCGGCGAGGCACCCGGCGGCGAGCGCGGACCAAAGCCATTGGTTCGAGAAGGACTTCATAGGTGGTTCTTGGATCTTTCTTCCTGATGAGGACGGGTAACGAGACTGAGGTCGATCGAGTACGCGATCCGGTGTGGACGGCGCGACGGGCGCGACACATGTAAAACCTACTCCCCCGTTGGCAAATACGCCATGGATACAATTCTTGGGCGTGTGTGCGCCCGAGGCCCTTTGGGACTACGGCCATGGCGCAAGCGCCACCAGGTCACCAAAAGTGGCCGTGGGCCGCGCCCCGACATCGAAAGTGACGATCTTGGCATCGAGCGAGAAGGCTTCCGCAGGAGTGCCGCGGAGGGGAAGCTCCGATGGACATTGGCGTTCTGTTAACTCTGCGCAATGTGCGGGGAAACGACGCTGGCCATACACCTGCCGCACCGCTCACCCGCAGTGGCCACCCGATCCGGAGGCGCGTCGAGAAACTCCCGACGGCTCCCTCCGGGTCCGCGTCCAGCGCTGGAAATCTGTCGACCAAGCCTGAACAAGTGCGACCCGCTTGGAATGCGCTTGGCCGATGATTGTCTAGGAAGCGCGTTCGCCGCAGCACTCGGTGGAGTGCCTGCACAGCCAGGACGTCTCAGCGCGCCGACTGAGCCGCCTTACTGACGGTCTGGGTCATCAGGGACAGACGACGTATTCGAGCGCATCGCTGAGGCCGACGTTGTCGGGTGCGGGGAAGCCCGAATCAACGGCCCAGAACTGGCAGCAGACGGTCGTGCCGGGGACGCGCAGCGCAGGGAGTGGCTGGCCGCCGCCGAGCAGACCCTGGGCAAGGCTGTTCATGTCGATGTTGTAGACGCCGCTGCAATCGATCGTCGGCAGGGCATTTCCGCCCGAGTCCGAGGGCGGCGTGCGCTTCACCGGCGCCGCGATGCACAGGAAGCCACCGCGGAAGGGCAGGTTGGCGCGCCCGTTCACGCCATAGATCAGGAGTCCGGGCTTGTGGTTGCGCATGTTCACACTTCGAACGAGCAACCCACTCGGCGCCGTGGCGCTGGGATTTCCGGTGGCTGAAATCCCGGGCGTGCATCCCAGGCTGTTCACCTTGGGCGTGCAGTACGTGACCGGCCCCGGGCACGGAGTCCCGTAGTCCACCTGCATGTCGTCCATGTCGATGAAGCCGCCGCCGTTGTAGCCGTTGATGCCCACGATTTTCACGCGCTTGATCGCCGGACCGCCGAGCACCTGCCAACCATTCCAGGTCCAGGTGCAATCCGCCGGACAGACGACGGTCGCAGTTGAGATCAGCTGGCCTGCGGCGTCGTAGAACTCGGCCCTTGCATCCGCCACGCCAGAGTTGGTGCCGAAGAAGCCCCCAAAGCGCGTCGCCGTCTGATCGAAGGCATACTCCGCCGGACCGCCCGCCGAACCTGCGAATCGTCCGCCGCCGTGGGGACCGATCGAGCAGAAAAATCCCCACCCACTGGTGATGTGCATGTTCTGCGAGGCGCCGCTGTTGTCGCACAGATCCGCTGTGCTGTTGAACACACGACCGACGATGCAGAGCGGGAAGCCCGGAGAATTCTGGGTCTCGAATCCATCGGACTGTTGGCCGGTGAACTGGCCCGTGGGAACGATCTGGGAGAAAGCGGTCGCGGAAAGCACGCTCAGCGCAGCGGCGACGAGGATCTTGGAGAAGATGGCCATGGGACGCGGGGCTCCTCTGTATTTCTCAGGCGTGGTGGACTCCGCCCCCCCGTGACTTGCGCGCGGCTGATGGACACTGCGTTCGGCTTCACCGAAGATCGGCCGAGGAGCGTGACACCCCCTGAAGCGCAGTGCGAGGGATTCGGACTCCGTAATGCTTCTATGAGTACCCTAAGTCCGAGCTTTGCGGCGCGAGCAGGTCAGAGAACCTCCACCGACGCCCCTGGGACAAGTCCTGAGCGGGATGCCCCCCCCAGAATCGCCCCCGGCGGGGGCAGCGCTGCCAGGAACTCTGGCGAAATTCCGCTCACGAATCGGTCCTTTGGTGCCGAGCTGGTTCGACGCTTGGCGCCGATGACGCTGCTGCTTGCGCTCGGATGTTCCGACGCACCTAAGCCGTCACTGTCGGCGGTGCCCCAGGGCAGCGCCCGCGGCTTCAACGTGTTGCTCGTCACGCTCGACACGACCCGCGCGGACGCCTTGGGTTGCTACGGAGCGCGCGATGCCGGCACGCCACATATCGACGGACTGGCCGCCAACGGCATCCGCTTCTCCCAAGCCATGGCCAGCGCGCCGCTGACGACTCCGTCTCACGCGAGCATCCTGACTGGACTCCATCCGCCCTCCCACGGCGTGCGCAACAACGGCGAGGCACCGCTGGCTCAGGAGCAGATCACCTTGGCGGAAGTTCTGCGCACCGCCGGATATCGGACCGCGGCCTTCGTGTCCGCGTTCGTGCTCGACAAGCGCTTCGGTCTCGACCAGGGCTTCGAGGTCTACGACGACCGCGTGGCGCGCACGCACAATCCCAACAGTTTCGGCGGCCGAAACGAGCGCCCCGGCGAAGCGACGGCGCAGGCGGCGGTGGCCTGGCTCGGGCGCCAGAGCTCGGCCCAACCGTTCTTCGCCTGGGTCCACTTCTACGACGCTCACGATCCGTACACGCCCGCCGCGCCATTCGATGCTGCCTTTCGCGGCCGCGAATACGCGGGGGAGGTCGCCTACGTCGATGCTCAACTCGGGCGTTTGATCGCAGCCCTCGATGCAGCGGGTCAAAGACAGCGCACGCTGATCGCTGTGCTCGCGGATCACGGCGAGAGTCTGGGCCAACACGGCGAGTCCACGCATGGGCGCACGATCTACGACGCAGCGATGCACGTGCCCTGGATTCTGTGCTGTCCAGGGAGCCCGGGCGCGTCCGGCCTGGTCGTGGAGGACGTGGTCGCAACGGTGGACCTCATGCCAACGCTGCTCGAGGCCCTAGGAATCGCGGCGCCGCGAAAATTCGACGGTCAGAGTCTGCTCTCCGCCCCGGCCCGCACCGACCGCGCGGTCTACCTGGAGACGATGATGACCCTGCTGAACAACGGCTGGGCGCCGCTTTACGGCGTGCGGACCGCCCAAGGGAAGTACATCCAAGCTCCGCGCAGTGAGTTCTTCGATCTCGCCCAGGATCCCTTCGAATTGCGGGATCGATCCGCCGAGCGCCCCGACGACGCGCGGCGACTGGCCGAGCAGTTGGAGGGATTGCGCGCGGCTTGGCCGAAGAGCGGCGCGAATCCGGGAGCGGCCGCGAAGCTCTCCGAAGAAACCCAGCGGGCGCTGAGTTCCCTGGGATACGCCAGTGGATCGTCGGCCGACGGATCGGTGGGCGTGCTCGACCCCAAGGACATGTTGACCAGTTGGGAGTGGATCGAGGAAGCGATCCGCCTCCAGGCTCAGGCCGTGGGCCCAGAGGCGCCGCGCAAGTTGGCCGAGGCCCTAGCCAAGGTCGAGCGCGCTCTCGCACGTTCGAAGTCCGATCGCGCGGCCCTGGAACAAAAGGCGCGCATCCTGACGGCCCAGGGGCGCCTGGACGATGCGTCGAAGGCGCTGCGCGAGTACATCGCGATCCAGGGCTCGCCCGATGCGTATGTGTTCCTGGCGCAGCTGGCACTGGCGCGCGAGAAACCGGAGGAGGTCGAGCCGCTCGTGGCCGCCGCCATCGCGCTCGAACCGGGACACGGCGGCGCGCGCATCGCCCTGGGGAATCTGTACCTCTACCAGAAGAAATTCGACGAGGCGATTCGCGCCTTCGAGGAAGCCCTGACGGTCGATCCCATTCGCGCCCAGGGCATGGCGAGCGCACAGCTCGAGCACGCGAAGCGGCTGCGGGCGCAGCGCTGATCTCCCTCGCTCAGGAGGGCGGCGCATCCAGACGACATCCTGCACGGGGAGCCAGAGTTGGGCCGGATCCTGACCGAGGGAGTCCACACCTCGTCTATCTGCCGCCGGGCTCGGGGTTTTGACCGGATCTCTGCTGGAATCCCGGCCGCGCGATCGCGCGGGCATCACTCGCGAATCCGCGCCGTGAGGAAACCTGGCCACCGGACGTTTCTATCGCTGGGCGCGGAAGTCCTCCCCGAGGAACTCTCCAGAACGGGGTGGAGCCTCGAAAGCTAGGATCTCCGCCTTCGCGACCAGGCCCTTCGCCTGCCTCCCCCGGGCGACGTTTCAGGAATGCCCTCCTTATGACGCAGACCGCACCAGTGCTGACGAATGCCGACCTGAAGACGACCGAGAAGTTCATCCAAGCCGTGCGCGAACGGGTCGCCACCGTGGTCGTCGGCCAGGATGTGGTTGTCGAGCGCCTGCTGATCTCGCTGTTTACGGGCGGCCACCTGCTGCTGCAAGGCGTGCCCGGCCTGGCTAAGACGCTCCTGATCTCCGTGCTGTCGAAGTCGATCGATCTCGATTTCGCGCGCATCCAGTTCACGATCGACCTGCTGCCGTCTGACATCCTCGGGTCCGAGGTGCTCGATCAGCGCATCAACGAGTTCCGCGTTCGCAAGGGGCCGATTTTCACGAACCTGCTCCTGGCAGACGAGATCAACCGGGCGGCGCCCAAGGTCCAGGGTGCGCTGCTGGAGGCGATGCAGGAACGCAAGGTCACCATCGGCAACGAGACGTTTCGTCTGCCGGCGCCGTTCCTGGTCATCGCAACGCAAAACCCCGTCGAGCAGTCGGGCACCTTTGAGTTGCCAGAGGCCCAGCTCGACCGCTTCATGCTGGTGCACCGCCTCGATTACCCCTCGCCGAGCGAGGAGCGCGAAATTCTCGTTCGCAACAGCGCGCTCGGCGTCCAGCGTCAAGACGGTGGAGCCGTGGTGCAGACCGAATTCGACGTGTTATCGAAGGAACCCGTGGGTTCGACCGATCAACTGATCGCGGCCATGGAAGCCGTGCACCGCGTCCATGTCAGCGAGACCTTCATCGAGCATGTCGTCGACCTGGTCAACCGCTCGCGCAAACACCCTGCGGTGGAATTGGGCTGCAGTCCGCGGGCGGGCATCGCGCTGCTCAAGGCCTCGCGCGCCCGGGCGCTGATGCACGGACGGCACTACACCGTGCCCGAAGACCTCTTCAGTCTCGCGGAGGACGTGATGTTGCACCGCATGCGCCTGAAGTACGAGGCGATCGCCGAGGGCGTCAACGGCCGCGCGATCGTGGCGGAGTTGCTGCGCTCCCTTGGCGGCGCGGCGGGAGAACCTGCGAAGAACGGCGCGAGCGCCTGAGGGACGGCGCGCCGGGTCACCCCCCCAGCGCGGCGGATCACAATCATGGAAGGCCACATCGAAGATTTCGACACGCTGGACTCGCGCCAGTTCGTGATCGCACTTCGCAAACTCGCCAACAGCCTGGCCTACGGCATCGACAAGTCGCCCTTCGTGGGCTCGGGCGTCGAGTACGTGCAATCGCGGCCCTACCAGGCGGGCGACTCCATCCGCCAAATCGACTGGCGCGTGACGGCGCGCACAGGGCGCTACCACGTCAAGGAATACGAGACGCCGAAGAGCATGCCGTGCTACTTGCTCGTGGACACGTCGGCTTCCATGGCCGTTTCCTCCCACGCGAAAAGCAAGTACCAAACGGCCCTGTACATCGCCGGCGGACTGGCGCTGGCGGCCCTCGATCGCGTCAGCCCGGTGGGCGTGATCTGCGTCGGCGAGCGCGCCTTGCGCATCCAGCCCAGCCTCTCCACAAGTCGCGTGATGCAGTGGTTGCACCAGCTGCGCAGCTATCGCTTCGACGAGCACACGACGATCGGTGAGCGCATCTCACAACTGATGCCCAGCCTCCCGTCGCGTTCGATGTTCATCGTGCTCAGCGATCTGCACGACAAGGATGCAATGCAGGCGCTGAAACGCCTGTCGCAGTTGCACGATTGCATCGTGTTGCAATTGGAAGACCCAGCGGAGCGCGGCTGGAAAGGCAGCGGGTTTTTCCGCGCGCGCGAGGCTGAGACAGGGCGCGAGTTCGTAACCCATGGCAGACGCAACTGGGTCGATCCCGACCTGGCCTCCGTGGAGTTGAAGCGCTGCGGAATCGACCATTTGTCGATCCGCACGGACCGACCCTACGTTCACTCGCTGCGACAACTTTTCCGCGCCCGCGGCTGGATCGGCAAGGGGGAACGATGAGCCGAAGGTTCAACACCTGGCGCGGAATGTGGCTGTGCATCGCCATCGCTTTGACTTCGCTGTCCACTGCAGCGGCACAGCTTCCGAGCGTCGGCATGCCGGGCCGCGTCACGGAACTCGTACTGCCAGGAAGCGAAGTGGAAGTGCGCGCCCGCGACGCGAAGGACCCGCTCGTGCTGCGCATCACGCGCGTCGCGCCGCACGGCAGCGCGTTTCGCTACGACTTCGAATACGTGGCCCTCGAGGCCGGAAAGTACGACTTGCGCGACGCACTGCGGCGCCGCGATGGAACGCCGATAGTGACGGATCCCGGCGACCCGAACGCGCTGCCGTCAATTCCAGTGGAAGTGACCAGCGTGCTCGCTCCTGGCATCGTCAAGCCCCACGTTCCTGAGCCTCAGGCGCTGCCGCGTTTTGGTGCATACCGCACATGGCTCGTGGCCGCGGGAGTTGTGTGGCTCGCGGGTCTCGCGCTGGTCCTGTTCGGCCTGCGCAAGAAACATGCTGCGATGGCCGCGGCTCGCTGGAAGCCGCGCACGTTGGCGGAGCGTTTGCGGCCCCTGGTGGAGAGCGCCCTGGCTGGGACACTCGAACGCGAGCAGCGCGCGCAGTTGGAACTGGGGCTGGTGGCGTTCTGGCGGCGCAAGCTTGCCATGGAGCACGAATCGCCGGTGCGCACGATGTCCTTGCTGCGCGATCACGCCCAGGCCGGTCCGCTGCTAAAGAGTTTGGAAGCTTGGCTGCACATGCCGACGCCGCCCGCGGACGTGGACCTCAAGGCGCTGCTCGAGCCGTACCGTGATATGCCGGCGGACGCGATCCCTGAGTTCGACACAGCAGCGCTTTCCGCGCCGCATTCTTCGGGTGGCCGCTGAGCTCCATGGACTCGATCGACCTCTTTCGACATCCAAGCGCACTGTTTTTCCTCGTGCTGCCCGCGGGGCTATTGCTGTGGACCTGGAATCGCGCGGGTCGCTCGGTGGTCTTGCCCTTCGATCATGCCGGCGGATCCTCCGGCGCCTGGATCGGCTTTTTCCTGCGGCTGTTCGAGTCGATTCCGGCCCTGCTCCTGGCGATCGTGTGCGTGCTCTTCGCCGGCCCGCAGGCCTGGGAAGCGCCGCGCTCGAAGCGCGTGCTCACCAACATCCAATTCTGCGTCGATGTCTCGGGCAGCATGACCGCCAAGTTCGGCGAGGGCGATCGCTACGAGGCCTCGATGGTCGCGATCAATCAGTTCCTCGACTACCGCACCGGGGACGCCTTCGGCCTGACGTTCTTCGGCAACAGCGTGTTGCACTGGGTACCGGTTACGACCGACATCTCCGCGTTTCGCTGTGCGCCGCCGTTCATGCGTCCGCAGAACTTGCCGAACTGGTTCGGCGGCACGGAGATCGCGAAGGCACTGATGGCCTGCCGCAAGGTCCTGATCGAACGCGAAGAGGGCGATCGCATGATCATCCTGGTCAGCGACGGCTACAGTTCGGATCTTGGCAACGGCAATGACGAAGCGATTGCCCGCGATCTCTTGCGCGACAACATCGTGGTCTACACCGTGCACATCGCCGAGGGCGCGATTCCCGATCCGATCGTGCGCATCGCGTCGCTCACCGGTGGAGAGGCGTTCAAGCCCGAGGACACCGACGGCCTGAAGCGAGTTTTCGAGCGCATCGACAAGATGCAGAAGACGCGCATGGAGAAATCCCAGGCTGAGGCCACGGACGACCTGCGACCCTGGTGCCTGGCGGGACTGGGCCTGATCCTGGCGGGCCTCCTGGCGCTCTTCGGCCTGAGGTACACGCCGTGGTAGAGCAGGAGTACTACGCTCCGCTGGCGGCCCTTGGTGCCCTGATCCTCGCGGCGCTCGCAGAAGCGCTGCACGGCCGACGCGTGCGCCGCCTGGCTCCGTTGGCGTTTGGTCCGGCGCGCCAACCCTTCGCCTGGGCGCGAGCGGCGCCGTACCTGCGCGCCTTCTCGTTCGCAGCCCTGACCTGGGGTGTGATGACGTTGCTCTTCCTGGAGCCGCGCCGCTACGCCACTGGCATGGCCGCCGAACGCACGGACGCCGATTTTCAGCACGTGCTCATCGTCCTCGACGTTTCACCCAGCATGCGCCTCGTCGACGCGGGCGTGGACGGCAAGCAAAGTCGCATGACGCGCGCGCGCTCACTGATCGAGTCCTTCTTCGACCGCGTGCCGATCGAGCAATCGCGCATCAGCGTGGTGGCGGTCTACAACGGCGCCAAGCCCGTGGTGATTGACACCAAGGACTTCGAAGTCGTGCGCAACATTTTCGGCGACCTTCCCATGCACTTCGCCTTCCAGGCCGGCAAAACGAAACTGTTCGAAGGACTGGAGGAAGCCGCCAAGATCGCCAAGCCGTGGAATCCGCGCAGCACCACGCTGATCGTGATGTCCGACGGCGACACCCTGCCGCCCACGGGCATGCCGCGCATGCCTGCCTCGGTGCGCAGTGTGCTTGTGGTCGGAGTCGGCGACTCCCGCGTCGGAAAATTCATCGACGGACGTCAATCGCGGCAGGACATCCCGACGCTCAAGCAAATGGCCGCGCGTCTGGGTGGCACGTTCCACGACGGCAACCAGCGGCACCTGAGTTCCAGCCTGATCGCCTCAGCCGCCGGACTGGAGGAGCGCGATATTTTCGAGCGCCTGACTCTGCGCGATTACGCGCTGTTCGCGGCGGCGATCGGCGCGGCGATCCTGGGATTCCTGCCGCTCCTGCTTCACTTCTTTGGCACCCGTTGGCGACCGGGGACGCGCTCAGGCTCGCGCGCGACGGCGGCCGATGCTGCGAACGCTCGACACGAGCGTTCCTTGGTGGGCGCGCGCTGAATCGGGAAAAAGCACGATGAACCGAGCGCGGCGACCATCAAGATCGGGCGCGAGCGGCCGTCGAGTGCTAACTTCAGCACCGCGATGAAGTCGGCTCAATCCTCGAACACGCCCCGCGGCGGACTCGCACGCAAACTGGGATTGTCGATCGCGACCGTCGCGGTCGCGCTGGTCCTGATCGAACTCGCCTTGCGCACGCGCCAGTACCTCAAGCACGGCAGCTTCGGCCCCATGCACGTGTTCGTTGTCGACCCGAAGACTGGATTGGAGCTTCCCCCACCGGGACGCGTCACCAAGCACTTTTCGATCAACGAATTGGGCTTCCGCGGTCCCCTGGTGGAACGCCCCAAACCTCCGGGTCGCCTGAGACTGGCCTTCCTCGGCGCCTCAACGACTTTTTGCGCCGAGGCGACTTCGGAAGAGGCGAGTTGGCCCGCGCAAGTGGCGGCTCTGGTGGCGCAGAAACTGCCCGCGGGCACGGTGGACTACGTGAATGCAGGCGTCGGGGGACATCGGCTCGAGCACATGCAGATCAACCTCGAACACCGCGTCGCGCCCCTGGACCCCGACGTGATTTTCATTTACGAGGCAACCAACGATTTGGGGCGTGACTCACGGGATCTGGCCATTGAGCAGAAGGTCTACACGACACATGCCGATCGCAAATCGTGGCTGGGTGAGCTTTGGCTGACGTGGTACCTCCTGGACAAGAACCTGCTCCTGGGTTCGCGCAAGCAAGGAGCCGGCGGCGCGGTTAAGGAAGTCACCTTCGAACCGCGCGAGCTGTCGCTCAAGTACCGCGCGCGCTTGGAGTCCCTCTGCGATTCGGCCAAGGCGCGCGCCAAGATCGTCTGTCTGCTGACATTCTCGACCCAGGCACGCCGTGGTCAGGATCCCGCGCGCCTGACGGAGGCCTGCAACACGTCCTTTTACTACATGCCGTACATGTCGGCCGAGCTGCTCCTCGACGCCTTCGATGAGTTCAATCGCGTGACTCGCGAAGTGGCCGCGGAGAAGGGCGTCCTGCTCCTCGATATCGCCACGGCTGTTCCGGGCGATCGCGAGCACTTCAACGATTCGGTGCACTTCCGGGACAGGGGCTGCGCGGTTTTCGCCGCGGCGGTGATGGAAGCTCTCGGCGAACAGCCGCGCTGGCGCCAGCTGATCGGGCTCTGAACAGGGCTCGTACGTGCCCACGGGAGGCGTTCAGAGCTCGCGACTGTGTTCCCCTGGTGGAAACCTCCCCCGCCGGCCGAAACCCGGATGTCAGGTGGGATAGGTCCTCGGTAGACTGGGGCTCGCCTTCCTGGCACGACAAGCGCCGTTCACATCCGGATCAGGCCCTGAGGTTCGCCATGAGAAAACTGATTCTGTTCATCTGGCTCCTGCTGCCCGCTGCGGGCGCCGCCTATCACTACGGTCCGGGCGTCGATCGCATGCGCATGGATCGCGCGGCCGATGCGACCAGCCAAGCACAGCAGTTTGTCCGCGAAGCGCGGGAGCTCGCCGCCGCCGAGGGCGACGCTGCCGCGCGCAGTCTGTGGGCAAAGGCCGAGAGCGCCTACACGGACGCACTTGAGCATCTGCCGCCCTCGAGCGTGATCGAATCGCGCCAGCTGCGGCTAGAGCGCGCGAAGGCCCAGATGTTCCTCAGCAAGTTGCCCGACGCACACCGCGAGTTCGGCAGCATCGTGGAAGAGCTGACCCAGGACCCGAAGGCGGATGCCGCGCTGCTCGCCGACGCGCGCGGAGCCCTGGCTAACGCGCAGTACTACCGCACTTGGCTGATGCGCCTCGAAGGCGCGCCCGCCGACGAATGGGAGCCCGAGATCGAGGCCTCGCGCCAGAACTACAAGTTGCTGGCGGAACAGGCGGAGCGAGCCGGCGAGACACTGATCGCGAAGGCCAACCAGGAAAACCTGGAGTCCTCGATTCGCCTTGCTCGCATGGACCTCGAGGATCTTCAGGGTCTGCCCCTGCCTTCGCAGTGACGCGGTTGCGGTAGTGGTCGCGGTCGCGGCCAAGGCAAGAACAAGTCCAAGGGTAAGGGTCAGAATGCCAATGACGCGCGCGGCGCGAGTTCGGGTCCGCCGCCGGACGGTTCCGGTTCGTAGTTCCATCAGTCGCGGCCCCTCGCAACACCTTCCTGGAGCGTCGCGATTCGCGGCGTAGTTCAGATGCGGCTCATTTCCTGCGGTTTCGCGGCGTTTTTGTTCGTTCTCGCGGCTCCCTCTGCGCGCGGCCAGATCCGCATGATCGGCTACGCCGACGGGGAGGAGGAGATGAGCATGTTCGCCTCCGCCATGGCGGCGCAGATGCAGGGAGCAATGTCGGCGGGGCCCGAAGGCTCGGGAGGCGTCAACGCGCCGCCGAGCGCACGCCTGCAAGCACTGCAGAAGCTCGAGTTCGACCGACGCGCTTCCACGCAACTCTCCGTCTGGGCAACGCCGCCGAAGAAACCGGAAGAGCATAAGCCCGCCGCGGAAGCCCCTGAGGCTCCCGCCACCGAAGCTCCGATGCCCAGCGAGGCGCCCACTGCGCCAGAGGAACCGGCGGGGCCGGAGGGCGAGACTCCGGAACAGGCTGAGAAACGCCTCGCTGCCCAGGCTGCCGCAAAACTTGCCGCCACTGAAGCAGCCGCGAAGGCCAAGGAAGAGGCAGAAAAGAAAGCCGCCGAGGCCAAGGCCATCGTCGATGAGATGGCCGCGCTGACGCGCAACGTGACCCTTGGGGACTGGGCTGCCGTGAAGGCCTACCTCGCCACGTTGACCGAAGCAGAAGCCAAGGGCGGCTACGACCGCATGCTGCAGTCCCTGCTCCAGGGTCCCCAGCAGCGCCCGCAGGTGCCGCAGCAGGGCCAGATGTTCGTGGAGAAAAACCAGTTCTCACCCGAGGACATCGTCGGGCTGGCTCAGGCCGCGCCGAAGAAACTCGAACAGGCGAGCATCGCGACTCTGGGGCAATTGCTGCGACTGTCCCTGGACAGCGGTCATCAATTGGAGAGTTTCCTGGAGCGCATCGCACCGCGCCTGGAGGAGCCGAATTTCGGCGTCGACAAGCGTCTTTTGGCGCGCCTCTTGGTTGGCGCCAACGAACCGCGCTTCCTTGCCGGGCTGCTCCCGACCCAGGAACTCGCCGAGAAAGAGAATGACCGTGAGGGGCTCAATCTGATCTCGCGCCACTGCCTCGCGGAGTACGCCCACGACAAGAAGGTCAAGTGGCTCGAGTCCGCCTGGGCCGCAACTCAGGCGGTGCTGGCAGTCGGCGAAGTCGTGGAAGAAGAAAAGAAGGAAGCCCTTACGCGCGCCGTGGACATCGCGCCCAAGATCCAGAAGGAACTCGGTCAGGCCTGGCTCGACGAGAGTTTCACTTCGCGGCCCCAGCGCGGCATGGAAATCCTGGCCGCTATCGGCTCGGCGGCGTCCCTTTCCTTGGCGGCCGAAGCAACCAACGTGGACCGGCGCCAGAAGTTGCTCGAGCTGCAGACCACCGCGGCGAAAGCGCTGCTGGCCGCGGCGCCGGAATTGGCCGCCACCTGGTCCAAGGAACTCGAACTGCTGGCGAACAACTGGCTGCGCGAGGCGACCGTCTCCTACACCTACGACGAATCGTCGTCCCTGGGTCCGCAAATGCAGCGCGACCGCTACGGCAACTTCTTCTACAACAACTGGGGCGGCAATTACCGAGGCAACGTGCCCACGGCGATCACGACCGGGACGATTTTGGAGGCCCGGCCGAGCGCTGAGTGGTTGGCGCACACGGACGCGACTCTGGCGCCGCGCTTCCAGATGATCTTCGCGCAGCTGTACCTGAAGGTCGGCGAGGAGGCCCTGGCCTTCCCGTACATCGAATCGTTGGCGACTACGCTCCCGCGCCAGGCCAAGGGCCTCGTCGATGAGTTCCTGCGCGTGTGGACCTCGAAGCACAACCCGAACTCGGAGCGCAACCGTACGAACCAGTACATGTTCTTCTACGGCTTCGAGGAGCGCGCCAGCGGGATCCCCCTGACGCGTTCGAAGCAGGAGCGCAACCTCGAGGAACTGTCGGGGTGGATAGCGCGTCTGCGGAAGCTGCCGGTGGAACTCGACGATGCGCTGATCGCCAGCGCGTTCACAGCGGTGCATTCGAGCGCCGAGGTCTTCCGCTTGGAGAACATCGAGTCGATCTTCGGGCCGATCTCCGGCCTCAAGCCCGCCACGATCGCGGGCATCCTGCAGACCATGCGCGGAAACCTGGTGCAGGTCTGGCGCGATCCGGCCCTGCAGGAGAAGAAAAAAACCAACCGCCACCAGAAGGACATCCAGGCTGAAGTGCTGCGGGGCTACGCATTGGGCGAAACCACCGTGGATTCTGTGCTCGCTCAGCACCCCGACAGCTGGGAGCTTTGGCTGGTGAAGGCCGCCCTGGCCCACGACGAGAACAACTACCGCGGGGAACTGAAGAAGGACGCTGAGTTCAGCGCGCGCCGAGCGAAGACTTTCGAGAGCTTCCAAAAAGCTGCGCAACTGTACGCAGCGGCCGTGCCGACCATGGATCAGGAGAAGGAGACCACGGCGGCCTTCGACATCTGGTTCTACGCAGCCCTCGGCGCCAGCGACCTGGGTGCAATCGAGGCCGACAAATTACTGGCTGTGCCGCAGATCGCGCTGATCCGCGATGGGTTGAATGCGCTGCCCGGCGCGAGCGCCGAACGACACACAGGAATGTTCGCCAGCACGCTTTTCGCGCGCATGAGCAACGTCGGACCGCCGATCAAGTACCGCTACGTGCGCGAGGGCCTGGCGATCGTGGGCGACCACAAGCTCGCCAGCGAGGCACGGCAGGTTTTCGACTACTACAAGGATCTCGTCACCGAAATCCAACTGCGCGCCACGATCGACGGCTCTGATCGCGTCGGACGCGACCAGCCCTTCGGACTGGCGATCGATCTGCGACACACGCGCGAAATCGAGCGCGAATCCGGCGGATTCGCGAAGTACCTGCAGAACCAGAACAACCAGAATTTCGGCTACAACTACGGTCGGCCCCTGGAGGACTACCGCGACAAATTCGAGGAAACGCTGCGCACGACCCTGAGCGAGCACTTCGAGGTGCTCTCGGTCACGTTCAACGATCCCCAAGTGCGCTCGAAGGCCGAAGCCGAGTACGGCTGGCGCGTGACTCCTTACGCCTACGCGCTGCTCAAGCCGCGCAGCGAGGCGATCGATCGCATTCCGCCGATTCGCATGGACCTCGATTTCCTCGACACGACCGGCTACGCGGTCTTGCCGGTGGAATCCCAGGCGCTGGTGATCGATGCGGCCGGCAAGGATGCCGAAGCACGGCCCTTCGAGAAGCTCTCGGTGACGCAGACTCTCGACGAGCGTCAGGCCAAGACGGGCAAGCTGATTCTCGAGATCAAAGCTACGGCAGTTGGCCTCGTTCCGGACCTGGCAGCGACCCTGGACCTGGCGCCGCAGGATTTCGAAATCGCCAGCACCGACGACCACGGAGTGTCGGTGGTGAAGTTCGCTGATGAGGACGCCGGAGTGAACTCCGAGCGCACTTGGACGCTAACTCTGCGCGCGAAGGAAGGCCTCGCGCAGCCCCCCACCAGCTTTAGCTTCGGCACTCCGCGCAACGAGGCGGAAACGAACGAGCGCTTTCGCTTCGTCGACGCCGACCTGGTGAGCGTCGCAGAGACGGTGACCCTCGAGAGCCAGTACGCCAAGGCGGATCGCAGTTGGCTGTGGTGGGCGCTCGTCGGGGCGGCGGGTCTCGCGGCAGGCCTGTTCTTCATGCGGCGCAATACAGGGCCCAAGCTCGAAGGCCCGGCGCGCTTCCAGGTTCCCGGGAACGTGAACGCGTTCACGGTGCTGGGTCTCCTGCGCGACATCCAGGCCCACAACGGTCTGGCGCCCGAGCAACACCAGGCCTTGGGAGCGGAGATCGCGACCCTGGAGCGCCACTACTTCGGCGACGAATTGGACACCGCCCCTGACCTGCGGCGCATCGCCGAGGGCTGGACCGCGAAGGCTCGCTGATCGAGAGAATCAGCGGTCTGAGTCGCTGAGGTCGAGCAGCGCGGAGAGCACTCGCTGGGTCATGCCCCAGACGGTGCGACCGTCCACCAAGTAGGCAGGCACGTTCAACGGCGCGCCTCGATGGACCACGCATGCTTCGCCCGCGCAGGAACGCAGGCGCCCCAGGGGCACCCACAGGGCGTCAGCCACTTCCGCGCTGGACGTCAAGTCCGGCCGACTGTCAGCGCAGTAGACAAAGGGCCGCACCGAGAGCGAACGCTGAGATTGGCGGATCGGCCGCAGGTCATCGAGTCGACCCAGGAACCGCGCCTGCGCAAGATCGATGCCTGTCTCCTCGCGCGCCTCGCGCACGGCCGTCGCGTTCAGGTCCGCATCCCCCATGTCGCGCAGCCCTCCCGGCAGCGCCATGTGGCCAGACCACGGATCGCCCTCGCGAATTGCGCGCTGAATCAACAGCAACTCCAGCCCTCCAAGGTCGCTTGCGGGAACGAGAATCACCGCGATCGCCGCCTGCTCGTTCGCGGGCAACGCGATCTCCACGGGCGTGTGCCGTGCGAGACGCTGCGTCAGGACTTCGATGGGCGAAGACAAGCGCCTCGATCCTACACCGCTGCCAAACTGGATAGGATTGGCCCATGATCAGAATCGCATGGACCGCCGCCCTGTTGGTATTGGCCTGTTTGTCCGCGTGCTCCAGTGCGCCCACCCGAACGCCGGAACGCGAGTACACGCTCGTCTTCCTAAGGTCCGGGCCGAGCACCGGAAAACTCTCCGAAGCTCTGAACCGCCAGGCCTTCATCGGCCACTTCGCCAACATGCAGCGCCTCGCCGGCGAGCGCAAACTCGTGGTGGCGGGCCCCTTCGGTGCGACTCGGCACGCCACTGACTTGCGCGGACTGTTCGTGCTCGACACTGCAAACGAAGCGCAGGCCAAGGCCTGGGCTGAGACGGATCCCGCAGCGCAGGCCGGGGTATTCGTGCTCGAGTACCACGCACTGGCCACGGGCGCGCCCCTGCGGGAGGCGCTCGAGCGCGATCTGAAGCGTGAGGAGCGCGCCCTGGCGGAGGGACTCAAGCTCGCTCCAGGCAGCGGCGCGCGAACCTATGTGCTGCTCACTGCCGAGGATCATCTGCGCGCCGAGCGTGAGCTGTGGCAGATGACAGCGACTGAGGGCGTGTACCTGCTGGCGCGTCTCGACGGTGAGCGCAGCTTCGCACTGCTCGACGCGGCCAACGTCGCCGAGGCCAAGAACCGTTTCTCTGCGCTGCTAGAGCGCCTGGGCCCCCACACGCTCGACGACTGGTTTGCCAGCGATCATCTGGCTCAGATGGGCGCCGAAAGCCCCAAGGATCCGCGATGAGCGCGCAGAGGGGGCGACGCCTGGCCTTTGACATCGAAATCGCCGACGAACTTGAGCTCGCGCCCGGTGAAGACCTCGACAAGTACGGGCCGTTCCAAATTTCCTGCGCCGCAGCCATCGATGATCGCGGTGAATTGCGCCATTGGTACGCCAGAGACGCCGGGGGAAATCCACTGCGGGCATTGGATGCAGCGGGGGCGCGCGAGGTGCTCTTGCATTTGCGCGAGGCTCAGGTGGCCGGCGCCATGGTCTGCGCGTGGAACGGCCTGTCCTTCGACCTGCGCTGGCTCGGCGCCGCGGCCAAAGACGTCGAGCTCGCGCGCCAGATCGCTCTCGATCTGTTCGACCCCATGTTCCAGTTCTTCGTCCTGAAGGGCTATCCCGTGGGACTTGCCGCCGTGGCGGACGGCATGGGTCTGGCGGAGAAGAAACTGATGCACGGCGCCGATGCGCCGCGACAGTGGGCCCTTGGGAATCACCAGCTCGTGCTCGACTACGTCGCTGGGGACTGTCGTCTGACCGAGAGCGTGGTAGCGCGCATTCAGGAGTCCGGTGAGATCCGCTGGCGCACGAAGAAGGGCAGTCTGTCGCGCGAGAGCTTGAAGCAGCTGGTACCCGTGCGCGACCTGCTGCACGCGCCGCTGCCCGACACGTCTTGGATGAGCACGCCACTTCCACGCTCGAAGTTCACTGCCTGGCTGACGGCCCCTTGATCTGCCGCGGGGCCGCTGCGCGGGATGCGCGCTACTTCAGCGATTCATGCCCGCCGAGGGCTCCGCGGCCGACGCCGAGTGCATCCGCCACGCGATTGATGTAGTTGAACCAAGCCGCGATCAGCGTGATCTGGAGCAGCGCGCGTTCGTCGAAGCCAACGGCGCGCAACTTGTCGTGTTCCGCTGGCGAGATCGCGACGGCATCGCGCGTCAGCAGCACTGCGTAGTCGAGCATCGCGCGGTCGCGCTCGCTCAGGGCCGCTGTCCGGTGATCGTCGAGCAACTGCCGGACGAGGGCATCATCGCCTGTGACCCTGCGGAGCAGCTCCGCATGGGCCTCGGTTCAGTAGAAGCAGCGGTTGGTGATCGACACCACCGTGGCGATCATCTCGTGCTGCGCGCGACTGAGGGGCAGATCGGGCGACATCATCTCGCCGAAACTCGCGAACACGTGGAACAGGGCCGCGGGCATCAACGCGTGGGCGGTTACGATGCTGTCGCCTCCGGGCGACACCGCTTGCGCGTACTCCTTCGGATACAGCGCGCGCTGCATCTCGATCGCCTTGCGCAGCGCCTGCTCGGCGCCCGCCGGCGCAGTTGTTTGAATCCAAGTCATGGGAGCGGACCGGGCCCTGGAGGATAGCACGGGGCGAGCATGCCGCGACCCGGCGGGAACCCGGCCTGGCGCGCGGATCTCACGGAAATTGCGGCCCCGCAGAGCTTCTGGTTGACTTGCCCGGCCACCGGCCGCAAAAATGCCTAGCTACACAATCAGCGATCTGATCGGCGCGCGCGGGGCCTTTGCCCTCGCGACTTGCGCGCCGAACCGGCGAAAAACGTGGACGAGGGACCGATGGCTCTAACTGGTGTTCGTGAGCGGCAAGCGTTCGGCGCGACGGCGCGGCGCGACATGTGGTGGCTTCAGCCCCTGGGGGTGTTCCTCGGGCTGTCCACGTTCATCGTGTATTCGACCTGGGCGGCGTTCCAGGGAGCGCACTACACCCACGGCCCCTACCTGTCGCCGTTCTACTCGCCCGAGATCTTTGGCGACTCGCCCCACAGTTGGTTCGGCCCCAAGCCGGGCTTCTGGCCTAGTTTCATTCCGTTTTCGCCCGCACTGTTGATCCTGTGGGCACCGGGGCTGTTCCGCTTCACCTGCTACTACTACCGCGGCGCCTACTACAAGGCGTTCTGGTCTGATCCCTCCGCCTGCATGGTCGGCGAGCCGCGCAACGAGTACCGCGGCGAGAATTCGCTGCCGCTGATCCTGCAGAACGCGCACCGATACTTCCTGTACATCGCACTGGCCTTCATCGTGCTGCTGGCCCACGACGTCTGGTTGGCACTGTGGTTCAAGGACCCGGTGACCGGCGTCGAGCATTTTGGGATCGGCCTTGGGACGATCATCCTGACGGTCAATACCGTGCTCCTCGGCGGATACACGTTCAGCTGTCACTCGCTGCGTCACCTGCTCGGCGGCTCGATCGACGTGCTGTCGAAGCACCCGGCGCGGCTCAAGGCCTACAGCTGCGTGACCTGCATCAACCCCAAGCACATGAACTTCGCCTGGTTCAGCCTGTGCTCCGTGGGTTTCTCTGATCTCTACATTCGCCTGTGTTCCATGGGCATCTGGACCGACTGGAGGATCCTTTGAAAACTGAAGTCCAGATCATCGAGCACGACGTGCTCGTCATCGGCGCCGGCGGCGCGGGCCTGCGCGCGGCGATCGAAGCCTCGGCCACGGGCGCGCGCGTGGGACTCGTGTGCAAGTCGTTGCTCGGCAAAGCGCACACGGTCATGGCCGAGGGCGGCATGGCGGCGTCGCTGGGCAACGTCGACGACCGCGACAACTGGCGCGTGCACTTCGCCGACACGATGCGCGGTGGGCAGTATCTGAACAACCCGCTGATGGCAGAGTTCCACGCCAAGGAAGCTCCGGCGCGTGTGAACGAACTGGAAGCTTGGGGCGCGGTGTTCGACCGCACCAAGGACGGCCGCATTCTGCAGCGCAACTTCGGCGGCCACCGCTATCCGCGTCTGGCCCACGTCGGCGACCGCACCGGCCTGGAGATGATTCGCACGCTTCAGGACCACGGCATCCACCAGGGCATCGACGTGCACATGGAGTGCACGGTGGTCGAGATCCTCAAGGAAGGCGGACGGGTCTGCGGCGCTTTCGCCTACGACCGCGAGCGCGGGCGCTTCCGCGTGTTCAAGGCGCCGGCGATCGTGATCGCCACCGGCGGCATCGGCCGGGCGTTCAAGATCACGAGCAACTCCTGGGAGTACACCGGCGACGGCCAAGCGCTCGCCTACCGTGCCGGTGCGGAATTGATGGACATGGAGTTCGTCCAATTCCACCCCACGGGGATGGTCTGGCCCCCCAGCGTGCGCGGCATCCTCGTCACCGAGGGCGTGCGCGGCGAAGGCGGCGTGCTGCGCAACAAGGACGGACGTCGATTCATGTTCGACGACATCCCGGAGAACTACAAAAGCTCCACCGCGGACAATGAAGAAGAGGGCTGGAGCTACACCCAGGGCGACAAGAACTCGCGCCGGCCGCCGGAGCTACTGACCCGCGACCACGTGGCACGCTGCATCGTGCGCGAGATCAAGGCCGGCCGCGGCAGTCCCCACGGCGGTGTGTTTCTCGACATTTCGTGGATCAAGGAGCGCCTGAAGAACGCGCCCGAACACATCAAGAAGAAGCTGCCGAGCATGTACCACCAGTTCAAGCAACTGGCGGGCCTCGACATCACCACCGAGCCCATGGAAGTCGGCCCGACGACGCACTACGTCATGGGCGGAGTGCGCGTGGACCCCACGACGCAGATGTCGCGCGTGGCCGGGCTGTTCGCCGCGGGTGAAAGCGCCGCGGGACTGCACGGCGCCAATCGCCTCGGCGGCAATTCTCTGTCGGACTTGCTGGTCTTCGGCAAGCGCGCGGGCGAGTACGCGGCCAAGTACGCCAAGGAGCAAAAGGCCCTGGCGGTCAACGAGTCACAGGTCGAAGAACTCGTGCGCAAGACGCTCGAACCGTTCGAGCGCAGCGGTACGGCCGGCGCGGAAAACGCCTTCGTGGTCCAGGCAGCCCTGCAAGAAATGATGCAGGAGCTCGTGGGCATCGTGCGCACGGACGCCGAGATGCGCCGCGCGATCGAGGGCCTGAAAGTCCTGCGGCAGCGCGCCAAGAAAGTCAGCGTCGAAGGTCACCGCGAGTTCAATCCCGGCTGGCACACGGCGCTCGAACTCGAGAATCTCCTGACCGTCGCCGAGGCGGTCACCATCTGTGCGCTCGAACGCCAGGAAAGCCGCGGGGCCCACTTCCGCGACGACTTCCCCAAGAAGAGCGACACCTGGTCCACATTCAACCTGGGCATCGAACGCGGGGGCGACGGCGAGATGAAACTCTCGCGCGTGCCTTTGCCGCCGATGACCGACGAGCACAAGAAAATCATCGCGGAGATGGCGTAATGGCCAAAGCAACATTCAGGATCACGCGCGGCGGCAAGGACGGTCTGAAACCGGTGGACTACACCACCGAGGTCGGCGAGGGCATGGTGGTCCTCGACGCCGTTCACCAGATCCAGGCCGAATCCGCACCGGATCTCGCCGTGCGCTGGAACTGCAAGGCCGGCAAGTGCGGTTCGTGCTCGGCGGAAGTCAACGGCATGCCCAAGTTGATGTGCATGACGCGGCTCACAGACCTCAATCTCGACGAGCCGGTCACGATCGAGCCGATGCGCGCCTTCCCGGTGATCCGCGACCTGGTCACGGACGTGTCGTGGAACTTCGAGGTCAAGAAACGCATCAAGAAATTCAAGCCGCGGGCGCCGGATGCGCCGGACGGCACCTGGCGCATGAGCCAGGTGGACGTCGATCGCGTGCAGGAATTCCGCAAGTGCATCGAGTGCTTCCTGTGCCAAGACGTGTGCCACGTATTGCGCGACCACCACAAGCACGACGAGTTCATCGGCCCGCGCTTCTTCGTCTACACCGCGGCCCTGGAAATGCATCCGCTCGACGTCGAGGACCGCCTGGGCGACCTGCGCAAGACCGACGGCCTGGGCTACTGCAACATCACCAAGTGCTGCACGAAGGTCTGCCCCGAGAACATCACGATCACCGACAACGCGATCATCCCGCTCAAGGAGCGCGTGGTGGATCGCTTCTTCGATCCTCTGCGTGCGCTGATCTCGAAGGTCACGGGCTAGCAGCCCGCCCGAAAAAATTCCGTCGCGAGGCGAAGCGATCTTCGTCGTGGCTAGGAACACGCCGAAGGGACTACGGGGGGACGCCGGAGGCGGCCTTCTTGGCCGCTGAGCACGGCCCGACGAGTGTGACGACGCCGTGGCGAAGAGCGCGAAGCGCCAGCAGGGCACTTTTTCGGGCGGGCTGCTAGGCCTGAGGGTGGCGGTCGCGGTGACGGAGCGCTTCCGCCGCCGCGCAGTTCAAAGCTCGCGCAGCCAGGCCTGAAATCCGAGTTCCAGCTTCGGCAGGTCCTTGCCGAACAGTTCGAGGAACAGATCCCCCGCGGGACCGCTCTGCGTCGAACGTTTCGCGCCCAGTTCGAAGCCCATGGCCTGCCCGAGGCAGCGCGCTTCCCACTGATCGAAACGCGTGGCAATTTCTGCTCCGGCGCCGGTGCGCAGGTAGCGCACGAATGCCCAGGCCTGGGCATAGAAAGCGAGCCCGGCGTCCTTGCTGCGCGTCCACAGGGTCAAGGGATCGGTGGCGAACATCTGGGCCAGAGGCAGCGTGCCGCCCTCGAGCTTGAGCGCGTCGATGCGCTCGCGGGCGAACATCCCCGCAACGGTCAGTTTCGTGCCGTCCCAGCGAAACGTATCCGCGCCGCCGAAAGTCTCGGCGAAGCCCTCGTTGTACCAGTGCGGGAAAACGCTGTGGGAAACGGCGAAGCAGAACAAGTGCGTCAGCTCGTGCAGACAAACCGCGTTCAGCACTTCCACCGGCGTTTCCTCGGCGCAAACCAGGGCGACGAACGGGGAGGATGAAGCCAAACCGGTCACGACCCTGTGCCCGCCGAAGCCGAGCGCGTCGCAGGTCATCTCGTACTCCGCTCGTTTGCCGAACACGAGCAGCGAGAGCCGGCGCTGAGGGGATGCGCCCATGTCGAGCGCCAACGCCGGCAAGAGACTCACGCACATGTTGTGCAATTCGCGCGCCTGTTCCTCGGTCGTGGTGGTGCGCACGCGCAGTTCAGGGCTGGAGACTTCGAAGACCTCCTTCAGTTCCGGCAACTTCGCGAGCAACTCATCGCGCACGTACCAGCGGCCGTTGATCGCAATCGCGCCCGCCTTGATCCGTGCGGAGGCGTCCTTGGGGATCGTGCCTGCGGGCAGCACGATTTGATCCTTGGCATCGAAATCCAGGGCCTCGTCGCGGCGCAGCAGGATCTCGAGGTAGACCTCCTGGGCCTCGTCCTCGAGCTTCTTGGAATTCGCCCAATTGGCCAGGTCCAGGATTTCCTTTTCCTCCGTCGCCGCGAACCCGCGCGCCTTCTTGTCGTACATCTCGACTTTGGCAGGCGACGCGCGGGAGCCGTAGCGCTTCCAAAACGCCGCGTCGTACTGGCGCATGATCGAGAGCACGGTCGTCGCTCCCGGATGACGGCCCTTGCCGAGCTCCGCCGCGCGAATGATCTCCGCCGCCGCCTGGATCGTCAGGCCCTGCTTGCGCAGTTCCATTCCGTACTCGAGGTGACGTTGGCTCTGCTCGATCTGCAGCTTGAGCCGTTTACTTTCCCACTGGGCCGCGGGACTATTCGACTGTGCGCTCGCCCAGGGCACGAGCAGCGCGGCGATGACGATCAGCCAGGACAGCAGTACTCGCATCAACGCTTGCGCCTCAGTTCTTCGGCACCTTGAGGGTCATGGTGTACTCCCTCCAGGCGCTCTGGATGTCGCTGAGCACGACACCTTCGAAGGCCTTGGTCACCGCCGCCTCCCGCACGCGCGCCTGCGCTTCCGCCTTGCGCTTCGGATCATCGAGTCCTCCGGCGGCCTTGAGCGCGGCATGCTCGGTCTTCCACGTTTCCTTCAGGGCGTCGAAGTACACCGGCAGGATTTTCTTCCACTGCGGATTCTTCTCGACCGCCTTCGCCGTGCGCAGGAAGTAGATCATCGACCAACCTTGGGCGTAGCAGATGCGCGCGTTGGCGTAGTACTGGCCCTGCTCGTAGCGAATGATCTTCTCCCAGCTGACGTCCTGGTCGGACTCGATCGCCGCCTGAATTGTGGCGATGCGCCAAGGATTGACGCCGATGCGCATCACCTTGCCGCCGGAAATCACTGAACCCGAGAAGTAGTCGCCGGTGCCTTCGTTGTACCAGGAGTGCGGCGCCAGCTCGCCGCAGGAGTAGTGGATGTACTGGTGAAACGCCTCGTGGTACAGCACGATGCGCGAGTTCGCCTTGCCCGTGTTCGCCTTGCCCTTGACGTTTTCGTAGTCGTAGAACACGAGCTCCTGGGCCTCGGAATTCCAATAGCCGCCCGAACTCGGCGGGCCGCCGTATTGATGGTATTCGGCCTTGTCCTTGCAGATGCGCACGGCCGAAACCGCGGTAACCGGCGCGCTGGGCGGAAACAGGCGCTCGTACTCGGCGCGCATCGCTTCGAGCTCGGTGGAAATCAAGCGGATCAGCGGCCTGTCTTTGGTGTCGAAGATCAGGATGTAGTTCTTCGTGTCCTCCGCGTTCCAGCCGCGCACGAGCTTTGAGCGCACGTCACTTCGGTAAGGCGCGTCCAGCACATCGCGACTGGAGTAGTAGCGCGTCCACTTTTCGCTCGAATTGTCCTCGGGCTCGCCGATCTCGAGCTTGTCGGCCATCGTGCGCCAGATTTTCTGCTGCTTCTCCAGGTCCTCCTTGCCGCAGATTCCGTAGAGCGCGATCGTGCGTTTGTCGCTGACGAACCAGATCGCGACGCCGCGCGCATCCGGTCCGCGCTTGGAGTCGATCTCCAGTGTGCCTTCGAAGCGCCGCCAGCCCTTTTCCGGATCCGCGCCCTTGGCGTCCTTCAGCGACCACATGGGCAGCTTCTGTGTCACGTAGCGCTCGAATGTGTTGATCGGCGGCGGAGGAGGCGGCGGCTTCTCTTCCGGCTTTTCTCCTCCCTGCTTCTCAGCGGGCACCCCGCTGTCGGGATCTTCCGGCTCAGGCGCGGGCGGCGCGTCCGTCGAGCCCCCGGGCGTAACCGGTCCATCCTTGACCCAATCGATCCAGACGACATTGAGCTCGGGACGCAGGGCCTTTTTCTTGTCCTTGTCCTTCGGTACGCGCTCGGCGAAATACAGCACGACCCAATCCTCGTCCGGCTGAGTCGGAATCTGCTCGTAGTCGCGCGGCAGTGGCAGCTCCAGACCGAGTTCCTTGAACTTGGTCGTGTCGTAGCCACCCTGGGCGCAAAGATCTGGGACGAAAAGCGCGAGGACCAGGGCGGCGATCCAGGGACGCAATTGGCGCATGCTCGGTTTCTCCGAAAAGGACGCGCCCACTATAGCCACCCCGGACGAATCATGAGCCTGGGCGTAGGGTCGAGAACGGTCGACCTGCCCTGAGCCTCAGCGCGGAGTGATTTGGATCTCCTCGGTGCACTCGAAGGCCCCGGTCCCCCACTCGGCCGTGGTCGAGATGACGGTCTTCGGATCGGTGGCGCGGATGTCGTAGGCCGTGTCGGCGCCAAAGTTGGAAATGTCGCATCCGAGCAATCCGATCACGGTCGCGAGGCCAAGCCCCAGGGTCAATTTCGCGGGGAGCTTGACGCGCGTCAGCAGCGCATCGATCGCGATTGCTGCGAAGACGAAGAAGACCGCCTGGATCGAGACGGCCTGACGCGCATAGCCGTAGTAGAGCGCCGTGATCACGAGCTTGTAGCCGATCACGAGCAGGCACAGACCGCCCAGGCCGCCGCGCCAAGCGAGCAGCATCCCCCAGAGGACGCCAATTGCGAGCAGGACACGGAACACGGTGCTGCTTTCGATCGGCGTCGCCAGGTCGACCGGGCGGCGAAGGTTCGCGCGGCTGTGGGGCAGGTCGTATGCAGTGAAGCCCAGTGTGGCGCCGGCAAAGAAGCGCTCGAACTTCTGCCCCGCCAGCCGCCCCCAGGCGCCGAAATCGGCTCGGATCCAGCCGAGCCCCACATCGACACCGTGGTTGTAGAGCTTCAGGTGACTGGGTCTGCCGAAGGCGAACTCCGGTGCCGCGTCGGTGCCGTCGAACAGTGCGGCCCGCGAAAATCCGCCCCGTGACTCGGGGTGATTCGCCAGTGCGAAATCCAGGGCGCCCTTGGAGGAAGCGAGAGTCCATTCCGCCAGCGGCTCGGGCACGTAGGCGAATTGCTCGTCGAAATAGCGCTCCAGGTAGGCACGGTCCACCTCCTTAACGGCCTTCGAACGGGCAAGGAATGACGCGTAGGCGAAATTCCCCTCGCGCGCAAAGGCCGGAAGACCGCCCAAGAACTCGCGGGCATCGTCGGTCCACGGCGGCACAGCGGCTTGGAAGTCGATCGCCTCGGCCGCGACGGCGTTGAAGCGCTGTGTCGCAAGGTGGCTGCGCCAGACCCACGGCAGACACACGAGCAACGCCGCGGCGGCGGTAAGGGCAAGGCCAACCCACGCGCGCCGATTGCGGAGCGCCAGTCCGCACCAAAGGAGGAAGCCCGCGAGCAGCAGCGTGTGTTCGGCGCGCAGGAGCAGCGCGATTCCATGGAGTACTCCGATCGCCAAGGCAAGCAGTGGCCCCGGCCCGCGAACCCAGCGCAACGTCGCGCCGAGGAGCAGCACCAGCAGAAATGCGTAGGGCGCCTCGCTGTTCAGGGACGTCGCCAACTCGTACGCGCCGAAGGAGAAGCAGGTCAGGATCGAGGCGATCCACGCCGCACGGGCGGAGCGCTCGCGTTCCACGACCGCGAAAACCATGGCACAGGTCGCGGCGGAAATAGCGCACCACAGGAGCTTCAGGAGGGTGAACGGCGCGGCGATCACGCCGGGCGCTAGCCAATGCAGGGCAAAGGCGACCGCCGGCGTGCGCATCGGCAAGTCGAACTCGAAGGGCTCTCCGCGGTCGAGGGCCTGGGCCCAGCGGGCAAAGACCGTGGCATCGCCCTCATAGAACACAGAGTGCGGCCAACCGCGATCGGAGGTCGCGTAGAGGAACAGCACGCGCGTCACAAGCGCCAGGGCAAACACGAGCGCGGCGCTCTTCAACCGGAGAGGAATGCGGGTCATCGGTTCGCGCGGGAGGCTCGACCGCTCACGGTTGCCAATCGCCGAGCCCGAGGCAAGGACCTGGCTCCATGGACACGCGCAAAACCGCGCCGCGCGCGTCAGCGGCGGATCGCGGCCTCGAGCGCCATGGCCTCTTCGGTGCTGAAGCCCCCTGACAAGAAGGCGATCCCGGGCAACTCATCAGCCACGACGGCCTTGAACCTCACCGCGGATCCGACAATTACGACCATCTCGCGGCCTTTGATTCTCGCGGTGAAGGTCCTGAAGCTCTGCGCATCCTCACTGCGAAGCTCGACAGTCACACCGGGGTAGCCATACTTGTCTTGCCCCAGGGCCGTGGAGCGCACCTCGCACTTCAAGAGCGGCAGCTCGACGCTGACCGGTCCCTCCTCATCCTTCGCTGTCCCGTGGTGGTCGAAGGTTTGCAACTCTGCTCCGGCGGGCGTTGTTGCGTCCGCCACAACGCCAAAGTGCAAGCGCCCCACAGTTGCGGGCGCGGTGCAACTCGCGAGCAGCAGCAGCACAAGCATCGGCACCGGCAAGTTCGCCTTCCACGTCATTGCAACCTCACTTGACCCACACCATGTCGTGCGGAATCGTGACCGGCAAGAGGACCGTATCGAGCGCGAAGGGCAGGGCGAACACGCACAGCGCGGCGACCGCAGCGCCTTCCGAATTGCAGTCGGTTGCCAGGGATGCGAACAACTCGCCGCTGTCGCCCATGTCGGAATAAAAGTAACGCGACATGACGTAGACCCACGGCTCGTGAGTCTTGCGCGGCGCGGCGCAGCTGGCGAGGAAGCACATTGCCGCGACGCTCGCCGCATTCCGCGTGCGTCGCATTCTTTCGGGTCTCGGCGATGCAGCGAGTGGAGTCAGGGACGCAGGGAACTTGATCATGGCCAGATCCTCCGGACCAGCGGTGATACCGCAGGTTCTCGATCAAGTTTCCTGCGTCCCTGGCACCAAGGGCGCGTCCTCGCCCGCGAACTCCTCAGGGGCCAGCGGGCGGCGGCGAGTTCGGGTCCAGGGCCTTGCCCTCACCAGCGCGCTGGTCGACCGTCAGGAGCATCGTCACCGTGTCCGCCACGTAGCGGCCTGTGCCGCCGATGACCACACTCTTCGTGGTGCCCACGGGAGTCACCATGCTCGGACCATTGTCCTGGGTCAGCGTGCGCAAACTGTTGCCGAGCGCGCGCACGTCGGTGTGGGGCAAGCTGACCACCATCGAAACGAGCAGCGCGGGATGGGCGCGGCATTCGTCGATCTGCGCGACGTCCACCACGAGGAACGGCGGCGCGCTACCGGGGCGGCTGCCGGTCGAGTAAACGCCGACCAGCGGCCGCTTGCCTTGCTGCAGCATCGCGAGCGTGAATCCGCTCTGACTCAGCAACGATTCGACCCAGGCGTACGCATCCTCGCCCGACACCTTGCCGGACTGGGTCAGCGCCACGGGCGTCGCCTTCAATTGCTCGGTGATCCGCGCGTCGCTGGAGTACGTCACGTTCGTCAGGCTCGAGAGCCGTTCGAGCACCTCGAACATGTTGAGCGGGCGCCCACCGTCGCCCTGGAGGCTCAGTGGACCGGACGGCGCCGGGAAAAGCGGCCCGGAGGCCAGGTTCAGCAGCGGTGCAAGCGCCCGCGCGTGTGCTCTTTCGTGGTTGTAATTCTGGGGCGCCGCGCAAGCGCCGAGGAAGATCGCGAACAGGCCGATGCGGGACGCAGTGTTCATCGTCAGCTCCGTGGAAAGTGGCTTCGAATCAGGACTTCACAGGAGACGAACGAGCACCGGGCGCCCTTCCCGGCATTCGGCGACTTCCGCCGTGGCCCAGAGGCTGGGACCGTTGCGGGGATTGCGCTTTGCGCAGCAAAGTCGATGAGCCACGCTGCTGCCCATGAACAAGCTCCGTGCAAACACACTCAATTCACCGCGCCCCATGCGCGAAGCACCGCGGCTCGATCCCACGCTCCGGCCCCCGCCCCCGCGCGCGCGACTGGCGCTGCTGCTCAACCCCTTTTATCCCAAGGACCCCCACGCGAGTTTCGGCAAGCACGTGCTGACGCCGACTCTCGCACTGACAAGCATCGCCGCCGCGACGCCAGCGGATTGGGAAGTGGAGTACTGGGACGAAAACCTGCTGCAAGGTTCGCCGCCCTCGGATCCGTTCCCGCAGGTCGTCGGCATCAGCGTTCACCTGACCTTCGCCCGCCGCGCGTTCGAGTTGGCCGCGTGGTATCGAAAGCGCGGAGCGACAGTGATTCTCGGCGGATTGCACGTGCTTTCGTGCCCCGAGGAGTGCGCTCCCCACGCCGACGCGCTGGCCATCGGCGAAGGCGTGCAACTGTGGGGCACGATCCTGGGCGACATTGCGAACGGCCGCTTGAAACCAATGTATCGCGGTGGATTCACTCTGCCCTGCCGCGACGAACCCGCGCCGCGACGCTCACTCCTGCCTCGCGCTTCGTTCCTGACGACCACGAGCCTGATCGCGACGCGCGGTTGCCACAACCGCTGCGGATTCTGCTACCTCGCCACCGACGGCTGCATTTGCCCTACCAGGTCCGCGATCCAGCCCAGATCGCGCGCGAATTCGAAGCTGACGGACAACCCTACGGCGTGTTCGTCGACAACAACCTCGGCTCGAATCCCGAATACCTGCGCGCGCTGTGTCAGGCCCTGAAGCCCCTTGAAAAAATCTGGAGCGCGGCAATCTCGATCGACACCACCGACGATCCGACCCTGGTGCGCGAAATGGCCCTGGCCGGTTGCACCGGCGTCTTCGTGGGCTTCGAATCCCTCAGCGGGGCCAACCTCACGGACGCGCGCAAGAAAACGCCGCGGCCGGAGGAATACGCAAAGCGCGTCGCCCTGCTGCACGACCACGGCATCCAGGTCAACGGCAGCTTCGTATTGGGCTTCGACCACGATCACGCGGATTGTTTCGCGGAACTCGTGGACTGGATCGAGGCCCAGCGCCTGGAGTGCGCGACGTTCCACATCCTGACGCCCTACCCGGGCACGCCGCTGTTCCGTCAGTTCGAAGCGGAAGGTCGACTCTTGCACCGCGACTGGTCGCGCTACGACACGTCCCACGTCGTGTTCCAGCCGCGCCACATGCAGGTCGAGCAGTTGGCCGAGGGCTACGCCTGGTGCTACCGGCGCTTGTTCTCCCATCGTTCGATTTGGCATCGCAGGCCCGCCGACGGCCGCGCGCTGCTCCCGTACCTCGCCATGTCGTACTTGTACAAGCGCTCGAACTGGCTCTGGCGACAGTTGATCGAACACCGCCTCGTTCACCGCGCGTGGCGTCCCCTGGTCGAGCTCACTCGCAGGCGGCATCTGACATTTCGCAGGCAACTCGCAGCTCGCTGCGAAGCACACGGGGCTGCGGACGGGCGCGCCTCCAGCGTGGTTTCCGTCGGCGTGTGAAGCTGCGGGCGGCGCCGTGTCAGGAGGAAAATAGCAGCGCCCGCCGTGCCCATGGGCAATGCCCGGCACGGCGAGGCTGCATGCGAGGATCAGCGCGAAGTGGTGCGGTTCCATGGTGCGCTGATCCGTCTGGTGGGCTCGACGACTGCGATCACAGTATGTCGAGGATCCCCGAGGTCTGGTTCGTCAGCGTCTCGGTGTTCGCGTGGTAGTTGCTGCCCACCGCGATCTTCGAATTCCAGGGCAGCGGCTCTTTGTCGGAGATGATGCCGAGCGCCACCGCCGCGAAGGCGCGCGCTAGTGCGGTGACTTCCTGGTCCTGCATCATTTCGATCAAGGGGTCCACCGAGCGCGAGTCGCCGATGAATCCCAGGGCCGAACTGATCGCCGCCTGGGACGACAAACCCGTGGCGCCCTTGAGCATCACCACCAGTTCCTCCACGAGGTCCTTGTCTCCGAGCAACCCAAGACCAATCGCCGCACTCTTCAGCAGCGGCGCTTGGTACTTCGACTTGCGCACGACCTCTTGGATCGCCGGCAGCGCCGAGCGGTCGCCCAACAGGCCCAGGCCCACCGCCGTGTAGCCACGCGCTTCGACGTCCCGCACGCGCTCGAGGTTGCGCAGCAGTACATCTTTGGCGGCGGGATCGCGCACCAGTCCGCAAGCGATGGCGAACGCGCCCTGATGGGACGGCGAACCCGCTTGCTCCAGTGCACTTTGCAGCGCCTGCTTCACCTCGGGCGACGAAGCAAGGCGCGCGTCGTCGAGTCCGCGCTCCATGACGGCGAGGGCCATTCCCGACCACGGATAGACCGCGCTCTTGCCCTGGCCCAGTTGCGCCAGCAGGAACGAGCGCGAGTTCTCGCGCTTGTTCTTCGTGTTCACGCCGTCGATGGGATCGCCAAGTCCGGTTCCGGGCCGTCCCGATGCTTGGGCCAAGGCGATCAGGGCGAAATTGCGCACCTGCTGATCCATGAGCTCGTCCTTGACACCCATGAGCTTGGCGCGAATCGACTTGTCCACTGCATCCTCGTCGCAGTCGCCGATCATGCCCAGCGCCAGGACGCAGCTCTGCTGGATGGCGTTGGTGTCCTTCGATTCGCGCGTGAGGCTCTTCGACAGGATGCCGGCCACCTCTTCGCGCAGAATCGCCACGGCGGCGGAATCGCTGACGGATAGCAGGCGCGCCATGGCAGTCGGAGCGTGGGCGCGAATCAGGTGGTTGTTGCTCTCGTCAGCGTAGTAGGCGAGCAAGTAGCGCAACTGCTCCTGCAGGGTCTCCATGGAATTTGGCGTCGTGTTGACTCCGTCAATGCCCTCCAAATCGGTCGCGCTGTGGGCCAGGGGCATAAGACCCACGGCGGTCAGACAGGCGACTTGGATGTCGCGCTGCGCCATGCGCTTGCCCTCGCCGTCGAGGATCTTGCGCAGGGTTGCGAGGATTTGCACGCGATCCGTGGCCGACGCCTTGTAGCCAATCAGGCCCAAGCCGTAGGCAGCGAAGGCACGCGTGCGCACGCTGACGTCGCCGATTTGTCCCACACCGAGCGAACGCATTCGCGCGTCATCGTTTTCGAGCACCGCAGTCAAGAGCCCGATGTTCGCCTTGTCTGCGAGAATGCCCAAGGCCACAGCAGCGGTCTCGGACACCTCTTGGCTCTTGTCGATGAGCAGAGGACGAATCGCCTCTGCGATCGGCGACTTGCCGTCCTCACCCTTGGCCTCCCCAATTTTCGCCAGGGCGATCATGCAACTCGATTGCACGTCGTTGGACGATTCGCTCTTCAGCGCCGCGAGCAAGCGCGGGACAATATCACCCCGGACCTTCTGCTCGCTCACGCGCAGCATGTCGCGCGACTGGACGCTCTCCCCGCGGCCGAGGTAGTGCTCTTCGGAACCCGTCTGAACTCCGAGCGACGCGATGTGCGACTTCAGGTTCAGGAACGGATCGCGATTGAACGCCCACCAGTATTCCCAGCCCGTGAGGTCGGCTCCTGCGCCGTCGCCGCCAGTGTTGCGTCGGCCGCCGGCGGGGTCACCGGCCGGCTGCCCAGGGGTCACGCCACCCGGCGTCTGACGACCTCCACCGGGCACGCCCGGACCCACGGGACCAGGCGTCGGCACGCCTCCACCTTGACCGCCTCCGCCGCCCGAGGGCGGAACGGTGTCCTGGGGCCCGCGGTACGTTCCGCCGTGGGCGAAAGAGAGCGACGGCAGCGCAAGGCTCGCCGCGAAGACGCCGGTGAAGAGCAGTGGGTTCTTGGCAATTCGTTGCATGTCTGACTCGTGGGCTGGAGGTCGCGGTTTCTTGAATTCGTGCAGACCCCTGATCGCAACGACCGTGCCATGGGCCACTTCGCGACGAATACGTGCTCTGGCGTCGCCGAGAGGCCCTGGTCACGCGTATCGCACGCCGCGGGGAAAAGCCGCGTTCCCGATCCACCACAGGTCATTACCGGATGGAAACACGCACTGGTCCTCGCGGACACGTAGGCTGCTGGCGGAGAGTCGTTCCCTCGAATCCGCGCGGGTCTTGCCAGGAGCAGAGCATGAACACTTCGAGTCGCCGTGAATTCTTGAATGGCATCTGCAGGCAGACCCTCTATGCCTCAGTTGGACTTGCCCTGGTGCAGCGCGCCGGATTCGGCGCGTCTTCGATGCTGCTCGCGAGGGAGCGCCTGCGCTTTGGCGCCCTCGATCCGCTGGTGGACCTAATGCAAGGGACCGAGGCCGACGCGCTCTTGCCGCTCTTGGTGAAGAAGCTGAAGTCCGGGACGCCGTTGTCCGATCTCGTCGGAGCTGGGGCCTTGGCCAACGCGCGCGGACACGGTGGGACGGATTACAACGGCTATCACGCGCTGATGGCCCTGGTGCCGAGCTACGAGGTGGCGGCGCAGATGCCTGCGGGACTCGAAGCATTGCCGGTGCTCAAGGTGCTGCACCGCAATACGCGCTTCTTGCACGACGCCAATCGGAGTGCGGACGATGCGCTGGCGCCGATCCAAGACCCCAGGGGTGAGGGCACGCTGGCCGAAGCGCTGCGCGCGCGCAAGCTTGAGCGGGCCGAGAGAAACCTCGCGGTCGCAGAATCAGAATCGACCGCGCAGGCCTGGGAGGAAATCCAAACGGTGGTGCGCGATGAGGTGAACGTTCACCGCGTCGTGCTCGCCTGGCGCGCCTACGATTTGCTGCGTTTGACAGGAAGTGAGCACGGCCTGACTTTGCTGCGCCAACCCGTGCGCTTTTGCATCGACGAGGACACCGCGCGCGCCGGCCGAGGCCATTCGCCGGAAACGCTCCGCGCGTTGTTGGCGGAGTTGATGGCACGCCACGGCTTGAACGAGCGCGAGCGCGGCACGCGGCCCGCGGACCTGGCGACGCTCGAGCGCCTCGCAGCGAGTTTCTACGCCAGCGATAGAACCGCGGCGGCGGCGGCGGCGGCGGAGGCATTGGCGGCGGGAACGGATCCTGAGGATGTAGGCCGAGCCCTGTCGCTCGCCAGCGCGCGACTGTTGCTCCACGATTTGGGCCAGGAGCGCGCATCCGCGGGCAAACCGATCGGCAGCGTCCACGGCGCCTCCATCGGCGTCCACGCATCGGACGCGGCCAATGCCTGGCGCTGCCTGGCGCGCGTCGGCAGCGCGAAAAATGCTTTTGCGAGCTTGATCGCCGGGGCTTACCACACGGCCGAGCAAGCGGGAGGCTTCCCTGCGCACGCCCACGATCACGACGCCATTGCGCCGACGGTGTCGGAGCCCGGTGCACTGCTCGATCAGTGTGCCAGCCACATTCGCGCGCGCGATCAGAAGCAAGCCTGCGCGGCGGCGCGGCGCTACTGCGAGTTGGGCCATGGACCGGAAGCGCTGTTCTCGGTGCTACTGCCTTTCGCCGTCAGCGAGGACGGCGCCTTGCACGCCGAAAAATTCTTCCGCACCGCACAGGAGGAACACGGGCGCGCCCAGCCGGCGCACCGCGCGATCTACCTCGTCGCACTCACGCGCGTGATGGCCAGCCACCAAGGCTTCCCGGCACCTGGGGTTGACGAGGCGCGACGACTGCTGGCATAGCAGCCCGTTGAAAAAGCGCCCTGCTGCGGCTTCGCGCTCTTCGCCTCGCGACGGGACTCTTTCAACGGGCTCCTAGCGCAGGGGAGGTGGCGGTCAGTTCGGCTGAGTTCGGCCCGATGACTCCACGCCGAGGCGCATGAATTCGCGCTCGTCGGTAGGAAACTGCGCCAAGGGACAGTGTCAGGGTTCCCCGCTCGACGTCAGACTTGGCGTGAACCGCGGAAGTCACGCAAGCGCCGCTGAGACACTAGCAGTCCGTTGAAAAAGGCCCGTAGCGAGACAGGGCGTGTGAAGGCGTGGCAGGGAGCGCCACAGAAAATCGCGCTGAAGCGGCCTTCCTGGCCGCCGAGCACGACTTTCCGAGCGCGACGCCGCAGCGCCGAAACACGCACTGGCGTAGTAGGGGCTTTTTCAACGGGCTGCTAGAGCATTCCAAGCGCCAGTGACCATCGCAGCCGATCGCCCCGTCGCGGAGCACCTCGCGGCGTTCCAGTGGCCGACGCGCGCGGAAATCGAGGAGTACAGGGAGCGGATTTGAATTGCAGGATGTGCGCGACGCGAGCTCGGGAACTCTGCGCGCCCTGGCTTCCGGCGCCACGGGTACGCGCGAGGACGTTCGGCACGCTCCATCACATGCTCGCGCCGGCCTTCGGGAGTTCCGCTTTCGCGTCACGCATGTCCGTCAGCACATACGAGATGATCCCGCGACCGTCGTCGGAGATGCCGTCCACCATGACGCCCCTCACGACGAATCCGCTGAGAAACTCGGCTTCGGCGACTTGAAGCGACTGGACCACCTCCGTCACGTTGGGATTCGGCCGGTCAATGATCTCGAATACATAGTCGCTTCCCTTCTTTCCTCCGAAACGGACTCCCCAAACTTCAAGCAGGACAGTCGGCACATAGAAGAACTTGCGCTCGCTTTCCAACGCCCAGCGACGTCCTGTACTGGAGCCTTCAACTTGCACCAGGGGTGCCGAGGTGGCCAGCATGTCGTCGCCGTCGAGAATGACTCCGACCTTGCCTTTGTAGAACTCGGGATGTGTGAAGACCGTGAGCTTCGCGCCATCTTCCGCTGTGAATTGATGAGTGCCGCTCCAGCCGGGTGAATCGGGAAAGGGCGGCGTTCCTGGACGGCGATCGACGCCGACTTCTTCATGAGCGCCGTCCTTGTACCGCGCGCACGTGAAGAGCACGTCCCCTATGCTGCATCGCTGCTCGCCAGCGGGGAGTAGGGCGAACGAATCGGGATGCCTCAATTTTCGAGCGATCGGTGGTTCCAGAGGAACGGTTCGAACGGCGTAGCAACCCGTGACGAAGGACGCCGCAAAGATCGCGATGGCAATGCAGATCGGAGTGAGTTTCATGCGAGCGATCCCGTGGAGGGCAGGGCGCAGGCGATGATCGCAACGCAACCCCTGGCCAGGGACACCAGTGGAGCATCGGCGGCTCCTCAAATGGAGGGTGGATCCACCTGCTTATGGCCCAGCCATCAAGGGCAGGATCCTTGATTCCATCGACGGCCGGTCCCGTGGTTGCGGACCGCGGCTCCTCACCACCACGGGCCGGTTATTGACAGATCACGAAACTTGCGGCGTTGCTCAGCGTGGTGTTGTTCGGAGCGGCGAAGCCTGGATCGCGTCCCCAGAATTGGCTGTGCACTTGGGTGCCGGGAACCGACAACGCCGCCATCGGTGTCCCGCCCAGCAGTCCGCGACCGAAGGCATTGAAGTCGATCGCGTAGACGCCGGTGCAATCGGCTCCCGCGGGCGAGCCCTGGGAATTGAGTCCTATCGAACGGCGCACCGGTGCGGCCACGCACAGGAATCCGCCCTGGAATGGGCCAGCTGCTTGACCGCTGGTGGTGTAGAGCAGCAGCCCCGGTTTCAGATTGCGCACGTTGCTCGCGCTGATGACAAAACCGAGGGCTGCGCTCGCACTGGGCACGCCGCTGGTGGCGATCGAAGGGAGGCAGCCGAGGCTGTTGAGCTTCGCAGTGCAGTAGACAGTCGCATTCTGCAGGGGAACGAGCGCCACATCCTCGATGTGGGCGCTGGCAGCCGTAACACTGAACGGGCGGTTAGCGGTGGCGTAACCTGGAGCGCTGAATTGCGCGGTGTAATTTCCGGGCGGCAACACGGCATGGTAGCGGCCAAAGCTGCCGCCGCTGCCATTGACCTCGCCATTGACGTAGTTGACGCCACTGAACGTCAACGTCGATGCGATCGCCTCTCCGGTGCAAGCGTCGGTGACGTGCCCCGAGATCGACAGCGGTCGCGCGAGGAGCCAGAGCAGCCCGGGCCACACCTTGTCCGCCTCCAATTGCGCGCTGGCGTAAGTGGGCTGGAACGAGGTGTGGGTCTCGATCAGGAATGCGAACGCGCCAGTCGTCGCTGAGTGCAGGTGGATGTTGCCCGCCGTACAACAGGAGAGGGCCGTGTCGCCCATGTATCCGCTGGCCTGGGACAAGTCCGCGGCCTCGGTCGCAAGGAAGCTCGCGAGCGGATGGGTCCAGCAGCCGTAGCCGTAGCGCACTTCCGAGGCGAAAGAGTGGTAGTCGACGACTTTCGCGAAGCGGCGCTCCGCTGAAAACGCCGCCATCGTCTGCGTCTCTACCTCCGACGCAGCGCTTGGCCCCCGGTAGGTGTCCTGGCTGACAGTGGTGCTGCCGCTGCAGGGCGAATTCCAACCGAACGGATAGTTCCGATTGAGATCCACGCCCACGCCGGACGGAAAGACGCGGCGATTCTTGCGCCAAAGATTGTCCACGGTGAAAACGTGGTCGTAGCCGTCGGGATTCCAGTTGGGTGCGATCCATATCTCCTGACCATCGATCGCTGCGGTGACGGCGGGATCGACGCCGTAAAGCGCGAGCAGCTTGTCGAGCGCGTTCAAGGCGATCACGGGCGTGACGATCTCGCGCGCATGGTGAGCGCTGACGAGCAGCAACGCCGGTTCGTCCTCTTCGGTCGAAACGTTGTCGGAGATCTTGATGGCGTAGAGGTGTCTGCCGCCAACCGTGGGCGCCATCCCGTAACGCGCCGTCAGGTCGTAGACCTTTGCGAGCGAGGGATAGGCCGCCGCAGCAGCCAGCAATTGCGCCTGGATTTGCGCGCCGTCCGGATACCCCACGGGCACCGCCTCAGGCCCTTGCTGCGACGCTTGGATCTCTTGGTAGGGACGGCCGATCGCGATTGTCGTGGGCGCGAACCCGCGCTCGCGCAGATACGTCAGGCTCGCCGGAGAGCACACCAACTCAAGCGCGGTCGCGCTCACCGAGCCCTCGATGACATCGAAGCCCTGGTCCTCGAGCGAGTGCGCCAACGCCCCCGCGTCTGCCGCTTCGAGAAGCACATGGGTGGACAGCTGCGCCGGGGCGAGGCCCGGGAACAAGAGTCCACCGAGCAGGCCAAGGGTCCACCGATAAGGCGATGAGTCGTTTGTGCGTGTCACAGGTAAGCCCACGACCGGCGGCCGAGACCGCAGTCGAAACGGGGACTAAGGAGCGAGCAGGGCAGCGCCCTCCCGGGGCGCGCCTAAGCCTACCGCGTTCGCCGCCGCGCGAGTGTCGGGGCCCGTCTGGGCGACGGGCGAGGGTGCGCTCCCGTGCAATCCGTTGCTGGCCGTCGATGCGGGGGTGCGGCGATTTGCCAAAACCCCGTGACGAAATCGCCGGGCAGGGCAAGCTAGGAAACCCGCTAGTGGCGCATGTGCCGTGACACGGCGTGCTTCAGGACGGGCCCCGCTCCACGCCGCCTAGAGGGACCACGGGCCGTCCCCACCAAAGAAAGTGAGACCTTGCGATGACCATGCAACGCTCTATCTGCGCCGTCCTCCTCCTCGGGTCTGCATTCGCTCCAGCAGCGGCCGCGCAGAAGCTCTGCTTCCGCGCTGACCTCGAAGGGGCCCAGTCGACGCCGCCGAACTCGTCCACAGCCACGGGCACGGCCTGGGGCATCATGGACCGCGCGGCCAATCGCCTTGATTGCGACATTCGCTTCAACGGGATCGCGCCGGGACAGTACGGAATCCACATCCACGGCATGGCGCCGCCAGGGGTCTCGGGAGTTCCGCCAATCCATCCGCTGCCCCTCGACACCCAGGGGCCGAGCGTGTGGAACTACATGGAGAGTCAGGAAGCCGACATCATCGCCGGCCTGACGTACTGGAACATCCACAGTCAACTGTACGTGCCCGGCGAGATTCGCGGTCAGTTCACGTTGGTGGACGATGCAGTGTTCATGGTCATCACGCTCGATGGTGCGCAGGTGGTACCGGCCGTCACGACGGCGGCTTCCGGGACAGGCTTCGTCGCCATCGACACCACGACGAACACGGCGGTGATCACCCTGGACGCGGGCGGTTACTCGGGTGCGGAACTCCAAGCGAACGTGCACGGCTTCGCGCCAGCAGGCGGCACGGGGCTGATCCTGCACACGCTTCCCGCGGGCACGCACAAGTTCGCCACATGGAACTACGCGGAGGCGGATGAAGCGGCGTTGCTCGCGGGGCTGGCCTACATCGAGATCACGAGCAGCGGTTTTCCTGCCGGTGAGTTGCGCGGCCAGATTCTGCCCGGATCGTCGAACCCCGAGGTGTACTGCACTGGCAAGGTGAATTCCTGCGGGAGTACGCCGGCGATGCTGTTCCTGGGGAGCCCGAGCGCTTCCGCCGTCACGGGCTTTCGCGTCGGTTGCATCAATGCCCGCGCGCAGAAGTCAGGTTTGCTCCTGTATTCCAACGCAGGCCCCGCCGCCACGCCGTTCTCCGGCGGCACGCTGTGCATCGGCACGCCCCTGAAACGCGGTCCGGTCAAATTTGATGTCAACGGAACGCCTGGTTCGTGCGACGGCGTTCTATCGATGGACCTTAATGAGTTCGCCGCCGGCCTCGGAGGCGGCACGCCCGCGGCGTTCCTGTCCACCGTGGGCACGCCCGTGACGGTTCAATGGTGGGCGCGCGACACCGTGGCACATGGATCGCTGCTCAGCAACGCGCTCTCGTATATCGTCGGCCCCTGACGGTGCCACGACTAGCGACGGAGGATTCAATCCCGAGAGGTGCCCGGGGCAGCGTCGACGGGCACCATCACCGGCGCGATAGCTCGCCCCACAAGTCGCCGCAAACGGAGTGCTGCATCGACGCCAGCAGCTCACCGGACGAGCCCTCGAGCACTAGTCGCGTGATGTGGTAGCCCGCGAACAGGATCGCCAGGGACCATGCGGCGCGCGAGGAGAAGGCGTACTTGGCCACAAGCTCGAAACGACGGCCGCGCCAGAGCTCTGCGGCCATGATCGGAATCGCCAGTGCGCACAGCCCGAAGAGCAAAGGCCCGAAGGCGTGGAATTGAAACGCTTCCCCCACTGCGCCGTGGGACATGGCGCAGAACGAGCGCGTCAAGCCGCAAGACGGGCATGGGATCCCGACCATCAGGCGCGACACGCACATGACCGGCCCGTCGCTCACCCAGGGCGCGTAGAGGAAGCTCGCAACGAGCGTCGCAGCCACGACCGAAATCGCGGCAAGGCGGAATCGGATCGCGCGGCGGTCGAGCCCCTGCTCAGGCTTGATTCTGCTGTGCGTCATACAACTCGTTCAGGTGGCCCTGCACGATCATGGCAGACACTGGAGAGACGAAGAATCCAAGGACGACCAGCAACGTGCCCTTGTTCCGCAGCGCCTCCTCGCGCCCCAGCACGCGGCCCAGTTCCACGAGAGCCTGCCCGGCCATGTAGTAGTAGTAGAGGCCCACCGGCATGCAGCAGCCGGCGATCACCGCCACCGGCGTCGAAATGACCTCGCGTCCGGCCACCGCGTTGAGCACCTAAGCGGCCTTGATGTTCCAGTAGATCATGTAAAGGCCACAGGTCAGGAAACCCAGGATCAGCACGAGGACCGGATCATTGCGAAACTGCGGAATCGATTTCGAATCCATGGACGAGAACTCCGTGGCAAGGGGCTTCGGACAGCGAGGGACGGGGAGAGCCTAGCGATTCGCGCCAACCCTGTGCACCTCCGCCCTACTTCGCGCCGCCCTTGTCCCCGAGCGACGAGCCCTCGTTCACGAGCCGCTCGAGCGTCGCCTTGGGCAGAACCGACGGATTGTCGCACCAGCGCAGCACGCCGCGGCGATCGATGAGCGCGAGCATGGGAATCGTCCCAACCCTGTACTTCTGGCTGGTGGCGCCTCCGTCCTGCAGCACCGAAAAGGAAATGTGCTTCTCAGCCAGGTAAGCGCGCACAATTTCGGGCGTCTGTTCCTTCTCGCGGTTGACGACGCCCAGGACGCGCAGGCCCTGGGGCCCATACCGTCGCTCCAGTTCCTGCAGGTAGGGCAACTCCGCTTCGCAGTTCGTGCACCAGGTGGCGAAGAAATACAGTGCCAACAGGTTGCCCGCCTGGGATTCCAACGGCACGGGATCGCCGTTGAACCAGACATCGCCCTGGTACGCCGGCGCCGGACGGTCGAGCATCAGCGCCCGCGCCAGCTGGCCGTTCATTTTCGCCAGCATCGCGGGAGGCTCCGCGACCTCCTTGATCCAGCGCCGCAGGTCGAGGATCGCTGGTTGGACGAGCAAGAGATGCCTGCGCACCAGCGCACGTTGATCGAGTGCCTTGCCGAAGTAGGTGCGATCGGCCGCGTATTTCTCGATCACGGTCGAGTAGTCCAACTCCGCCGCCTGAAGCTCGCCGCTGAACAAGTGCGTAGAGCCCTGCATGTAGAACGCGCGCGGCGCCTCGGGAGCCTGGGCATGTTCGCTGGCCACGCTGCGGAACAGTCCCAGGGCGCGGTCGAAGCGCTCCTGCGCGGCGGCCGTCGTCTGATGGAACACCTGGACAGCGCGACCCGCCGCGAACCAGCAGACGCCTTCCTCCACGGTGCACGCCACGGCGCGCGGCGACCCTGGAAAATCGACTTTGAATTTTGCGAACGAAGCGGCGGCTTCCTCGTGGGACGAGCGCTGCTTCAGCGCCATGGCAGCCGCCCATGCAGCCTCCGCGGGATCGGACGCTGGCAACTGGACCGCGAGCAGATTCAGGCCGAGCAACAGGAAGGTGGCTAGCGACGCGTGCATCTTGTGGATTCGTCAGGGAACTCGAGTGCGAAAGCCTACCGCACCCCATCCGCTCTGGAGGCCGCGCGCGCGCCAGTGGCGATCAGCCGCATGCCGCGCTGGTAGGTGAAGTAGGAGAAGCCCCACTGCACGAGCACGACCAAGCGATTTCGAAACCCAACAAGTTGCATGAGGTGGACGAGAAGCCAGAACAACCAGGCCGGGTAGCCGCTGAAACGCACGCGACCGAGTTGGGCCACGGCCCGCGCCCGACCGATGGTCGCCAGGTTTCCGTAGTCTCGGTACGCGAACTCCTTCGTCGGGCGATCCGCCAGGGTGCGCAGAACATTGCCCGCCGCGCAGCGCGCCTGTTGCATCGCGACCTGGGCGACGCCAGGCAGCCAGCGGCCTTTCACTTGCAGAGCCGCGCTGTCGCCGACGACGAAAACATCCTTGCGGCCGGGAATCGTCAGGTCGGATCGCACCAGCACGCGCCCCGCGCGGTCCTGCTGCGCGCCGAGGCAACGGCCGAGGGGTTCCGCGGACACGCCCGCGGCCCACAGGATTGTCGCCGCTTCAATACGCTCCTCCCCGACGCGCACAATGCCGGAGGTGATCTCGCTGACCTGCGCCCCGAGTCGGACTTCGACGCCGAGTTCGCGCAAGGACTGCTCCGCCTTGCGACGCAGGTCCTCGGGAAATGCCGACAGCAGCGCTGGGCCGCCTTCGATCAGCAGAATCCGCGCGGACGCGGGCTCAATGCGACGAAACTCGTGGCGCAGGGAGTGGCGCGCGATCTCAGCCAACGTCCCGGCCAATTCAACGCCGGTCGGTCCCGCGCCAATGATTGCGAAGGTGAGGAGTCGCGCTTGCTCGCGCGCATCTGCGGCGCGCTCGGCGCGCTCGAAGGCCAGCAACACGCGCTGTCGAATCTCGAGCGCGTCCTCCAGGGTCTTCAGCCCCGGCGCGAACGGCGCCCAGTGGTCATGCCCGAAGTATGAGTGTGTCGCACCGGCGGCGACGATCAGGAAGTCGTAGGAGAGCACGCCCACATCGAGAGTGACGCGCTTTTTCTCGACGTCGATGGCCCGGGCCTCGGCCATGACCACCTGGACGTTTCGCTGTCCCCGTAGGATGTGCCGTATCGGCGAAGCGATGTCGCCCGGCGACAGGCCGGCCGTGGCCACCTGATACAGCAGGGGTTGGAACACGTGATGGTTGTTCCGATCGATCAGCACGACGTCGACGTTCGCGCGCTTCAATGCGCGCGCCGCGCTGAGCCCGCCGAATCCCCCTCCGAGGACCACGACGCGCGGAAGGCCGCGGGTTCGCAGTGGCAGTTCGTGGGGTTCCATCGCAGGTCCAGGCGCCGCTGATTCGGCGAGGACAAGGCCCCTAGTCTAGGCGCGTTCCTGCCCGGGGGCCCTCGTCCGGCGCACAGCCGTTTCCTGGCCCTCGGGGGGGGGCGGAAGCCGTACTGCGGAAGCCCAGATCTCGGCCGTTTCAGAATCCCACCCCGGGCGGTCGAAGAGCCCCATTCAGGCCCGGTCGACCCCTCGCGAGCCTGTCGAATGCAACTGGAATCCCCCCAGCGCGAAGCACCCCTCGTGTTGCTCGGAATCGGCGCTGCCCGCGCGCGGCTCGAGCTTCGCGCCGCCCTCGAACGCGGCGGTCTGAGAGTGGCAGAGGCTGCGGACCTCGAAGCCTGCGTGGACGCGTTGGAGCGCCTCGAACCCGCCCTCGTCATCGCTGGATCGCTTCCCTCGGAGCCCGATCCGGTCCGCGTCTGCGGGCTGCTCGGCGGCGCTTGTGCCCAACGTCACACGCCAATCGTCCTGCTCATCGACGGCATGGACGCCCGCGGAATGCAGCGCGCCTACGACGCTGGCGCAGCGGACTTCATTGTGCAGCCCCCAGCTGGCTCGCAGATCGCTGGCTCAGAGATCGCGCAGCGCATGCGCTTTGTCCTGCGCGCCCACGGAACGCTCGCAGCCGACCTGCGCGATGCAAATTCGATTGTGGGGCCAGCCCAACTTCTCGCGGACCTGCGCGAGTGTATGGAGCGCTCTAAGAAGTCGGAGCGGCGCACGGCAGTCCTGTGCATCGACCTGCACCGCTTCAAGGCGCTCACGGCGAGCCTCGATGGAGCGCAATGCGAGCGCCTGTTGCTGGACGTGGCACGCCGCCTGCGGATCGGGATTCGCGACGGCGACCTCCTCGCCAGTCTGGGCCTCGATCGCGACGGCGTCAGCGTCGCGCGCCTGCGCGGGGACGAATTTTGCGTGCTGATCCGCGACGCGCGCGAAACCAGCGATCTCTCGCGCATCAGTCAGCGAATTCTCGACCTAATGGCCGTGCCATTCCAAGTCGGGGAACAGGAAACGATCCTCGGGGTCAGCATCGGCATCGCTTGCTATCCCGACGTCGAACTCTCCGCCGAAGCGCTGCTCAAGGCCGCGGAACAGGCGGCCTACTGCGCCAACCAGGAAGGCCGGAACAACTGGCTGTTCTACAGGCACGAGCTCGAGGCCAAGGCCTCCCGTCGGCTGGCCCTGGAACTTGGGCTGCGGCGCGCGCTGGAGCGCAACGAACTGGAACTCGACTACCAACCGCGCGTCGACATCAAGTCCGGGCAGATCGTCGGTGTCGAGGCCCTGGTGCGCTGGAATCACCCCGAACTCGGGCGTGTTTCGCCGCTCGACTTCATTCCCCTGACCGAGGAGACCGGACTGATCATCCCCATCGGCGAGTGGATCCTGGCCACGGCTTGCGAACAGAATCGTCGCTGGCAGGTGGCCGGCATTCCGCCGATCCGCATGGCGGTCAATCTGTCGTCGGTGCAATTCCGTCAACGGGATCTCTACGACTCCGTGGTGGCCATTCTTGATTCCACCGGCCTCGACCCGCGCTGGCTCGAGTTTGAGATCACCGAGAGCCTGTTGATGCGCGACGCGGAATCCGCAGTGGCGCTGCTCCAACGCTTCAAGGATCTGGGCCTGCACCTGTCGATCGACGACTTCGGCACCGGTTACTCGTCGCTCAGCTATCTCAAGCGCTTCCCAATCGATGCAATCAAGATCGATCAATCCTTCGTGCGCGAAATGACCACCCGCAGCGACGACGCTGCGTTGGTCACCGCGATCATCCTCATGTCTCGGAGCATGAAACTGCGCGTGGTGGCCGAGGGCGTGGAAACCCGCAGTCAATTGGCGCTGCTGCGCATCCTGCAGTGCGACGAGATCCAGGGCTACCTGATCAGTCGACCCGTGTCAGCCGTGGCCATGGCCGCGCTGCTGCGGGGCTCGGTTCCTGCAGCATTCGCGGCCTGAAACTCGTTACTGCTGCGGGGCGACGCCCGGGCTCTCGACCGAGGCCTTGAGCGTCAGCACGAAACGACAGCCCGTGTTTCCGGCGGCCTCAACGGTCAGATCCCCGCCGAGGCGCTGGGCGAGGCGCTTGGACACCGAGAGCCCCAGGCCGAAGTGCCCGGGCAGCGAGGAATCACCGTCGCCGGTATGGCAGAAGGGCTCGAACAGCATGCCTTCCTGGTCGCGCGTCAGGCCGGCGCCGGAGTCGATGACCTCGAAGCACAACATGGGCTCGGGCCAACCTGAGGCCTTGGACGTCTTGACGATCATGCGCACGAATCCGTGGGCCGGAGTGTGCTCGATCGCGTTGTCGAGCAAGTGACCGAGGATCTGCTTGACGCGAGCAAGGTCGCTGCTGACGAGGGCGGGGACATTGCTCGCGCACTCGAGCTCCAACGCGAGACTCCGAGCCGCCGCGCCTTCCCGACACTGTTCGATGACTTGCTTGGCAGCTTCACGGGGCGAGAAGCTCGCGCGTTCGAGGGACAGACTGCCCGCCTCCATCTCTGACAGGTCAAGTACGTCCTGAAGACTGCGGCGCAAACCGCCGCCGTCGCGGCACAGTTCGCCAAGATTCGAGAGCCAGGCGGACTCGTCGGACTCGTTTGCGTGGCGGACCTTGTCTGCTGCCTCAAAAATCGCGTCCATGGGCGAGTACAGATTCCGCGCCATTCTCAAGAGCAACCTCGACTTGGTCTGCGATTGCGCCTCGGCCGCCTGACGCGAAGTCTCAAGCGCGCGGTTGACGGTCTCCAGCGACGACGCGTAGGCGCGGGCTTCCAGTTCCGAGGCCAGCGCGGAGTCCAGGGCCATCTTCTCGCGACGCGACGTGTTCCACTTCTCGGTCAGGGCGCTGGCCAACTGCCGCACTTCGATCGGGTCGAAGGGCTTCTTGAGGATCAGCAATCTGTCGGTGCGGCCAAGCTTGGCGATCATGTCCTGCCAGGAGTAGTCGGCGAACGCCGTGCAAATCACCGCCTGCAGCGAAGCGTCGATCGTCCACAACTTCGCAATCGTGTCGACCCCGTCCCAACCCGGCGGCATGCGCACGTCGACAAAGGTCAGGGCATAGGGCTCGCCGCGGTCGAATGCCGCGCGCACCTTGTCGAAGCCCTCGCGGCCCTGGGCCGCGAAATCGAGTTCGTACTCCTGGGCCGGCGCGTTTGCGGGCGCGGCCGTGGGCGCGTCGTCGAACAACGCCGCTTCCGCGTCGACGAATTCCGTCGAAGCTCCCGCGGGGTCGATCAACGTCTTGCGGAAGTCTTCGTGGATCGCGAGGTTGTCGTCGATCACGAGGATCCTGCGGTTGGGCTTGTATTCCATGTTCGCGCTCATGCGGCAGTGAGAGATTCGAGATTCAACTCGAGTGTGAAAGTCGCGCCGTGGCCCGGCCCGTCGCTTCGGGCGCTGAGCTTCCCGCCCATTTCCGTGGCCGAGTTCGCTGCGCCGTGAAGTCCGAAGCCGTGGCCTTCCTTGTGGGTCGTGAAGCCGTGTTGGAAGATCTTCACCAGTCCAGCTTTCCCGATGCCCTCGCCGTTGTCGGCGATGGAGATGGCGATGCGTTCGTTCCCGTCCGCGTCATCCGTGCGCCGCAGCGAAACCACGAGCCGCGGCGCCGCGCACTGGCTGCGCTGCAGGCTCTCGCGCGCGTTCTTGCACAGATTGACCAGGATCTCGAGCAACTTGTGCTTGTCCAGCGGCAGCGGGGGAATGTCCTCGTACTGGCGCACGACCTCGGTCGCGCGGCAATCCACCAGGGCCTGTTCGCTGATTTTCAGCGCTGAATCGATCAGCGCGGTGACTTGGGTCGGCTCGCGCAATTCCGAGCGGCGCGCGTAGGCCTGCTGCGAATCCACCAGTTGGCGAATGTGTTCGATCCCTGAATTGAGCACGTCCACTTCCCGGGCGATGGTCTCCTGATCCGTGGTCATCAGGCGCGAAAGTTCGGTCAGGTAGGGCCCGAAGTGCTTGCCCTTGGGATCCTGGGAGATGAACGCGCCCAAGTTGTCCGCCTGCTGCTCGACGACGCTGGCCAGGCGCTGCAGTTTGCTGACGCGCGAATTCTTGACTCGGTCGGCCACGAGCGTTGCCGAGACGTTCACGGTGTTAAGGACGTTGCCGACGTTGTGCAGAATTCCTGTGGCAATCTCGGACTTGCCTGCGGCTCGCGCCACCTCCACGACCGCGGCCCGCGACTGCGCGAGCTTCTCCAGCATGTCATCGAACTCGCGCGAGAGGATTCCGATCTCGTCGTCGCGTTTCAGCGCGAGCTTCGCGGTCGCGTTCTCGTTCCGGCCCGTTTCCACGGCGTGCTGGGTCAAGAGCGCGATCGGCTTGAGCACCGTCTTCTGCAGCACGCTGAGCAGCACCAATAGCAGCAACAGGCCTGCGGCAATGGTCGAAATCAGCGCGTAGCGAATCGAAGTTGCGCCGCGGGCTGAAATTGCGCGATCGACGCTGGCGCGGATCAGCAGTGCCGGCGCCTTTTGGATGTCGTCCTTAGTGGCGTAGACGTCGAGGAAGTCCTTGTCGCGCGCGCGGATGACCGGAACGGGCGAAGCGGTGATCTCGTCGAGCAACTCGCGCTCCTTCGCGGGAATCGTGTTGCCCTCCAGGGGCCAAACTTCGAACTGCACGCTGGTCTGCGCGGCCAGTTCCGCAATCATCTCGGGGCCCAGGAAGCGCCCCATGATCACGGTGCCGCGCGCCGGTCCCGCCCCCTGGCTGGTCAGGATCGGGCGCGAGGCGATCAGCATCGGCCCGTGCTCGCTCATGACCAGTCCCGATGCTCGGCCCGCTTCGGGCGAGTCGTTTCGGCCGAGCTTGGTGTTTTCCGCCAGCAGCGGGTGCGAACTCGAGAGGCGCTCGGTGGGAAACTCGCGCATCGCAAGCCGCGGTCCCCCACCGGGCGAGTGGATGTCGGACCAGACCACCTCACCGCCGGGCTTGCAGATCACGAGGAAGTCGACGTGATCGCGCAGCACGGCGGTGCGGCCCAAGTTGGACTTGATGTACGCCGCGTCTCCGGTCTCGACGAATTGATACGTGTCGTCCCAGGCGGCCCAATCGAAACAGCGTTGGTCCAGATGTTGGACCTCGCTGGAAATTGCCTCGACTGTGCGCTGCAGGTCCTGCTGCGCCTCTTCGCGCTCCAGTTCGCCGAAGCTCGGCGAGATCAGCACCCGTTGCATGGCGTGATCCACCACGGCATAGAGCACGACGACCGAGGACAGGATCAGGACGACCTTCGAACGCAGCTGCATGGCGGGTCGCCTCTCAGCCCACGGCCCGCATTCCAGTCTTGGCGAGCGGCGTCTCTGCTCGCGGCTCGACCCTGCAGCGCACGGGCGCGGTGGCCTGGTTGATCAGCGCGCACAGTTCGAGCAATTCGTCGCCGTCGCGCAGCTTGCAATCCGGCGGCTTCTGCCCGGCGACGACCTGTTTCAGATAAACCTGGAAGCGGTAGATCGGCCCGGCGAAGCGATGTGTTACGAGCATTCCCACGAGGAACGTCAGCGGCAGAATCGCACCGGCTGAGATGGCGAAGATGCGCAGCAACATCGGCCCGAGGTTGTCCATCAACAGCAACCCGTCGTGCGGCAGCTCACCCGCGGCCTTCGAAAGCACGCTCATCAGGAGCAGGTACTGCAGCACGAGCGCGATGACCCACAACCCGAGGAACGCTGCGATCAGCTTGAGCTGCAGCGCGGGAAGGATCAGCTTGACGGTACGACGGTGTGTCATGGGGACGCCTCCTGGGCCGAGGGGGCCGGTCCGGGAGAATCGACCTGACGCTCCCTGAGCTTGAGCGCCACGGGACCCTGTCGCGGCCTTGGGCCGGACCTCAGAGGCCCGCCGCGATCCAGGAGGCCCTTTCGGGGGGCAAGTCGGTGCCGGTGATCGACCGCAGGGCCCGGTGGGCGGCTGCGCGCAGTTCCGGATCCGGGTCATCGAGCACATTGATCAGGCCTTCCACCGCGGGCCTCGACCGAAATTGCCCCAGGGCCACGCACGCCAGGCGTCGGACCTCAGCCTCGGGATGGGTCAGGGCGCGAGTCAACTCACCCGCCAAGGTATGTCGCGGGTAGCGACGACGGGCGATCTGCTGCACGCTGGCCATGGCTTCCCCGATGGGGGCCCGCTCGAGCTTCTCGAACAGCTTCGGCGCGGTATCGCGCCACCACGCCATCTCCAACTCCAACCAGGGCGACCAAGCCTTCGGGTCCGCGGCAAAGTACAGCCCCGTGATCCTCTTCAGGGACCAGTGCGCGTTCTGTCGTACGCCGCGATCGGAATGGGACAACAGCGTCACCAGGTTGGGCAGGGCGTCTGAGTCCTCGAGCCGGCCGATCACCAGCGCCGCTTCGCGCACGAGTTCCGCCGTGGATGCGCTCAGGTAGCGTCGCACTGCGGCATTGACGTCCTGGGTGAACGGCGCCGGCTGAGCGGCAGCGCATTTGCCGATGTCCGTCAAGAGCAGACCGTCGAGTTCCTGCCGGGAGCCGAGATGGCGCGTGAGCACCGCCAAGGCACTGCGCGAGTTCTGGTTCGCCACGGCGTGGATCATCGGCGACGCATACTCTGCTTCCGCCAAGGGCAGCAGGCTTTCGACCTGGGCCAGTGCGTCCGCATCGCGGAGCAGCATGGCTTCGATCGCCGCACGGAATCGATCGGCATCGGCGTCGCTAAGCTCCTCCGTAACTGCGATTGAATCCGCGGGAGAAATTTCCTCGGGCTTGGGGCGTGTCAGGTCGAGCATCAGTCGCAGTTCCGCGCTGCTGGCGATCTCACCCAAGGCGCGCACCGCGCTCATGCGAACTTCGCGATCCCCGCTGAGGCGCGAAAGTTCGCGAAAGTACCGGTTCACGGCTGGTCCCATGCGCTTCATGGCCAAGAGCAGCGCGCGCTCCTGGGCCGGTTCGAGGGCCACGTCCTTCGCCTCTGCTGAGCCGTCGGGGCCAGGTGCGGCGCCGCGATGGAAGATCTGAAAAATGGCGGGGATGTGTCCCGCGCCCAAAATCGCCAGACGACTGGCCATCAGCTCAGCCGCGGCGGGCCTGGCGGGTCGCAGCACGGCGACAACGTTGCGGATGGCCTCGGCCTGCGCTTCCGACGCTGCAATCGCGCCGGGCAAGCGAACGGCGGAAGCCACCGAAGTTGCCCCGGCGAAAATTGCAGCCGGGAAAAGCAGCGAGATGAAGATCCCGACCGCCCCTAGCCATACGCCGTGTTCAAGGCGCATCGACGACCGCATCGAAGTTCACGTCCCCCCGGCGCGTGGTTGTCACGACAGTCTGGACCTGGGTCCAGTTGAATTGGGTTTCTTCACCGATGAACGTACGAGTCCTGCCCTCGAGATCCGCGAACTCGATCGCGAAGTCGATCAACTGGTGCGAGTCGGCGGGCTTCGTCAACACTGTGCCCTGCAGCCTGAGAGCCACCAGCGGGTCGATCCGCAGACTGGCCAGGGGCACGTCGGGCAGCGGGATGATTCGCCACGACAGCAGTTGCACGTTCCCCGCGCCTGCGCCGTCGTCGGACAGGAGCGCCTCGTCGAAATGCAGTTTCGCACCTTGGCTCAGGCTCAGGCTCGAGGCGGTGATCGCGCCGAACAACTCCAGGGAATTGCCGAGGGCGATCGGCGCCATCGGCGCGTAGAGCGTGGCGTACATTTTTCCGGTCGAGTTGATCGTCACGGGCGGATCGACGACCCCGTCGCCATCGCGATCGACAGCTTGCGAGGCGGAAATCAAGAAACGCACTTTCGATGGATCCTCGAGCACGGTGGTCACCGTGCTTCCCAGGCCGAAGTTCAAGTATTCCGTCGCGTGAATTTCCACGCTGCCCAGCGCCGTGTCGATCGTCAGGCGGGCGGTGTCGTCCAACACCATCGAGCCCACCACCAGGATCTGGGGCCCGGAGATGATCACCTGGGCTCCCGCGCCCACAATCATGGAGTCGTAGCGGTTCTCGCCGGCGTATACGGTCCGCGGCGTGAGGCTTTTGTGGATCAAATCACCCTTCGAATCGAGCTTCGGCACGGTGATCTCAGGCAGTGCAATCGGTTCCATGCGCGGAGCAGTGGAACCGGTGATCGTCACGCCCACTCCGCTGGTGACCACGCCATCTGGTCCCGGGGTGACATCGCCTGCGATGCGCGTCGTCAGCCGCGTCGTACCCTGCACGTCGATGTTTCCGTTGCTGCCCACGCGAGTTGCGATCGGCGGCGGCGGCGGCGGGACTCCGATGAGCCCACCGAACCCCGCGACGAGTTCTTCTGGCTCGGGCGCCGTCGAATCGTAGGCGTCGATGACGCTGCCGCTCTTCACGACCAGGTCGCCGTCGGAGAAAATCCCAAGCGCCGCGGTGGATTCCGATCTGCGCTCGACCACGATCGAGAGCGATGCGCGGCCGCCGCCGCAGAGACCATTGCTCTTGAGCACGATGCGCCTGTCGGGCGTTCCCAGGGCTTCGACCCACAGGATTCCGTCGCCAAGACGGGCGGGCATCCCTACTGAGCCGACGTTTCCACTCTTGCCCATGCGCAGTCCCAGCAGGGCTTCGCTCAGGCCGGCCTCGGCCAAATAGAAGGCGCGCTTGTTGTCCACGGCCTGCATCTGGTTGCGGGTCATCGATGCGCTGAACTGCACCAGGCAAGCGCCCAACATCGCGACGCCGACGACGACCAGGAGCGCGACCACCAGGACGCTTCCGCCCCGCTCGCCCTGGCGTGCTCGCGCGCCGATTCCTCGAACTTTCATCATGGTCAATTCCTGCAGGTCACGGTGGTTTCCTGGGTGCGCTTCAGAATCGAGTGCTCGGGCCCGTCGCGCTCCAGCGTCAGGCGAATCGTCACTCGACTGCCATCGATGGTGAAACTCAGCCCGGCCTCGTCGGTGAGTCCATTCAGGTCGTCGTCGATTCCGTTGTCGATCTCGTCCTTGAAGAGTTCGCGCACCCAGTTCGTCCAGACGACACGGCGTTCGTCCAAGGCGCCCGGCCGCTGCTTCCAGACGATTTGCTCAGGGCCCGGCACGAGCTCGATGCGCTCGAGGTCACCGATCACCTCCATCCCGCCCTCGAAGCCCTGGCTTTGATCGAAGATCAGGAAGTCGGTCCACAGCGGCGACGGATTGTTCGGAGTCAGCGATTCCTTGCGCGCGGCCATCAGCGCCATCGCGATGCGATCCATCGTGTTGTCGAGTTGAATGTCCAGCGTGCTCAACGACGCGCCGGACTCGTAGGCCTTGGAGCTCGAACGCGTGACCATCACCACGTTGGCCGCGATCATCCCCAGGATCGTGATCGCGATCAGGACCTCGAGCAGCGTGAAGCCTGCTCGCGCTCGCGCGGAAGTGAGACGCCTGGTCATAGCCTCACGAATTGGTTGTACAGATCGAAGGAAACATCGCCGGCCACGCCGTTCCATTCAATGCGAACGTGCACCGGCAAGAGCAGATAGTCGCTCGAGTGTGCGGCATCGTCGATGACGTCGTCGCCGTTCAAGTCCCGCGGCATGCCGAGGACTGGACTGACCATGTCCTCGCGCAGGACGCCGTTGGTGACGGGAAATATGATCTGGCCCACAAAACCGTCGGCGTCGGCCTTGCGCGGCGAGAGGCCCGGCACGAGGAAGTTGCTTCCGGGGGCTGTCCCCGGCCCGGCCGGATCGTCGGCCGGATTTGCGTTGTACATCGCGAACAAGATCGAGCACGGCTGGCTGCGCATCCATTCCAAGGCACGCCGCGCGCCCTCGGACGCGATCGCTGTCTCGCGCTTCATGCGGCTGTGACGCGAGGTCGCAACCAGCGTGCTTGAGAACATCCCAACGGCCATGGTCAAGACGGCCATGACGACCATCAGCTCGATCATCGAGAATCCGAGACGGGAGCGCGCCGAGCCTCCCGGACATGACGCGAGCAGCCGAGTGTGGAGTGAGAGTTGCATTGGGTTGATCGCGGGGCGCTCCGCGGACTCGGCCCACGCGGAGCCGACGGCGGTTCTGCAGCGTGGAATGTGAGCTTTCCTGTTATCGGCCCGCTGCCCCGCGCCCATGACTGCCGCGACGAGAAGCCGCGCGCGCAAAGCGACTGTTCAGTTGTGCAAACGCGCTCAGGGCGCCGTGGGAGCCGCGACTAGGAAAGAAATTCGCTGGGAAAGCCTGTGGACTTGGCTGCGGGCAGCCCAGGCGTCACGCTGGAGGCTCAAGTCGGGGTCGGCCGCGATCCCCGGGGCCGATCGACCCGACTGGGAACCCAAAGACGGAGTCCCATGCATTCGCGAAAATTCTCGTTGTGGGCCGCGGCCTGTGTGTTGGCCGCCCTAGCCAGTTGCGCGCCGATCGCGTTCGAACGGCAGGAAATCCACCTGCGTCACGATCCCGCCGCGGACGCCTTCGACCTGTTGATCCTCTACGACGGGATACAAACCAGCGGCGACGATCCGGCCACAAGCGTCGATTTCGCTGGCCGCGTCAGCAAGGGACGCCGGGAGATGATGTTAATCGACTGGCCGTTCCACTTCGACTTCGAGAAGCTCGAGGCGAAGTCCAAGGAGATCACTCAGGACGATGATGGTCCTTGGCAGGCGTGGGAGCGGGAAATGATGCAGAGCCTGAAGACCATCACATTCAAGAACTCGGGCTACTACCTAGGGGACACCCAGCACCTCGGACTCCACCAGAGCCTGCATGTGGCCGACGCAGCGCGGATGATCTCACTGTTCGAGCGCGCACTCCATCTCAGGCTCGAGGGGCTGATTGCTGAGCGCAGGTTCGACGCGGTTTTCGATCGATTCGACGACCGCACGCGCGAACTCTGGAGAGAAATGGCCACAGAAAAGCGCTCCTGGCTGTCCCTGAAGGACGGCGTGCTTCAAATCGACTTGCCGATGACGGGTGCCTGCGCCGTGCGCCTGCTGCACGACCTGCTCCAGGAAACTGCACAAACCCCTCAGGATGCCCGCTTCACGCTGGCCCTGCTCGTCAACGCCTCCGAGTTGAAGCTCACAGACGAACGCGTGATTCTGCGCTGGAAACAGGGCGGTCCCACGTGGACTCTGAAGGCTCACCCGGAGCAAAACTACGATGGGAGTCTTGCCGAAAGCCTGCGCAAGTCGAACTCTCTGCCCGCGGACTTGCCTTCTCGACCCCAGGTGGTCGACAATTTCTCCAAGCACTGATCCGCCGACGACGAACCCGCCAGGAATGCCCCGATGTTGATCCCGCTGCTCCTCTCGCTGATCCCGTTGATCCAGGATCCGCCCAAGCCTGTGCCGCCGGATCCTGAGAAAGTGAAGGCGGCCGTGGCGCAATTGACCGAGGCACTCTCCAAGCCCGAGGTCGGCACGCGACTGCGCGCCATCGAGTCCTGCGCGGAAATCGCCGACGCCGAAGTCGTCAGGCTGATCGCCCGCGGTCTGTCGGACAAAGACTCCGCCGTGCGGGGCGCGGCGGTCGAAGCGCTGCGCTTCAACGAGCACAAGAAAGCCCTGGACGAACTGCACGGGCGCGCGAAGGTCAAAGCGGCCAAGGAGGACGTCCTCGGCTACGCGGGCCTGATGCGCGCCATCGGCCAGCACGGCGACCCCGGGTCATTGGAGATCCTGGCAGACAATCCCTGGTCGATCCAGGACGCCGGCGTGCTCGAAGCGCGCATCCTCGGCATCTCGCGTATCCGCACCAAGGAAGCCGTCAAAGCCCTGACCGACTTGATGGAAATGGGCGGACAAGGAAAGGTCCAGCCGTTCATGAAGGACTTCCGCGTGGCGATGTGGGCACTGACCGGCGCTGACCAGGGCGCCTCTCGCGACCTGTGGCTCGCCTGGTACCGGGACAACAAGGCCAAGCTCGAGGTGCGCCCTGCACCTGCGACAGAACCGCGCGAGCTCGCCCAACGCTGGAGTCGCTACTGGGCCAAGGACGGCGACGAGCAAGCTCCACCTGAGAAGGGCAAGCGCCGCCGCGGCGGTGACGGTCCGCCTCCGGAAAAGGGCAAGGACCCGCCGACGGCTGGTGGCTAGCGCCCCCCCCAAGAGTCCGCCCGTGCCCAAAACCTGTGGCGAGCGAACGGCGTCGGCCACGGAGCCCGACGACCCGAAGAGCGGCGTCGTTCCGCGCAAGTCGCGCGCGGGACGCTGGCGCGCCACAGTTCTGCTCGCCGTTCACGTCGCCATCGCCCTGCACATCGCGCATTGGTGGAATTCCGGCAGCACGATGACGCCCCTGGAGCCATCGGAATCGATGGAGTTCTCCAAGCATGGCGTGATCAACGCGGGCTTGATCTTCTTCGCGCTGGCGATTCTCTCCACGGCGATCTTCGGACGGTTCTTCTGCGGCTGGGCCTGTCACCTGGTCGCCCTGCAGGACGGTTGTCGCTGGCTCTTGGAGAAGCTCGGCCTGCGCCCACGCCCCGTGCAATTGGGCCTGCTTGGCGCCGTGCCGTGGATCGCCTTCGTCTACATGTTCCTGGCGCCGCTCTTGCACCGCGCGGTCTTTGGAAATGGAGTCGGCGTGGGCGAGGTGCAGCTCACCACCAACCTGTTCTGGGCCACGTTTCCAGGCTGGGCCATGGCCTTGACGACCTTCGTGGTCTGCGGCGGAGCGCTGGTGTACTTCCTCGGCGCCAAGGGTTTTTGCACCTACGCCTGCCCCTACGGAGCGATTTTCGGCATTGCCGATCAACTGGCGCCCGTGCGCATTCGCGTCACGGACGCGTGCAACGGTTGCGGTCACTGCACGGCGGTTTGCACATCCAATGTGCGCGTGCACCAGGAAGTGCGCGACTGGAAGGCGATCGTCGACCCCGGCTGCATGAAGTGCCTCGACTGCGTCAGCGTTTGTCCCACGGACGCGCTGTACGTGGGCCTTGGCGCGCCTTCGCTGTGGACAACCCGCGCTAAGCCAGCGCGCAAGGCCGGAGCCAGTCTCGGATCACGATTCCTCGGCGTCGCGCTGACCGCAGCCTTCATGTGGTCCACCTTCGCCCTGCTCTTGTTTCACGGCGGAGAGTTTCAGCCCCTGTTTTCACTGATGCTCCTGGCGCCTTCCGTGGTCGTTGCTCTTGCGTTCGGGGGCAAGGCCGAGCGCCCCGGCGCGCCGGGATTCGGTGAAAACCTGTTGCTTGCCGTCGCTTTCCTGATCGGGCTGTTCGCGTTCCGGGGCTACCCGATGTTTCCCGGGGTGAACGAAGGCGTGCCGTTGCTTCTGGCGTTCGCACTGGCGGCCCTGACGGCGTTCTTCGCCCTGCAGATCTGGCGCATGGTTCGCCTGCCCAATGCGCTCTGGCAGGCGCGCGAACTGATGCGCGCGAAGCGCCCGACCCGCGCGGGGTGGGGATTCGTCGCAGTTGCCCTGCCTTTCGCCCTGTTGACCGGCGACGGAATCCGGACGCGAATCAACGCCGTGCGCGAGCATTCAAAGCTGGAACTTGACGTCACGCGCGCCCGCAGCGCCTACGAACGCGGAGTCGCCCGCGCACAACTTGGGGACTTCGACGGGGCGATCGCGGCCTTCGAGGAGGCTGTGAACGTGCAACCGGAGTTCCTCGAAGCCCGTGAGAATCTCGCGGGCATGTACTGCGCCGCCGGTCGCTTTGCCGAGGGCATTGCGCAATACACGGCCGCCCTCGCCATCAACCCGACCGACGCGGATACGCACTTCATGATCGGTCGGGCCTATGCGGAGTCCGGAGACCTGCCTGCAGCCGAGCGTCACTGGCAGACCTGCGTGACATTGAAACCCGAGCATGGGCCGGGCCATCTCGGTTTGGCCGAGCTTGCCGAACTGCGCGGTGACGGCGCCGCGGCTCGCCGGCATCGCGACGCCGCGCGACAGCCCGGACAGTAGGTCGCTGCCAAGTATCCTTGCTGTCATGGAAGGCCGGACGCCCCGGGCCCAACCCGGACCTAGAAGGTGCCCGAAAGATGCCCTGCCCGGTCGGGAAAGCTCATTTCCTCCGGTCCGCCCCCCCTCACCAGTCTGTCGGTTACATTTGATACAGACATACCCATCATGGACGAATCTGGGGACCACAGGGCCCCTGGCTCGTTCACGACGCCGGTCTCGGCTTCTCTTCGCGAACCCCATTCAAGGTACCTAGCCACATGCATCGCACCCTAGCCACGTATGCGCTCACGCTATGCGCGCTCTCCTCAGCCGCCGTCGCAGGCGGAAACGACACGCCCGCAACGGTGCGTGGTTATGTCCTCTCTGGCGAGGTGCTGCTCTACAGCGCAGCTGACCAGAACTTGCCCGCGGGCTGGTCGATCAGCACGCAGTCGGCCGTGCGGAAGATCAAGCTGAGCGGCATCTCCGAGGGCATCTTCGAGGGCGACAAGCTGATCTCGATGTTCTCACAGGCCCTGCCGAGCGAAGGCGGGCAACTGATGGTTGCCGATGAGGACGGCGACTCGATCGGGCTGGGCGACATGCAAGTCTCGTTCGTAGGCAACGACTGGGTGCTGCGTTCGCTCTCCAATGAAATGGGCGGCAAGCCGGTGTTTGAGATCGCGGCCGAGTCGCGCCAGATCATCGAGCGCGAGAACGGTGCCCTCGCCTTCGTCGGCGAGGTAAGCCTCTCGAACGACATGCTCGCCGACCTCGGCGTGCAGTCCTCGACCCAACACTACGTTGGCAATCTGGTGCTCCTTGCCTCGCCGTTCGCTGGACCGGCTGCGCCCTTCATCCCGAATCCCACACCTGCTGCGGCAGCCGTGGGCGTGGACATTATCGTCAGCACCATTGGCGGTACGCTCACGAGAAACGGCACTGTCGCCGGAATCAGCGCGTACTCGATGACCACGGTGTCGTGCAACATTGGCGACGCAGAGGCGATCTGGATCGACTGCACCTCCGGTCCCCAGTGCAACCAGCACCCTGTGATCGGTCAGCAGATCTACCGACTGCAAACCACGCCCCAGGGCTACAAGCAGCTGCGCCAGGTCGGCATGAGCTGGCTCAAGCATGGTTTCTGCGCCGCGGACGCGCCGAGCTGCACCAACCTGGTTCCGGGATCTACCTACATTCCGAATGGCAGCTGCGACTGGCTCGGCCTCTTCGCGACTGACACCTACAGCGCCAGCCTCAATGGCTCGCAGTCGAACCTGGGGCCGCGTTCGGACGTCCAGGCCTGGACCGGGGCGTTCACCTACCCCTACCCGAACCCGGCGGCTCCCTGGAACACCTGTTCGACGGCACCGTCAGGTCAATCGGTGATCTGCCGTCGCACACAAGTGCGCGACAGCGACTTGAACCCGGCGACGTTCCCCAACTCGATTTACATGGGCGAAGTCGTCTACATCATGACCGACGAGGCGACCACGCCGGCGGCCGCGGTGCGGATGAACAACTACTCGGTGCGTCAGATCGTCACGCCGGTCGGCGTGCCGCCGTACACGCTCGCCTTCGGCAGCGCGACGATCCCCTACATCAATGCGGTGCATTGGTGGGCCCAGAACGAGGCCGGCGTCTCGGTCGTCAACGTGGACGTCCCCGGTGATGGCCGTTTCGAGATCGGCTCCAAGGTGACCAACCTCGGCGGCGGTCAGTACCACTACGAGTACGCCGTGCACAACAACTGCTCGGACCGTTCCGCCCAGGCGTTCACGATCCCGATTCCCCCGGGCGCGACCTGCACGTCCCGCACCTTCGGTGACGTGGACTACCACTCGGGTGAGCCCTACGACCTGACCGACTGGTCGGAGACGTTCATCCCGAGCACGAGCATGACTTGGTCGGGTGCGACCCACGCGACGAACGTCAATGCCAACGCGCTGCGCTGGAGCACGACCTACACCTTCAGCTTCAATTCCAACACGGCACCGACCACGGGCAACGCGACGCTCAAGTTGTTCAAGCCCGGCTCGCCGACGGAAATGACCGCACTGATCAACGTCCCGGGTCCGCTGAGCGCGGCGATCGAATACTGCACGGCCAAGGTCAACTCCCTTGGCTGCACCCCGCAGATCTTCGGCGTCGGCGCGTCCTCGGCGACCTCTGGGTCGGGATTCACGGTCAACGCCAAGAACGTGATCAACAACAAGCCTGGTCTGTGCATCTACACCGATGGCGGCCAGGCCGCGGTGGCCTTCAGCGGTGGTCTGCGTTGCATCGCCGCGCCGATCAAGCGCTCGATCGGGCTGAACTCAGCCGGCAATGCTCCGCCGAACGACTGCTCGGGTTTCTACACGATCGACATGAACTCGTTCGCGGTCGGTGGACTGGGCGGCAACCCCGCTCCGTTCCTCGTTGCGCCGGGCGCGGTGGTCTGCGCCCAGTTCTGGGGTCGCGACAACGGTTTCGCAGCGCCGAACAACGCCACGTTGTCGAACGGTCTGCAGTTCACGGTCGGACCGTGAGTGTTTGACGGCGGCGTGAGCCGTCGATGAATCGCAGGGCGGCCTCGGAGGTGACTCCGGGGCCGCCTTCGTTTACGGCGCGCATGTTGGTGGCCAGACATCTGCGCGCGACTGCAGGGTCGTGGGGAAAGGCGCGCGGATCGCGGATATGCTCGGCTGCATGCATGAGACGATTTCGCTGCGCGACGATCAGGGATCGTGCGTTGAGATCCTTCCCTCACGCGGAGCTTTGATCGCGCGATTTTTCGCGGGCGGCGAGGAAGTGCTGTTCGTGGACGACGAGGCCCTGGCCGTTCCGAACGCCAATGTGCACGGCGGGATTCCGATCCTGTTTCCGATTGCCGGCAAGCTTCCCCAGGGTTCGTTCGAGCACGAAGGCAAGACCTATGGGATTGCCCAGCATGGATTTGCTCGCGCGCGAGCTTGGGAGGTCGTGGAACGCAGCGTCGACGCACTGCGATGCGAGTTCGAGCACGACGCGGCAACTCTCGCGCAGTTCCCGTGGCGATTCCGGGCGCGGTTCAGCGCGCGGATCGCGAAGGGGAAATTGGATCTCGCGCTCTCGGCCAGCAACATGGACAGCACACCGATGCCGTTCCACGCTGGATTGCATCCGTACTTCAGCGTGCCGCGCGCCGCAAAATCGGCCGCACGCGTCGAGACAGACGCCACCCTGGCGTACGACAACGTCTCCGGCATGCGCGGCCCGATCGCGGGCATCGATCTGACGGAGCTCGATTTGCACCTTGAGGACCATTCCGCTGCCGGCACGCTGCTTCATCGCGGTGTTGGGTTGCGTCCGATCGTGCTCCAGTGGTCCGGAGCAAACCGCGTGGTGCTGTGGAGCCGACGCGAGGCGGATTTCATCTGCGTCGAGCCCTGGACCGCCGCTGGCGGCGCGCTCGCAGGCGGAGATTCGCGCCTACCCTGGATCCGCCCCGGCAACTCGGCCGCTCTCACGCTCTCGATCCGGTTGGGCTGAGTCTTCACTTGCGCTGCGAGCCCCCGCCCGAGCGCGCGAGGTGCGCCTGCAGGGAGGCATCCTCGAGCGAGGCATGGGATCAGGGAAACTCCCGCAGCCAGAGGCGGGATTCGGCCGGCCCCGGCGCGATCGCCATGGGCTGGCACTGCGCCGAGGAGCTCGGCAGTCGAGGTGCCGCCCGAACAGTCGCTCGCCAGGCCTTGTGCAGCGCGAGCGGATCAACGGGCCCCGAGCTGAGAATCTGCTTCACGCGGGTGTGGGAATCCGGCGCCGGTGCCAGCCTGTGAATTGCCCGGGCTCACCCTGCACACTTGCGGGCGCCGGCCCCTGACGAGCGACACGGTCACGCCCCTCCCACGAGGAACAGTGGGAAGGCGAGACAAGGCGCGCGACAGAAGGTGGCGCGCAGCCGGCCCTCCTGGACGTCGAGCACCACCTTTCGACCGAGACGCAGGTTTTCCGGAGCGCGCTCGAGCGCAACCGGAAGTACTTCAACCGGCTCTAGGGGGTCTTCCCGCGCGACTCATTGAACGCAGTCAGCGCCCGCTCGAGCGCGGCCACGAATTCCTCAGGGTCCTCGGGCGTGATGCGGAAATGGCGCCAATGTCCGGTGCTGTGCTCGATCGTCACGTGCTCATTCAGGTCCGCAAGATCGAGCTTCAGCGTGCGCATGATCTCCGCAAATCCGTAGTCACGGCGGACGAGATCGAACACGACGCCCGCAGGGCGCACGGAAAAGCCCTCGATGTAGTCGAAGGGCACTGTGATCGGCCCAGTCAGATGCAAGCCAAGCACGAGCTTGTCCGGAAAGATGCGGTACTCCTGCCACAGGCTCTTGACCGTAGGCTTGGAAACGTAGATCGGTTGGTCGTCCATGTTGGATCCGGAGCATAGGGTGTTGATCCGCGCAATCCGACCCGTCCCGCGGGAGAGAGGCCGGTCGAAGTCCGTGTAAGTCATGATCCCATCCGCAGGTGCGGGCCTTGAGGCGCGGGAGGATGCCGTGGAGCATGGCCCCATGGTCAAGCCCATCAGCATGGACGACGGCAGTCGAACAGCATCCCCTATGCCCCCTGACTACTCGCGCCGTCGCATCCTGATGCTTCTCGCCGGCAGCGCGGCGCTGGCAAGCTGCGCAGGCTTGCCCCCCGCTCGGGATGCAGCACCTGAACAACTGCCTTCGTCCGATCAATTCCTGGCCCTGGTCAAGCGCGGCGACAGCGCCGGAGTCTCGGCAATGCTCGATCGTGACGCGCGACTCGCCCGGGCGACGGACACCGCGGGGCGATCCGCCTTCGTCTGGGCCCACGTGTCCGGATTCCCGGCGATTGCTGCGCTGCTCACCGCGCGCGGACTCGAACTCGACCTGGTCGAATCGGTGCTCGCGGAGGACTGGCCGCGGGTCGAAGCACTCGCTGCGGCCAATCCGGCTCAGATCGGTGCGGCCCACCCGATCGGCGGGACTCCGCTCTTCGCGAGCGCGTTGTGTGGAGGCGGCGAGCAGTTCCGCCTGCGCTCCCTCGGCTGCGATTCGGACGCAAGGCCGACCGGAGGACGCGGAGTCACGCCGGCGCGCGCCGCCATGGACTGCGTCGACCCCATCGGCGCCTGGTTGGCCGCCATGGACATCCTCAGCAACGGTGGTCACGTGAACGCGCCCCAGGCGGGCGGCGACAGCGTCTTGCACGGCGCCGTCGGGGCCAAGGATGCGCGCCTGGTGCGCCTAGCCCTGCGCAAGGGCGCCGATGTGGATGCCCGCGATGAGCGCGGCCGCAGCGCGCGGGACTTGGCCCTGGAACTGGGGTGGCAGGCGGGCGCCGAGCTCTTGCGAGACCATGCCTCGATACCTCGCGATCATCGCGCTTCGCAATTCGCCTTCAATCAAAGCCGCGAGCGCTTCCTGCTGCAGATCATCGAAGACGTGCCCGCCAAGGTCCAGAGCCAGATTACGGGACTCTCGCACTTCAATCGCGAGCGCGTGGCCGAGCTCCTGCGGGAGAGTCCGCGGCTGATCCACGCGATTTCTAGCGACGCGGAACTGGCGATCGAAGCCTGCGGCCACACCGGTGTGCGCGAGATCATCCAATTGCACCTGGACCACGGCGCGCCGCTCTCCCTGCCCAACGCCATCAGTCTTGGGGATCTGGATCACGCGCGCTGGCTCCTGGACCTGGATCCGCGCCTGATCCACGAGCGCGGCCCCCACGATTTCCCAGTGATGTGGTATCCGGCCATCGGCAAGGGGTCCGTGGCAGCGGCGGAGTTGCTCCTGGAACGCGGCGCCGACCTGGAGCAGGAGAGCTGCGGGGAGACTGCACTCCATTGGGCGGCGATGCGCGATCATTCCGAGTTGATCCGCTACCTCGTTTCGCGCGGGGCGGACCTCCAGGCTGTCGGGTATCGACAGGAGCGCAGCGGACTGACACCGCTCGGACTGGCGATCGCCAAGAAACGCGACGGCGCCGCGGCGACCCTGCGCGAACTTGGCGCGAGGGGCTGAGGGTCCCCGCGCGCGCCAGTCGCGCTGTGCGCCTAGCGCGCTTTGGCGAAACTACGGGTCCGGCCCGCGCCCCAGGGCGCTACCCTGTTCGGATGGCCCTGACCGCGACGATGCATCGCTTCGAGATCGAGCTCGCGGATTCCGACCGCGGCGTCTACCAATCCCTAGACCTGCGCGTGGCTCGCCATCCGTCGGAGAGCGCGGCCTTCCTGCTGGTGCGCGTCCTGGCCTACTGCATCGAGTACGCCGAGGGGATCCGCTTTTCCAAGGGCGGCATCAGCTCGGTCGAGGAGCCCGCGATCTCGATCCACGACCTGACCGACCAGCGCACGGCTTGGATTGAAGTCGGCGCGCCGTCCGCAGATCGATTGCATCGCGCGTCGAAGGCCACCAAGCGCGTGGCGCTGTACACGGATCGCCGATTGGACCTCTTGCGATCGTCGCTGGCGGGCGAGCGCATCCACCGCGCCGCGGAGATTCCGGTGACGGTCTTCGCCCCCACTTTCCTGCGCGAGCTCGAGGGCAGGCTGGAGCGCAACATGCGCTGGGACGTGTCGATCAGCGACGGACACCTTTACGTCACGACCATGGGCGCGTCCTACGACGCCGAGCTGCACCCTACGCCGCTGTTCGAGGCCTGAGTTCCCTGAGGCGAGTGTCGAGCGCTACGTCCGCCAGTGGCTGCATGGACATGACGTCCCACGCCTGCGAGCTGGCGCACCGCGATTTTCAACTCAAGTTGAACAACGTGGCCTTCGTATTCGCCCTGTAGCGCGCGAGGACCGACCCCGCAGATCTGCCGAGCGTCCTTCGCGCTGATGTCATTCGCGCTCAGAGGGCTCGAAACGCGCGCGGTGGGCAGTGCGCGTGAGTTCGCAGCAATCACCCGGAGTTGCGGCGGGTCTCCAAGTCCAACGCGAGCACTACGGACCGGCGCACTGTCAGCTGACCTTGAACACGCGTGCGCCATTCACAGTCCGTGCGCAGCGCTTACGAGGCACTCCGATGCACGGAGGTCGCGGTGATTTCGTGTTCCCCAGGGTGAATCAGGGTGTTCTCTCGTCGCAACGGCGTGCCGCCCCTCACAGGTGGCGACGGTACTGCGTTCGCCGTTCGCCGACTGCCCATGGGTTCCCCTCCCGCCTGCACAAGGAATTGAGATGGCCTGCCAATCCACTTTGGTCCTCGCTGCTGCTTTCCTGCTGACGGGTCCGCTGACGGGCAAGGTCTGGAGCAATCCGCCGCCCGCTGAAGAGCGCACGGCAACTCACGCCTACGACTTCTGGCAGGAATCCGCCGAATTGACCTTCGCCACGCGCACTGCGGACGCAACTTGGGCCGACTTGAACGGCGATGGGATGCCGGAACTGATTCGCTTGGGTATCGACTACGGCAATCCCTACGGCGGTACGCTCGGGATCACGCTCGGCGGCATTTACGGTCCCCAGGGAACGGAGTCCCAGGTGTATTCGCTTCCTTCGCCGCGCAGTGTGCGCGCCGTGGACTTGAACGGCGACGGAGCACTCGACTTGATCGCCGCACACCTGCGCCCCTTGCCCTCCAGCCCCGGCCTCTTCGTGCGCACGGCCAAGCTGTTCATCCAAACGGTGCCTAGCGCGCCGGGCAGGATCGAATTCCTCGCACCCGAGCCCACGGTGGATCTAGCGCCGGGCGGCGAGATAGTCGTGCTCTGCGATGTGAACGGGGATCAGATCGACGACCTGGTCAGCGTCGGGGTCGGTCACGAGCTGTTCTACCAGGCTGGCCTCGGACTTAGCTCGACGGTTCCGCCGGTGCCGCTCTTCTCCGCTCAGCCCACGAACATCTCGAAGTTGGCCGCTCAGGCTGCCGGACTTCCGCCAGGCTCGAGCTACAGCTTCGGGTTCGCCAGTGACCTCGTCGCCGGCGACTTCAATGGCGACGGTCGGATGGACATCGCGGTGGCCGCCGGCAGCGCCATCGGCGGCGGACTTCACATCTACTTTCAGGACGCAAGCGCTTGGGCCTACGAACGCCTTGCCTTCACCACCCCAAGTGGCGCGCCGAGTTCGATCGCGAGCCTCGCCGGCGCGGATTTCAACGGCGATGGCCTTTACGATCTGGCGGCAACGTCAGCGCAGCGCGAGCTAACACTACTGATGAATCGCGGCAGCACGAGTTCGCCTCGGATGGACGAGGTCCTGTCCCCGGGTCTGGGTCTAAACGCGCAGCAACTCGTCGCAGCCGACTTCAATGCCGACGGTCGCTCGGACCTCGGCTGGTTCGACGCCACTCAGGTGAAATTCGTGGTGGCCTTCAACGTCACGGCGGTTGCCGCACCGAGCGTGTTTTCGCCGCAGCCAGAACACGTCGGCGTCTATGCCTTGCCGGGCCAGGGCCTGAGCGCCCTTGACGCCACGGACGTCGATGGCGATGGAGACCCGGACCTGGTGGCGTCGTTCCTTTTGAGTCAATCCACGTCCATCCTCCAGAACGAGCACACGGCCAACGCCAGCAAGCCGGTGACCGCGAAGCACCTGCGCGGTGGTCCGGGATCAGGCGCGCTGTCTGACACATTCATGCCCGACGCACTGGAGTTCGCGCAAGGCATTGCGGAAGTCGGCGCCCAGGCATTCGCGGCCGACAGTTTCGTCTTCAACACCGTTGCTCAGCCTGGGGAGCGCCTGCGCGTGCGCGCCCACCTGCGTGGGCCGCAATCGGGAGTCACGGTGCGTCTGGGACTGATTCAACCGCTCACGCAGCGCATTCGGTGGGTACATGTGGGCAGCGTGGGATCGGCGCAACAGGAGTTGCTGCTGACCATTCCCGACGCGTCGCGCTTCATTTCAGGCACCCAGCAACTCGAGTTGATTGTCCTCTCCTCGAATTCCGGCGCGGCGTTCCGCACGTGGATCAATCAACTCAGCGTCGAAGTCGTGCCCTGACCGTCGCTGGCTCGCCAAGCGCAAGGCGAGCGAGGGTGGGCTGGGTGCCTTGGGTTCGCGATGACATTGAATTGCGCGCGCGGGCTTGACGGCCTGAAATGGGAGATGGAGGCTATTTCGAGTGGCTTGATTCAGCCGTCGTGAACCCCCGAAACAGCACCAACCTCCCCCCCATGAGAATTCGCTGCCTCGATGTTGTGTAGATTGCGGTCGCCTTCCTTTGCAGTTGCGCAAGCAGCGGCGGTGCGGAGGGACCGCGCGGGAACGTCGGCCAGCCGCGACCGCTGTTCCAGGGGGACCTCACGCTGTCGGGCGGCGCCTACGACCACGAGATCGACACTCCTGGTGGCGACCTTCAAGACAGAACAGAGGCCGCGCTGATGGCGGTGCAGGTTGAGGGCAACTCGCGCGCCGGCTTCGGTGGCGGCCTCTCGATTGAGATCATGGGCGTCGAGGACGATCTGTTCGAGGATGTGGCCGGCGACCCGCAGGAGATTTCAACCCTGGAGGTCTCGCCGTATTTTCTTTACCACGTTGCGGCGGGCGACCGTTTCTTGATGCCGATTCGACTTGGTCCCTGGATCCACGTGCTCGCCCTGGACGATCCGAACAATTCAATCGAAGTGGATTGGATTTCGCTCGGACTGCGCCTTCAGTTGGAGCCGGAGGTCAGCATCGTCCGCACGAACGACTTCAGCCTGAGCGTGTTCACCGCGCTTACCTTTGCCGGCGGCGAGACCGCGATTGACCTGTCCGGTCCAGGGATCGACGAGGACCTTGAATCCGAGGCCGGCATGTTTGGCTTCGAGATCGGACCACGCCTGCGATTTTCACACTTCATCGCTAGTGTCTCGTACCTGCATCGCAGTTTTCACGTGGACGAAAGCGATCCGGATCCCAACTTCGTCGTATTCGGATTCGACAACTCCTACGACGGAATTGCCTTCAGCCTTGGTGGCAGTCTCTGAGACCGGAACTCGGATCTCGAACTGTCGCACCGGCATTCAGCGCCACGAATCGCCGCGCCGGTGAACCGCTCCGAGTGCCTACTTCTCGAAACGAACGAGGCCTACTAGGCTGGGGGGACCTTGAAACCCCATCGACGACCCCACTGGCATTCGCGCGCTGGCCTGCTGCTCGCCGCGCTTCCGCTTTGGGCCTGCGCTGACGAACCGAGCCCCGCCTCGCCCGCCGCGGTCACTCTGAGCCAGGCGCCTATCCTGCCGCGCGAAATCAGCATTGCGGATCCCGAGGATCCCGTGCGCGACATGGAACGTGTGGAGACCTGGACCGAGAGCGTCGCCAACACGCTGTACGACTTCTCCGACAAACTTCGGCGGCGGGATTTTCTCGCAGCCGAGGAGTGGTTGACGCCCGGCTTTGCCGGACAGTCATGGAGCGAGCTCGCGCTGGCGAGTGTCAAGGACCTTTCGCTGTCAGCGCAGCGCACGACCTTTGAAGTCAAGTCGCGCAGGATCGTCGGCCGCACCGAATTCCTGTCGAGCATCGCGTCGCACGTGGCCCCGTGGCGCTGCGTGGACTTCGTGCTGTGGAAGGTCAAGGGCGCCGAATTCGAGTCGAAGGCGCCACTGGCCGGAAAAATCCGCTTCAAGATCACCATGCTCGGCCTCGGCATCGACGGAGGTCCGCGATCGCTTGTGGCATGGGCCAACGCGCGCGTGGAGTTGACGGGCAATCAATGGCAACTGGCGCTGTTTGAATTGACATCGCTGGACCTTTCGGAGCGCTCGACCGCGCTGTTCAGCGACGTCAGCGCCTCGGCCGGAGTCGTGCACACGTCCGTGCGCTTTGCCGACGTGACCGAAAACGGATTCGCTTGGAACGGCGCGGCCTCCGCCGACGTGGATGGCGACGGTGGCTACGACATCTTCTTGCCCAGCCGCCCGCAAAATTTCCTGTACATGTCTCGCCCCGAAGGCGGTTTTTTCGAACGCGCTGCGCAGTCGGGCGTCGCCGAGCCCGCCGGCGGCACGGGCCCCGTCTTCTTCGATTTCGACAACGACGGCGACCAGGATCTGGCCGTGGCCGACGTCGGTTGGAAAACGGACAGCAAAGTACCTGGCGGCAATCGCCTGCGGCTGTACGTCAACGACGGCAAGGGCAAGTTCACGGAGAGCGGCGCGCAGCTTGGCTTCGACGCGCTGTGCCACGGTTTCTCCTTGAGCGTGTTCGACTTCGATGGAGACAGCTGGCTCGACGTTTTCGTCGCGAACTACGGCCGCACCGATGTTGCGCCGAACGACTCGTGGACCGACGCGAACAACGGGACGCCGAATCTCCTGCTTCGCAATCTCGGGGGGAAGGGCTTCGAGAATGTGGCGAGCTCGGTGGGGCTCGCGGACACCCGCTGGAGCTACGCCGCCGCCGCCGCGGACTTCGACGGCGACGGCGATCAGGACCTGTATGTCGCCAACGACTACGGCGTGAATTCCCTTTGGCGCAACGACGCGGGGCGCTTCACGGATGTGGCGGAGACGCTCGGTGTCAGCGACTTGGGCAACGGCATGGGCGCCACCTGGGGCGATCTCGACAACGACGGCAAGTTGGATCTCTACGTGGCAAACATGTCCTCCACCGCGGGCAATCGCATCCTCGGGCGCATTGCGGGTGACGAGCAGCACCGCTCGCAGTTGCTCAAGATGGCCGCGGGCAATTCAATTTTCCTCGGGCGCAGCTCCGACACGGGCCCGTCGTTCGAACGTCTTGCCCCCGCGAAAGGCGGCGTCGACGCGAATTGGGCCTGGAGCGCGGTGCTCGCCGACTTCGATCTCGACGGCCGCCTGGATATTTTCTGCGCCAACGGGTTCATCACCGGTGAAACGGCCGCGGACACGTGAAGCTCCTATTGGCGCCACGTGGTGGCGTCCTCCCTGGATGCGAAGCAGAACTCGAGCATCGGCATGCCGCGCAAGGCGAACGACTCGGCCTACCTCGCCGAGCAGGGTTCACAATTGTTCGCCCAGGGCATGTCCTTCAGCGGCAATGAGCGCGACAAGCTGTGGTTGAATCGCGGTGCCGACGGTTTCTTCGACGCCTCTGATCTGTCGGGCGCGGATTCGCCCAACGATGGTCGGGGCGTTTTGGCCTGCGACTTTGACGACGACGGTGACGTTGATTTGTTCGTGCACCACATCCAGCGCGATCGCCACAGTTTGTGGCGAAACGACGCGGCGACGCCGGGCACTGCGTCTCAACACTTCCTCAAGTTGCGCTTGCGCGCGAATAGCACGCAGCACGAAGCCATCGGCGCCGTGGTCGTGGTCACAACTGCCCAGGGCAAGACGGCACAGTTGCTCGCCCGCGGAACGGGTTTCGCTTCGAGTCAGGCAGCGGAGTTGGTTTTCGGCCTGGGCGCGTCGGACAGCGCGGCAGTAGAAGTGATCTGGCCCGGGGCGAAGCGCGAGTCCTTCGGATCGCTCGCGGCCAATTCGCGCGCGCTGTTGGTCGAAGGCAGCGGAAAATCAGAGCCTGTGCTCGCCCGCCCTCGGCCTTTGCCCGATTCCCTACCCCAGGGGCTCAAGCTTGCTGTTGGCGACGCGCTCCCCCCTTTGAAACTGCTCGACGGCCAGGGCGTCGAGGCAACATTCGATGCGGTGAAGCTGGCTGCGGGCAAGCGCTTGTACGTCAACCTCTGGGCCACCTGGTGCTCCCCCTGCGTAGCGGAGATTCCCGACTTGCAGCACATCTTTGAACGCGGAGAGGTACGTGTGGTCGCCATCGGACTCGACGGCGCGACGCAGCGCTCGAAGGCGGACGCGCTGCTGCGCGAGCGCGGCGGCAAGTTCACCGCCTTTTACCTGCCGGACGACTCCAGTCCGGACGCGGGCGAAATCTCCAAGATCGTAGACCTCGATCGACTACCGCTCCCGACGACGCTGGTGTTGACACCTGACGGCCGTATCGAGTCGATCATCCGCGGCCCAGTCTCAGTGAAGTAACGCTACCGGGTGTCGACGGCGAACGCTGGCAGCGTTGCTTCACCGCCGCTCCATGTTGATCTGAAATTCGGGTCCGTCGACGAGCTGGCCGATTTTCGGGTCGATGCTCGGCGATGCAACCCAGAGCCAGCCGGGCTTCTGGACGCGGACACGCCCGGGATGCTTGGCCAGTTCGAGCCAGTATTCGCCCTTGGAATCGCTCTCTGCGGCGAGCACCTCGTCGATGAAAATCTGCGCGCCCTGGATCGGACTCCCGCTCGAGCGATCGCGAACGTGGAACAGCCCGCCGAAGCCACGTTGCATGCGACACGTGGCGCGAATTCGGGGGGGCGCGCTTGGGTCCGCCGCAACGCGCTTGAAATCCGCTTCGGTGCCACGCACCGGTACGTATCCATTGGCTTCAGCCATGAATACAAGGCCCGCGGGAGGATTCGGCATCCCGGGAATTTCAATCCGCGGCCCGTCGTCGCCATCGAACGCTGCGCCGCATTCCCACGACACGCGGCACTCCTCGGAGATCGGCTCGCCGCTGACAGCGTCCACCAGCAGAATTTCAAGCGTCGCCGAAGGGTCTTCGAGAACGATGCGCACGTTCTCCATCGGTGCCGTGACCGTCAGCAGAGAATTCTGGTGCGAGAAACCGTCGTGGCAGTGCACGTACAAAAACCACTCACCGGCGGTGACGTTCTCGAATTCGATCTGCGCCACGAGCCGGCCGTTGCCGTCATCCTCGAAGTCAAGGCTGTGATCGAACTGCGCCTCGTCCGTGAATGGCGTGTTCGAGAGACTTACGTGGCAGGCGCCCTCGTAGAGGCCGCTTGCGGATTCGATCGTGCCGCGAATCGCCCCCACCACGGGACGTGGGATGAGCGCGATCTGGCCCAGGTCGTTTTCACCGGGAACGAGCGTGATTTCGCGTTCGAACGGCACCCAGTGCTCATCGTGAGTGATCAGGCGATACTCGCCAGGCTCGAGAAACTCGATGCGCAGGTCCCCGTCGGGTCCACAGCTGCCTCCCTTGACACGTGGCCGCTGCAGAGAATCCAGCGGTGTGCGCTCGATCAGGCGAAACTGCGCGTAGTCCACGTCGCCGTTGGGGGGCAGCGCCACTTGGGCCACCAGCCAGCACGCGGGCTCGAATGCGATCTTCAGCGGTTCGCGAATGGCGCCCTGCAGTTCCTCGATCCAGGCCCCGCCGCGCCAGCGGCCGTCCTCGGAGCGCAACTCGACGTAGCCAACGCTACGCCAATAGGGCAGGATCCCAAATCGGACCCAAGGAAGCGTCGGGTGTAGAGCCGCCGCGCTCGGCGCGCGCAGGGCCGCACTGATCCCGTCGCCCACGTAGGCCAATCCCTGGAATGGACGGCCGCTCGTGAGAAAGACTTCGAAATCCGCGACTCCAAGGCCCGGCGGGAATTCGAACTCGAAGTAGCACGTCGGGCCACAGGCTGCGACCAGTTCGAGTGGGGCACCGTCGCTCTCGTAGTTGATGGAAACGTAGTGACTGTTGCCGCGTTTGATGCTGCGGTCGTCGATCAGTTCGAAACTCAACTTGCCGTTGGGCACACTTGCCGGGAACTCGAAACGACCCTGGGCATCCGTGGTCGTCCAGAGGGTGTTGCGCGGTTTCACCGCGTAGCTGACGGCACTCAACAGGAATGCGGGCAAGGGCTCGCGCGTTGCTGCGCAAAGGACGACGCCGCGGAGGTGGGCCTCGCGGCCCTGTACGGCGGGAATTTCCGGCTCCAGGGGCGTTCGCGAGTCGCGCTCCGCAGGTGGTGCGCTTTCAACGGGCGCTTCGACTCTGGAGACCTCGAGCACCTGCGGCTCAGAGGATCCCGCCACCGCCGACAGATCCTGCCGAGGGTTCGACCTGAGCGCGAAAAAGACGCCCAGGCCCACGATTACGGCGACCAAGGCGAGGACGCCCATGAGGGAAATCCCCGGGCGACGCGAGGAATGGGGTTCGACTTCCGGGGCCATGACACCATGGTACGCCCAGGGACCCTGGCGCTAATCTGGTTCGCGGGGCGGGCAGCCGTAATGGTCGAAGAAACACGCACAGGCGACACGGAGGATCCCAAGTCGGCCATTTTGCCCGCCGAGCCCGCGAGTGTCCGTCGCCTGGGTCACTACGAGTTGCTCCGAGAACTCGGTCGCGGGGCCCAGGGGGTCGTCTTCCTGGCCGAGGACGTCAAGCTGCGCCGTAAGGTTGCGCTCAAGATGCTCTCCGGCGCGGGAGTCGAATCGCGCGATGTGCGCGAGCGCTTCCAGCGCGAAGCCGAACTGACATCGAAGTTCGAGCATCCCGGCATCTGCGGTGTCCACGAGGTCGGCACGGCGGAGAACATCCCGTACATCGCCATGCAGTACGTGCAGGGCATGACGCTGGCAGCAATCCTCGAAAAGGCCCGCAACGCAGGCGACGGGCAAGTCGAAGCCAATGTGGGCGACAGCGTGACGATTACCCCGGGCATCGCCAGCAAGGGTCAACAACTTCACGACCTGATCAAACTGATCGAGCACGCGGCTCGCGCGCTGCACGTGGCCCACGAAGCCGGTCTCGTGCACCGCGACGTCAAGCCTGGCAACATCATGGTCACGCCCGATGGCCATCCGGTGCTGCTCGATTTCGGGTTGGCGCGGGATCTAGGCGACGAAGGCAAAGCGCTCACCCAATCGGGGCAGATCATCGGCACGCCGCTGTACCTCGCGCCTGAGCAGATCAGCGCCGCGCGCGGCAGTGTCGATCGACGCACGGACGTCTACGCCCTCGGCGTGATCCTGTTCGAGTGCCTGACCCTACAGCGGCCGTTCGACGCGACGACCTGGGATCAACTGTTCCAGGTGATCTTGAACGGTGACCTTCCGTCGCCCCAGCGCATCAATCCGCGCATCCCCAAGGATCTCTGCACGATCATCGAAGTCGCCATGGAGCGCGACCAGACGCGCCGATACCAGACGGCACAGCTGTTCGCCGAGGATCTGCGGCGCGTGCGCGCCTTTGAGCCGATCCAGGCCAAGGCCGCAGGCCCGCTGGCGCGCGCCGGCAAATGGTCCAAGCGCAACCCAGGGCGAGCGACGGCTGTGGCTGCCTTGCTGCTGTTCGCATGCATCGGCGCCTCGACTTTTACTTATCAGGCCCTGGCTCGGAGACAGGCCGTGGGAGCCAACCTCGAGCGCGCCAGGCAGTTGCTGGCCAGCGGCGATCTCGACGGATCCCTGGAATCGGCCGCCCGCGCCCTCGAGCGCGATCCAAAGTCCGCCGTCGCATTGGAGCTGAGAACGCGCATCGAACGCGAGCGCGAGACGCTGCGGCGCAACGAACTCCAGCGCCTCGATCTCGCGGAGGCAGAGACCGCGCGCACGGAGGCGAGCGCTGCCCAGGCACAGTGCGCCCTTCACGCGCGGCGGATTCAGGAACTTTCCGACGAGCTCTTTTCCGAGCGATTCGACCTGTTCTATCGCGCCGCATCCGCGCAGGAGCGCGAGGCCTTCGCGGCCAAGGAGCGCGAGCTCGGTAAGCTGCGAGTCAAATCGGAGCAGACCCTGGTGACCTACGAAGAGGCACTGCAGCGGGCGGCGCGACGCGAAGCGGCCTGGGGCGAAGTCAGCAACGCCACTGAGCACGCACTGGCCGAGTACTACATGGTCCGCTGGCGCTCCGCCGTGCGCGACGGCAATGCCCCGTGGACGATCGCCATGGCCGCCGCGGCCAGGCAACACGACCGTGACCGCCTGCACGAGCGCGAATTGCTCGGCCGCGGCACGCTGGTGGTCAGTGCGATTCCCGCGGAAGCGGAGTTGTTCCTGTTTCGGTACGAGGACGTGTCGACGCTGCGCGCGAAACAGACGATTCCGCGTCTGGTCCCCGTGCCGACCACGGGACTTGGCCGCGCCGAAACCGCGACGCAGCTCGCTGGCTTCCAACCCGGTGACGATTGCCTGGTGGCGCGCGAAGTGGCGCCGGAATCCGCAGCAGCTCGCGCAGGTCTGCGTCCCGGCGACTTGGTTGTGCGCGTGCAGGGCGAGCCTTGCGGCAATGTGCTGTTCGCGGCACGAACCACGCCGGGCATCGGCGGCGCCGGCCCGCTCGCGCGCGTGTTGTTCATCGATGACACGTCCGTGGAATCCCTGTACGACTGGATGGCGCTCTCGTCGCCCCAGCATGCGGCGGCCCAGCGCGTGACGGTCGCCGGGAACGGGGGACAGTACGGGGACGATCTCGAGTTTTATGTGCCGCTCACTCCGGCAGCGATCGTCCAAGGTCCCATGGCCATGGAGGTCCAGCTCGATTGCCTCCGTGACGGGGTAGCCGTGGTCCTGACCGTGGGAGCGGGCGAGGCCAGCGGACTGACCTGCGAGCCCAGCGCCTATCCACTAATCTGCTCCGCGGCGAATCGCGTGGATCCCGGAGCGCCCCTGGCCGTGGAACCCGGGTCCTATCTGGTCGTCGCGCGCGCCCGCGGCTTCGCCACGCAGCGCCTGCACGTGCAAGTCGATCGCCTCGCCGATGCGGTGGCGCAACTCGAGCTGTATCCCGAGGATTTCGCGCCGGACGGTTTCGTCTACGTGCCGCCCGGGGAATTCGTCGCTGGCGGCGATCTTCAGGCTTTCCAGCCTCGCCTGGCGCACCTGCAGACGCTGCCGGGCTTCTTCATCGCGCGCAAAGAGCTCACGAATCACGAGTGGTACGAGTTCGTCAACGACCCGGAGACCCTGGCGTGACCCGCCCCCGGTGATCGTACCAGTTCCTATGTTAGCGCCCAAGCCGGGTTTTGCGCCAGCAGAGCCGGCCGTAGCGTAGCGGAGGTCGGCTCTGCTGGCTGCACGGCCAGTGGTGCCGGCGGTCGGTACTCGAGCGAGCTGTGCG
>CANKOY010000008.1 GCA_947484275.1 Planctomycetota bacterium | reverse complement strand
GCTGCGGCTCTCGACTTGCCAGGCTTCGAAGCCATCGCCCGCAAAGCGAATCTGCCATTCGAGTTCACTGCCCGCGGCAGAATCGCTGCGCAGGAGCCGCGCGGTTCCGATTGCAGGTCCAGTCGAGTCGGTGCGCAATTCGAAGTACTCGACGCGCACTTGGCGCGGAGCCTCGCCGCCGGCGAGCGGCCCGCGAAGGTGCGCGCCCGCTGAGGCCGCACCGGCCACGAGAACTGCCCCGAGGGCCAGCGATGAAGACCAGATTCGAAAGCGCGGGTGGAGGCTCACCCCACGTCTATCGAGAGGCTGCGCCCTGCCCTGGAGGCCGCGGCCCCCCAGGGCCAGCCTCGGGACGGCCCAGGACTGCTGCGCGCCAACACCAGGCCAGGGCGGCTAGGCAGAGCCACAGGAGTGCCGCCAGGGGCCCGAGCCAAGCGGGTCCCCCCAAGCGCTGGCGCAAGTCCACCCACGCCAGGTGATTCCAGCCGCGTTCGCGATCGTGCTCCGGCCGCAGGGGCGCGTCGCTGGCGACGCCGAACAATTCGCGCGCTGAGTACTCCTCTCCTGAGTCCCCCAGCCGATGGGCCGCGATGCGCCAATGTGCCCAGGGCGCGGCGAAGCGCCAGTCGTATTGGATCGCAAGGAAGCGCGCGGCGTCGCGCTCGCGCTCGTCGGCGCCACCGGGCTCCGGCCACTGCGCGCGCGCGGCCTGGAGCGCGAGATCCTGATGGGTCATGTGATCCACGAGCACGCCAGGTAGCGTCGTCGCAAGACCCAGCCCGCTGAGGACGATCGTCGCCGCGAAGACGCCACGGTGTTCTCGGGCAACGTCGAAAGCCAGCGCCACCGCTGGCCAAAGGAACGGAACGAGCGGCAGCACATAGCGCGGCCCGTAGGTCCAAGCGCCGTGCCATGTCTGGCTGCAGGCCACCGGCGCCACGATCGCTACGGTCATCGCGGCCGCGAGCCAGGGCCAAAGTCGCTCTCCGCGCTTGCGCGCCACGCTCAAGCCGATCCCCGCGAGCAACAGCAGCGGCGCCATCCACAGCAGGCCCTTGCCGGGCGCGATCAAGATGCCAGCCAGGCCAAAATGCGGCGGATAGGAGAAGAAAGTCCCGCTGGCGAGCGCGGTGCCGTAGCCGGTTTCAAACACCGATCCAAATCGAAAGAAGTTGGCCAGAGCGAACACGGCCGCGCCAACACCCGCGGGCACGAAGAAAGCGAACCATTGGCCCCAACTCGCGCGCCTTGCAAAAAGTACCGCCACAAAGGCCAGTGCGATCACCAGCGCCGCGGGCACGAGGGCGACGCGCGTCAGCACAGCCATGGCAATGGCACCGCTGCCCCACAGGATTGCCCAGAAGTGGCGCGCGTCCTCGCGCTGCAGGGCGAGCCAGCGTTCGAACGCGAGGCAAAGGAAGAAAGTGCCTTGCACATCGGAGAGAGTCGAACGGGCCTGGGGCCAGGCGAAAGTCGCCGTGCCGTAGAGCAGCGCAGCGAGCAGTGCGCTCGAACGCGACGCTCCCAGACGCCGCGCGGCAAGCAGCAGGATCGCCGCCGTGGCCGCTCCGAGCAGCGGATTGCGCCAGCCGACCGCGAGATGGCGCCAGTACTCGCTGCGCCCGGCGCCGTAGGCCAGGGTCTCTCGGTGGCGCGCCTCGACTTCGGGGAAGAGGCGCTCGCCCAGTGCGCCGAGTGCGTAGAAGGGCAGCGCCACGAACGCCTGTCCGACGCCGAACCATGCGTACCAACGGTCCTCGCCGCCCGGGCCGCCGGGGGCGACGTTGAAGTTGGCCGCGAGAATCGCCTCGGCCTCCGGAGTTCCACCCAACATCAGGCTGTGGTGGACCGCAAGACTGTGAACGGACTGGAACTCCACTTCTGCGTCGGGATTGTCGGGCAAGCCGCTGAAAGTAAGCGTGTACAGCGCGAGCAGCAGCGCGAAGAGCGCCAGGGCGCCCGCGCGATCCGCAGCGTCCACGGTCGGCCGCGGACTCACTTCTCCCCCAAGTAGCGCAGCGCCGCAGCGTGCGGACCGATGTACAGGGACAAGCCGCGGAACTTGGCCAGGGGCCGGTAGCCGAGGCGTTCCAACTTCGGCGGCAGGTCGGGATTGAGCGCCACGTCTTCTTCGCGCAGCAACGCAATCACGGCGCGCGCACCTTCGTGCTCCAACCGCGCGAACAGCGCCGGATCGAAATCGCCGGGGTGCAGAAACAAGCGCACGAGCTCAGTGACGCGCGACGCGGCCGCGGATTCGACTTCCGCCACGGCCGAGGAGTCGTCCGCGTACAGGTCGATCCCCGCGCAGGCGGCCAGACCAAGCGCTGGCAGGTCGCGCGTTGTGCGGTAGGGATTGTGAATCGGACAGGCGAGCAAGACCGCGCGATCCTGCCGCAGGCGCGGGTCCTTGCGCATCCACTCCAAAGCCCCTCGCAGGTCCACGGCGGAGGCTTCGGCGCTGACCGGCTCCAGGGCGCCCGCGGTTTCGCCGAGCAGCGAATCGTCGCGCTCGGCCGCGGCCCAGGCCTCGGTCACGGGACCGCGCAGGGTCCATGCTCCGCCGAGCACGGCGAGCAAGACAGCCACTGCGGCGACGTTGCGCACGACCCGCGCGCGGCGGACCGCGGCTGTGAACACGCCCGCGGCCGGAATCGCCAGGGCCCACAGAGCGAGACTCGCCGTCGAGGATGGGTTTGCGAAGGGCTGGCCCAAACCTGCACCGAGAAGCGCACAGAGCGCGGCCGCCGAGCACAGCACCAACGCGACGCGCCGGTCGGCGGAGACGGAACGCCACGCGAGTACGGTGCCGCTGGCGGCGAGCACAATCCACGGCGCCGCGCCAAGGGCTTGCGCGCCCGTGGGCTCGAGCGCGTTAGCGCTGAGAAACGGAGCATACCAGCGCGTCTGGATCAGCCCCGGCAGGGCTGCGCAAGCGAGGGCTAGCAACAGCCGCGGCCGCGCGCGCGATTCGCACAGGGGCGAGAGTGTTACGAGCAGCGTCCCCAAGGCGGCGGGCCAGGCACTCTGAAACTCCACGAGCAGCGCGAGGCCATGGAGCAGCGCGCACAGCTCCACCCAAGGTCGCATGCCGTGCCGCAGGGCATGTGCGGCCGCTGCGAGCGCGGCCAAGGAGAGTGTCAGCGTCCATGGGGCCGGACCGGGGGACAGGAACGGGCCAAGGGCTGTGCGCGCCTGCGCGCTGAAAAGGGCCAGCGTGCACGCGCACAGCGCGAGCGCAACCGAGATGGCGCTGCGCCGCGAGTCGCACCAGACCGACGCGGCGAGTTGGAACAGGAACAACGGCGCAAGAAACGCAGCGAGAACCGCGAAGCAGGCGTGTGCCAGGCTGGGCGCGACCCCGAGGGCGCCCATGGTGAAAGCCGCGGCCAGATCCGCGCTCCATGCCTGGCTCCACGGTTGTCCCGAGAGCCACGGATGCACCGGCGGCAGCGAGCGCTCGATCGACATCGCCACCGCGGCGCGCACCAGGGCCGAGCCCGCGAGTCGGGGTTCGTTGCCGCGCAGCAACATCCACGCGACAACGATCGCCACGGAGAGCGCCAAGACCGTGCAGCAGCATTGCGCCCGCGACCATGGCGCGCGCCCCAGGCGCACGCCGATGCCCAGCAGATGCAACAGCGCCGCGGTCGCCGCTGTGAGCGCCAGCGCATCGCGTCCATCGAAAGCCAAGTGCCACGCGCCCCACACCGCGGCCATCCACAGCGGTGAAAGCGCCAATGTGAACGTCCCGAGCTTGAACGGATCCGACCCGGACGGGCTCCAGCGCGCGAGCAGCGGCAGGGCGCCCAGGGCGAACAGGGACGGCCCGGCGAACAACGGCAACCAAGTGGCTGGGAGAATTCCGCGTGCCGAGAGGGCGGCACAGGCTGCGAGCAGGCAGAGGACGATCGACAGGGGTGCCAGCGCCAGCGTGACTTCCGGCTGCAACGATTGCGGCGATTGCGACGTCTGCAACTGGGGCGGCAGAGCGGCTGAGGCGACCTCGGACATTGCCCTCAGGGAGTTGTGCCGAAAGTTTCGCGCTCGAGGGCCGCACGCAACTCGGCCAGAAGCTCCGGCCGCTGTGGCGCGAGGTCGACCAACTCGGCGGGATCGGCAATGCGATCAAAGACTGCGAAACTCCGCACGCCTTCGCGGACGCGCTCGACGATTGCGTACTCGCGTGTGCGCAGGGCGCGCTCTGGGTTCTTTCCAGTGCGCTCCGCGTAGGCGGGCCGCGAGACAAATTCCCGCTGCACGTAGGTGTCGAGCAGAGCGAGCAGCGACCGACCCATGCGCGAATTCTCGCGCGCGGAAAGAGCAGGCAGCCCGAACCAATCGCACAGCGTTGGCCCGATGTCCTCCAGGCCCACGGGCTCCCCCATGACCCTCGAGCCTGTCAGGGAACCTGGATGGCGCAGAATCAGCGGCACGCTGAGCACCGACGCAGCCAGTGAGTCACTGCCCCAGGCGCGCGGATCGCGCTCGCCGAATTCGATCCCGTGCAGACCCGCGAACACGAACACCGTGTCGTTCCAACGCGAGCCGCTTTCGTTGAGATTTCGAAGCGCGAGCACCAGCGTGCGCAGACTCGAGTTCAGGCGCGCCACTTCGCCGTCGTACCGGTCGAGCACTTGCGCGCGGTCGCGCGCGTCCGCGGTGACCTCCCCGCGGGCGAGCCGCGCCAAGTGGGCGATCGATCCATCCGCCGGACCGCTGTAGTCCGCGGCCGTGTACAGGCGCGAAAAATCGAGCACGCCCGGGGCGCCGCCGGGCAAGGGAGGCAGGCCGCGCGGATCGTGGGGCGGTTCGCCGCCGGCGAAGTGCACCCACAGGAACCACGGCCGCTCGGGCTCCTCCTCCGCGGCCTCGAGCCATTGGCGCGAAAGATCCAGGATCGCTGAGTCAGAAAAGCGCGCGACGACAGTGTCGAAGCCCTGCTCGAGTCCGCGGGGCTCGCGCAGCCACTGCCCGGCAGTGAACGCTGCAGTCTTGAAGCCCGCGGTGCGAAAGCTCTCGGCCAGTGTCGTCGCCTCACTCTCCAGCGCGCGATCGCCTTCGGCGTCCGAAGCCGCGGCCGTGCGCGCGCCGGTCATCAGGGAGCACAGCGCCGGAAACGTCCTCGGTGCGCCGCTGGAAGCGTCGGCGAACAGGACGCCCTGCTCGGCGAGATCGTCTAGGGACAGCGCGCGACCCAGACGGCGCTCCTCTTCGGTCGCGGGCCAGGCCGTGGTAGGCCGCGCGTACATGTAGGCGGAGAGATGATCCGTGCGCAGGGCCGACATCGTCACAAGGAGCACGTTGCGCGGCGCGCGGCCAGGCCGCGGTTTCGGACTGCGAGTGCAACCGCCGCACATCAGCGCGATCGCGAGCAACGCCATAACGAGGTGCCCGGGGCATTTCTTGCCAGAACTTTTCTTGAGCAAGTCCATGGTCACGAATCAGCCTCGGCGCGGGTCTCGAGTTCCAGCCACTGACGGTAGCGCGGGCTGAGCTCAATGGGCGCGATCGCGATGCACTCGGGCACATCATAGGGATGGGCTCCCTCGAGCCAGGCCATCAATTCCGGCACGCGCGCCGCGTCGGTCTTGGCGATCAGCAGCACCTCGTTCGCGCGCTCGACCTTGCCCTGCCAGCGATAGATGCTGAAGGCACCGGGGAGTCCGCTGACGCAGGCGGCCAAACGCTGCTCGACCATCTCGCGCGCCAGGCGTTCGCCGGTCTCCAGGTCAGGGGCGCTGATCAGAACGATTCGTGCTGCTTCCATTGGCCCGCGGGGGTTCCAAGGGGGATAGATCGGAGATTGGGTGAGGCGTGCGCCGCTGCGCCCACGTAGCTCGCCAGGATAGCCTCGCGCCCCGGACCGTGCAGCGCGCTAGAATCCCCGCCCCCCATGTCGATCCTGGCCAAGGCGGTTCTCGGTGTGCTTCCGCACGTTCCCAAGCCACTGATGCGCGTATTCGCGCGCAACTACATCGCGGGAGAGACCCAGCCCGAGGCCCTGGAGAAAATTTCGGAACTGGGGCGGGCAGGCCACCCCGGAATTCTCGACATCCTCGGCGAGGACGTCTTCGCACCGGCCGAGGCCCAAGCAGTCGTCGATCAGTACGCCGCGGGAGCCGCCGAACTCGCGCGCTTGCGCCTCGACGGCTACGTGTCGGTCAAGCCGACTCACGTGGGGCTGCGCATCTCCCAGGCTTTCGCCCTGGAGCAGTATTCGAGACTCGCGGCCAAGCTCGAACCCCTGGGGATCTTCCTGCGCGTGGAGATGGAGGACGCGTCGACGACGGACGCGACCCTGGCCATTTTCAGCGCACTGCGCGAGCGCTACTCCAATGTGGGCATCGTGCTCCAGGCGCGACTTTTTCGCACGCCCGCGGACATCCGCGCCCTGCCCAAGGGGCCGATCTCGGTGCGACTGGTCAAGGGCATCTACCTCGAGCCCGCGGCAATCGCGCACACAGAGGCCGAGCCGATCCGAGAGGCCTTTGTGGACTGCGCGAAGCTCTTGATCGAACGCGGCGACAAGCTCTGCCTGGGGACCCACGACGAGTTCCTCGCGGAGCGCGTGTTGCCCCTGGTGGCGGCTGCGAAATACGGTAAGGACCGATACGAGTTCCAGGTCCTGCTCGGCGTGCGCCGGGAACTTTGGGCCCTGTGGCGGGGACAGGGACATACCGTGCGCGTGTACGTGCCCTACGGCCCGGAGTGGAAACCCTACTCCCTGCGGCGCATGCGCAAGAACCCGCAGATTTTCTGGCACGTCGTGCGCTCCTCCCTTGGGATGCGCCCGTCCGCCTGAGGGATCACTTGCCGAGAGCGAGTCGGCGCGCGAGCACTTCGGACAGCACGCCTGTGCGCAGGATTTTTTCGGCGGTGGCGTGGAAGTCGTACGGCACGCGGTGCCAGGTGACCTGCTGCTCCTCGAGCACGAGGTAGCACGCGCGATTGTCTCCGTCGCGCGGTTGGCCCACGGAGCCGACGTTGACGAAGGCCTTGCGATCGCTCGGCAAGGCCATGGTGAACGATGTGTGTCCGCCCAGTCCGTGGAAGGCCAAATCCTCGGTGTGCATGCCGGGATGGTGCGTGTGACCGGCGAATCCGATGCCTTCGAACGACTCGAACACCGAGCGCAACTTCTCAGGATTTAGGAAGCCGTCGGTGGACAGGACGTACTCGCGCACGGGATCGCGCGGGCTGCCGTGCACGAAGAGGAAGCGCCCTTCGCGGTGGGTCAACTTCAGTTCCTTCAGCCAACGCCAGCGGGCCTTCTTCTCGCTCAGGCTGTACCAAGAGGGCTGCATGCGCGCGCGCGTGTACTCGAGCGCTCCGCGAGCGTGTGGATTGAAGTCCGAAGCGTCGCGGAATAGTCCCTCATCGTGGTTGCCCATCAAGCACAGTTGCGCGTGCCCGCGAACCAGGTCGACGCAGAACTCAGGCTCGGGTCCGTACCCGACCACATCGCCGAGGCAGTACACGGTGGAGATGCCCAGCGATTGAATGTGGGCGAACACGGCCTCGAGGGCTTCGCGGTTGGAGTGAAGATCGGAGATGATCGCAATCTTCATCGCTCAGCTCGCCCACGCTTCGAGGGCAGCCGCAACCAGGCGTTGTTTTGCCTCGGCTAGCCCCATGGAGAGCGTCGCACCGGAAGCTTTCGCGTGGCCACCTCCGCCGAAGCGGCGCGCCAGGGCGTTGACATCCCGCGCGGTTTTCGAACGCGCCGACAATTTGCACGTGCCGTCGCGACTCTCGCGCAGGAACAGAACGACCTCTACGGTACCCACGGCGCGCAGTAGGTCGAGCACGGCGTCGGTGTCCCCCAAGTCGGCATCGCTGTGCGAGGCGAGGGGCAGATCGACGACGGCAATTCGTCCGCCATCGAAATACTCCAGGCGCTCGAGCGCGCGCGCAATGCCGCGCGGCTCCTCACGGCTCGCGCGCTGGTAGATCGATCGATACAGCTCCGCGGGCACGACGCCAGCCGCGACCATTTCACTGCTGGCCAAGTACGTCTCCGCGTCAGTGTTCGAGTACTTGAACCAACCGGTGTCGGTCACGATCGAGGTGAACACTCCGCGCGCGCCAGCTGCGTCGATCGCCACGCCGAGTTCGCGCGCGAGGCGCCAGACCAACAGGCCCGTGGCGGCGGCGCGGACATCGACGAACGCCGCGTCCCACCACGGCTCGCCGTGTGAGATGTGGTGGTCGATCACCAGTCGTTTAGAACCCGCCGCGCGAATGGGCGCCGCCAGGGCGCCGCAGCGCTCCAGTTCGCAGAAGTCGAGGAATACGCAGACGTCGTGGGCCGGCAGCGCACCTCCGGTGTACACGCCAAAGCGCGCGGCGTCAGCGAGGTAGTCCAGCGTCGGCGGCAGCGGATCCGTGTTCAGCACGAAGACCTGCTTGCCTAAAGCCACGAGCACGCGGCTCAGGGCCGCCTGGGCTCCGAGGCAATCGCCGTCCGGCCGAACGTGACCCACGAGCAGAAAACGCGTACCTGCGCGCACGAGCTCGAGTGCGCGCCGCTGCTCGATGGTGATGTTGGACGGAGTGAGAGTCGTCATGGTCGTGGGAGCGAGCCCGCGCCCCCCTGGCCGCGCGCCTGGTGGTTCGGTCTGGCTGTCGGCGTCATCCTGGGTTGCCCGGGACCGGGGCGCAACCCGGCGCTGCGATCCACTCAGGTTGCACTGCGCAGCGCGGGCTCCACGGCCCGACCGGAGAGCCACAAACCGGCGATGTCGAATTCGCCCCGAGCCAGGCGCGCGAGACAGCGCTCCCCGTCGGCTTCCGCCGCTGGCACGGCCAGGAAGTCTGCGAACGCACCGGGGACCAGCTCCCCCACTCGCCCCGCGAGTCCCAGGGCCCGCGCGCCGTTTCGCGTCGCTGTTGCCCAGGCCTCACGCGGATCGAGCCAGGGTTGACTCGCCGCAAAACTATTCAATTCCTGGCGCATGTCGAGGGAACTGTTGCTGGCCAGAGAGTCCGTGCCCAGGGCCACATTTACTCCCGCCGCGCGCCAGGACCGCAGGTCGAAGGGTCTGCGCCCGAAAAACGCGTGTGAGCCAGGGCAATGGACCAGGGATGCACACGCGCGCCCCAAGCGCAGGAGTTCCTCGGGGCGCGCGTGATTGCCGTGGACCAGGGCCAGATTGGGCCCGAGGACTCCAGCGGCGTCCAACAGGTCCAACCCGGATCGGAGCGGCGATTCTCCGAGTAGCTGCGCGAAAAATCCTGTGCCGGTTTCGAGCCACTGCCCTTCCTCCTCAGTCTCGGCCCAGTGCGTGGTCAGGGCCATCGATCCCCGCCGCGCGGCGCCGGCGACGGCCTGCAGCAGGGCCTCGGAGGCAGTGTGCGGCCCGTGGGGTCCCAAGCCCGCGAAACAGAAATCCGAAAGCCGCCTCTCCTTGTCGATGCGCGCAATTTCCTGGACCGTGCGCGGACCTTGGCGCGCATCGAGCAGTTCGCGAAACTGCACGACGCGCGGTGCGCTGCCCGCAGGCATGCCAGACAACGCACTCTCCCCGGCGCCTGTCGCATCAAGATCTCCGACCGTAGTTGCTCCACCTGCGAGCGACAGGCGCGCTCCCAATCGCGCGGACTGCTCGAGTTCAGCGGGATTCAATTCGCCCCGAGCCCCGACGAGCGCACGCACCCAGGCACCAAAGGGCGCGCCGCGCGGAAGCTTGCCGCCGAGGGCGGAAAGTTCCAGGTGCGCATGGGCATTGACCAACCCCGGAACCAAGGCACAGCCCTCTAGATCGACGCGAGCTGCGCCGAGGGCGTGCGAGCGCACGACGTCGGGTGGACCAAGCTCCGCGATACGACCCGCGCGAACGAGAAGCGCGCCCGGGACGAGCCAACGGCCCGTGGGCAAGAGCAATCGCGCGGCGCAAAAGAGAGTCTCGCTCAATGGCTCACCGGCTCGTCGATGCTCCCATGGAAGCGGCTCGCCCGCGGAATTCTCCGCGGGCGAGCCGGCAGCGTTCGAAGCTTGGATTCTGGGACACTCGGATGCGCCTGGAACAGGCGCGCCGAAGGCCTCTCGAAGTAGGTCGGGCTCAGTTCGGCAGTGAACGAATGCGCAGGTTCGTGACACCGACGATCTGCATGAAGTCGAGCTTCGACGCATCGAAGGTGATGCTGAAGCGGATCATGTCCGAGGTGCCCGCGAAGGCGTTCAGCTCGGAGGGATGGCGCACCCACGGGGTCAGGGTACCCGGAGCCAACGGGCTTCCCGGTCCTGTGAGATCAACGTCGCAGGGATCAGGCATCGCACCGGCAAGCTTCGCGCCCTGGAAGCGAACCACAATCGGGGCGCCAAATGGCGGCCCGGGGGGCAAGCCCGAGTCGAGCAGCTGTCCCCAGAATTGCTCGTAGGTCTGACCGCCGGGCAAAATCCCGTTCGGCGAGCGGTAGGGAACAGTCACATTTCCCGCGCCGAAATTGAGGATCAAGTCCATGTCCCAGCCCGGCAGGCCAACTTGGTCTGCGTCGAACTGCACGGCAAAGAAGTTCCCCGTCGGGCGCATCCAGCAGGATTGAGCGCCTTGGAAGGAGGCGGGCGTGAAGCGCGAGCGAACCCATGCGCCTACGCTGAGGAAGTCCTCGGAATTGTTCGGCCCAATCGGATCCAGAATCGTCGCCACGGCTGCCGCCGAGGGGGCAATTTCAGCTTCGACCCGGGCAAGACCGGCTCCGCCGAATCCGCCCTGGGATTGTCCGAACGGCCCGAGCTTGCCGAGGCCCCCGAGGCCGCCCGCGATCGACATGCGGTTGGCAACTCCGCTGACTGGCATTTGCCTGCCTTGAAGCAGAATTGCGCCGCCCGACCCAGCTCCGCCGGGCGCCGCCTGATTGGCGCTGATGAAGAGGTTGAACTCGTCCGCACTTCCACCATCTCCGCCACCGGCGTCAATCCCTCCGGTGAGCACCAGCGAACGACCGGCCTGGACCTGAACGGCACCGCCGCCACCGCCGCCAGCCGCGGCACTGTGGGAGCGATAGGTGGTGATGGATGCGCCCGCATCGATGCAGGGATCCGGGGCGCCAACGGCATTCGTGGCAGTCTGCGCCACGTGCGAACCAGCGCCACCGCCGCCAGAACCGCCCTTGAGGAAGCCCTTTTCGGGAGTCAGCTTGCGCTTGTTGGGCGTGGCAGCGGGACTCTCGAGTCCGACGTTTGCCGCGTCTCCGCCAGGGACGTCTGACGGTGTGTTCGACGCTCCCTGGGCAGCGGTGGCGTTGACAGCCACTGCGATGCCGACGCCGCCGTTCAGGGAGTAGCCACCGCCGCCACCGGCCGCGCCCACTTGCTCGGACTCACACGCCGCCGCGGCGCTGGTCTGCATGGCGTTGAGAGTGGTCCGGTCGCTCGGGAGTGAAGTGGGATACGGCACACCCTGGGGACCCGCGGCAATCGTGCCCACACGGCCGACCCCCACGCCGGCGTCGCCGACCGGTGATCCGCCAGGATTGACGATTCCGAAATTCCAGGGGCGGAACGGCTCCAAGGCTCCAGGTGCGATCAGGTTCGTGCCGGCGTTGTCATAGCGATCTGCGCCGACCCCGCCATCGCCACCGTTGGGACCACCCGCACCCTTGAGCTGACCCTCGGGGCTGTCCGAGAAGTGGTTGCCCTTGGATTCACCCGAGACGTCGATCAGGCCGGAGATGTCCACGATGCCGCGCACGAGAATCCGCGCGGGGTTCGGTCCAACGAAGCGCAGAGTCCCGCCGGTTTCCACGGTGAGCTTCGCGAACTCGAAAACTCCGTCGGTCACCAAGATGCCGGGGGGGACGACGCCCGGATTCGCTTGGAAGTCAAAGTTGTCCATCAGGTTGCCCGCGGCGAACGATACGCCGGCAACACCGTCGAGAAGGTGCGCAGTGCCGTTGGGCACCGTCGGACCTGAGATGCTGAGCACCTGGGGTGACGGACTCGGATTTCCACCGATCAGACGGTAGGCATTGAAAGTGAATGCCAGTCCGATGTCTCCGGCCGTGTCGTGCGTGATCTTAAGGGTGTCGCTGGACTCCAGCTCGTAGCTCGCAACGGAGATGAGCGGGTTGACGCTGTTGTTGAGCTCGTGAACCAAGTTGGTGAGCGTCAGCGCCGGGAACTGGCCTTCGAATTCGATGAACCCGTTGCCGGTTCCGCCGGGCAGGCCGTCGGCAATGGTGAAGCGCACGCCATTGATGTCCACCGTGTCGTTGTCAAGGGGCCCCGCGGCCTTGAACTTGATCCTGCCGACCCCGAAGGTCGCGCCGGTTTGAAACGTCACGGTTTGTCCGCTGGTGACCACCAGGTCCCCAAGCCGTCCAGATCCACCGCCAAGACCCGGCGTCAGGCGACCGGGCAGCGCCTCGCCCCAAAACGCGCCGGTGCGATCCTGATCACAGTTCGTGAGGTTGGTGAACTGCTCGCCGCCCACGGGAATGATCGCGGGGGGGAAGCTCTGAACTTCGGTGGTGAACACCACGGCCCCGGGATTGGCGAGGGTGTTGCCCTTGATGTCTTTGATGCCGCCCTGAAGCGTCACAATTACCTGGCGCGGGCTGACCAAGTTCGCCCCTGCGCTCGGGAACGGCGAGGACGGCGTGAACACCACCGTCGTCTGCAGCGATAGCTGGTCGAGGCTGAAGGAGAAGTTGCCCTGCAGGACAACTTGGTCCGAGGAGTTGGCAATGTTGCCGTCGGGGTCGAGCTTGACCGTGATCGAGGGCGATGTCCCCGTTCCAGGCAGCAGCAGGGTCCCGATGTTCATCAGGTCGTTGAAGACCATGGTGATTTTCGAGTTGAGCAGGACGCCCGTGGCGCCCGCGGCGGGCACCGACGGGCTGCCAGCCTTCGAGACGAACGTGCTGACCAAAGGCGGCCCGGCAACGGGGTCGCTGATCCCGAGGTCGGTCAGGATCGTGCAGGAGAGTCGGCTGGCGTTGGCATTGCCACCGGTGGAACTCACGAACGGCGTGGGATCGCCCTGGGCGGTGCCTGAGACAAAAATGTCGTACGACGTATTCGGGCGCAATCCGAAGACTGGGTTGCCGTTGGTGTCGAAAGTCAGGTCGGGCCTGAAGATGACGCGGCGCGAGTCAAACGGGTCGGCCAAGAACGTCCCCGCCGGCACGGCGCCGCCTTGGGACGCAGAGATATTGAAGCTCTGATTGTTGACTGAGCTGAAGTCGACCGGCTTCGAGAACAGGACCCAAAGCTCCTGATTCTGGAAGATGCTGCTCACCCCGCAGGAGACCTGACCGCCAGTGGCACCGTTGGAATTGCAGTTCAGGCCGCAGGACTCGATGAACATAGCCCCACTCGGGCCACCGCCGGACTTGGTGCAGGCGGGAAGCGTGGCGCAGAAACCGAGTGCCAGCACAGAGACAATCTTGCCCAGTCGATTCATTTCGTAATCACCTCGTGCGCTAAGGGGGGGAGCGCAACTGCGTGGAGAAGGAGTGTAGGGGCTTGCCGGTCGGGTTGAGGGCGCGGCTCGCCGATGCTGGGGGGACAGCTCCGGCGGCCAGATTCCAGAGGGACAATCGCTCGCGCCTGGGACTCCACGCGGGAGCACCCAGGTCAGAGGCGAGGGGTCAGATCCAGAGGTTCAGGGTTGAGCACTATAGAGGCCAGGGTCCGGGAGTTGCCAGAGTTTTGCGGCTCTCGCGGCCCCGTCTGGTGTGCGCTGAGCACGCCGGGCCCGGATCGGACGACCGAGGGTCAGGCCACCCGACCGAACGGTCCGTCCCGGCAAGGATCGGTCAAATCCCGTGCCCATGGCGGCCCAACCGGTATCAGCCCCTAAGATCCCCATGATGACCCCGTCAGAAGCACAGAACTCCCATCGGAAGCCCCTACGCCTCCATTCCCGGCCCACTAGTCGAGCGACTTCGCACACGGGCGGTGCGGTCTCGATCATTGTGCTGGTCCTCGTGGCCCTGGGAGGCGCCGGCTGTGGCGACTCCTCGAGCGCTGGACCCCCGGCCCAGGTCCCCGCGAAGATCAGCGACGCGGCGCGGGCATCGATCGAAGGCCTGCGCCTGACGTTTGCCCCGATCTCCCCCATCGCCACCAGTGACAAGCAGTACGAGTGGCGCACCAAAAAGCGCGACCACTTGTTGGAGCTAGAACGCGGGTCGCCGAGCCTTGCACCCGCGGCTCTCGAGTCCTTTGAGGCGGACGCGGCCTCCAGCGACGAATGGCGCACGGCGCTGCTGTCGGTCGCCGCGCACACCGACCCGGAATTGACGCGGCCCCTCTTGGAGCGGCTGAGCCTCCAGTACGACGCGAAGTCGACCCTCGGCGTGCGCACAGAGGCCTCGCGTCTGCTTTGCGAAACCTCACCGGCCGTGGCGGTCGGGCTCTTCGAACCGACCCTGCTGGAAGTGCGTCCAAGTGTCACGCTGCCTCCCAAGGAGCTCATGCTGCGCCATTGGATCGCCGCGGCGCGCTCCGTGCGTCGTCCGATCGACGAGACACTGGCGCGCATCGCGGTCGACATCGCTCAAACCGCGGACGTACGCTACGTTGCGGTGGATGAACTCGGGGCGGAGCGCGCCAGCCGCGCCAGTCGCAAGGCCCTGGAGACAGTCCTGGTGGAAACGAGTTCCGACGGATTGTTGCGGCGCAAGGCCGCACAGGCCGTTCACAAATCGCTCCCCCGCGCCGATGCTTGCACCGTGCTGACCGGCGTATTGGAGCGTGAATCCGACCCGAGCTTCATCTACTTCTTGGACGATTTGGTGCGCAAGACCTGTCCATGATCACGGACACGCACGCCCACGTTTTTTGGACCGATTTCGACGCCGATCGCCAGGCTGTCCTTGAGCGTGCGCGGGCCGCGGAGGTCTCGCGCATGATCATCGTCGGAACCAATCCCGACACTTCCGCGCAGGCATTCGCGCTGTGCGAGGGCCAGACGGGATTGCATCCCAGCGCCGGGATCCACCCCCACGATGCCGCCGACCATGGTGAGGATTCGCGCGAGCTGATTCGCGAGCTCTGCCTGCGGCCCGCGTGTGTTGCCGTAGGCGAGACCGGACTGGATTGGTTCAAGGCCTTTTCGCCGCGCGAGGCCCAGGTCGCCAACTTCCGCTGGCATTTGCAGCTTGCGTGCGAGCTCGAGCTCCCGATCATCGTGCACTGTCGCGACGCGCACCTGGACACCCTGGCGTTGCTGCGGGAATTCTCCGGCGTGCGAGGGGTGATGCACTGCTTCACCATGGGCGAGCGCGAACTCGCGCCGTACCTGGAGCTTGGGTTCTACATCTCATTCAGCGGCGTCGTCACCTACCCCAAGAACATCGACAATCGCGCGGCCGCCAAAGTCGTACCGCGGGAGCGACTGCTGGTGGAGACCGATTGCCCGTTCCTCGCGCCCCAGGGTCAGCGTGGCAAGCGCAACGAACCTGCGTTGGTTCGCTCGGTCCTTGAACACATCGCCCATGTGCGCGGCGACGATTTCACCCAACTCGCGCGAGCGACCTCTGCCAACGCGAGCCTGCTGTTCGGTCTCCCCGACCTGTGAAATGCAGGCGGGGCGCCACCGGAGAACCGGCGACGCCCCGCGAACTCTTGCGAGCGAGTGTCGAACTACTGGACCGGGGCCCAGTTGAACGTGTCGTTCGCGACCACACCGTTGATGCCGAGCGGGCTGCCCATGTCGAGGGCCACAGAGAACACGGCGTCGAACGCCGGGCCGGTCGCTGTCGTGCTGTACGGAGCTGCCTGACGGTTCAGCATCTGCAGCAGGTCGCCTTCCTGGTTGACGAAGAAGACGCGGTTGCCGGTCTGGCTGGCCTGCATCGGCCAGGCGTAGCAGCACCACATGACTTCGCCGTTGTCCGGATCAGGGAACGGAGCGCCGAGCTTTCCGCCCGTGGTCGGGTCTTCCGCGATGCCCGCGGTGGCAGCACCGACCGTCGCGGCCGGCAACCAGATCTGGTAGAGGTAGCCCGAGCGCGAGACTTGGCGCGTGGCGTTGACCGTCCCGAAGGCGGACGACATCACGGACGGGGTCAGGTTGTCGGTACCGGCGACGCCGGCGGCGGCAACATTGGCTGCGCTGACGCGCACCGGCTGCGAACCTGCGAGTTCGGCGAAGTAGCCGTACTCACCGGCACCGTCGCCGTCCGAGTCAATGGCGCCGGAGGATTGAACCTGCGCCTGTGACGAGGAGAGCGAGCGGAGAGTGCTGATCGCGGCCGACTCGTTCGCCGAAAGGCGAGCGCTCAGCAGCTTGGGGATCGCGACTGACGCGATAATCGCGATGATGGCGACCACGATCATGAGTTCGATCAGCGTGAAACCTGCGTTCTTGCGATTGATCATCATCTTGTTGTCTTCCATCCTGCCTGCGCGGGACCAAGTGGCCGTTGCTTCCAGCAGTTCTTTCCTCACGCGGGAGGGGTTGCCTTTTGAATTCCGCGGTGACGGTGTTGTTCCCGGCAGCCGCGACTGAGATGCGGGGCGGTCCACGAGGACCGTCCCTTCCACCCCCCCTCCAGGTCATCCCTGTCCGGCGGGCGGCGTTCGACGAGCTGTGGATCGACGCTGCCCGAGGCGGCCCTTGAGTCTCATGGTCTTTTTCCGCGAGTTTTCGTTCCAGGCTCTCAGGAGGGGCACTGCCTGGGACCCTGACCGCAGGAATTCGCCGTGAAATGAGCGAGGCCGGTCCACTGGGACCGGCCTCGCCAAGAACTTCCAGGCCCCGCTGGCCTGAGCAGCCGAATCAACCGCCGCCGAGCTTGCCGACGACGTCGAGGATCGGGAGGAACACGCTGAGCACCACGCCGCCGACGATCACGCCCATGAACGTGATCAGGATCGGTTCGATCAGGCTCGTCATGGCCTTGATCGAGGCCTTGACCTGGGCGTCATAGAACTCGGCAATTTTTTCCAGCAGCGCTTCGAGGCTGCCGGTCTTCTCGCCGATGGCGATCATGCGCACGACCATTGAGGGGAAGACCTTCGTCCGCGCCAGGGGATCAGAGAGCAACTGCCCATTCTTGACGCTCTCGCGCGACGCGTCGACCGCGTTGGAGATGACCGAGTTGCCCGCAGTATTCGAGACGATCTCGAGCGTGGCCATGATCGGCACGCCGGAGCGGATCAGTGTGGCGAAGGTGCGCGAGAAGCGAGCCAGGGCCACCTTGCGAGCCAGGGGACCGAACACGGGGATCTTCAAGGTGAGCACGTCGAACCAGTGCGAACCGACGCGGGTCTTCTTGAACATCATCAGGCCGAAGATCGACCCCGCGAAGGCGGAGCCCATCAGAAACCAATGCGCGCGCAGGAAATCGCTTGTGGCGAGAACGAACTCGGTGATCGCCGGGAGTTTCGCGCCAAGGCCTTCGAAGACTGACTTGAACGTCGGGACGACCCCGATCATCAGGAAGGCCGTAATGCCAAGCACGAGGGTCAGCGAAATGACCGGGTAGGTCATGGCGGAGCGGATCTCACGCGTCAGGGCCTGACTGGCTTCCTGATAGTCCGCCAAACGCTCGAGGATGATGTCCATCTGACCCGAGGCTTCGCCCGCGCGAACCATCGAGACGTACAGCGGATTGAAGGCCCGCGGGCAGGTATCCATGGCGCTCGACAGGTCGGAACCGCCGCGCAGTTCCGCCCCGAGCTTCTGACAAGTCTGGCGCATTCCCTTGCTGTCGGCTTGTTCGCCCAGCACGTCGATCGCCTCGAGCAGTGCAAGCCCGGACGCGACCATGGTCGCGAGCTGGCGCGTGAACAACACCAGTTCGTTGCGGTCGATCGACGGTCCGCTCTGGAAGAACTTGCGGCCCTTCGCGCCGAACTTGAACGACTTGGCCCCGCCCTTGGAGGACACGGCCTCGACGTTGAGCACCACCAGGTTCTGCTTGCGCAGTTCCGCCAGTGCCCCGGTCTTGTCCTCGGCCTGAATCGTGCCTTCGACCGTTTGACCGCCGGCCTTCTTCGCTGCGTACTTGAAACTTCCCACGTGTGTGACTTGCAGCCCTCTGGGGTTACTTGTCGTCCAACGTCGTGCGCAGGACTTCCTCGAGGGAAGTCTTGCCGCGCGCCACGTTGAGGAGGCCGACGCGTCTGAGGGAGAGCATTCCCAGACGCAAGGCCTCGGACTTGATTTCGACGGCTGATCGACGCTCGATCACCATCCGTTTGAGTGGCGCTTCGAGGTACAGGGTCTCCAGGATCGCGAAGCGTCCCTTGTAGCCCTCCTTGCAGCGCGCGCAGCCACTGGGGCCGGGCCCGTAGATCACGAGCTCGTCGATCTCAGATTCCAGGAATCCGACCGAGAGCAGTTCCGCCGTCGGCAGTCGATCGAGCTTGACGCGGCACTGCGTGCACAACTTGCGCGCCAGCCGCTGGGCTCCGATGCACAAGAGCGAGCTTGCGACCATGAACGGGTCGATACCCATGTCCACCAGACGCGTAATCGTCGTCGCAGCGTCGTTGGTGTGCAGCGTCGAGAGCACCAAGTGTCCCGTGAGCGCAGCTTTGATAGCAATGTCGGCAGTCTCCGTGTCGCGGATCTCACCGACGAGAACGATGTCAGGGTCCTGACGCAAAATCGACCGCAGGGCGCCGGCGAAAGTCATGCCGCGCTTGGGATTCACCGGCACCTGGTTGATGCCGTCCATGCGGTACTCCACCGGATCCTCGACGGTCACGACGTTGACGTCGGGCGTCGCGACTTCCTTGATGCAGGAGTACAGCGTCGTTGATTTTCCCGAGCCCGTGGGACCGGTCAGGAGCAACATCCCGTAGGCCGCTGAGAAAGCGCGCTTGATGTCCTCGAGCGATTTGACTTCGTAGCCCAGGCTGTCGAGCTTGAGCGACATGGATCCCGTGTCGAGGATCCGCATCACGGCCTTCTCGCCGCCGACCACCGGCAGGATCGACAAGCGGAAGTCGATCTTGCGGTTCTCGAAGCGGATCTGGAACTTGCCGTCCTGGGGCGCAAAGCGCTCGGCGATGTCGAGCGAGGCCATGATCTTCAGGCGCGAAAGCAACGCCGGCCCGATCGATGCCGGTGGTCGCATCGCCTCGTACATGGCGCCGTCCACGCGATAGCGCACGCGCATCGCGCCATCGCCGGGCTCGATGTGGATGTCACTGGCCTTTTCCTTGAGTCCGCGGAGGATGATCAAGTTCATCAACTTGACTGCGGGCGCGTCCTCCGACGAGACCGCCGCGGCCTCGATGTTCTCCTGTTCCTGAGCCACGGCGACTTCGAGTTCGCCGGAGATGACTTCGCCCAGGAGATCGCTGACCTGTTTTGAACCAGTGTCGAACAGCACGTCGCTGGCGGCCTTGATCGCCGCGGGGTGCGAGAGCACCGTGCGCAGGCTGCAGCGCGTCATGCGCTTGATGTCGTCGAGCAGCAGCACGTCGAACGGATCGCTGACGACGATGGTCAGGATGTCGCCGTTCTTCGCCAGGGGCAGGATGCCGTGCTCCAGGCAGATGTCCTGGGGAATCAACCCAAGCGCCTGGGGATCCGGACGCATGCGCGTCATGTCCACAGGTGCCACGCCAGCGGCGGCGCCGAGGGTTGAGAGCAGAGCCGACTCAGTCAGCGTGCCCTGGCTAAGCAGGGTCGCGACCGGTGCGCCGCCGCGCTCGCGCGCCGCTGCCCAGTCCTCGTCACTGACGAGACCGGCATCGACCAGCAGCCGGCGGATCTTGCCCGAGACGCGGACCATGGTGTCAGGCGGCCCGGAGCAAGTTACGCAGTTCCGTGGGGTCAGAGGCCGCGCGATCTGCGTCGTCCACGCGCACCTTGCCGCTCTTGACGAGTTCGGCAAGCGACGCGGCCATGGTCTTCATTCCCAGGCGCTGTCCGGTTTGAATCTGCGAGTAGATCTGGTGCGCTTTGTTCTCGCGAATGAGCGCGCGCACGGCGGGGTTGCAGATCAGAGTCTCAGCGGCCATGGCGCGGCCGCGGCCGGCGGCCATGGGCAGGAGTTGCTGGCAAACCACAGCTTCCAGCGTGAACGCCAATTGCGTGCGCACCTGCTGTTGCTGGTGCGCCGGAAAAACGTCGACGATGCGGTTGATCGTCTGGACGGCGTCGGCAGTGTGCAGCGTCCCAAACGTCAGGTGTCCGGTCTCGGCCAGCGTCAGCGCAGCTTCGATCGTCTCGTAGTCGCGCATCTCGCCGATCAGGACCACGTCGGGATCCTGGCGCAGCACGCTCTTCAGGGCCTTCCCGAAGGACTGCGTGTCGCCGCCCACCTCGCGCTGGGTGATAAGGCACTGCTTGTGAATGTGCGTGAATTCCACCGGATCCTCGATGGTCACGATGTGCCCCTGGTGGGACATATTGATGTGATTGATCATCGAGGCGAGCGATGTCGATTTGCCCGAGCCCGTGGATCCGGTGACCAGCACCAGTCCTGAGCGCAATGAGCAAATCCGCTCGCAGACCGCGCGCGGAAGCCCCAGCTGTTCGAAGGTCGCGATGCGCGTCGGAATCAGGCGCATGACCGATGCAACGGCACCTTGCTGGTGAAAAATGTTCGCCCGGAAACGCCCCTGGTCGGAGAGCCCGAAGGAGCAGTCCAGTTCGAGCTCGCGGTCGAGCTTCGCGATCTGATCGGAGGTCAGAACACTGGTGGCCAGGCGCCGCGTGTCGTCGGGAGTCAGCGGTGGACAATCCACCGGCAAGAGCACGCCGTCAACACGGATGCGGGGAGGGGATGCGACCGTGATGTGCAGGTCGGAGCCGCCCTGGCGGATGAGCAACGCCAGGAGTTCTTCCATAGTGATCATGGGCGAGCCTCATCGGCAGCGCACGCGCGATCACTCAAGCCCGATGCGGGCCGAAAGCAAGGAAAGTACTTCCTAGTGGAGCGGCGAGAGACTCGGACCGCTCATGAGGTGCAGGCCCCCGGCGGCCATCCATACATAATCGAGGGGTGGCGGATGCCGCCCGGGGATCGCGCCCTCGGGCTCCCCGCTTGCTGACCCTTCCGGCGGCCCGCTAGTGGGCTGTTACGGTCGGCTAGTCCTCTTCGTGCTGGCGGGCAAACTGAGTCAGGATCCGCGCCTGTTCCGCGGCTGGCACCGGAGAGTAATCGTGAAGCGACATGACGTATGAACCCTCGCCCGCGGTCTGGGACTTCAGCTCGCGCTGGTAGGTCTGCACGGTGGACAACGGCGCGTGGGCCTTGATCACGGTCAGAGCACCGTCGGCTTCGTTCCACTGGTCGACCACCTGTCCGCGGCGGTGGCTGGTGATGTCCGAGAAGACCGTCCCAGCGTGTTCGGTCGGAATCGAGATCACGAGCTCCATCACCGGCTCGAGCAGCACCGGATGCGCACGGCGGAAGGCATCCATGAACGCCCGCGCCCCGGCAATCTTGAAACTTGCCTCGTCGGAATCGACATCGTGGTACTTGCCGTCGTGGACTTCAAAGTCGAGATCCACGATCTCGCTGTGGGTCAAGACTCCCTTACCGGCCAGCTCGCGCATGCCCTTCTCGACCGCAGGGATCAGGTTGCGCGGGATAGAGCCCCCGACGATGCCGTCGGTGAAGCGCAAGCCTTCACCCTTCTCGAGTGGCCTCACGCGCACATGGCACTCGGCGAACTGGCCGCGTCCACCGCTTTGCTTCTTGTGTCGGTACTGGCCCTCGGCCGGCCGGGTGATCGTCTCCTTGTAGTGCACGCGCGGAACATGCGTTTTCATCTCGACGCCGTGACGGCGCTTGAGGCGCATTTCCATGATCTGCAGGTGCAGCTCGCTCATGCCGTGCATGACAAGCTCGTGCGTCAGCGAATTGAAATTCGTGGTGAAGGTCGGATCTTCGGAGGCCAGTTTGTGCAGCGCTTCGCCGATCTTCTGCTCGTCGTTGCGGGTCTTTGGCACGACCGCGAGCGAGACCATTGGCGTGGGCATCGGCGGAACAACGACCTGTAGCGGTCGCTTGCCCGCATGGGTCAGGCATTCGCCGTAGTGCGCGTGTTCGATCTTGGTCAGCGCGACGATCTGTCCCGGCTTGGCGCTCTCGATCGGATCCCGGCGCTTGCCGCCGACGAGGTGGAACAGGCCCCCCAGCTTTTCGCCGCGATCGGGCGAAGTGGGCCCCACCAAGATGTCGTGGGAGTGCAACGTGCCGCTCAGGATCCGCGCCACGAGCACTTTGCCCACGTGCGGGTCAGTGCGAACGAGGAACACCATGGCCGCGAGATCCGCCTCGGGATCGGGAGCGATCGCTTGGCCGCCCGCGGAGCTACGCGCGAGCGCGCCGGCATGGGGCGCGAAGTCGTGCAGGAAATCCAAGAGCTTGTCCACGCCCACGCCGGTCACGGGGTTGACCACGAGTACCGGGACGAGTTTGCCCTGCACCATTGCGCCAGGCAGGTTGGCACGCAGGTCGTCTTCGCTGAGGGTCTGAGTCTCGAGGTAGCGCGCGAACAACGCCTCGTCCGCGCAGCCGTCCATGATTCGATCCATCAACTGCGCACGCCAAGCAGAGCCCCCGTCGCTGAAGATCGTGTGCACCGCGCTGAAGCCTCGACCGCTTTGATCGGGCACGAGAACGGGCACGCAGACTTCGCCGACGCCATCGCGCAAGTCGCGCACCAGGGCATCGAAGTCAGCGTTGTCACCGTCGACATGCGTCACCACGATCGCCCGGGCTCGGCCCAGGGATCGGGCCTGTTCCAGCTTGCGCTTGAGGTTGTGGGTGACGCCGCCTGTTGCGCTGACCACGCCGACCACCAAGTCCGCGACTGCAATGCTCGAAATTGCGTCGGCCACAAAATCCGCGTATCCCGGCGTGTCGATGAAGGTGTACTGGACCCCTTCCTGCTCCACCTGCACCAGGGAAGCCTGCAGCGTGTGCCCCTTGTCCTGGGCCTCGGGTTCCGTGTCGCAAAGACTGCGCTTCTCAGCCACGGAAGGCCGCTTGTCGACGACCTTCAACTGGAACGCGAGCGCATCCACCAGCGTGGTCTTGCCAGCGGAGGGGTGCCCGACGAAAGCAATGTTGCGGATAGCCTCGAGTGCAGTACCCATGGTGATCTTGAGGGTTCGCGTTGGGGTTGCGTTGGCCTAGGCCGCTCGCCCACGCGCGGCGACCTGCACAGAACGTCTGGGCATGGTACGACCTCGGCGCGGCTTTGAGCACCACGCCCCGCGCTGAATCCCAGCGGCGCGAGTGTTCCACAAACGCATGCGCCCTCAGGCAGCGGCACAGCCGCTACCCGAGGGCGTATTGCCGCAACAATTCAGTCGCGGGCTAGGGCGGTTCCGCCTGACCCGCGGCCCGAACAAGTGCTACTTGGTCGGCCGGTGAACGACGATTTCCACGCGGCGATTCTTCGACTTGCTTTCCTTCGTGGTGCCACTAGCGACGGGGCGGTACTGACCCCAGCCAGCGACGACGCATTTCGAATCGGGCACGTCGGCATCGCCCACGAAGTAGTGCAGCACCGCCATCGCGCGCTCGATCGAAAGCTCGCGATTGGATCCGAACTTGGACTTGGTGATCGGATCGGAATCTGTGTGGCCCTCGATCCAGTACTCCGCGTCGGGGTACTCGCGCAACAGCGCCTTCGCCACGCTGCTCAGCGCGCTGCGCCCGGCCTTGGAGAGTTCCGCCTTGCCCGAGGCGAAGGTGATGTCCGACGACATCGTCACGACCATCTCGCCGTTGCGCAATCCGTAGGCCACTCCGGCGGAATCCAGTTCGGGGAAGCGTTTGGCATTCGCCGAGGTGTCCTGCTTGGGAACCTCGAGCAATTTCGCGTTGGCTTCTGCCAGCGCGTTCTCCAGCGACTCGTGCTGGTAGGACATGTCGCGGATGTCGCCCTTGATCTGCGTGCGCTCTTCGCGCAGTCGCCGGTTTTCGGCGGTCTGCTCCTCGAGAGCATCGCGATAGGCGCGTTCGGTCTGACAAGCGCCGCTGAACAGCGCCATTGCGAGCCCGAGGCCCGCGAGAGAGATTCGATTGAGGCCGATAGTCATCGGTAGTAGTCCTGGAAGTTCGTGCCGTTGATGAAACGCGAGCCGCGACCCTGACTCGGAAACCGAAATCAGTCCCGACAAGGTGCGACTGCGCGAGAGAAACCGTGCTCTTCGAAACCGAAGAGTCGTCGGATCGTCGAGCGGCTGACGCGCGCTACCGAGGGATCCAACCCACGACATGATTCCAGGCGAGCAGCACGATTCCAACTCCAATCGCAAGGTACGGTCCGAAGGGCAAGTACCGGCCGGCCACCCGAGCCGAGGCCAGGGATCGCGCGGGAGCCTTGCTCGCAGCACGTTTGCGAACGCGCGAGCGACTGATCCAATAGAAACGCGCGACGTTGAGCACCCCGGCAACCGAGGCCACAAGCGAACCGATCACCAGGGCCACCATTGCCGCCCCGGGCCCGACGAATCCGCCAGCTGCCGCCAGCAGTTTCACGTCCCCAAGCCCCATGGCGTCACGGCGAAACAGCAGTTTTCCGATCCAACCAATCAGCAAGAGCACTCCCCCGCCGGCGGCCAGACCCGCAAGGCTGGCCAGAAAGGCCCCTGTGCGATCGACCGAGTCGCCACTGCTGAAAACCAGGGCTAGGGCCGTCTCCCGGTGCAGGGCGGGCACGAGAAACGAGAGGATCGGCGCCGCGACCATGCCACCGATCGAGATCTCGTCGGGGATTTCAAAGTGCTCGAAGTCCACGAAGGTGGCCACGATCAAGCCGCTGACCACGAGGACCCGGACCAGAATCAGATCCCATTCCCCGCTCGGCGTGATCCAAGCCACGGCAAACCAGAGCAAGGCGGTCAGCAACTCCACCAAGGGATAACGCCAGGGAATCCGCCATCCACAGCCGCGGCAGTTCCCCCCCTGGAGCAGCCAGGAAAACAGCGGGACGTTCTCCTTCCAGGTCAGGGAGCGCGCGCAACTCGGGCACAGGGAGCGTCGCGGCTTGGAGACGGTCATCCCCGGCCGCGGAAGCCGGTGAATGGCGACGTTTAGGAATGAGCCCACGAACAGGCCCATCGCCGTCCACCAAAACAACTGCAGTTCCGGGGCTAGTTCGAACAGGTTCACTGGGTCTCCCAGCGCACTCGGACTGCATCGATCGTCGGCGGATCCCAGGGCGCGTTCGGCTCAACGGGCACCTCAAGCCGCAGCACCAAGCGCAAGGTCGGGCAATCCACGAGCAAGGCCGGGTCCTCCACTTCATCCTCGAAGCTGCCCGAGGCGTCGGCGGAGAGCCGCTCGCCGATGTAGCCAACGCGCAGACTGCCTGCTCCGGCCCGTCCCCGTGGTTCCTCGGCGAAAAGCCACCGGCTCACACGCCCCTCGGACGGTATGGGCTTGGAAACCACCGCATAGGTCAGGGGGCGGACGAGTGGATTGAGTCGCGGCGGATCCAGGGTCAAGGGCGCGTCGGCGAGTTTCGCCTCGATCCGCTCGCCGGCGCGGGCTGACCACATGGCTATGGCACCGTCCTCGCCGCGATCCGAGAGGTAACTCGCACCCACGGGCTCTGCCCCCGCGACTCGGATCCGACCCGAGACGCGAATCCGACCGCCGGCCACCAGGAGCAACGGGCCAGGGACATCTAGTTCGCCACTGATTCGCAGATCACCGCCGGCCACGATCACCGTCAGCGGCAGTGTTGTGTGGGTCTGCTTCTGGATCCAGTCGGACAGGGTGTCCCCGACGCGCATTTCAGGCATGGGCGCGATCTGTACTTGGCCCTCGCGGCGCAGCTTGCCAGCAATCTCAATGGCACCCTGGCTGGCGAGCACACACAGGCCGGAGCCGCCGTCGAGAACCGTGGCCACCTCAAGCGGCACGCTCAAGCGCGCGGCGGACAGACGCGCGCGTTGTTCCGTGGCGGTGAAGCGGACGTCGCCCTGGGATCCGTCGCCTGCGCTGGCCGGGAAGCGCACCTCCACGCGTCCCGTGCTCGACCATAGCGCGGTTCCGTCGGCGCCTGAGACCAGGACGCTAGAGCGCTTTTCAATCTTCAGGAACTCCTCGAGGTGCTCACCCCGGATTCCCTCAGGCGGCTGATGCATGACGCGGATCTGCAGTTGCTTCAGCTGTTCCCGGCCAATCACCGGGATCGGGTGGCCGGAAAGATCGCGCAGGTGCAAAGAAGCGAAGTTGATTCGCAGGCGGTAGTCGCCCGGCGGGACAAGCGTTCCCGGCAGGAGCCGCAGGCGAGTGGTGCCCTGGCGATGGAAGGCGCGTTTGTTGTGGTTCTCGGTCAAGAGCGCCCGCAGGGGATATTCGCGCCGATTCCCCGGGCCATCGTCGATCACCAATGCGAAGTCATCGTCCGACAGGGTGGAGGGGTCAATAGGCTCCTCGCCCTCGAGCTCCAGACCGGATTGAGCGGACATTCGCGGCCGATTGGGAGGACCTCCCGCATATTTGCTGCTGATCAAGAGCGGCATGCCGTGGTCCGGCGAGTCGTCGATGAACAGCGGTCCCCCGCGCGGACTCTCGATCTGGACGGTGCGAAACTCGACACGTTGGGTATTCGCGAGACACCCGCCGTCCACAGTTCGCAGGCCGTCGACCCGCGGAAAGCCCGCCAACTCGATGACGTAGGTGGAATTCGGCAGGTATCCACCGTCCAACAGATTCGGAGCGAGCACAGGATCCGGCACGAATATCAACTCCCGGCCCACGACGAAACGCGTGCCACTGGCCGGCCGACCTGCGAGTGTTGTGATGCGCACGCTCAGGGCGGTGACCGAGGCTCGGTCCAGCTCGCCCGAAAAGTGCATGACGATCGGCTCGTTCAAGTAGACGCTGGTGCGCTCGCGCGGTCGCACGTCCAACAGCCGCAGGGCGGGCTGGGGTGGTGTATCCGGTCCGCAGGCGACACTCAGGAGCAGCACGCTCGCGTACGAAGCGAACCTTGACAGGTGGAGCACGCAGGCGAGCGCAGGATGCACGCTGGACATTGAATCAAGTCACGTGCGCGCGCTCCAACGTTTGCGCCGATCGAGGCGACACACTGCGACAGAACAAACGCCGCGCCCCGCGCTCCGACCCATTGGCCGGCGCGCGGGGCGCGGTTGCGATCAACGACTCCTAGTGACGGAAGGGCAGTCGCAGGAAGTCGAGCGACGGCAGCGGAGTCAGGGGGGTGATCCCAGTGTTGAGCCGGTCGATGTCGAACTCGACCTGGAAGCGCACGAAACGGAAGCGCGGCGGATTCGGGCCCGCAAGCTGCGCCGCGTTGATAACGCTGACGTCCGACCCGGGGGTCGGCGGCACCGCAGCCGCCGTATCCGGCACGCCGCCCGGGGTCTCCGGAGCCACCTGGAACTTCAGGAACACCGCTGCCGAATTCGGCAGCGAGCCGAGCACGCCGTTGGTCTTCACCCGGAAGTAAGTCGGGATCAACTCAGCAGCAACTCCGCCCGGAGCGCTGAACGACGTCAATTGAGCTTCCGAGCTCGAGGTCGTGATCTTCAGGCGCGGCGTGACCAGCGTCGTGTCGAGGACGACGGACACCACGTCGAAGCGCACATTGTTTGTGGGTTGCCCCACCTGCGATAGACGCAGGGTGCTGCGCTTGAGCAGGCCCGGGTTGTTCACGAAGTACTCCTGCGCGCCACCGATCAGGGGCGTCGCATCCATGAAGATCGTGCGCCCTGAGGGGTCGATGAACGGCAGGGTCGGCCCCACTGCGATGGTTGCGGGCCCCAGAAGCGGCGGCCCAAGATTCACGACACCATTGGTCGTCAGTACCTGACCTGTAGCTGTGTTGACATCTCCGAAGTCGAACGTCGAGACCTTGAAGGCCGGCGAACCGGTCGGGTCAAAGGCGCTCAGGCCCAGGGGAATCCACAGCGAGCGAGCGACTGATGAACGACCGAAGCTCGGGATGAGGCGCTGGGTCAGAGACGCAGCCACGGGCCGAGGTTTGCAAAGGTCGAAGAGGGTCCGATTCCCGGGCAGCAAGATGTCTTGACCCAACAACCCGTTGGGAGTGTGAAGCTGGATAACCCCTGGGCTGCCGTCGCCGCCCGCACCGGAAATTACTCCGCGGCACTGGGTCGTGGGGAAGCCTGGCGGGCATGCATCGGCCAGGGGAGTGGTCTCTTGCGCGCCACCGGGCCCGATCTGAGCTCCGCCCTGGTTGCCCATTCCCGCGCCGCCCTGCCCACCGGTGGCCAGGATCGAAATCTGCGTGGTCGAAGTGGCCAAGGAGAAGTCAATCTTCGAAGCCGTTTGGAGGATTACGTGGCCGCCGGAGCCGGCTCCGGAACCACCGCCCACGCGGTCGACGAAGTTCGTGTTCTCACCGCCACCGCCTGCACCGCCACGGCAATTGATCCTCCCGGCCGCCCCGAAAGTGATCTTGCCCAGGGATAGGATCTGAAGCGATCCGCCGCCGCCGCCGCCGCCGGCGCCTTTCTCGTCCTCGCCGGGGTTGAAGGGCAGAACCGGGAACGGCGTGCCAGAGGACCAAATCGCATCACCACCACCTCCACCGCCGGCGCCGGCCCAGGGCCGGGTCAGCTCGCCAGCGATGACAGTGCTGGTGGTCGTGTCAAAGACACTGCCGATGAAGTTGTTGTTCGCGTTGTTGTCGGTGAACGGCGAGACGCCGACCGCTCCGCCCACGGGCGGAAATTGTCCGGTCACGACTCCCGTCGGAGGGGGCGAGCCGGTGAAGAGGTTGTTGAAGCCCGGCTCCGCATCTAGGCCGATGAAGGTCTGATCGAAGATTCCAGTCGTGGGTGAAATCTGGTCTCCGCCGAACCGACCGCCGCCACCGCCGGTGCCCCGGCGTGCATCGACGTTACCCGCGCCGCCAGTCCAGAACGTAGCCTGGCCGCCGAGCCCGCCGAGATCAGGCGCTGCGAAGGCGCCCTGTCCATTGGTGCCCTTGGGCGAGGATGCGTTCGTAAGCGGGCTTCCAGTTCCACCCGTGCCGCCGCCGGCGACCCCTGGGGCACCAGGCTCGGGAATGTTCGTCGTGTTGAGAGTACTGACGCCTTTCGAGTCTGTGCCGCTGATCTCGATCGTGCCGAAGATCTCTACGGTCCCGGACGCGAGGATCGTTACCGGCGTCTGGCCCTGAATCTTCAAGACTCCGCCCAGGGCCACTCGGAAGTTGCGCAGGTCGAGCACGCCCCCAACGACCACCTGCTGCCCCGTTGGCGCGAAATTCGGACCGCCGACGAGGATCGTCGTTGCGGTGTCGAGCACGAAGACCTGGCCAGCCTTCACGTCCCAGTCGAAATCCCCACCGGGGCCGCCTGTGCCGCTGAAGCTGAAGGCCGTTGAGAGGCTACCGTTGCCCCAATCCGCAACAGGCAATCCGAGGGGCGGGTTGAGTTCTTCGCGCGACCCGGGAGCGGTGCCGCCCACGTTGAATTCCTCTTCGAGCGAGTCGCCGATGGTTCCCGCCGCGGCCAGGGTGGAACTCGGCGCGAAGTTGGATTGGGTCACCGAATTGGTTTCGCCGACCAGGTCGCGGAACTCCGGCTCGATGAAGCAGCGCAATTCAGTGCCGGGGGGCAGGGATCCCAGCGGTTCGATGCGGACCAGACTTCCCCGTCCGGCACAGTTCTCCACCAGGGTCACTAGTGAACTGATCGTCTTCCAGGTGGGAGTGGTCGTCGTGTCGAGATACCGCACGCGAATGCGCGAGGAACTGAGGTTCGCTGCGCTGGGGTCGATCGGCTGGTTGAGCACGATCATGAAGGCGAGCTTCGTCGTCGGATCGCTCAGCAAGTTCAGCGGCAATTGGAACCCGCCAGCGAGCGCCACCGTTCCGGCGCCGGGCCCCGAGAGGATGCGTTCGAAATAAACTCGCGCCGCAGGGTCGCCGCCAACTTCGACGTAGGAGGCTTCGGTCTCCGTTGAATTTTGCAGGCGCACGATCGGCACCGGCGATCCCGCGACGTCGTCGAAGAACAAGCCCGCCGGGTCGAGCGTATTCGGGGTGCTGAAGAGACGTTGCTCGCTTGTGGTGAGCGCCGCGCCCGTGGTCGAACGAACCGAGTAGGGCGAATTCCCCACCAGGCGCATCTCGTACTCGACACCGCCGACATTCAACCCGGAGTCCGAGAAGTCGGGCAGTCGCGGGCACAGGGGCTGGAATTGCACGGTGGTCGGATTGATCAGGGAGAATTCCCCAACCGCCGGCGTGCCACTGATCTGACGAATGTTGATCGAGTTGAGGTTCACCGTCGAGAAGTCGACGGGCGAGCTGAACTCGATCGTGATCGGGCGGTTGATGGCCCAGATGCTGTTCGCCGCCAAGTTCAGGCTCTGAACCTGAATGCTGCCGCCCCCGCCTCCGCCGCTGCCTCCGCCGCTGCAGCCGAGCACAAGAAGCCCGAGGGCGAGCGGTGCAATCTGCCCGAGGGCAGGCAAACGGCTGTGTGAGTTCATTGACTTGTCCATGGTTGCGAAAAAAGTTCCGAAGGACGGCCGACGCAGCGAGCCCGGTGGCGCGCACGCACGGCGTGGGAGGTTTCAGGCGATGAGAAAGGGAATGCCGATCAGAGACGAAGGAGCGATTCGGATCGGGTTAGTACAGCAGGGAGAAGCCCATCGCTGTGATTTCCGGGAACAGCAGCGTGTCGGGGTTCGAGATCATCGTGATCCGAGCTTGGACGAAGCGCATGTTGTTCAGCAGCGCGAGGTTGGTTTTCCAGGTGTTGTCGGGGACTCCGCCAACCACTGGGAAGCTGACCGTGAAGTTGCCAGGCGCGACTACGTTCGCGCGCGGATCCCCGTAGGGGTCGTACTTCAGCGCGTCGAAACGCGGGAAGGGCTGACCCGGAGGCGGAGTGGCCCCGTTGCTTACGTTGGTCGCGCCGCGAAGGGCCACGATGACCGAGGTCCCCGCCGGCTGAAGAGCATTCGGCGGATCGACGACAGGCGTCTGGTATTGCGCGGTGAACTGCAGAGTGTCCAGCCAGATTGTGTGCACGCGGTTGACGCGCACGACGAAGTCGGCCTGACCGACGTAGAACGAGGGATCGGTCTCCGTGCCGAAGCCCGTGGGAGCTCCGGTGCCAGGGTTGATTCCCGCGCGCGCGATCGGCTCGTTGTCCGGGTCGATCTTGAACAGCGAGCCGTTGGCAAGGACGCCGCCGGTCGAAAACGCGCGGAAGGCCGGCCGTGCCGAAGAGTTCAGGGCGAGGTTGATCTTGAAGCCATTCAAGCCAAAGGCCGCATCGTCCTGGTAGCAGCGGAACTCCATCAAGAGCGGCAGACCGAGCGAAGGAACCTTGGTCGCCGTGTAGAGCTTGATCGCCGTCACGCCCAAGGCGAGTGCGTTGATGTTCGTCTCAACGCCACTTCCGCCGGGGCCACCGACTTCCAGAAGACTGGTATCGCGGAAGGTGTAGCGCGTGTACTGCGTCGTCGGCAACCCGCGGTTCATCGGGTAGGGCATCATCAGGGTGCCCGTGCTCGACACGAACGCGTCGACCGGCTGAACGCTGTATCCGCGGTCCTTCTGGTGCACGATTTTCAGCGGGTCCTTCGTTGCGCTGAGCTGGTTGGAGTCAAAGGTCTTGACCAAACCGGACAGCGGGAACGAGGGCAGAAGCGAGGCCGGGTCGATGACTTCGTCCGGCAAGAACAACGAGTGGCACACCGCCATGCGGAAGCGCGAGTACGTGTCGACCTGCAGTCCGGCGAAGGGCGACCAGGCAAGCCCCTCGAGGTCCAGGTTCAAAGTCGAGTCGTCCACCAGACCGAAGCCCAGGTCGTGGTAGCGGTAGAGGGTCATCATCTTGCTGCCCAGGTTGGACAGCGGAGTCTGGATCGGTGCCGTGAACGGAACCATCAGACCGACGACCGGTTGGGTGGCGTCAGCCACCGCTGAGAAGCGCGAAACGGCCCGCGGGCGGATCGTGCCCTTGGTCAAATTATAGAGGAACTGACCGCGCAGTTCGGGCGCGTTGTTGGCGTCCTCGTCCGCACTGTTGAATCGGAATGCGAAGCAACGGGTCCGTGAATCGCCCGCAGTGCCGGCCATGCGGAACAAGATCGGCTGCAGGGCGTCGACCAAACCGCGCCCTGAGAGGTCGATCGCCCCGTTGGCTCCGCCGGTCAGGGTCAGACGATAGTCCTCACCCGCGGGGAAGTTGACGGCGTTGCGCTCGAAGGGCAACTGAGGCGTGTATGTGAATTCCTTCAGGTCGAGGGAAGGCTGAACCGTGCCAACGATCGTGTTGCCGAGCACAATCACGGTGCTCGCGTTCGAGACGCGCGTCACCGCAAAGTTCTCGAAGGCTGAGACCGAACTCGGGTCCATCGGCTCGCTGAAGCGAATCGTGACGGAGGAATTCGGCGCAACGCCCTGGTCCGGCAGCGCAGTCGGAGGCGGACTGAAGCGCACGAAGCACGCCGGGGGCAGGCTGAGGGTCGGATCGTAGGGCATCAGGTACTGCGCCACCCCGCTGATGAAGGTCGCGGTCGGATCGGGCGGCATCCCAATGATGTCGGTGCGGCCAATTTCAAGGCGCACGTGCAGACCGGTGATTGCGCCGGCGGAGGGAGGATTTCCCGGCTGGGTCACGACCGCCAGGGCCGAGCTGCCGATGCGGATCACATCGCCAACGCGCGGAGTCGGCGCGCAAGCAGGTGTATCGAACAACACAGTGACCACGGCATTGATGCCATCGATTGACGGCGGCACGGTCAGGCCAATTCCCTGAACCGCGATCACGCGGGGGGCAATTTGGTCGACGAGGAATCCGTTGTTCGGGTCCCCGAGGTCAGCGCTGGCGGAGCGCATCGAGCGCACCACGTCCTCCGTCGGCGACACCGGATCGTTCGGGCCGTTGGAGGCGAAATTCATGCCGGAGCCCCCGAGATTGGCCAGCGTCGTCAGCTGGCCGATCGCCGGTACGGCGCGGGTCGGGATGCGAACGAGCACGTTCGGCTGGTTGCTCACCTGGGCCTCAGGCAGTCCGAGGGAGTTGACCGGCAGCGGCGGACTCGACTGCTGAGACTCAACCTGGGAGACGGTTAGATCGATCACGACGCGCGTCGTATGGAACTCCGGGGTTCCGTCACCGTTGCTGTCGAAGAGATCACCGTGGGTCGAATCGGGAATCACGCGCGGCTCGTAGGGCAGCACGGGCGGATAGCCGGTGAAGACCGCGATGTTTTTCGCTGTGATCGAGCTGGCGCTGAGCAGGTCGTCAAAAACCAAAACCAGCGCCGAGTTCCGCGGACACGCCGTCAAGGTCGCCGTCGGCAGCACGTTGAGGCCGTTGAGTTTCAGCGGCTGAACGTTGCGATCCAGCTGCGAGAACGCGCTGACGTACGCCGCCCGCAGGGCCGGATCCGCGTCGTTGGGGTCGTGGAGAATGGTGACGGTCTCGATCTCCGTGATCGGGTTGCGATCGAGGCGGAAATTGGTGAGGTCGGAAGCGATGTTGTCCCCGATGACGAAGCTCGAGAAGCGCAGCGTCTCAGGACGCGGGAACTGCTGCGGATTCAGGTGCTGCGGATCAGCCGGGTTGGTGTCTAGCGAATAAACGTCGACCAGCCGGCCCCAGTAGGAACTGATCAGGCTGATCCGATTCGCTTGGCCGCTGCTGTTCGCGTCGACCACGAAACTCTTGCCCGTCAGCGGATCCACCAACACCGCACCCGGGGCGTTGTTCGAACTCGGGGCGGGCGAGGTGCTGCCGCAACCGTCGAGGAAGGCTGCCCCTGTGCCGAGGAAAAGCGCCCAAGCCATCCCTGTGCGGGCGGTCAGCGACTTCACACCGAACAAACTTGCGATCGAGCGGGCGATCGGGGCGGGCGTCGGGTTCATGCTGGACGTGTCACTCATGGGATTAGTGCCTGAGGAATAGTTGCGGCGGTCGAAATCGCGATCGTGGGGATTCCCCTCCGGCAGTTGCCTCCGCGCGGGAGGCTCGGTTCGGAAGGGTGGATTGAGGCTAGGCGCTCGTGCCCCAGTCGGAGCAGCGATGCGGATGCAGGCGGCCGATTTGCGCGACCGAGGCGCTTGCTCCGCCACATGAAGGCGGCAAGGCAAAACCCGGGGCGGGCAAAGGCGGCAGACGGCCCACCAGGACAGGTCAGGAGCGCAGTGACGCGCACTGTGAACTCCAGGGCCAGCCTCGGCGGGATGGGGGCGCAGGATTGTGCGGCCACCCCGCGGGAGGGTCAAGGAGCGCCGCGGGTCCTGGCGCCAAACTGGCGCGGCTGGATGGCGGTCAATCCCGAACCACGTAACGGCTAGGCCGGAGTGCGCGATTCGCGGACTCACGGCTGGGGTGGTCGCTTGGGTCTGAAAAAGAGCTGTCCGCCTGCGGCTGGTGGCCGGGTGGGCAACCCTCAGTTTCAAAATCCGTGCCGTGCGGCGACGTAATTCAAACGTCCGTAATACACTGCTAACAAACGATTTGGAAGCACGTCCACCGAGTGCAGGTGCTGGCTAGCGGCGCGGTCGAGCGCGATGTGGGGCCCAGGGATCCCCTAGTGTGCGCAACCGCACACTTTCCAATCAACTGGTGAGGGTGGGACGGGAAGCGGGGATGAAGCCCTGTGCCAGGGCCTCGGCCTCGTCGCGGAGGAAAACCAGGTGGTCCGGGCGGATCTTTCGCGCCGCGGAGGAATCGCGCTCGTGAAAAATGCCGGTGGTCGAGCAGCCCACGAGTCGGTGGGCAATTTCCTGCGAGCAAAACCAGCAGTAAGCGCGAACGGGCGCGCGGTTGGCGAGGCGGTAGGCCGGAGTCACGTGGCGGGACTCTGTGCGCGAGATGCAGCTTGGATTGGCGCAGGGATTGCCGCCGCGGCTCACGCCGTAGGAACTCGAGGCGATGCGGCTCGACGGTGCCCCCAGGTCGAGCCGCCCGAGTAGCACGCCGAGGATCGCCATGCGGATCGGCACTCCGCGGGCGGCCTGCTTGAAGTAGATGCTGCGCGGATCGCTGTCGATGTCGCCACTGATTTCATCGCGGCGCGGCAGCGGATGCATGACGACCGCCTCGCGCAGGGATTCGGCCGCCAGCTCCTGTTTGCCGAGCCGCACGACCCGAGTGCGCTGCAGTTCGTCGGCCGTGTAGCGCTCGGTCTGCGGACGGGTCATGTACAGGGCATCCACGCGCTCGAGGGTCAACCCCTTGCCGTCGGTGAACAGGCTCAATTGGTGGGGTTTTTGCGGCGTCAAGTACATGGCGTCGCACTCGCGCGCCAGTTCTCCCAGGCGCGATACGTCCGCGCGCGTGGGCTCGACGCCAAACTCCTCGCGCAAACGTTGCATCACGTACGCTGGCAGTTCGAACCCCGGAAGGGGCACGCAGACGATGTTCGCGCCAAAGCGCGCCAGGGCATAAACGAACGAGTGGATTGTGCGGCTGTAGCGCAGGTCGCCCGAGAGCACCACGTGGATTCCGTCGATGCGACCGCGCTCGATCCACAGGTTGTAGAGGTCGCACAACGTCTGCGTCGGATGTTCGTGACTTCCATCCCCGGCGTTGATCACGGGCACGGGTGAGTACTGGGCCGCCAGCCGCGCAGCGCCTTCACTGGCATGGCGCAGCACGATCAGATCGGCGTAGCTGCCGCCGACCACGCGCACGGTGTCCGCCAGTGATTCGCCCTTGCTTGCGGAAGAGGAGTTCATCTCCGCAGCGGTCAGGACTCCCCCACCGAGGCGCTGCATGGCCGACTCGAAGGACAGGCGCGTACGGGTCGAGGGTTCGTAGAACAGGCTCGCGGAAATCAGCCCGGGACAGAGGTGCGCCCAGGCCCGCAGGTCCTCGGAAAAGCGTTTAGCGTGCTCGAACAGAGCCTGGATCTCCGCAAGGGAGAGGTCGTCGATCGACACCAGGTGGCGGACGCCGCTTGTCATGCTGAGTGAGGTTCGCGAATCCTGACTTGCGCGAAACTCGTCACTCAAGCGTGGAGCCTACCCGCAGCCGGCGATTCCATCAACGAGTTGCATCCGCTGAGTTCCCGAGCCGCGGGGTCAGCGAGCTCGGGCCAATTCTGCGAGCGCTCCGCGATCGCCGGTTCGAGCACTCTCGCGCAGAAGGGGCTCCATCCAAGGCTCGAAGGGCACTCCACAGCCAGGTTCCCAGGGGTCCTCCGGCAGATTTAGGGCCTCGCGCAGGAGCCGGCCAATCGCCAGACGCGCGCCCATGGGATCCGGCCCCGCGGCCAGTCGAAGTCCGACGCCAGCGCCGGCCGCGGACGCAAGGTCGGCCCTGGTGAACACCAAATGAGCACCAGGCGGCGCTGGGCTCGCTTCGCCGTCCGCCGGGCATAGCCACAAAACGACGTCGGCAACCTCGCGCGTGCGCCGTCCCATGGCCTGGCCCTCGGCTTCCAGCGACGCCTCGATCCGTGCATCGCTCAGTGCATCGGACGTGGCCCCGAGTTCCGCCGGATCAAGCGCGCGCTCGCCCGCGGTGTCGTACAACAGAATCGGCCATTGGCCTGCGCGGGTCGCCTCGCAGACGACGTCGCGGGTGGTGCCCGCCAGCGGCGTGACCAGCACGCGCTCGCTGCCCACCATGGCATTGAAGAGCGTCGACTTGCCGGCGTTGACCACGCCAGCGAGCACCACACGGGCGGGATGGAGCAGGAATCGCGCGCGGCGAGCGCGTTCGGCAAGCAGTCCCATGCGCGACGCGAACTCATTGGAGTTGAGCTTGGCGCATCGAGCCAGTTCGGCCCCCAGGGCGCCCTCACTTTGGTCGAGCAGCATGCGTGCCCCGGCCTCGGTGGGCGCGAACGGCAGACTCTCGGAGGCCCGTGCCTCCAGGGACAGTGGACCGTCCTGGGCTTTCCAGCGTTCGAATCCCGAGCGGACCAATTCGTCGGTGACGCGCGCCACAAGGGGCGGCGAACCGTGGAGTTGCAGCTCGACGCGCCGCGCTGACTCGCACCAAACCAGGGCCTCGTCCAATGCCTCACCGCCCATGGCGAGTCGGGCGAGGGTCAGGCTGCCGGGCGAAAGGCGCGCCTGCGGAAGGACCGAGCGCAGTCGCTCCAGTGTGCCCTCCCCTTGCAACTCGAGCACGGCAACGCCACCACGACCGCGCGGCGTCAATTCGCGCACATGGGCCATCACTTGAGACCGAAGCCCGCCGGTCGATCAAGGCCTGCGCCCCTGAGCAGCGCGGCGCAAATTCCCAAATGCACCAGGTCTTCGACTTCGATGACACGTCGCTTCGCAAATGCGCCGCGCACGAAGGCGCGTGCACCTCCAGTGAGCACGATCGCTGCATCGCCGAGCTGAGTTTCGCGCCCGATTTCTAAAGCCAATTCGCGCGCGGCGCCGCGCAGGCCGATGCCGATGCCGGAGATCAACGCCGCGCGCGTGTCGCGCCCGAGCGCCGCGGGATCGGGCTTTGGCTCGACCTCGATCAAGCGCGCGGTTCCAAGCTGCAGCGCGCGCGCAAGCAAGTTCGGCCCCGGCGTGATCGCACCGCCGAGGAACGCGGCACTGCGCCAACCGCGGACGTGTGCCTCCCAAGTTCCAAGCACCAGCGCGTCCACCGTCATCGCCGTACCAACGTCGATGACCAGGGCGCTTTCGCCCAGAATCTCCAGGGCCCCACGCGCTGCGAACAGTCGATCGCGCCCCACGCGATCCGGTTCCAGAGTGCGATTGTCGAGACCCGCGTCGAGTTCAGGTTCCGCGCAACCGCGCCGCGTCAGCTGTTCGCGCCAGCGCCGAGTCAACTCTGCCGCAGCGACGGAACACATTCCGACGTGTTCCGCCTGTGCGTGGGCAGCGAGGAACTCCGTCACGGCCGCCGAATCCGCGTCCGCCGTGGACACCTCCGCGCGCGCGCCGCAGCCCAGCGCACCGTCATCATCGAGGCTCCAGGCGCGCAATTTCGCGGCGCTGTTGCCCACATCGATGGTCAGGAGCTTAGGTCCCATCGAGACTCGTTTCCGCCGCGGTCTTGGGATTGAGCGCGGCCGCGAACCTAGTTCTTCTTCGGCACCTTGTAGGTGATGAACTTGGTCTTGCCCTTGCTGTCCACCTCGACCACCCAAACGTCGTACTTGTCCTTGTTGTTCTTGGCGAAGGAAATCGCTTCCTGAGGCGAGTTCACGGCGTGGCCGTTGATCGATTTGATTACGTCGCCTTCCTTGGCGCCGTGGGCCGCGGCAACGGATCCGGCCGGGACGTTCTTCAGTTTGATGCCGTCGTACTTGCCGGTGCTCGGATCTCGGTGGCGATCGAATTCGACTTCGGAGAGAGCCTGCTCGTAGCTCTCGTTCCAGTAGTCCATGTCATCGGTACCGATGTGGTAGTAGTCGCCGCCGAGATTGACGGTGTTCTTGGGCGGCACATCGTAGGTGGCCGTGCGACGGAAGGTCACTTCCTCCGGACGCGACATCGTGACGCCGTCGCGCGCGAGGGCGTCCATGTCGAGCCGGTACGGCAATTCGTTCGGGATGAGCTTTTCCTCGGCGCGGTTGGCGTCTGCGAACTTGAAATACGCACCGTCCGCAACGATCGATGCCACGGTGATCCAATCCAGGGGCGCGTCGAGCGTATCTCCGACGTGCTTGACGACCGTGGGCGACGGGATGGTGACTTTCGCAGGTGCGAGGTACTTGATCACGACGCGCGAACCGGAGTCGTCGGTGAGGTCAGCCTTGACCATCATGACGCGGACAAAATTGGACACCGGTTCGGTACCCGGCTTGGTGGGCTCCTCAACGCGCGTCTCCACCGGCTTCGGAGGCGGCGGCTTTCCGGTCCAATTGAATTTGAACAGCGCCTGATTGACGCGGTCGTAGGCGACGATGTCCTCAGCCCTTTTCTCGACCGGTGCCACTTTCGAAAGGCTGGCCTGGACCTCGGCGGCCGTGACGCGCTTTTGCAGCTCGGCCCGGTTCACCAAGTAGTTGCTGACGTAGCCGCCAAGCGCGACCCCGAAGAGGCCGGCGAGACTCCAGGAAGCGATTTTGAGTTGCGCGGTGTTCATCGGCTCGAGTTCATCCTACCCAGGTCGCGGGCCCGCTTCCAAAAGGAGCTTGCGCCATCCGCAACCTCTTCATCGGCTGACTAGCCCCGTCCTGGGCTGACTGTGCCAAGCTGGACGTCGGGGACCGCGGCTTCTTCCTGATTTCAGGCCGGACTTTCGGCTCGGGTCAGGGCAAGGGGGCGCGAAATGGCCTCAGGCGTCCCCAGGCATCTTCAGGCCGTCCTTGCCACGGCCTGAACTCGAGGTGATTCCGCGCAGGGCGAGGACCAACTCGTCGGGGCGGTCGCTGGCGGCCAGGGCATCCTTCAGGTCGACGAGCTTGTACTGCACGAGGCGGCGCAGGGACTGGTTGAAAGACACCAGACCCGGCGTGCTCGAACCCTCGATCGTGCGCGCGATCTCGCCGGTCTCGCCGGTGTCCAGGAGTTCGCGGATGCGGGGAGTCGCAGTCATCAACTCGAACGCCGGCACCATGCCCGTTCCAGCCGCGCGCGGGAGCAAACGCTGGGAAAGCACGCAGGCCATGTTGTCCCCAAGGCGCGTGCGCACCTGTGAATGCTGCTGCGCCGGGAAGAAGCCCAGAATGCGGTCGAGAGTTTGTGCGGCGTTGACGGTGTGCATCGTCGACAGCACGAGGTGTCCTGTCTCCGAGGCGTCCAGCGCCGCGACCACGGTCTCCCGATCGCGCATTTCGCCGATCAGGATCACGTCCGGACTCTGACGCAGGGCGTGGCGCAGTCCATCTTGGAAGCTGGCGCAATCGATGCCGACCTCGCGCTGGCTGATCACGCAGCGATCTTCGGTGAACAGCATCTCGATCGGATCCTCGAGCGTGACCACATGGCGCTCGGCGTGCGTGTTCATGTACTGGATCATGCCCGCCAGGGTGGTGGACTTGCCCGAGCCGGCGACGCCGGTGACGAGCACCAGGCCGCGCTTGCGCAGGGCGACCTTCGTCATCTCCGAGAAGGGCAGTTCCAGGCGATCGAGCGCAGGAGGCTGATCGGCGACGCGGCGCAGCACGACCGCGGGCTCGCCCATCTGGCGGTAGGCGTTGATGCGGAAACGTCCGAGGCCATCGAGGTGCAGAGCCGAGTCGACCGAACCATGCTCGCGCCAATGCGCCATGCGGTCTTTGCCCATGACGCCCTCGAGCACTTCGAGCAACGCACCTGCGCCAGGAACTCGCCCGGGCAGGAAGCCGATGCGGCCGTCGACGCGCGTCGAGGGTCGGCCGCCGGCGCGCAGGATCAGGTCGCTGGCGCCGGTCTGAACCATGACTGCCAGCCAGGCTTCAACCTGGTGTCGCGGCGACATCGAGGTCGAGGTCAGGCGCTCGGCCAGCAAGCTCGCCTCGCGCAGGCGTTCGGCCGCTGCAGGGTTCGGCGGAGTTTCTCGACCGAGCTCGGGCGCGAGGTCCGCGTCGGCGAGGTCCCGTTCGGTCACTTCAAGTCCCTCGAGTGAGGGCGCAGTCTGCTCCGCGCTCCTCGGAGCTTCCGTGCCAACTCCGGCGGTCGCCTCGCGCGCCGGACTCTGGGTCTGGGTGGACCTGGGCGTTGGCGTGGGCGGCGGCGCAGGGCGCTGAGGTGTGCGACGATCCTCGGGGGAGCCCAGCGAGATCTTGCTCGGCAGGGGACCAGGGACGCGGCGATCGAAGCGCGGGTCGTTGGGCGGGTTCAATTGATCTCGGGGCAAGTCCGCCGGTACGTACCGGAGTCGACGCGGGAAGCAGCGGATCGTGCAGCGGCTCTTCGTCCCTCGCGACTCTTGCGCTTTAGCAAACCAGCCTCCAATGCGGCACCCGGCGCATTCTGGCCTCGCCTGCCCCTCTGGGATCGTCCCCCCGGCGCCGCGAAGGACAGCACCCGTGCCGTGGCCCAGCCAGAGCGTGGCTCAGGCCAGATTCGGCGCGCGCACTAGGCGCTGGGAGACGATCAGCAGCTCCTTGAGCCCGGCTCCCGTTGCCGACGAGATGCGCACCACGGGCTGCCCGACGGCAGCCTCCAGTTGCTGGGCGCGTTCTTCCGCATGGACCGACTCGACCTTCGTGGCCACTACCACTCGCGGCTTCGCGTACAGGTCCACGGACTTGCGCTCGAGTTCGCGCTCCACCACGCGCCACCCCTCCACGGGATCGCCCACCGCCGACTCTGAAACGTCGACAAGGTGCAGGAGCACGGCACAGCGCTCCACGTGTTTGAGAAAACGGTGGCCGAGTCCATGGCCTTCGCTGGCGCCTTCGATCAGCCCCGGCAGGTCAGCGATCACCAGCGTGTCGTAGTCGCCGATGGACGCGATGCCGACCTGGGGCACGAGGGTCGTGAACGGATAGTCGGCGATTTTCGGCGTGGCCGCGGTGACCTTGGATAGGAATGTGGATTTGCCTGCGTTGGGCAGTCCGATCAATCCGATCTCCGCGAACAACTTCAATTCGAGGCGCACGCGCCGAGCTTCACCGGGCTTGCCGGGCTGCGCGAATCGAGGTGTTTGGCGCACGGCGGTGGCGAAGCGCGAATTGCCCTGACCGCCCTGACCGCCGAGGGCAACCGCCAGACGATCGTCCTTCTTGGCGAGGTCGCGCAGGAGGTTGCCGCGCTTGGCGTCGAAAACCTGAGTGCCCACGGGCACTTCAATTTCGAGGTCGAGACCGTCGCGCCCGGCCTTGTTCGAGGTGCCGCCCGGTCGGCCGTCTTGAGCCAGATAGCGCTGGCGGCGTCCGAGCTTGAGCAGCGAGTTCACCTGATCGCTAGCAAAGAGAATCACGCTGCCGCCCAGTCCCCCATCGCCGCCGTCCGGCCCACCGCGGGGCACGAACTTTTCGCGGTGAAACGAAACGAGGCCGTCGCCGCCCTTGCCAGCGCTGACCTCAATTTCAATCTCGTCGCGAAACACGGCGGATACTTGTGCGCGGCCCGGGCGAGCAGTTATCGCCGCGGAAACAGTGGATTAAGGGAGTCGCCAGCGGGCGTCGAAAATCGCCGCGGGATCGATCTCGCCGTTCAGGCGACCACGTCGACGTGGATCTTGCGATTGGCCTGGAAGCGCACGCGGCCGTTGACCATCGAGTACAGCGTGAAGTCGCTGCCCTGGCCTACGTTGGCGCCGGGGTGGAACTTGGTGCCGCACTGGCGGATCAAGATCGTGCCTGCGGTGACCAGTTCGCCGCCGTAGCGCTTGACGCCGCGGAATTGCGGATTGGAGTCGCGACCGTTGCTGGTCGAACCTTGACCTTTTTTATGTGCCATGTGAGTTGAGTTTTGTTCTGGGGCCCTGCGGCAACCTAGCCGCGCACTTCCTGGATGCGCACTTTGGTGTAGAGCTGGCGGTGACCGCGCTTCTTGCGCACGTTCTTGCGGCGCTTGAAACGGAAGATGATGAGCTTCTCGCCCTTCTCCATCCCAAGAACTTCGCCGCTTACAGAGGCGCCCGCGACCGTGGGCTTGCCGATCTTCGAGACGCCCTCGCCGGAGAGCATCAAGACTTGGTCGAAGGTGACTTTGTCTCCGGCGGCCTTGGGCGCGTCGAAGTCGCAGAGGATGACGTCCCCCTGGCGCACAGTGAACTGGCGATTGCGATCTTTGATGATGGCGTACATGACGAAATGAGCTCGTAGGACTGCTTTGGGAGCGCCGGCCAGCTTGGCCGACGCGAGTCGGGCGCCGACTCCGGCGCCGTTCAAGGGCCGAAGAGTGTCGTGGAGCGGCGGCCTGGAGTCAAGGCCTAGGAGCCCGGCGACTGGGGCCCCGCCTACGGCAGGGCGTGTTTCAGCGCATCGGCGTCAGCGCTCGGACAGCAGTGCCGATTGGCCAGGAAGGTGGGCCTCCCCTCCCAAGGGCCCCGCCGGCGCGCTCTCCGCCGGCACTTTGCGTTTTCGCGAAGGGCCCCTGCGCGAAGTGCCTTGCGCACCTCTCGCCTCGCCCTCGCGCTCCGAGGCTCACGAGGGACTGTCTTCGACGAACGGCTAGCGCTTGCGCCGTCCCCCGGGCCTGACCTCGCGCCCGTCAGGACGCAGGTAGCGCAGGACGGAGTCCTCTAGCTGGTCATGGACTGGAACCAAAATGACCTGCTTCTGGTGGCGGCCCTCCAGGTCCTTGAGCTCGGAAGTGCAGTGGGCCTTGAGGTAGTCCACCACATCGCCGGCGGCGCACACCTCGACCTTGCCGAAGCCTTTCTGAGGCAGAGCAGCCCCCAGGCGGCGCAGGATCGAACCCGAGCGCGACTCCACGGTGCGCAGGCGACCGCTTCCACGGCAGCGGGCACAGTTGTGGAACAGCATCCGTGAAAGGCCGGGACCGAGGCGTTGACGCGTCAGTTCCAGGAGACCGAATTGAGAGATCCGGCCGAGCTTCGAACGCGCGCGGTCCAGGGACAGAGCCTGGCCGAAAGCGCGCTCCACGGCGCGACGGCTCGACGCGCGCTGCATGTCGATGAAGTCGCAGACGATGATGCCGCCGAGGTCCCGCAGTCGAATCTGGCGCGCGATTTCGGGGGCTGCTTCCAGGTTGGTCTTCAGCGCGATTTCTTCGAACTCGAAGCCTTCCGAGCGCGTCTTGCCTGAGTTGACGTCGATCGCCACCAGTGCTTCCGTCTGATCGAACACGATCGATCCGCCGGAGGGCAGTTCGATACGGCGCGAGAAGATTCGCTCAAAATCCTGCTCAACGCCGTAGGCATGGAACAGGGGCCGCGCGCCGTCGTGCAGTTGAATGCGATCGAGATCCTCGGGCGTCATCAGGCGCGAAGTGAACTCGCGAACGCGCTGGAAGACTTCGGGATCGTCCACGACCACGGCTTCCGTCGAGGAATTGAACAGATCGCGAACCGTGCGGATCGCGACGTCCGATTCTTCGTACAGCGGCGCGGGGCCGCGGCCGAGATTCAGGCGTTTCTCGAAGTCGCCCCACAGCGCGAGCAGGTAGTCGAGGTCGCGCTGCAGGTCGTCGCGCGTGCAACCGACGCCGGCTGTGCGCACGATCACGCCCATGTTGGGCGAAAGGTTGTCGAGGCTCGCGAGGATCTTCTTCAGCCGGCGGCGCTCTTTCTCGTCCTCAATCTTGCGGCTGACTCCGGTGCGCGCCATCGAAGGCATCAGCACCAGGTGGCGGCCGGGAATCGAGATGTAAGTCGTAAGGGTCGGGCCCTTCTCACCGATTGCGTCCTTGGTGATTTGCACCACGACGACCTGCCCCTTTTCGAGCAGCTCCGTGATCGGAAGCCGCGGTCGCGCCTGGCGACGGCTGCTGTTGCCATTGCCGTGACCGCGACCTCGCGGGCCGCCCTGGGTGGTGCGCGCGGCGCCGCGTGTCTTGCGCAGCGTGCGCCGGCCACGCTGGTCGCGTTCGACGCGCCCGGGTAGCGGAGCTTCCGGCGCTTCGCCAGCCTGGGCCGCGCCATCCGAGAGCCCCGCAGGAACCTGAGTCACTTCTTCGGTGTGTTCTGGAAGCGGCTCCAGCTCAGAGACTTCTTCATGGCCCGCATGCTCGTGGCCGTCGTGACCTTCATGGCCCTCGGAACCATCGTCGTGCACGAAGGAGAAGAGGTCGTCGTGGTGGGTGTCCGGTCCGTGATCGTCGTGGTGGCGGGCCTCGGCGAGCGCCGCGTGTGCGGCCTCGGCGGCGTGCACGTCGTGGTGATCGTCAACGATCTCGGGGAACTCCTCAGAGTTGCCAGCCGCGGGCTCGGCGGTTTCGCCACGCGTGCCTGGTGCCGCAACCTCAGCGGTCGCGATCGCAGGAGCTTCGCCGGGTTCCCGGCGCGAATCGGCGTGGCCATCGGAGTGCATGTCGTCGCCACCCCACTCATCGGGGTCGATCTTGGCGGTCATCAGCTTTTGAAGCGTGAAGTCCTTTTCGCCGTAGACCGACAAGACGTCCGACGTGTGCAGGAATCCGTTGCGTCCCTGACCGAAGTCGATGAAGGCCGCGCCGATGGCGGGCTCGAGGTTGACGACTCGACCGCGGTAGATGTCGTTGACAAGCAGCTTGTGCTTGCGAACGGTCATCTGGAAATCAACGATTTGGTGGCCTTCGATCACGGCCACGCGAACCTCTTCGCGGTCCGAAGCGTTGACCAAAATCACGTTCTTGCGGCGAACCGCCGGTTTCACGGGCGGATCGATGGACTCGTCGTCGTTGCGTTGCGCCTTGGGACTCTCGCGCCGCGCTCCATCACGCGAGCGGGCGTCCTGACGCTTGCGCCGGGGTTCCCGAGCGGGCGCCGGCGCGGGGGCGCTCATGCTGGGCAGGTCGTTGTCCTCGAAGGGGATCTGTTCCACCTCGAGGGGGCCACTGATCGGTGCCGCGATGTTCTCCTCGCGTCGGCGACCTCGACCGCCGCGACTGCCGCGGCGGCGGCGTGAGCCTGAATCTTCGCTTTGGGAGTTCCCCGCGTCTCCGCCAGCAACTTGCTTGGCAGGGATCGGGCTCCCGCGGCGCCCACCGCGGCCTTGGTCTCGCCCCTGCTCGCGCCCTTGGGCCGCGGGGGTCAGGGGATCGCCGGGATGTTCCGGTGCCGGGCGGTCGGAGCGTTCGCCCATGTCGGCGGATCTCTCCAGACTTGAATCGGCCGGCCAGGGGGTGATGCCATCCCCAGATTCGGGGCTGGCACCATCGCGTCCGCGTCCACGTCCGCGGCGGCGTCCGCGGCGACGGCGTTTCGGCCCGCCTTCGTCACCGGGCAAACGCGTCGAACTCCCAGTTGACGAATCCTCGTCCCCGGTCACCGATCTGCTGCCCGGACTGTCATCGAAAGGCAACAATTCGAGCTCGGGCAAGGGCGGCTCCACCGCGAGCTCCGCGTCGAAGCCGGAAGGCGCCGCGCCGGGCGCCTGGTCCTGGCGCCGCGCGCCGCGTCGCCCGCGACCACCGCGACGGCGCTTGCGCCGGGTGCCTGCGGGAGCGCCTGAGCCCTCTTGGGACTCTCCTCCTTGGGCGTCGGACGGTTCGGGGCCGTCATCACCTGACGCGCCCTCGGCGCCGTGGCCCGTGGAGTCCCCGAAGGGCCCCTCGGAGAAGTAATTGGGTTGAAACTCGGGTCGAGACTCGCCGTGCGAGCCGCTGTCGCGATCCCCCTGGGGGCCGCGAGCGAAGAAATCCGTCATTGAAAAAAGCGTTTGGGTGAGCGAGGCCCCTGCGCGCTCCGCATTCGTTGCGGCGAGGGCGCGAAAATCCCTGTCTGGGATTCGCCGCGCCGCGCGAAGTTCGGCGGGAGAGGGCGGGACCGGCGAGGGCTCGAACGCCGCATCAGCGAGCGTTCGCACCGGGTGGACGGGTTTCGTCCTCCGCGGCGGCCTTCAGTCCGGCCCTGCGTCGTGCGCCGGGCCTCGAGTTGTTCGGGTTGTCGACCGGGACCCGACGGGCCCCGTCGTCACCTGCTCCCGACTGGGCGCAGGTCTGTACGGTTTGAGATTTTCGCCTGGCAGTCGGAGCCCCTCGCGGGGCTCGCGGCGATCCGAGCGACAGGGAGAGCGATGTAAGCGCCGGCCCCCGGAGGGTGATCGACGCGTGAACGCGCCAGCCACCTCGCACGGCATGCTGTCCTATCGGACAGCGCCAGGGGAAGCTGAAAGGGGGTTTTCTTGGATTGGGACGATCCCAGGGGCTCAGGCCCTGCAGGGAGGAGCACGCAGAGGACATGCGGAATGACCCAGGGCCCGCCGACCGCAACGCGATCGGCGGGCCCCGGGTACTGCGGGCCCGCGCGGGGCGCCGATTTCAGGTCAGTTGCCCGCGGGCGCTGCCGGTGCTTCGGCCTGGGGCCCCACGAGGGCCTCGACCTGAGCCTTCAGCGTCGTCTTGCGGCGCTCGAACTCGTGCTGCAGCAATTGGTCCTGCTCAGCCGAGCTGTGGACGATCGTCGGCGTGACGAACACCAGGAGGCTGCGGCGCTGACGGTCCTTCTTCCTGTACTTGAACAGTTCTCCAAGCAGCGGGATGCGCGAGATGTAGGGCACGCGCGACTCGCTCTTTTGATCCTGCTCAGTGGTCAAACCACCAATGACGGCTGTCTGGCCGCTCTCGAGCAGCATCGTCGTGACGATCGTGGCGCTGCGCGTGCGCGGCAAGGCAATCGTGCCCTCCAGGCCCGAGGCGCCCACGGTGAACACGTCGAAGCCCGCAGGGGACAACGCGCTGGCGCCAGAAGCGCCCGACAGGCTGGTCTCCTTCGGGATCACGTCGAGAGTCAAGTTGTTCGTGCCCGGGATGACGTGCGGGACGATCAAGAGTTGGAAGCCGACGTCAACGGGCGAGCCCGAGGCCTCGGACAGTGACAACTGCAGACCGCCAGCCTGTCCCTGTTCGGACTTGGCTTCGGCATAGCGAATCGTCTCGCCCACGAAAATTGTTGCTTCGTGACCGTCAAGGGCGATCAGGCGCGGCGCCTGGACCACATTCGCCTGGATGTCGCGCTGCAACATCTTGAGCGTGGCGGCAAAGTTCGTGAACGACAGGCGACCGAAGACGGTGTCCGGGATGATCGTGTTACCCGCGTTCAAGGTCGGGTCCGCGAACGGACCAGTCTTGCCCGGGTTGGCGATGATGAAGTCCTCCCAGCCCGCGCCACCCAGACCGAAGGGCAGCGTGATCGGGATCGCGCCGCCGGAGAGGTCGATGCGCGGACCGCCGTCGCCGTAGTCGACGCCCAGGTCGAGCAGGTCGGAGTTCAGCGTCGAGACGAATTTCACGTCGCAGAAAACCTGCGCGGGTTCGATGTCCAGGCGCACGAGGATGTCGCGGACTTGCTCGTGAATCTGCGCCGTGTCGCGCACGATGATCACGTTGGCAGCCTCGATGTAGTCCATGTCACCGCCAGCGGAGAGCGCCTTCTGCAGCGCCTTCAGCACGGTGAACGACTGCGAAATGTCCTTGCTCGACTGAGAACTGGCCTGCAGGTTCAAGGGCTGCAGGAACTCGGACTTGATCAGCGGCTTGTAGATGCTCTTCGGACGCATGTAGCGCAGCTGATAGCTCTTGGTGAGCATCTGCGACTGCAGCGTCGACGGATCGACCACGCGCAGGATGCCGCGGTTTTCCTCGACAACGACGTAGCCGAGCGTCTTGACGACAACGTCGAGCGCGTCGCGCCACGGGACGTCCGTCAGGCGCACGGAGATCGAACCCTTGACCTCGGGGGCCACGACGATGTTGGCCCGTCCGAACTTCGCGATCAGGTCGATCACGAAGCGAATCTCGGCGTCCGTGGCCTCGTAGTTGACGCGGGCCGGCTTGTGCACGACGAGAATCCCCCCGGCGCGCTCTTCGATCACGCACTTGGCGTCCTCGGCCGCGAGCTGCAGCGCATCGCGCCAAGGCACGTCGGTCAAGTCGAGGCTGATCTCTGCGTCGGCCGCATCGCCGAGAACGACGATGTTCGAGTTGGACTTCTCGCGCAGGTACTGGGCCACGTCGGCCAATTTCCTGTTGGTGAAGTTCAGGGAAATGCGCGCATCCTTGCCCGTTGTTCCTTGGGCTGATGCGAGCGGGACAAAGGCCAAGAGCAAGGTGCCCAGGCCCAAGACAATTTTCAGTATTTTCATGACACTCCTGCCCAGACCAACCTGGGACTGTGTTTCCTTCATTTCCTAGAACCGACGTTCCAGGACCATTCCGCGGAAGAGGAACTCGATCACTCCGGGCCGAATTGCCCGCACGATCAGTTCCTTGCCGAGCAGGTCGCCCTCGCCCAGCGTTTTGTTGTTGATGAGCGCCGCAGGCGGCATGCCGTCACCGAAGACCACACCGTTGATGTCGATCTTGATCTTCGAGAACTCGGCCAGGTCCCGAGCCTGCACGTCGAGCTGGCGCAGGCGCGCGATGTAGGGCTGACGCAGGGGATCTTGCTCGGCGCGGCCGAGGCGACCCTCCACGGTTTTGAACGCATCCTGAGCCCGGACGAACTCGCCACGGCTCACGTTGGCTTGCATCGATTCGACCAGCTCTCGCAGGGATTCTTTGGAAGGCCCCTGGTTGCCGTCGACTTTCGAGATGACGTCGCGCAGTTCGTTCAGCGAACCCACGACTTCTTTCTGCAGGCGCCGATCGCTCGGCACGTAGCGAATCAGGCTCTCGGCCAGTGTGCGGCGCAAGTCCTCTTCGAGCTTGGCCATCGACTCCTCGAGCTCGGCCCGGAAGGTCATCTCGGCGATCAAGGTTGTGGCTTGACGCACGTTTTCCCACAGGGCGGTGACTTTCTGCGTGCGCACAACGAGGTCCTCGACGATGCGCATTTGCTCGTCGACCGAAATCGCGGACTCCTCTTCCATGTGCACGGGGACGCGCGGGTCCACCCACGGATCGCGACGGCTGCGCTGGCCGCGGTAGATGTAAGAGGTGACCTGCAGTGCTTGGCGACGGCGGTTGATTTCACCGAGCAGCAACTCGCGCTTGCGGGAGTAGCCGTCGATCTTCACCGGCGCGGGGCCCGATTGCGGCTTGTACACGTAGGTTTCGACGTCGAGCGAAACCCTGTGGCGCGGCACGCCGGTGTCGTCGACTTGGCGACGCGACGCGGCTGACAGCTTGAAGTCAGGGATGCGCATGAAGCGCGCGTGACTCTCGAGCTTGTCCATGAACGACAGTAGCTGGAACGCGTCCGCTTCAAGATTGAGCTGGTAGCCGACCTTGTCGAAGTCGTTCTTGTCCTTGCGCGCAGCGTCAGGAGCCTTCTTCTTGAGGCCCGTGATCTGCACCATGGACTCGTCCTTGAAACGCGACAGGTCGCGCACGAGGTTGTTGACGTCCTGCTCGTCCGGGAGAATCTCTTTGATCACTTCCTCGGTTTCGCGCAGCACAATCACCTCGCGCTCGAGCGTGCCGGTGCCGGTCAGAATCTTGCGCGAGGCCTCGATGTTGACCTTGAGGCCAGCCACGTTGGCGCGCGACTCGTCGATCGAGCCGTACTCCAGGTAAACCATGGCGCCGATGCCAAGTGCGAGCATCGCACCTCCACCGAGGGCCCATTTGAAGATGCGTTTTTCGGTCATTGCTTGGCACCTTCCGCGGGAGTTGCGGTCTGCGAGCTGTCCTGGGGGGGAGTCTTGGGCTCCGGCTTCTTCACGGCCGGCTCTTCCATGCTCTTGATCGTCAGGCTCACGGGGAAAGCCCAGACGACGGCGGGAACGAGTTCCTTGTCGACGTTGGTCTGCGTGCCCTCCGGCGGTGAGGGCGGGTTGAAGTCCTGGATGAACGGTGCGCGCTCGAGGTCCTCGAGGAAATTGGCCACCTGGGCAAAGTCCTCGGAGCCTGAGTGGCCCGCTGCGCGCAGGGTCCCGGAGGACTTCGTGCGCATGTCAAAGCGCTGGTTCACGGTGAGATCGTCCAGCCAGACGAAGTGACGACGACCCTCGCCGCCGTCGTTGACGACGTCGATCAGTTCGTCGACCTTGCGCGTCCAGCCGATGCGACTCTTGGTGATCGAGGCCAAAGTGGCCTCGCGCGAGGCGAAGCGTTGCCGCTCGCTCTCCAGAGCGCGATGGAAATTGACCTGCGGCGTGAGGCCGTCGGCCTCGGTCTGCAGCACGGCGCGCTCGCTCTCGATTTCGGCTTGGATGCCGAAGGCAAGGAAGCCCCACCAGGCGAACAGACCGGCGTTGATGCTGACCACACCGGCGACGGTGAGCATCAGCTTGATCGGCGTACGGCTCTTGCGCCGGTACTCTTCGGGGAGAAGGTTGATACGGATCATGCTGCGCGAACCCTTGAGGCAAGGCCGACGGCAACCACCAGAGACGGAGCCCAGGCTTCCAGTTCCTCGACGTCGACGCGATCCACGGCGATGCGCAGACCTTCGAGCGGATTCCAGGTGCGCGTGGTGCGCGCCGTGGCTTGTTCGATGTAGCTCTGGGCGCCAGACGCGAGCACTCCGCCGCCGGAGAGCAGCAGTTCCTCGACGCGCAGGCCCTCGTGGTGCTCGACGTAGTCGAGCGAGAGCGAAATCTCGCTGGTCAAGTCCTCGAGCACCGGCTGGATCGCACGGGTCACCTCGACTTCCTGTCCCTGGGGATTGCGCTTGATGGCTTCGGCTTCGAAGACCTCGACGCCCAGACGGCGCGCAACGGCCTGCGTCATGTCGTGACCGCCGATGCCAATCTCGCGGCTGAAGCAAGTCTCGCCGCCGCACAGGACGTTGATCGAGGTGCGCGTGGCGCCGATGTCGACCATCGCGATGGCGCGCTCCTCGGTGCGCGGCGTGTCACCCTCGGCAGGTTCGTCATCGGGCAGACCGCACAACTCCCAGGCGTTCGCCAGGGCGAAGGCGTCGACGTCGATCGCCACGGTCGTCAGACCCTGGGCCAGCACTTGCTGGATTTGCTCTTCCAAACTCTGGGTTCGGCAAGCGACGAGCAGCACGGACATCGTGTCGCCCTCAGGGGCGCCGTCCTCAGCGGACTTCGCCACCCGCCGCTTGAGCGGTTGACAGTCGAGGGTTGACTCGTCGAGATCGAAGGGCACATAGCGATCCGCTTCCATGCGGATCGCCTGGCGCAATTCGGAATCGGACATCTTCGGCATGCTCACGTAGCGCACGACGACGTTCTGTCCGGAGATGCTGGTCACGACATGCTTGGACCGGAAGCGACCTTGTTTGAAGACCTCGGCCAAAGCCTGGGCGCGATCGCCGCCAGGCGGGATCTCAACCCGCGCGAAGCCCGTCACAACGGGCTCGGGCCCCTCGAGGGTGATCTCGATGGCCTTGAGGACCTGGCTGCCCAGGTCCAGACCCACGACACTCTTGGTTCGACGGAACAAAGCCGCACCCCACGCAAGGGAACTGGTGGCGAGGGCCGCACGCCCGCGTTGCGGTAGGGCTGCCTACGACCCCGGAGGGGAATCCCCCGGTGGCGGCTAGACCTTCGGACGGGTCCCCGTCTGGGGTTTAGTCGGTCTCTTGAAAACCCGACTCGACCAGTCCCACTAGTGAGCGGACCAGAGCTGGGGCATCCGGGCCGCTGGCCTGGAATTCCAGGCGGCTGCCGTGGCCCGCGGAAAGGGTCATCAGGTCCAGGATGCTCTTGGCGTTGGCACGCCGACCGGCACAGGCCACCACGACGTCGCCCTGGAAACCAAGGGCAATGCGGACGAGCGCGTGGCAGGGGCGCGCATGCATGCCGCGCGAATTGACCACGATGGCGCTGCCCTGAGCTTTTTCGGGATCAGTCACGCCTGGGGGTTCAACTGCTCGCAAGTGCCGCTCGCGGCCACTGGACTCAAGCCTGAGCCATCTCGCGCAACAACTCCACCAGTTCCTTGCCGCTCTGGGCCGCCAGGGCGAAGCGCCGGAAGTCCTGAACGCGAGCTAGGTGGGCAATCCACTGCATCAGCTCCAGATGGCGCCGGGGGTCGTGCAGGCCACTGGCGGCCGCAGGCCGAACCACCACAAAGAAAATGTGGGCGGGCTCGCCATCGACCGCGGACCACTCGACACCTTTCTTGTGCACACCGAAGCCGAGCACCGTCTCTTTCACGGCGCCGAGCTTCACGTGCGGAATCGCCACGCCCGCGCCGACGCCCGTGGAGGCCACTCGCTCGCGCTCGAGGAACGCAGCCTGCAGCGGGGCGACCTGACGCTTCGGCAATTGCTCGGCGTCCACCAGGAGTTGCGCCAGCTCCCGCAGGCACTCTTCCTTCGTTCCCGCCGAGAGCGAAACACTGCAGGCCGCGGGCTTGTATTGCTGGGAAAAGTCGATGCGGGTCCGTTCCGGGCTGAGCATAGCCAGAGAAACTACCACGGCGACGGCGAATGCGCACGCCGCGCGATCTGCGCGGCGACCCGTGACATGGGGCCGTTCAGCGGTTCGGCTTCTTCACGCGGCGGTGACGCTGGACAAGGCGACGCTTGTGGCGGGTCAAGAGGGACTTCATCCGCGTCAACGCCTGGTCGAGCGCCAGGTCAAATGTGTCGGAACTGGCATCCACCACCAGGGTCGCGCCGCGGCCAACGTGCGCCACAAGCTCCACTCGATGCACGTCGTTTTGGCGGTCCAAAAGCGCCCGCACGGAGAGGATGCGGTCGAAGTACTTGCCCAAGAGCGCCAACTTGGCCTCGACGGCATCGCGCACTCGACCGGAGTACGCGCGGTGTGTGGCGGAAACGAGTGTCTTCATGCTGATCCTCCTGTTCCAGGGTCGCGTTGTGAGCCCCGTCCGGCGCAGCCGAGGGGGCGAGATGCGGAAGGCTCGAGCCGTGCACGCAGCTGCACCGAACGGCGCTGTGGCCGGGGCTTGACCGAACGCGCTCGTCCGAACCTGGACCCTACCTTGGAACGCCGCGCGCGCTCGGTCAAGCCCCGGCGACAGCGCCAGCTCAGTGCGCGAAGACTCCAGGCGCGCCCCTGCCGGCTCGATCGCGACCGCGAAAAATGCGCTCGGGGTAGCGCACCGACACCAGGTACAGGCCCCCGGGCGGAGCTGTGGGGCCCGCCTCACTGCGATCGCGACTGGCGAGGATGCGCGCCATGTCCGCGGGCGCCAGGGAGCCCTTGCCGACTTCGATGAGCGTGCCGGCGATCGTGCGCACCATGTTGTAGAGAAAACCGTCGCCCTCGACCACAAGAGCGAGGCGCTCGTGACGCGCGATGAAGTGCAAGGAACGCAGCGTCCTCACGTTCGATGAGCGCGGACTGCCCGAGGTCGCGAAGGCGCCAAAGTCGTGGCGCCCGCGCAGCACGCTCGCGGCCTCGCGCATCGCCTGAAGATTCAGTGGTTGCGGGACCCAGTGCGCCAAGGTCGGGCCGAAGGGCGAGCGGAAACGCGTTGTGCGGACCGCGTACATATAGCGCTTGCCCAGCGCTGAAAAGCGCGCGTGAAAATCCTCGGGCGCAGTTTCCAGACGCCTGATAGCCACACCCTCCGACAAATGGAAATTGAGCGCGTGGCGCAGGCGCTCGTCCGTGATGCGCGTGTCGACGCGAAAGTGCGCCACCTGCCCCAGGGCGTGAACGCCGCTGTCGGTGCGGCTGGAACCATGGACGACCACCGTCTGTCCGGTCAGGGCGGCGAGAGCCTCCTCCATCGCCTGTTGAACGGAGTAGAAGCCCTCCTGGCGTTGCCAGCCGAAGAACTTGGAACCGTCGTAGGAGATCAGGGCGCGGACGTTGCGCATGGCAAGGGCGCGCCAGAGTAGTGTCCGCCCCGGGTTCTTGAGCGCGAATCCCAGACGTCCTGCTCCGCCTGCGCTGGAAAATCCGCGCGCAGCGAGCTCAGGCGTATCGGCGGCGGCGGTAGGAACTGGGGATGTCCAATTCTTGGCGGTATTTGGCCACGGTGCGGCGCGCCAGGTCGAAACCGCGCTCGCGCATGCGCGCGACCACGTCGTCGTCCGAGAGCGGCGTGGCCGAATTCTCTGCGGCAAACTCGCCGCGGACGAGTTCGCGCACGTCCTCGCGCGCGCGTTCCTCTCCTCCGGACGCGGCCTGAAAGAAATGCCGCAGGGGCAGGATGCCCCAGGGGGTCTGGGCGTGCTTGCCCGCGACGGCGCGACTGACCGTGGAGACGTGAATGCCGAGTTCCTGGGCCAGGTCGGTCATGCGCAGGGGAACAAGGTGGCCCGGGCCCTGTTCGAGGAACGCGCTTTGATGTTCGAAGAGTTTGGCACCGATGCGGCCCAGGGTGGCGCGGCGCATTTCCAGGGCCTCCAGCACGGAACGCGCGCGCTCGAGCTTGTCGCGCAGGTAGCGGCGCACTGGCGTGGGGCTCGCGCGGTCCTTGGACATGGCCTCGATCGAAGGATCGATCGTCACCACCGGCGTGGAGTTGCCGTTGAGCGTGACTTCGAAGGCCTGGCCGCGCCGTTCGACTTCGATGTCGGGCACGATCGCGGGTGAAAGCTCGCCAGAGAGTTCCGCGGCGGGCCGCGGATTCAGAGTGCCCAGGCGCGACACCAAGCGCTCGAGTTCTGGGATCTCGATGCCCATGGCGCGCGCGACTTGCGGCAGTTTGTTGCGCGCCAGGTCGTCCAGGTGCGTGAAGAGCAGCGCCGAAATCCCGTCGCGGTCGGGATCGTCGTCCTCGAGTTGGAAGAGCATCGCCTCGAGCGGACCGCGCGCCCCAAGTCCGCGGGGATCCAGATTGCGCAGACGCTCGCGCGCCGCACCCAATTGTGCGGCCCCGCCGTCCAGCCCTAGGGCCAGCGCTTCGGCCAGCAACTGTTCGTCCGACTGGGCCAGCCAACCGTTCGGGTCCAAGGCCTCCAGCAAGAGTCGCAGCCAACGCATTTCATCGGGCCCGAGGTCGAGCACTGCCAAGTGCTCCTCGATTCGCTCGGCCAAGGTCTGCCCGCGGTCAGGTTGACTCTCAAGGAACGCGGCGTGTCGCTCGGAGTCCTGGCGCGTGCCGCGCGGGCCGAGTGTGCTCCCACCTTGGAAGTCGCTCGACAGGCCGCGCTCCCCGGCCAGATCGAGACTCAGGGCCTCGTTTTCCCCCACCGCCTGCACGACCCAGGCTTCCAGTTCCTCGCGAGAGAGCTGCAGCACTTCAATGGCTTGCAACATGCGCGGCAAAAGCTGCATGTGCTGCCCGAGCGACTGCTGCATCGAAGCTCCCAGAGCGAATTTCGCCATGGGTGCGCTATCGACCGGATCCCGGGGCAGGTTAAGGACCGCGCCGGGGCCGGGGTTCACTTCGGCGGCGGCTTGAGGCGCAGGGCCCGGCGCTGCTCAAGGGCATCCTCGAGCACCCCGCGGTGCAAATACTCGATGGCGCTGCCCGCGGGCATCCCGCGCGCCAGGCGCGTCACTCGCACCGGCGAGCGCTGGTCCTCGCGCGCATCGCGCTCCAGGGTCTCGAGCACAAGCAATGCGGTCGCTTCACCCTCAGCGTCGGGATCCGTGGCGAGAATTACCTCAGCGGGCGGCGCGAGCCGCACGCGGCGCGCCAAGGCCTCCACCGACAGCTGTGCGGCCTCCGAGCCCTCGGCCGGATTGAGCGAGCCCATCAAGACGTGGTAGCGACCGCGGTACACACCGGCGCGTTCGAAGGCCTCGACATCGCGGGGCTCCTCGACCACACAGATGGTGGTGCTGTCGCGCTCCTCGTTCGAACAGATGCCGCAGGGATCGCGTTCGGAGACGTTGAAGCACACTCCACAAATCCTGGTCGTCGCGACTGCGCGCTCGATTGCCCCCGACAGCAGCCGCGCCTCGGGATCGCGCAAGACGTGAAACGCCAGGCGCTCCGCTGTGCGCCGTCCGACGCCGGGGAAGCGCTCGAAGGCTTCGACCAATTGCTCCAGCGACTTGGGATAGGCCACGGCGCGGATCCGTTCAGAACAGTCCGGGCAACTTCATTCCGCCGGTGACTTTCGCAAGACTTTCCTCGGCGTGGCGCGTCGCGCGACCGATGCCATCTCGCAGGGCGGCGAGCAGCATTTCCTCGAGCACCTGCTTGTTCCCCGCGGCGAAAACCTCGGGGGAAATCTCGACCTTAGAGATCTGCCGGTCGCCGGTGACCCAAATCTTGACCACGCCACCGCCGGCGCTGCCCTCGAAGAGCTTCTCGCGCAACTCCGTGCGCACGCGATCGAGTTCACGCTGCATTTCCTGGGCCTGCTTGAGCAGGCTGCCCATTTCACCGAAGGTTCCGCTCATGACTTGTCCTCGATCTTGCCGTCGAAAAGTTCCACGACCTTGCGCGTGAATTCGTCCTGATCTCCCGGCTGGCCCTTGGCGACGTCCTCGAGCACGACTGTCGGCAATTCGCCGAGCACAGCTTCGAAGAATTTTGCGCAGCGAGCGCCCACATCGGGCGCCGCAAGCAGTTCGCGCTCGTTGGAATTGAGCTGACGCAGCTGAATGCGAACGCGCTGGGAGCTGATGTCTACGAGTTGTCCGCGGCGCTCCAGCAGCGCGCACAGGGCCGGATCCGCGCCCCGTACAAGCCTCAAGAAGCCCTCCCAGGCAGGTTTGATGCCCATGGCGGCTCGATTTGGAGCCGCGGAGCTGCGCGGTGCAAGGCTCGGCACGATCGCAATGGACCGCGCCTGTGGAGGCGTCGCGGGCTGTGGCGCCGGAGCTTGCGTCGCGGCCGCTGCGGGCGCCGCCACGGGACGCGGCACTTCCGGACGCGGCGGCCGGCCCGGACCCGTGTCCGTTGCAGTTGATTGCGGGGCTGCGCCGAGCCGTTGCTCGAGGGCCGCCAGGCGCGCCACCAGGACAGACAGGGGCAAGCTGCGCTCGTCGCGGCACAGCTCCAAGAGTGCCAGTTCGAGCACCGTGCGCGCCAAACTCGGTGCGCGCTCCATCCGCTCGCGCGCGGCAAGCAAGTCCTCCATCCAGATCTGCAGGCGTTCGGCTCCCAGGGCCGAGCCAATGCGCGTTAGACGCTCGCGGTCCGAGGCGAAATCTGCGCTCAGCCCGGAGTCTTCCTTGCACACGGCGATCAGCAGCGCGCCGCGCAATTCGCGCAGCAGTCCGTCGATCCAATCGTTCTCGTCGCCCTCCGCGGGGCCGAGAATCTCCAGGGCCGCGGCGCCGTCGTGGGCCAGAATCGCCTCTAGCAGTGCTTGCGCGTCGCTTGCAGCGCTGGCGCCCGCAAGTCGCGCGACGTCCTGGACCGTGGGCGCAGCACCCACCAGGGCCAGCAACTGATCTGTGACCGACAACGCGTCGCGCATCGATCCGCGCGCCAGCCGTGCCAAGCCCTCGACCACTCCCGGACCGGCCTCGACTTTCTCCAACTGCAGGATTTGCGTCAGGCGCTGCGCGATCAATTCCTCACTGAACAGCGACAGCCGCATGACCTGACAGCGGGAGAGAATCGTGTCGGGGACCTTGTTCAGTTCCGTGGTCGCGAACAGGAACTTGACGTGGGGCGGCGGCTCCTCGAGCGTCTTGAGCAGCGCGTTGAACGCCCCCTTCGAGAGCATGTGGACTTCATCGACAATGAAGATCTTGAAGCGCGCGCGCATCGGCGTGTACGCAGCCTGTTCGCGCAAATCGCGGATGTTCTCGACGCCTGTGTTCGAAGCCGCGTCGATCTCGACCACGTCCACGTCGCTGCCCGAATCCACGGCCCGACAGCGCTCGCACTCGCCACAGGGATCGCTGGTGGGGCCGCGCTCGCAATTGAGCGCCTTGGCGAAAACGCGCGCGCTGGTGGTCTTGCCAGTGCCGCGCGGGCCCGTGAACAGGTAGGCGTGACCGACGCGCCCCTCGCGAATCGCGCCCTGAAGCGTCTTCGTCAGCAGCTCCTGCCCGGCGACCTCGGCGAACGTGCGCGGGCGGTACTTGCGAGCGAGAACCAGGTACGACATGGACGGAGTATACGGAGTCGGGTGAGTTCGTCCGGGGTTGCGGTGCTCGGGGCGCGGGTGGCTCAGGCAGCCTGCGCGCCGAGCACCGCAACCCCGGACGAATTCACCTGACTCCGCACTCGAATCCGCCAGTGGGCCCGGGCCAGCTCGCATGGATCCCTGCGCTTAGGGCTGCTCCGTTCCCGGCCTGACCCGGTTCGTGCTGGAGCCATCGCGCTGTACCGGACCCACTGCCGGATTCGAAATTCGTGTTGTCAGCGGCGCGCCCGTCGGCGCGCGGAAGTTGGCGGAGAGGGAGGGATTCGAACCCTCGTTGCAGTTTCCCACATACACGCTTTCCAAGCGTGCTCCTTAAGCCACTCGGACACCTCTCCTACGGGTCAGGTCGACACCTGCCCCGAAACTGGCGGAGAGGCAGGGATTCGAACCCTGGATACCCTTGCGGATATGCTGGTTTTCGAAACCAGTCCATTCGGCCACTCTGGCACCTCTCCTGATCTTTGGTGATGGCGAGTCAGGCGCTCGGCGGAGCCGCGCGCTTCTCGCGAAAGAACGTCTGGAGCAGCGCTCGCGCCTCGTCGGCACGCACGCCCTCCGTGATCTGCGCCCGGTGGTTGAGCCGCGGGTCGCTCAGGACCTGCCCGAGCGAAGCGCAGCCGCCGAACTTCGGGTCGCGTACGCCCCACACCACCCGGGCAATCCGGGCGTGCAGCAGGGCGCCCGCGCACATGAAGCACGGCTCGACCGTCGTGAAGATGGTCGCGCCGACCAGGCGGTTGGCCTGGATCGTACGGGCAGCGGCGGAGATGGCGACCATTTCGGCGTGAGCCGTCGGGTCCATTCCGCCGCGGGTCTGGTTGTAACCCCTGGCGATCACCTGGCCCCCAAGAACCACCACGGCGCCGATCGGGACCTCGTCTGCCGCGCGCGCCAGGTGGGCCTGCTCCAGGGCGAGTCCCATCCAGTGGGCATCGTCCAAAGCCGGGGCGCCGCCTGCGACGGGCTCGTCGCGAGGTCCCTCTGGCGCGCGCGCGTGCGACTTCTTGGGGTCACCCTGCGACACGTTTCGGGAAATCCGCGCGCGGTGCTGGATCCCTAGGGGTCCGGCGGCCGCGCGCCTGAGAGTGGTACACCCAATAGGAATCGAACCTATAACCTTCTGATCCGTAGTCAGATGCTCTATCCAATTGAGCTATGGGTGCACGGGGCGGGAGGTTGTAGCGGGCACCCTCGGGGGTGTCAAGCCAAGACCCCGCCGCGCCGAGCCGCGCGCCGGACCGGGGCGCCGACGGCGGCGGGGATCGCGCGGGGTTCCGTGCTGTGCGTGGACTCGGGCACGCTCGCGCGTACCCTAGGCCACATGGCCGAGACTTCGCGACCCCAACACCTGATCCGGCTCGCCGATTTCACGCCGGCGCAGATCGATGACTTGCTCGAGCTCTCGAGGCGCATCAAGCGCAAGACGGGCCGAGCACAGCTTCCGGGCAAGACTGCCGGACTGCTCTTTTTCCGCGGTTCCTTGCGCACGCGTGCCTCCTTCGAGGCCGCCATGACGCAGCTCGGCGGCAGCACGATCAACCTGAGCGCCGCCTCGGATTTCTGGGAGCTGGAGAGCCAAGTGGGCAGCGTCATGGACGGCAAGGCACCCGAGCACGTGAAGGATGCCGCGGCGGTCATGTCGGCCTACGTGGACGTCCTTTGCATCCGCCCAAAGCCCGCAGGCAATTCCTGGGCGATCGATCGCAAGGACGCGGAGATCCGCACCTGGGCTTCCTACTCGAGCGTGCCGGTGATCAACATGGAGAGCGCCCTGTGGCATCCGCTGCAGGCCCTGGCCGACCTGATGACGCTGCGCGAGGCGCTCAACAATCTGCGCGGGAAGCGGTTGGCGATCGTCTGGACCAACTCCCCCACTCCCGCCACGGGCGCTGTGGTGAACTCGCTGCTGCACGCTGCGCTGTCTCAGGGCATGGACGTGCGCGTGGCCCATCCTCCGGGCTTCGAACTGGACGCGGGCGTGCTCGACGAAGCCGACGGACTGGCGCGTGAAAATGGAGGTAGCGTCGAGACGGGCCTGTCACTGGCCGATGGTGTGCGCGGCGCGCAAGTGGTCTACGGGCGCTCATGGATGAGTCTCGAGGACTATTCGAATCCGACGCTCGCCGCCACGCGCCGAGCGCGTCATGCCGGCTGGATGCTCGATGAAAAAGTCCTGGCAAGCGGCGACGACGCGCGTTTGATGCACGCCATGCCCGTGCGACGGAACCTCGAAATCAGCGACGGGCTGCTCGATGGTCCGCGCTCGCTGGTCTACCAGCAGGCGGAGAATCGCCTGCACTCGCAGAAAGCTCTGTTGATGCAGTTGTTGCGCGGCTAGCCGCGCGCAAACGGCCCGCACGCCCGTCACATGTCGACTCCCGATTTCGTTCACCTGCACGTCCATTCGGAGTACAGCCTGCTCGACGGGGCGAACCGAATCTCGGACCTGATCAGCGCCTGCGTCAGCGACAAGCAGCCGGCAATTGCGCTGACCGACCACGGGAACATGTTCGGCGCGATCGAGCTGTACCAGGCGGCAACGGCCCAGGGCATCAAGCCGATCCTGGGCTGCGAGGTCTACATCGCCAAGAAGTCGCGTCACGAGCCCCACAATCGAACCGACAACGGCTACCACCATCTGACCTTGATGGCGCGCGATCAGGAGGGCTATCAAAACCTCCTGAAGCTCTGCACCCTGGCCTACACCGAGGGGCTGCATACGCGACCCCGCATCGACAAGGCGTTGCTATCCCAGCATGCGCGCGGCCTGACCTGCTTGTCGGGCTGCCTCGCCGGCGAGGTCAATCAACTCTTCCTACGCGGCGATGAGGCCAAGGCCGAGCAAGTCACGACAGAATTCCGCGACCTGTTTGGCAAGGAACACTTCTGGCTCGAGCTGCAGCGCAACGGGATTGACATCCAAGACACGGCGAACGAGGCCTTGCTGCGCCTGCACCAGCGCACCGGCGTGCCGCTGGTGGCGACCAACGACATCCATTACTTGCGTGAAGAGGATTGCGCCGCGCAGGACGTGCTCCTGTGCATCAATACGGGAGCCAAGCGAGCGGACGAGAAGCGCTTTCGCTTCGACACGAAGTCGCTCTACTTCCGCTCGCGCGCGCAAATGGGCGAGATTTTCAGGGATTTGCCCAAGAGCCTTGCGGCCACGCTGGACGTCGCCGAGCAGGTTGCGCTGAAACTCGAGTTCGGAAAGTACCGCGTGCCGCCGTTCAAGACCGACGACGGCGGGTCGCCCGAGGATCTATTCGATCGTCTGTGCGAGCAGGGACTCGCACGGCTCTATGCCAACGATCAGGGCCGGGCGCGCGCGCGCATGCAAAGCGAGCGCACCGTAATCCGCGAGATGGGATTCGTCTCGTATTTCCTGATCGTTTGGGACCTCGTGCGCTGGTCGCGCGAGCAACTGATTCCCGTGGGCCCAGGCCGCGGTTCGGCCGCCGGCTCGATCGTCTCGTACCTCCTGGGGATCACGAAGGTTGACCCACTCAAGTACGACCTGCTCTTCGAGCGTTTCCTGAACTCCGCGCGCGTGTCGATGCCCGACATCGACATCGACTTCTGCAAGGAAGGCCGCGAGCGCGTGCTCGGATACACACGCGCGCGCTACGGCAGCGACCACGTGGCCCAAATCGTCACCTTCGGGACCATGGCCTCACGCACGGTGGTGCGCGACGTGGCGCGCGTGCTCGACCTGCCGCTCTCGGAAGTCGATCGCATCACGAAGAAGATCCCGGCGGGCCCGAACGCGCCGTCCCTGGCGGATGCACTGAAGACCGACGCGGATCTGTGCGCGGCCCGCGACGCCAGTCCAGCCTTCAAGGAAGTCTTCGAACTCTCTGTGCGCCTGGAGGGCATGGCGCGCCATATTTCGACCCATGCGGCCGGGGTGGTGATCTCGGACCGGCCGATCGTCGAGTACGTTCCGCTCGCGGTGCACGACGAGGACGTCGTCACGCAGTGGCCCGCGCCGCAGCTGGAGGACCTGGGCCTGGTCAAGATGGACTACCTGGGCCTGCGCACGCTGACAATCCTCGATCGCGCGCAGAAGAACATTGCCAAGTCCAACGCCGCGGTCCCCGACCTCGACAACCTGCCCGAGAACGACCCCGCGACCTACCGCATGCTGACCGCCGGCGACACTGCCGCGGTTTTCCAGCTCGAATCCGAGGGCATGCGCAAGTTGCTCTCGCGCCTGAAGCCCGACGTTTTTGAGGACTTGATCGCCGTGCTCGCCCTGTACCGGCCGGGTCCGCTGGAGTCGGGCATGATCGAGATGTTCACCGACCGCAAACACGGCAAGGAGAAGATCGTCTACCAGCATCCACTGCTCGAGCCGATCCTGCGCGACACCTATGGCTGCCTGGTTTACCAGGAGCAAGTCATGTTGATCTCCAGCGCGCTGGCGGGCTTCTCGTTGAACGAAGCCGACAACTTGCGCAAGGCCATGGGCAAGAAGAAGCCCGAGATCATGGCCAAGTTCGCCGAACAATTCGTGCAAGGCGCGATCCTGAAGGGCGCCTCAGAATCAGTCGCGCGCGAGATCTGGGACAACATCGTCAAGTTCGGCGGCTATGGCTTCAACAAGTCGCACTCGACGGCCTACGCGCTGATCACCTACCAGACGGCGTTTCTCAAGGCGAACTACCGCACCGAATTCCTGGCGGCGAACTTCTCGTGCGAAATGGGCAACTCCGACAAGGTCAAGGAGTTGCTCGACGATGCGCGCAAGTCGGACGTGCGCATGCCTCCGCCGGATTTGCGCTACTCGGGTTGGGAATTCGAACCCCAGGGCGACGTGATCCGCTTCGGCCTGGGCGCGATCAAGGGCACCGGGCAGAAGGCCGTGCTGTCGGTGCTCGCCGCGCGCGACGAGTTGATCAAGGCCGGCGCGCCATTTGGCCTGCTGGAGTTGTGCGCCCGCTGCGATCCCCAGGAAGTCACCAAGCTCACCTGGGAAGCCCTGATCAAGGCCGGTGCCTTCGACTACACCGGCCACAACCGCGGAGCCGTGCTCGCGGCGCTCGACGCAGGCATGAGCGAATCCCAGCGCGCCGCGGCCGATCGCCGCGCCGGGCAGGCCTCGATGTTTGACGCGCCACCGCCCTCAGCCAAGGCCGGGCGCGGCGCCATGGCTGGCGACGGCATCGACGACAGCAAGGCCTACTCTCCATCGGAGACCCTGCGCGCCGAGCGCGAAGCCCTGGGCTTCTACCTCTCCGGTCACCCGCTGGAAGAACGCGCCGGACTGTTCTCGCTTCTGTCGAGCACGAAGACCACCGACCTCGCCGGACGCACCGCGGGATCGGAGATCCTGCTGGCGGGGCTGATCGTTGGGCTGGCGCAGACCGTGGTGAAGAGCGGCACTTACGCCGGCAAGAAGATGGCGCGCTTCAAGCTGGAGGACCTCGAAGGCAACGTCGGGGTCACAGTGTTCCCGCGCACCTTCGACCAATTCCGCAACCTCTTGGTGGAGGACACCGTGGTGCTCGCGCGCGGAAAGCTCGACGAACGCGGCGAGGAACCGGCCCTGATTCTCGAGGAGTTGATGACGATCGAAGACGCCCTAAAGCGCTTCGAGGGTGGTCTCGTGGTTCAGGTGACACCCGAGGACGCCGAGCTGTTGCCGCAGCTGCGCGACGCGCTCAAGCGCCATCCGGGCAAACGACCGGTGTACTTGATGGTCACCGGCAGCGATGGCCACGTTCGACGCGTGCGACTTGGGGAGACCCGCGTGGAAATCAACGCGGCCCTGGCTCAAGAAGTCGACAGCCTTTTGGGCCGAAGCCGCGTGCGACTGGCGCGACTGTAGGCGTACGCCAGGTCAGTCTTCGCTCCGGGTGAAGCATGACCTGACTCCCTACAACGTCCGCGCCACGCGGAAGCCGAGTCGATTGCTGCGGGTTTGCACGCCACCCGCTTCGCGGCGAGCGGAGCGACTGTATTCTGCGGCCTTGTACCAGTCTCCGCCGCGCAACGTGCGCGCGTCATCACCCACTGCCACCTCCAGCGGATCCACTGCGACCTGCCCGCGATTCAAGTAGGCATCGGGGGAGTATTTGTCGGCGGTCCACTCCCCCAGGTTGCCGTGCATTTCGTGCAAGCCCCAGGCGTTTGGCGGCAGCGATCCCGCGTCCGCGGTGCCCATTCGACATCCGCGAGATGGAGGCTTCTCCCACACCACTTCCATCCTGCCGCCCACGACTTTCAACCTGCCGTCCACATAGGGGCTCTTGACCACGCCGTCGTTGAAGTTCAGGACTTCGTGCGCGGGCGCGCCCTCGAAGCTGAAGGACGCGCTCGATCCGGCCCGGCATGCGTATTCCCATTCCGCCTCCGTCGGCGCGCGAAGCTGTTCCACTCCCAAAGGGAGGCCGGCGTTCGCCTGGGACAGGAACTCCTGCAGGTCCTCCCAGCATCCGTCGGCGGGTTTGGTCTCGCCCTTGAAGAACCCGTTGCTCGCCCCGGTCACGTGCTGCCACTGGGCCTGCGTCACTTCCGTCGCTCCCAGGTAGAACGCCCGAGTCAGCCGCACTCGGTGCTGGGGCCCCTCGTCCGCGCGGCGGCCCAGTTCCTGTTCCGGCGAGCCCATGAGGAACTCGCCCGGCATCACCAGCACCATCTCGATCCCAGTGCCCAAGTCGCGCACTCGCCAGGGCTGCCCGCTCTCCTCGATCCTTCGGCGCATCTCCGCGTCCGTCACTGCGGGGCCCGGAGCATGGGAGACGACCTCGTACCAAGGTGGCGCAACGACGGGTGTGGAGAGTGCTGTCCCGTCGCCGCGGGCCTTCACTCCATCCTCCCGGGTGCACGCAGAAAGCTGCAGGCCGAGTGCAGCCAGCAGGAATCCCGCGGCCCATGGGGCCACCGGTCGCCAGTGCGCGGGCTGGTCAAGGACGCGAACAGCGGTTGCCTCCATGGGCCCACCGTACGCAATCAGGCGATGGCCCCCCAATTGTTCCGGGCCGTGCTGCGCGCAAGCGCGTGGCACGGCCCGGAAACACTAACGCAGGGACTGCCTGAGGAAGTTCGCGGCTACTACACCTCGGGCGTCGCTTCGACTGCCTTGGGCGTGCGCTCGACCAATTCGAAGATCACGCGCGTGCCGTTGTCCCCAAGTCGCGGCTTGGACAACTTCAGGATCCGGCAATACCCGCCCGGACGGGCGGAGAAGCGCGGACCGAGCACGTTAAAAAGCTTCTTCACGGCATCATCGCTGCGAAGGCGCGCGAACGCCAGACGGCGATTCGCGACCGAAGCTTGCTTGGACAACGTGATCAGCTTCTCGACGAACGGCTTGACGTTCTTGGCCTTCTGAACCGTCGTGATGATGCGCTCGTGGTCGATCAGAGAGACCGCCATGTTGCGTTCCATGGCGGTGCGGTGGGCACTGGTGCGCCCCAAATGGTTGCCGGCAATTCTGTGTCGCATGTTCGCTAATGTCCTGGTCGAAAGTGAGTCGCGTCCTGGGCGTGGGCGGTGACCGTCCGGGTCAGACGGTCATGCCGAGCGAGAGTCCGCATTCGGCGAGCTTGGCCTTGATCTCGGTCAAACTGGTCTTGCCCAGATTTTTCAGGTTCATCACGTCATTTTCCGTGAGCGTGACGAGGTCGTGCAGCGTCAACACGTTGGCGCCGTCGAGGCAGTTCTTCGCGCGGACCGACAATTCGAGGTCGGAGATCGGACGCGAGAGCAGCGAGGAGAGCTTGTCGGTCTCCGTGTGACGTTCGTGGAACGTCGAAGCCGCGGGATCCTCCGCCTGGGGGCGTTCATCGCGGCTGGTCTCGTGCAGCACGAAGGGGTTCAGGTGCTTGCGGTAGATCTTCGCCGCTTCCACCAGGGCCAGGGTCGGGTTGACCGTGCCGTCCGTCCAAATCTCGAGGATCAGGCGGTCGTAGTTCGTAAATTTGCCCACGCGCGTGGCTTCAATCGAGTAGCGCACGCGGTGAACCGGCGAGTAGATCGAATCCACCGGAATCGTGCCGAGGGGATGGCGCTCAGAGCTGTTGTCCTCGGCGGCGACGTAGCCGCGGCCCCGGTGCAGATCGAGTTCCATTGAGAATTCGCGTTCTCCGGTCAGCGTTGCGATTGTCAGATCGCGATTGATGACCTTGCAGTCCCCCGGGCAGATGACGTCTGCGCCGGTGACCTTGCCCTTGCCCTTCTTCTGGATCTTGCAGGTGATCGGCTCATCGCCGTCGTACTGGAAGCGCAGGCTCTTGATGTTGAGGATCAAATCGGTGACGTCCTCGAGCACGCCTTCGAGCGAGTCGAATTCGTGCGAGGCGCCCTCGATCCGGACCGCGTTGACCGCGCTACCTTCGATCGAAGACAGGAGCACGCGTCGCAAGCCGTTGCCGATCGTGTGGCCGAAGCCCTGCTCAAAGGGCTCGACGACGAAACGGCCGTACTCGTTGGTCAAGGTGTCCTTGTCGGGGACGACCTTGCTGGGAAGTTCGAAATTGCGCCAACGGATTCGCATGGATCAGCTCTGGTGTGTGAAGGACGGTTTTTTGGAGTAAGGCCTGCGCTCGTGCGGCGCGCGCACTACTTCGAGCAAAGTTCGATGATCAGCTGCTCTTGGATCGGGTGCGGAACATCTTCGCGGCGCGGAATCGACACGACGCGCGTCGAGAGCGTGTCGCGATTGACCTCGAGCCAATTCGGAACGGGCTGCGATTTGTTGACTTCGATTGCTTCAGCCACGGCCTTGCGCGTTGCCTCAGTCGTGCGCGGCGCGATGACGTCCCCAGGGCGAACCTGGAAAGAACTGACGTCGACCCAGCGACCATTGACGGTGAAGTGACCGTGGTTGACGAGTTGGCGCGCGTGGTTGCGCGACAGCGCGAAACCGGACGCCAGCACGACGTTGTCGAGGCGCCGCTCGAGCAGCGACAAGAGCGTCTCGCCCGTGTTGCCCTTGAGCCGCTCGGCCTCGTGGAAGTACAGCTTGAACTGCCGTTCCATGACGCCGTAGATGCGCTTGAGCTTCTGCTTCTCACGCACGCGGACGCCGAAGTCCGTGACCTTCGTGCGCTTCTGAGCGTGCACGCCGGGCGGATAGTCGCGCCGCGACAGGGCGCACTTGTCTGTGAAGCAACGCTGCCCCTTGAGGAAGAGCTTCATGCCTTCGCGGCGGCACAGCTTGCACTTGTTTCCGGTATATCGAGCCATAGGTCTTCTGCGGTTGCTGGTGGGATTCGGACTTAGACGCGGCGACGCTTGCGCGCGCGGCAACCGTTGTGCGGGAGCGGGGTGACGTCTTCGATGGAGAGCACATTGAGGCCGGAATTGGCCAGGGCGCGGATGGCGGACTCGCGGCCGGAGCCGGCGCCGCGAACGAGCACTTCGACTTCCTTCAGGCCCATGCGCATGGCGTTTTGTGCGGCGTGTTCGGCCGCGCGCTGGGCGGCGAACGGCGTCGACTTGCGCGTGCCCTTGAAGCCGACGATGCCGGCCGAGCCCATGCTGATCGCCTCGCCCGATCCGTTGGTGATCGTGACGTGCGTGTTGTTGAACGAGGCCTTGATGTGCACGAAGCCGCGGGCGACCGACTTCTTGACCTTCTTCTTGACGGCTTTTCCCATGACGTTACTTCATCCCCTTGACGGACTTCTTGCCGGCCACGGTCTTGCGCGGGCCCTTGCGTGTGCGTGAATTGGTTCGCGTGCGCTGACCGCGCACGGGCAGACCGCGGCGATGGCGCAGTCCGCGGTAGCAGCCGATCTCGCGCAGGCGGTTGATCGCCGACGTGATTTGGCGGCGCAACTGACCCTCGACCGGATAGTGCTTCTGAACGTAGTTGGCGATCGCGGTGAGCTGATCTTCATTGAGGTCGCGCGCGCGCAGCCCGCGGTCGATCTTCAAAGCGTCGCAAACCTTGACGGCAGTCGAACGGCCCACGCCGTAGACGTAGGTGAGCGCGATTTCTAGGCGCTTGTTGGCGGGAATATCTACCCCGATGAGACGCGGCATGGTCGATGGCTCCGGTGCGGGTTACTTGCCCTGACGTTGCTTGTGAGTGGGTTCTTTGCAGATGATCCGAACGACGCCGCGGCGTCGAACAATCTTGCAGTTGGCGCACATGCGCCGGACGCTTGAACGAACTTTCATTTCAGCCTCTCCGTTTGCGATCGCCGCGATAGACGATACGGCCCTTGGTGAGATCGTAGGGGGACATCTCGACGGTGATCTTGTCCCCCGGCAGGATGCGGATGTAGTGCATGCGCATCTTGCCGCTGACGTGAGCCAGGATCTCGTGACCGCTCGGCAGCTTGGCCCGGAAACGGGCGTTGGGCAGCGATTCGGTCACGACGGCTTCGACAGTGATCGGTTCTTCCTTCGGCATGGGGTTCGAGGCGCCTAGCGGCAGCCCTCCATGACGGGACCCTGGACTGACTTGCGCAGCACCGCGAACACTTCGTCGGAGCCAACGCTTCCGTCCACGTGGGTCAAATTCTTGCGCGCAGCGTAGAAGGCCTCGAGCGGCTGAGTTTGCTCGCGGTAGACCTTCAGGCGCTTTTGAACGACTTCGGCTGAGTCGTCGGCGCGTTGCACGAGCTTGCCCGAGCACTTGTCGCACACGCCTGCTTGCTTCGGGCGCGAGAAGAGCATGTGCTGGATGTTGCCGCAGGCGTCGCAAGTGCGCCGGCCGCTCAGGCGCTCAAGCAATACATCGTCGGAAACGCGCAAGTTCAGCGCGCGCACCGTGGTGCCCCGGGGCAGCGCCTTCTCGAAGGCTTCGGCCTGGGGCAAGGTGCGCGGGAAGCCATCGAGCAGATAGCCCTTTTCGCAATCCGGTCGGGCGACGCGGTCAAAGAGCATGTCGAGCACGAGCGCGTCGGGCACGAGCGCTCCACTGTCCATGAAACTCTTCGCGCGCTTGCCGAGCTCAGTGTTGCGCGCCAGGTTGTCGCGGAACAGGTCTCCGGTCGAGATGTGAGCCAACGCGAGATCCTTGCCCAGGCGCGAAGCCTGGGTTCCTTTGCCGGCCCCCGGGGGCCCAAGCAGGATCACGACGCAGCCCATGTCCTTCACTGCTCCTTGCGCGCCCAACCGGCGCCAGAGGACTTCATGAAGCCCTCGTAGTTGCGCATCACGAGCTGCGCATTGAGCTTGTCCACCAGGTCCATGGCCACGCCGACCACGATCAGCACCGAGGTGCCGCCGAGGAAGTACGCCATCCGGCCGCTAAGTCCTTGGCCGGTGGTGATCAGATTGGGCAGCACGGCGATGACCGCCAGGAAAGCCGCCCCGGCTAGCGTGATGCGCGTCAACACCTGCGACAGGAACTCGGCCGTACTCTTGCCGGGCCGGATGCCGGGCACGAAGGACCCGTGCTCGCGCAGGTTGTTGGCGATGTCCTCGGGTTGGAACATCAGACGGTTCCAGAAGAAGCAGAAGCCGAAGATCAGGCCGATGTACATCGAGACGTGTACGAAGCCCTGGGGATCATTGAAGATCTGACTCAGCCAGTCCCACTCGAAGGCTTGGCTGAGCACGCCCGGGATCACGAACAGGATCGAGGCGAAAATGATCGGCATGACGCCGGCCATGTTGATCTTGAGCGGCAGGAAGTGCTTCTGGCCGCCGTAGACGCGACGTCCGCGAGTGAGCCGCGCGTACTGGATCGGAATGCGCCGTGCGCCCTTGGTGATGTAGACGATCACCACCACCGTCAGGATCCAGGAGATGATCCAGAAGACGAGCACGTTGTAGAAGTCCTGGGAGTTGGACATCTGCAGCAGGCTGGCGGGCAGTTCGGCGATAATGCCGGACATGATGATCAGCGACGCGCCGTTGCCGATGCCGTACTCGGTGATCAGTTCGCCGAGCCACATGACAATCATCGCGCCGGCGGACAGCGAGAGCACGACCAGGACGAACAGGCCGAGTCCGGCCGGCCGCATGTTCTCCGCGACCATCTCCGGCTGCAGGCGGAACACGCCGGTGTAGATGAACACGGCCTGCACCACGGCGATCGGCAGGGTCGCCAAGCGCGTCCACTGGTTGATCTTCTTCTGCCCCGTGGCGCCTTCCTTGGCGACGGCCTCGATGCGCGGCGAGACCTTCGCCAGCATCGAGAAAATGATCGAGGCCGAGATGTAGGGCATGATGCCCAAGGCAAAAATTGCCGTCTGGCCGATCGCGCCGCCCGAGAACGCGTTCATCAATCCGAACACTTGTCCGGCCATGCCGCTCGCGGCCTGGCTCAGAAACTCCGGATTCATCCCGGGCAGCGGGATTTGGAATCCGAGGCGGTACAGAAGCAGGATCGTGAGAGTAAAGAGGATCTTCCTCCTGGTCTCAGGGATCTTGAACAGCTGGAGTGCCTTGTGGTCGGACACGTGTGTCAGGCTCCGCTGCCGTCCGCTGCGCCGGCGACGATCTCACGACCGCGCTTGTCGAGTTCGACCACCTTCCCGCCCGCAGCTTCGATCTTGCGGCGCGCGCTGGCGGTGAATTTCTGGGCGCGAACGACCAGTTTCTTGGTCAGCTCGCCGTTTCCGAGCACCTTGAACAGGGGCGTGTTCATGCTGACCAGGCCCTTGGTGATCACCGCGCCCAGATCGACCGTGTCGCCATCGGCGAACACATCGAAGCTGTCGACGTTGATCACGGTGTACTCGGTCGAGAACGACGCGTTGGTGAATCCGCGCTTGGGCACGCGGCGGTAGATCGGCATCTGCCCGCCCTCGTAACCCGCGCGACGGGGAGCACCCGAGCGCTGGCCCCAGCCCTTGTGGCCGCGACCCGAGGTCTTGCCCAGGCCCGAGCCGACGCCGCGACCCACGCGCCTGCGCGTAGGAAACAAGCCGCCTTTGCTGTTGATCGTCTTCAGATCCATGGCTTAGAGCTCCACTCCGCGAAGTTCGGCAACCTGCTGGGCCGTGCGCAATTGCGCCAAGGCGAGCAGCGCGGCCTTGACCACGTTGACTTGGTTGGTGGATCCGTAGTTCTTGGTCAGGATGTTTTTGATGCCTGCCATCTCGCACACGGCGCGCACCGCGGCGCCCGCGATGATCCCCGTGCCGGGCGCAGCCGGGACCAGACGCACGCGCGAGGCGCCAAATGCGGCTTCGACTTCGTGCGGGATCGACCCCGCTTCGTTGACAGGCACGCGCATCAGATGCTTGCGCGAGTCGCGCGCGGCCTTCTCGATCGCGCCGGGAACCTGGCGGCCCTTGCCGTAGCCCAGGCCGACGACGCCCTCGCGATTTCCGCTGACGGACAGCGCAGAGAACGAGAAGCGACGCCCACCCTTCACGACGACGGCGCAGCGATTGATGCGCACGAGCACCTCGCTGAGGGTCGAGAGCTGCTCCACTTCGGCAGCGTCGAGGTAGCGAACTTGATCAGTCATGTGATTCTCGAGGTCTCGTTGGTTGCTAGAACTTCAGGCCGGCTTCGCGAGCCGCTTCCGCGAGGGCTTTGACGCGTCCGTGGTAACGGCACGGGCCGCGATCGAAAACCACGGCTTCGATGCCGGCGGCTTTGGCGCGCTTGGCGATCTCGGCTCCGAGGAACGCCGCGCGCTGGGATTTGGATTTTCCGGTCAAGTCGCCCGCGAGCGACTTGGCCGTGGTGGTCACGGCGCACAGCGTGCGACCCGTCGAGTCGTCGATCACCTGCGCCGAAATGTGCTTGGTCGAGCGGAACACCGACAGACGCGGCAGGCTCGAGTTCTTGCGCAAGTGCGAGCGCGTCGAAAGGGTGCGTCGCCGAAGGCGAACCGCTTTGAGTTGTTGTGCGTTCATGGGGACTAGCTACCGAAGCTCTTGCCGGCCTTCAGACGGACGTATTCGCCCTTGTAGCGCACACCCTTGCCCTTGTAGGGCTCGGGCGGACGCGACGAACGGATCTTGGCCGCGACCTGTCCGACGAGTTGTTTGTCAGCTCCCCAGATGTTCAGGGTCGTGGGGTTCGGCGCGGCTACGTTGACGGAGGAGGGCAGGTCGATGATCACCGGCTTGCAGAAGCCGACGTTCAGCGTGACCTTCCCGCTGCCAACGGCGGCGTTCCAACCGACGCCGACGATCTCGAGCGTCTTCTGATAGCCGACCGTGACGCCGATCATCATGTTGCTCAGCAGCGCACGAGTCATGCCGTGGTAGGCACGCGCGTTGCGCGTGTCTCCGGCGCGCGACACGGTGACGACAGCGCCGTCCACCGAAATCTCGACCTCGGGGCGCAGTGCGATCGAGAGCTCACCCTTGGGGCCCTTGACCTTGACTTGGCGCGAGGCGCCCTTCTCGACGGCGACACCCTTGGGGATGGCGACCGGTAGTTTTCCAATGCGTGACATGGATCAGCACACCTTGCAGAGGATTTCGCCCCCCGCGTTGATCTTGCGCGCCGTGCGATCGGAAACGACTCCGCGCGGCGTGGAGAGCACGTAGATTCCCAGGCCGCGCAACACCGGCGGAATGTTCCCCGCCTTGGCGTACACGCGCCGTCCAGGCTTCGACACGCGGTCGATCGAGCGCATCACGCTCTCGCCGTCCGGTCCGAAGCGCAGTTCGACTTTCAGCTGACTGCGGGGCGTCCCCGGCTCAACACTGAAAGATTGAATGAAGCCCTCTTCCTGAAGGATCTGCAGCACGGCGACCTTCAACTTGGAGGCAGGCATATGGATCGACTTCTTGCCCACGGTATTCGCGTTGCGAAGGTACGTGAGCAGGTCGGCGACGGGGTCGGTCATCATGGCGTTCTAGTTCCCGTTGATTGGCTGGTTGGAGGTGGGATGTGGCGCTCTCACCACGAGGCCTTGCGCATGCCGGGAATTTCGCCGAGGAGCGCGCGATTCCGCAGACAGATGCGACAGATGCCGAATTTCTTGTAGACGGCGCGCGCGCGGCCGCACATGCCGCAGCGCGTATACGCGCGCGTCTTGAACTTCGCGGGGCGGGAGCACTTAACAATCCAGGTGGTCTTGGCCATGGTGGGTCTTCCTTACTCGGCCTTCGCAGCGGGTGCTGCGGTCACAGGCGCATCAGCGGCGGCGGAGCGCTTCTTCTTTTTCTTCTTCTTCTCCGGCTCATCCGCGCCGGCCGTCTGGAAGGGCATGCCCATTTCCTTCAGCATGAAACGCGCTTCCTCGTCGTTCTTGGCGGTGGTCACGAACGTGATGTCCATGCCCTGGGTGAAGTCGATTTTGTCCAGCTCGATCTCCGGGAACACGGTCTGCTCGTTGAGGCCAAGCGTGTAGTTGCCACGGCCGTCGAGCTTGTCCTTCACGCCGCGGAAGTCGCGGATTCGGGGCAGGACGATCGAAATCAGGCGGTCGGCGAACTCCCACATGCGATCGCGGCGCAGTGTGACGGCGCAACCGATCGGCATGCCTTCGCGCAATTTGAAGGCCGAGATCGCCACGCGCGCCTTGCGGATCGTGGGCGCTTGCCCACTGATCATCGCGAGCTCTTTCGCGGCCTGCTCGACGCGAGCCTTGTTCTCAACCGCGCCGTTGACGCCCATATTCAGGACGATCTTGACCAGGCGCGGCATCGCGTAGTCGTTCTCGATGCCGAAACGCGCCTTGATCTTCGGCTTGATTTCGCTGTGGTATTTTTCTTTGAGACGGGGGGCCATGGCTCAGCTCTTCTTCTTCGCGACTTTCGCGGCCGCTTTTGCCTTCGGGGCCTTTTTGGTGCTCTTCGCCTTGATCTCCGAGAGCCTCACGTTGCTCGCGTGGATCGGCGCCTCGCGCTGAACGCGCTCGCCCTTGGGATTCTGCTGGGTCGGCTTCTTGTGCCGCCAACGCATGTTGATGCCCTCGACGACCACGCGTCCGGCGCGCGGCAGGGCCTGCTTGATTTCACCCGTCTTGCCCTTGTCGTTGCCCGACAGGACCAGGACGAGATCGCCCTTCTTGACGTGCAGGCTCCCGACCGGATTACGGGCCTGGGTCCTGATGTGGGCGCCTGTGGCGCGGCGGCTTCGTTTGACTTGCACTGCAGCTCCTTCAGACGACCTCTTGGGCCAACGAGATGATCTTCATGAAATTGCGCTCGCGCAGTTCGCGCGCGACTGCGCCGAAAATGCGCGTTCCGCGCGGGTTGTTCTCAGCGTCGAGCAGCACGACCGCGTTGCGGTCGAAGCGCACGTAGGAGCCGTCTTCGCGGCGAGTGGACTTGCGCGTGCGAACGATCACGCCCTTGACCACGCTTCCAGGCTTGACCTCGGAACCGGGCAGGGACTTCTTGACCGAAAGCACGATCACGTCGCCCAGGCCGGCCACGCGACGGTGCGTGCCGCCGAGCACCTTGATGCACTGGACGCGCTTCGCGCCCGTGTTGTCGGCCACGTCCAGGAACGTCTGCATCTGGATCATGCGCCACCTGCCTTAGGAGCACCGGCCACGGCGGCCGCTTCGACCTTGGGCTTGCGCGCGCCAGCACCCGCGGCCTCAGCCGCGGCCTTGGCGATGGCCTCGACGTCCGACCCGCGGTCAGGCGCTGCGGTGAGGATTTTGACCAGGCGCCAGCACTTGAGTTTCGAGATCGGTCGGGTGGCGGCGATCTCGACGATGTCCCCGTCGCCGGCGACCTCCAGCTCGTCGTGGGCGTGGTACTTCTTCTGACGCCGCATGTACTTGCCGTACTTGGCGTGTTGGAACGTGCGCGTCACCAGCACAGTGATGGTCTTCGAGCCCTTGGTGCTCGTTACCACCCCCTGCAGGGTGCGGCGGAAATTGCGGATCTCGCTCATGTCAGCGCGGCTCCTGACCGCGAATCTTCGTGGCGCGTTCGTGCACGATGGTGTTGATGCGCGCGATCTGCCGGCGCAGCATGCGGATGCGCGAAGGATTGGTCGCTGCTTCGGTGGACGACTTGAAGCGCAAGCCGAACAGCTCCTTCTTGATGTTGGCCATGTCGAACTCGAGCTCCGAGTTCGTCTTGCCGCGTGTTTCGTCTGTCTTCATTGCCGGAGAGTGGGGCCGTGGGGATGGATCGCGTCGTTTTGGAGAACTAGGTAATCGAGAGTCGACGGATCAACTTGACTTTGATGGGCATCTTGTGAGCTGCGCGCTTGAAGGCGAGCTTGGCTTTGTCCTCCGGGACGCCACCGACTTCGAAGAGCACGGAACCCGGCTTGACCACCGCGGCCCAGAACTCAACCTCGCCTTTGCCCTTGCCCATGCGCGTCTCGGCAGGTTTGCCGGAGACGGGCTTGTGCGGGAAGATCCGGATCCAGACCTTGCCCTGACCGTCGAGGGCGCGGTTGATCGCAACGCGGCCGGCTTCGATCTGACGCCCGGAAATCCAAGCCGCGTCGAGCGACTGGAGACCGAAGTCGCCGAAGGACACCTTGTTGGCCCGGGTCGCCCGACCGCGGATTTTGCCGCGGTGGACCTTCCGGAACTTGGAGCGCTTGGGTTGCATCGCCATGGAATCGGTTCCTGATCTTGGGGTTCAGCTCGCCGACGGGGCGGCGGGACGCGGGGATGAGGAACGGCGCGGGCCGCGCGGACGCTCGTTGCGCGGCGGCGCGCCCTGCTGGGCCTGGCGGAAGTCGATCTTCTGCCCCGGCTCGAGGTCGCCTTTGTAGATCCAGACCTTGACGCCGATGATGCCCCACGTGGTTTTGGCTTCGGCAGTGCCGTAGTCGATGTGCGCGCGCAAGGTCGAGAGCGGCACGCGGCCCTCACGTTCCTTGGCCTCGCGAGCCATCTCTGCTCCGCCGAGGCGGCCGTTGACTTCGACTTTGATGCCCTTGGCGCCAGCCTGAATCGTGGTCTGAATCGCCTTCTTGATCGCGCGACGGAACGCCATGCGCTTCTCGAGCGCTTCGGCGATCATCTCCGCAACCAGGGCCGACTCCAACTCCGGGCGCTTGATCTCGCGCACGGTCATGTGGCAGGTCTGGCCGGTGATCTTCTGCAGCTCGGTCTTGAGTTCGTCAACGCGCACGCCCTTGCGACCGACGAGCACGCCGGGACGCGAGGTGTGAACGATCACGTTGACGGCCTCGCCGGTGCGCTCGATCTCAATGCGCGGGATGCCGGCGGCCTTGTACTCCTTGCCGATGTGCTGACGCACCTTGAAGTCCTGCAGCAGGAGCTTCTTGTAATCCTTCTTGTTCGCGTACCAGCGCGAGCGGTGGGGCTCGACAGTGGCCAGGCGGAAGCCGGTCGGATGGACTTTTTGACCCATTGGTTCTTCGTTGGCTCCGTGGTGCTAGCTGGCCTTGGCCGTGCCGGTTTTTTTCTTGGCGGACTTGGCGGGTTTCGCGGCTGCGTCGCCAGCGGGTGCGGCGGCGCGTTTTTTCTTGGCAGGCTTCTGCTTCTCAGCCGCTTGCTCCTGTTCGCTGACGCCGACCGTCAGGTGCGCTGTGCGCTTGCGAATCGGCATCGAACGCCCCTGGGGACCCGGGCGAAAGCGCAGGCGACCCTGGACAAGGGGACCGTCGTCAGCCTTGCACTCGCTGATGACGAGGCGGTTGACGTTGACGGCCTCGTCTTGGGATGCGTTGGCCATGGCCGAGCGCACGAGTTGCGCGTAGTAGGTCGAAGCGCGCTTGGGCGAGAACTGCAGGATCTCGAGCGCGCTGTTGACGGTCCGGCCGCGGATCAGGTCCGCGACCAAACGCGCTTTGCGGGCGGTGGTGCGCGCGTAGCGATGGCGCGCTGCGTATTGGATGGTTTCGCTCATGGGTCAGACCTGTGGCCTAGGCGGGAGCCTTGACGGCTTCCTTCTTGTTGGTGTGGCCGCGGAAAATGCGCGTGGGCGCGAACTCGCCAAGCTTGTGGCCGACCATGTCCTCGGTGATGTGCACGCGCAGGTGCGTGCGACCGTTGTGCACCATGAAAGTGAATCCGACGAAGTCGGGGGTGACCGTGCAGGAACGCGCCCAGGTCTTGATCACGTCCTTCTTGCCGGACTTGGTCATCTGCTCGACGCGCTTGGCGACGTTCGCGTCCACGTAGGGACCCTTCTTTACGCTGCGGCTCATGTGTGGGGCTCCTAGCGCTTGTGACGACTCTTCATGATGAACTTGTTGGTCGGGTGGTTCTTGCGACGGCGGCGACCGCCCTTCGCGGGAACCGCAGTCGGCGACACCGGGTGACGGCCACCCTTCGTGCGCCCCTCGCCCCCACCGTGCGGGTGATCGACAGGGTTCATGGCTGTGCCGCGCACGTAGGGACGAATCCCGAGGTGACGCGAGCGACCGGCCTTGCCCAGCTTGAGGTTCTGGTGCTCGACGTTGCCGAGACGACCAATCGTCGCGCGGCAAGTCAGGTGCACGAGACGAAGCTCGCCCGAGGACAACAGGATCGCCGCGTAGTTGCCTTCGCGCGCGGTGAGCTGCGCCGTGTTGCCCGCGGTGCGAACCAGTTGGCCGCCGCGCTTGGGGTGCAGTTCGATGTTGTGAATCTGAAGCCCGATCGGGATCTCGGCCAGGGACATCGAGTTGCCGTCCACCGGTTCGGACCCGGGGCCGGACATCACGGTTTGCCCGACTTTCAGGCCCTGAGGCGCGATCATGTAGCGCTTCTCGCCGTCGGCGTAGTGCAAGAGGGCGATGTGCGCGCTGCGGTTGGGGTCGTACTCGACCGTGGCCACCTTGGCGGCGATGCCGTCCTTGTCGCGCTTGAAGTCGATCACGCGGTACATGCGCTTGTTGCCACCGCCACGGCGACGCGAAGTGATGTGACCGTTGTTGTTGCGACCGCCCGTGCGAGGGAGAGGACGCAGGAGCGACTTCTCGGGAGTCGACTCAGTGATCTCCAGATAGTCGTGGACCGTCCCGTGACGGCGACCAGGAGATGTCGGCTTGTAGAATTTCAGGGCCATGAACTTGGGGCTCTGCTGAAGGAGTTCTGGTGTGAGTCTGTGGTGGCGGGGAAGGTCAGATCACTTCGATCGTGTTGCCCGGCGCGAGCGTCACCATCGCGCGCTTGAACATCGGTGTCGCGCCGAAGGAATACCCACGGCGGCGCACCTTGGTGTGCGTGCGCGCGGTGTTGACCGAGCGCACTTTCACATTGAAGAGATTCTCGACGGCCTGACGGATCTCGACCTTGTTCGCGGTGACCGGAACGCGGAAGTGATAGGCGTTGCGGCCAGCGGTGTCGTCGGTGGCCTTCTCGGAGATGATCGGCTTCTGAATGACGGTGTAGAAGCGATCCAGAGCTGTATTGGAGATGGGCATGTGAGTTCCTAGTTGGCGCTCGCCACGAGCCCCACGCGCTTGCCGAGAGCCTCGAAGGCGCCGGGTTCGCAGATAACGAGACTCGCCGCGATGACGTCAAAGGCGCACAGGTCGCCGGCGGGGCGCACCTTGACTCCCGGGAAGTTGCGAAACGACTTCCAAACGTTCTCGTTGGGCTCCGCGATCACCACCAGCGAACGACGCGGTGAGCCGAGATCCCCGAGAACCTTGCGCGCGGACTTCGCCGAGGGCGCGCTCAGGGCGTGCACTTCGGCCAGATCCGCGAGGACGAACTCGCCGTCCTTCAACTTGCCGTAGATCGCGCTGCGCAGGGCGACGCGGCGCTCGCGCGCCGGCAAGTCGAAACGGTGATCGCGCGGCAGGGGCCCGAAGACCGTGCCACCGCCGCGCCAGATCGGCGACATGCGGTCGCCAGCGCGAGCGCGGCCAGTGTGCTTCTGCTTCCAGGGCTTCTTGCCCGATCCGGCAACCTCGGAGCGACCCTTGGTCTTGACCGTGCCCTGGCGCTGGTTGGCCTGGTAGGAAAGCACGGAACTCTTGAGCGTGCGGTAGAGAACGCTGTCGCCGAAGGGTTGCTCGCCGAGCTCCTTTTCGGTGGTGTTCCCGGCCTTGTAGATCTTGACTTTCATGGGCTCTGATGGATTTGGATGGTTGGAGGAGCCCGGGCTCACGCCTTGGCCGCGGCCGCCTCAGGCGCCAGCGACCGGCGCGGAGTGCGCGCCGCTTGAACATGGACCAGACCCGAATTCGGGCCGGCGACGGCGCCGGAGACGAAGATCAATCCGCGCGCCTCGTCGATCTTGACGACCTTGAGGTTCTTGCTGGTGCAGCGATCGACACCGAAGTGGCCGCCCATGCGCTTGCCCTTCGGGATCTTGCCGATGCGGCGGCTGGCGATCGAACCGGGCTGGCGCACGTTCATGCAACCGTGCGTCTCAGGTCCACGGTGGAAACCGTGGCGCTTGATCGTGCCGGCGAAACCGCGGCCCTTGCTGGTGCCGACAACGTCGACGATGTCCCCCACCTTGAAGATGGATGCGGTGATCGTGTCGCCGACCTTGTGGGTGGCGGGCGCGCTCAGGCGCTCTTCGCGCAGGAAGCGCTTGGGAGCCACGCCGGCCTTCTTGAAATGGCCGAGCTGCGGCTTCTTCGAGCGCGCGTCGGGCACGTCTTCGAAACCGAGCTGGATGGCGTCATAGCCATCCACCGCCTGCGTGCGCACCTGGCAGACCGTGCACGGACCGGCGGCAACCACGGTCACGCCTGTGACCGTGCCGTCGTCTGCGAAGACCTGCGACATTCCGAGCTTTCGTCCAAGGATCAGCGTCATGAGCCAGAGAACTGGGGTAAGGCCGGTTCGACCAGGGACCGTCGCCACCCCTGCAAGAGTGCAGGGGTGCGGCGGGTCCAACGCCTGGCCACGCGGCGAGAAACTGAAGTGTCAAACGTCCTCTGGGCCGAGCAGGGCTCAGGGACTGCGCAGCCGACACCGGTCGACTACGAGGGTTGCGTCAGAGTGGGAAGGTACGGACGGCGGCGCAGAGCGACGCGGCCCGAGTCCAACACGCGATGGCCAGCTCGCCGTCGCGCGCTCGAGGCCTTTTCAGGCCTTGATACGGATTTCCACCCCCGCGGGCATGTTGAGGCTGCTCAAGGCGTCCACCGTTTGACTGGTGGGCTCCGAGATGTAGATCAACCGCTTGTGTGTGCGAATCTCGAACTGCTCGCGCGACTTCTTGTCGATGAACGGCGAGCGCAACACGGTGTAGCGCTCGATACGTGTCGGCAAGGGAATCGGTCCGGCCACGCGCGCGCCCGTCCTCTTAGCGGTCTCGACGATCTCGAGCCCCGACTGATCGAGGGCCTCGTGGTCGTAGGCTTCCATGCGGATCTGGATCTTGTCCTTCATCGAAACGGAAACTGTGCGGACAGCAGGGGGTCGGGGGCTGGCGGGGACGGTGAACGGTTCTGGTGAAACAGGATTCGACCGCTCGGCGCACTCTCTGCTGCTGCGTCGAGATCACCTAGGGGCGACTCGTGCACACAGGGTCGAGGCCCCGGGGCGGTTCGAAGGGCCGGAGAAGATAGCAGTGAGCCCACTGGTCGTCAACGATCCTGTGCCGGAACCTGGAGCCGACGCGGCCGCCGAGGAGCATTCAGGGAAATCCACGGGAAAATCGGGCTCCGAACGTCCCCCCGCGGGAATCGACCTCAGTCGAAAATCAGGCCCCGCGCCACGGATTCGGCCCTCGGCAGGGCTCTCATCCCCGCCGGCACCATGACAAACTCGGCTCGCCCCTGGGACAGGGAGCGCATGGCGCTGGCATAGCCAAACATGCCCACCAGGGGAACCTGGCCTTGGATGATGGTGGACGCCCCCTGGGACTGGACCGCCGCGATGTTGGCGCCGCGCGCCTGCAGGTCACCGAGCACGCCGCCGGCATAGGAGGACGGGGTCAGGACCTCAAAGGACATCACGGGCTCGCACAGGTCGACTTTCAGGCGGGAGAGCAGATCGTGCCAGGCGGAGCCAACGGCCTGGAGCACACCCGGCTCAGAATCCAGATCCCCAGGGCGTCGGGCGCTGCGCACGTGGATCCTCGCGCCCCAGAGAGGATGACCGCTGGCGGGCCCAACCTGCGAAAGGGCCAAGAGACTGGCCGCGATGGCGGGCTGGTAGGAGCTCCAGGACCCATCGCCGGGCCCGAAGGTCACCTCGGCGGCTCCGAGTTCCCGGACGGGAGAGAGCTCAAGCTCGACCGCCCCCGCGAGGGTCGCATTCCCAAAGGAGCGCTCGATGCGAGCCGCCGCGTGCGCTGGCGCGGTCAGCACCTCGCGGTACGACACCCTGGGGGCGGCTTGCCGGACCTCTAGGCCTGTGTCCGCGCGCAGGTGGGCCAGGGCGATCTCCAGGTGCAGCTCCCCCATCCCGGAGAGCGACCACTCTCCCGTGGCCTCGTCCTCGCGCACCGCAAGGCTGGGATCCTCGCGAACGAGACGGGCAAGTCCTTCACGCAGACGATCGCGGTCGATGGCCTGCAGCGGCTCCACGGCCAGGCCCATGACCGGGGTCGGGAGGTCCATGCCGCCCATGCGCACGACGGCCCCGGGCGCGCACAGCGTGTCGCCGGTAGAGGCAAGGTCGAGCCCCTCCAGGGCGACGATTTCGCCGCACAGGGCGCGGGTCTGTGGTTCGAGATGGTCCGCGTGGGGCCGGAAGATTGCGCGGACCTGCAGACGCGCGGCGGTGCGGGCCAGAACAAGTTCAGCGCCAACTTCGAGGATCCCGCGCATGACGCGCACGAACACCAGTTCGCGACCGGCCAGGCGCTGGACCTTGAAGGCGTAGAGCACCAGTGGTTCTGCGGCGCTGGGCCGCAACAGAAGTTCCTCGCCGTCAGCATTCAGCGCGCGCTTTGGCGGCATGTCGGTGGGCGCGGGCAGAAAGTCCACCACGAGATCGAGGGCACCGTCGATTCCTATCGAGTGCAAGGCGCTGCCACAGGCCACGGGCAGCAGCGTCCCCTGTAGCGTGCGTTGCCGCAGGGCCTCGAGCAGCAGTGCATCGGGCACGTCGCGCCCCTCGACCACCAACTCGAGCACGCGCACTTCCTCCGCCGCGAGCAGCTCCGCGAGTTCGGCGCGCAACACCCCCACTTCTGCCGCGATTTCTTCCGGCAATTCCTGTGGCCGGGCGGGATCTGCGCGATGGCTCGCGCCCAGGGCGCGCCGGCGCACGATGTCGGCCACGAGCACCAGTTCGCTGCCGCGATAGAACGGATAGGTCACCGGTGCACAGTGCACACCCAGGCGCTTTTCGATCGCAGCCACTGCAGCCATGAAGTCTGCACCTGGACGGTCGAGCTTGTTGACGAAGGCCACCGCGGCGCACCCGTGACGGCGCAATTGCCTCCAGACCGACTCAGATTGCGCCTGAACTCCAGCGAGCACGTCGAACACGACGATCGCGCCATCGAGCACGCGCAGGGAGCGCTCGACCTCGATCGTGAAATCTACGTGCCCAGGAGTGTCGATCAGGTGCAGTTGGTGCGCGCGCCAGGGCAGGCTTGTCGCGGCGGCGGTGATGCTGATCCCGCGCTCGCGCTCTTCGGTCATCCAGTCCATCGTCGCCGTGCCGTCCTCCACCTCACCAAGTCGCGTTTCCACACCTGTGCGCACGAGCATGCGCTCGGACAGCGTGGTCTTGCCGGCGTCGATGTGCGCGACGACGCCAAAATTGCGCACGCGCGAGAGGTCCTGGTCGCCCGCTGCTGGATTGGCGTCGCTCATGGCAGCCTAGGCCCGCGGAAGACTGGGGTTGGCGTCCAGGAAAGCTGCGGCCCAATGATAGTTCGCCAGCAACTCCGGACGCGGACCTTCGAGCAGCGCAATCGCGGCGTACAGCGCCTCCACGGAAGCCAGTCCGTCCTCTGGATCGACGGCGACCTTGCTCTTGCGCGGGTAGGCGGTGATCAGCTTGGGCAATCGCCGCGGCAGCAGTTCGCCATCGATCGCCTTGGAGAGTGTCGCCAGCTTGCGCCAGGCGCAGTCGATCAACAACAGATCCAGACCGCGGTCCGCCGCGCTGAGCTCTTCACCCTCCGGATGCAGCCAAACACGCCGCCCCGCGTCCACGCGCCGACCGCCGCGCAGAGAGACGAAGCGCACGCCCGCGAGGCCCCGCAGCGGCGTGAGCGAACACTTCTTGGCCGGTTCGCGCGGATCCCGGACGATGAGGATCTCCACGGGGAGAGACTAGTCTTCGCGGTCGGAGAGTCCACCACGATGTGCGCGCGACCGCCGGCCCGGTCGCCGCGAAGCCCTCGCCTACGCTCAGGTCTTCGAAGTCCAGGTGATGAACCAGAAAATCGTCGTCCTGCGCTCCGTCGGCGAGCGCTCGAATACGAACATGCCCAGGGGCAGGATCGAGAGCTCCGTGGATTCGTTGGTCTCGCGGGTCGTCGAAGGCGCGGACTCGCGACTGTAGCTGAAGCCGAACTGGAAAATGAAATGGACGAAGGATGTCGAGGTGCGATCGACTCGGGAGGAGTGGTTGATCAGGATCGGAATGTGGATGCGGCCGCGCTTTTCGACATCCGCGATCGGATAGATGGTCCCACGGTGGGCTCCAAGGGGGCCGTCCACATCCAATTGGAGTTCCTTCGCGCCAGCTTTGAGTGCCGCGTCGATGGCCTGTGCATCGCTCACCGCCTGACCATTGCAGCTAGTGACGAAGTCGCCGCAGCGAATGCCTCCCTCGTAGCCAGGGGAGCCGCTGACTACGCTGGTGACGAGCGCGCGCGTCCCGTCGCTGGCCCAGATTTCGCGCGAGAGGTTCGCGGGTACGGTCGCGATCTGGAGGCCCGTGCGACGCGTGAGTGTGGACGGCGCCTCGAGCGCAATGCGATCGGTAGTCGTCTCGTCGATTCGTTTGGACTTGGGAGTCACTTCAAGGGTCAGTTCCTGGCGTTCGCGTCCCGTTTCATGGCGAAGCAAGCGCATCGTCGCCGGCTTTTCGGGAGGCAGGACGGTTTCGACCACTCCCTTGAACTGCTCCGAGCTGGTCAACTCGATCCCGTTGATCGAGAGCAGTACGTCATTGGCGGCGACTCCGGCGGCGTGTGAAGACGACTTGTCCGAGACCTTCGAGATGTAGACGCCTCGCCAAGGCTCGATGCTGTGCTTCTCTGCCAGTTTTTTCTCGATCGACATGACCGTCATGCCCAACTGAGCGACTTCAAGCGTTCGCGTGCTGACGCGATGGATCGCTGGCGCACCATCGCGACTGGAGGCAACGTCGTATTGGACTCGGGTCCCGGCTTCCTCCTTCCCCGTGGCCAGGGTGTAGGTTCCCGTTGCGCTCGTGGACTTCGACTGGGGGCTCAGGTAGCAGCCGCTGGTAAAGCAAAGCGAGATGAGCAGCAAGGCTTGATTGATTCGCATAGTGATCGGGATACAGAGTGTTGAGCGGCGAAGTTCCCGGGAAATGAGATCAGCGTGTTCCCGCGGCAACCTGCGTCGCCGAGCGCGAGTTCCACCAAGCCTGCCAGCGCTCGCTGGCAGCGACTTCCGGCGCGCTTGCCTCGAGATCGACTCGCGAACGACTGCGAAACCAGCCTCCAATTCCACTGTCTTCGGAGTGATCGGCGGCGAAGTTCGTCGATGGCGGGCCGGTCAAGAATTGCGTCGGCAGCGTTTCCCCCGCCTGCTCGGCCAGGCGTTGGCGGATTGAATTCAGGTGCTGTTCTGCTGCGGCGGCCAGTTCGAGATCCGGACTGTCGAGCGCTGCAATCAGCGCCGGAACGACGTCCTCGGCTTCGCCGCGGGTTTGGATGCGCAGCGAATCGTGATCACGGAGCACCACCATGGGCGCGGCCGAGCGCACCTGTGTCAGCGGATCCGATTCCGTCCGCGGCGCCCTCGCCACCTGGGTCGCGAGCGTGTCTTGGGCGGCGCGTTCCTGGGCCAAGCGCGCCAGGTGGAGTGTTTCGTGCAAGGCGCCGGTGAGGTTGACGGCCAGAGCTTGCCCTCGGTCAAAGTTCACCTGCAGCGGACTGGCCACGGGGCGATCGACGTACTCGACGCGCTCGACAATCACTTCCTTCGTGACTTCCCGGATCACTTCCACAGGCACTTCGATGCGCACTTCCACCGGCACCTCGACGCGGCGCTCCGTGGGAATGTAGACCGGTACTTCGATGACGGTCGGAGTGGGCGGATCGAGTTGCGCCAGGGAAGTGGCGTCCTCGTCAGCGCCGCGCGCTTGCCCTGTGATCGTCACCACTCCCCAACCGAGCAGGAGTGCCGCGGCGTGAGTCAACACGCGGCGAATCCAGATTCCCCTGGATGTTCTGGCGGCAAAGACCGGCGCGCTGCTCGCCGCGAAAACTGCCGCACTGACTTGCTCCGCGTAGGCCTTCGGCGTCGCCGAGATTTTCAGCGAGTGCAGGCGCCCCAGCGCCGTCTCGAACGCGGCCCAGGCGGCGCGACAATTTGCGCAAGCGGCAATGTGCGCTTCGAGCAATTCGGCGTCCTGCTGCCCGAGCGTGCCTTCATGGCGCGACGAAAACAGATCCTCTGCGAGATGGCACTTCATGATTCGAGTTTCTCCTGCGCTGGGACGTTTCCCGGGAACGCGCGCGTCCGTCGGGATGACGTCCAGTGATTTGCGTGGGCGGACCGGCGCGGGCCGCGAGAGAGCTTTTCGTACAGATCGCGAAACGCAATGCGACCGCGGTGGACCCGCGACTTCACGGTGCCCTCCGAACAATCAAGACTCAGGGCCGCTTCGTCGTAGCTGAAGTCCAGGGCATCGACGAGTTGCAGTGCGGCGCGAAAGGGCTCGGGCACGCCGGCGAGTGCGGCATCGATGTGTTCGATCTCCGCGACACTGGCCGTGGGATCGTAGCGGTCCGCAGTCGCGGCGCCCTCCAAGTGCTCGGGCCCCAGATCGCTCACCCGATCCCGGCGTCTCGCGCGGTGGCGGTGGTCATCGCGGATGCTGTTGAAGACGATCGCGAACAGCCAGGGTCGAAACTTCGCCTCAGGCCGAAAGCTGTCCAGGGCGGCGAAGACCTTGATCCACACCTCCTGCGCCAGATCGAGGGCGCCGTGGTGGTCGCCCACTTGCTTCTCGATCACGGCGAGGACCCGCGAGCCGTAGCGCTCCACCAGGGACGTGAATGCGCCGCGATCTCCGCGGGCCGCCTGGACCACGAGGAATTCGTCGCGCACCGGCGCTGAGGGAATGGAACTAGGAGACACCTGGGACCCTGGGAGTCGCGGCCTGACTACTCAATGGGCCGGCTCATCGTTCCCCAATCTTCTGGAATCGGAACCGGCAGGGCTCAATTCTCGCCGGCCTCCCCCACCCTGTCTCTGCAAGCCCGGGCCGGTCGAAGGAAATGCGCGACGTCGACACAAAGCAACACGCCCCAGCGCAGGGCGCCAGGGCGTGTT
>CANKOY010000007.1 GCA_947484275.1 Planctomycetota bacterium | reverse complement strand
CGCGGGCCACCGAGGCTCCGGGTCCGATCCAAGTTCCCGGGGCATCGGGTTCCGTCAGACACAGCACGCGCGCTGGAATTCCGGCGCGCTCGAGAGGTTCGAGAGCCAAGGGATGCAGGACGTTAGCGCCGCGAAAGGCGTACTCCGCGGCTTCGCCGTAGCTCAGGCGATCGATGCCGCGCGCTTCGGGGACGATGGTCGGATCCGCGCTCATGACTCCGCCGACGACCTTCCAAAACTGCACTTCATGCGCGCCGCAGGCTTCGGCCAGGAGACTGGCCGACAGGTCCGAGCCGTTGCGGCCGAGCGTGGTCAAGTTGCCCGCGGTGTCCTTCGCCACGAAGCCTGTGACCACCGGTATGCCGGGAACGTCCCTGAGGGCGCGGCGGATCGCGGCGCTGTTGCCAGGAAGCGGCTTCGCGCAGCCGTGATTGGAGTCGCTGAGCAGGCCGAGATCGAAGGCGTCGACCGGCGTCGCCGCGCTCCCGCCCGCGCGCAGTGCCGCGGCCACGACGCGCGCGCTCATGCGCTCGCCGAACGAAAGCACGAAGTCGCGCTCTGCGGCCGAGATCTGGTTTCGCGCGCGGATCCCTTCGAGCACGGACGCCATCTCAACCAGCAGCCGGTTGAGCAGCTCTTGCTCCAGTCCGCACTGACTGAGCAGCGTTCGATGGCGAATGCGAATGCGATCCAGTTCCGAGCGGCCCTCGACCGCGGCCTGCGCCACTTGCAGCAACAACTCGGTCACGCCCGCCGCGGCGCTGACCACGACCACGGGTCGCGGACCTCCGCGCGCGGCCAGGATCGCCCCCACGCGCCGAATTCCGGCGCCGTCTGCCAGGGCCGCGCCGCCGAATTTCATCACCAGCGGCGGCAGGCTGCGTGGTTCAGGCGCAGGATTCATGGGTGCCATGGGGCCTCGCAGATTACCACCGCGTGCCGCACTGGAGTGCGCGCCAGAAAAACCCGCACAGTGAAGCCGGGCCAGTTGCGTACCATGGAGATAGCCCAAACCAACGGCCCGAAACAACATGACCGCCATCGACCGCCAGAGCCTGATCTACGACTGGAACACCACCCGCAAGCCTGCCGCCGCACGCCCGACGGGGATTCAATTCGACGACGAGACCCTGCGCGACGGATTGCAGAGCCCCTCGGCAATCGACCCGTCGCTCGAGACCAAAATCGAGTTGATCCACCTGATGGAGCGCCTGGGCATCCAGACCGCCGACGTCGGTCTGCCGGGCGCCGGTGCGCGGGCCAGGGAGCACATCACGCGCCTGGTGCGCGAAATGGCGCCCCTCAAGATCAAGGCCAACGTCGCCTGTCGCACCCTGGTGGGCGACATCGCGCCTGTGGTCGACGTGGCACAGGCCACGGGTCAGCCGGTGGAAGTTTGCGCGTTCATCGGCTCCTCGCCGATCCGCCAATACGCCGAGAACTGGGAGTTCGACACGATGCTCAAGCTCGTGCGCGAGTCGGTGGGCTTCGCGGTCAAGAACGGCCTGCCGTGCATGTTCGTCACCGAGGACACGACCCGCGCCGATCCCGACCAGGTCCGCGCCCTGTACATGACTGCGATCGAGGCCGGCGCCAAGCGCATCTGTGTCTGCGACACCTGCGGCCACGCGACGCCCGACGGCGTGCGCGCCCTGGTGGGCTTCGTCTGCGGCATCGTCAAGGAATCGGGCGTGGACGTCGGCGTCGACTGGCACGGACATCGCGACCGCGGCATGGGCCTGGCGAATTCCCTGGCGGCCCTCGAAGCCGGGGCCACCCGCATCCACGCCACGGCCCTCGGGGTCGGCGAGCGCGCGGGCAACACCGAGATGGATCTCCTGCTCGTCAACCTGCGCCTCTTGGGCTGGATCGACAACGACCTCGCTGTCCTTGGGGACTACGTGCGCCTCGCCAGCAAGGCGATCGGCGTGCCCCTGCCCTCGAACTACCCCGTCTTCGGCACGGACGCGTTTGAAACGGGAACCGGGGTCCACGCCGCCGCGGTGATCAAGGCCTTCAAGAAGGGCGACGCCTGGCTGGCGAACCGGGTCTACTCAGGCGTGCCCGCCGACATGGTCGGGCTGGAGCAGGTGATCAAGATCGGCCCCATGAGCGGCAAGTCGAACGTGATCTGGTTCCTGGAAAAGCACGGCCTGGAGGCGTCGGACGGCGCCGTGGACAGCGTGTTGCAACTGGCCAAGGCCACGCCGCGGCTGTTGACGGACAAAGAGATTCTGGCTGCGGCGCGCGGGTAGTCAGCGTCGCGCGGACCAGCCTCGGCCGCTACCCGGCGCTCTGCTTGCGCGGGTTTTCGAAACGGGCCAGGACCTCGGGGGCGATGCGTCGCGCGCCGGCTTGGGCATTGTTGTGCACGCACGTGAAACACTTGTGGTAGTGATCGCGCTGGCGCTGCTGGCACATCGGCACGGTTACCAGGTGGGCGAAAAGCGCCGCATGTGCGTCCACGCGGGTCGGGCACAGATGCATGCCGTCAGGGATGTCGTCCATGCGTTAGACCTCCTGTGCTCCTGGCTGGGACGTACGGGGACCGTCGAATTCTGAGGCCGAGTCTGGGTGTCCCCGGAGCCCGAAGCAAGTGCGGGGCCCGTTCAGGTCTCGTCAGCAAGAGCGGCGCGCATCTGCGCCAGGCTCTGGGCGGCCATGGCCGGCCCCCGGTGGCTGTCCCGCGACAGCTCCACTGCGGCCATGCCGCTGTAACCGATTTCAGACAGGGCCATTAGGGTGGCTCGCAGGTCGAGCGCTCCGCCGCCGAAGGCCAGGTGCTCATGAATTCCTGGCAGGGCGTCGTCGAGGTGCACGTGCACCAGGCAGTCGGAAAGGTCGGCGATCTGCTCCGAGATGGAGCGCGGGCCCGGCAGGTCTCCGGTGGCGATCAGGTGGCCCACATCGAGGGTCAGGCCCAGTTCAGGACCCATGTCCCCGAGGCGCTCGACGAGCTCGCGGTAGCCCGCGGGCCGCTCGATGAACATGCCGGGTTCGGGCTCCAGGTTGACGCGCACTCCGCGCTCGCGGCCGTGGTCGAGCACCGGCCGCAAACCGTCGCACAAGCGCTGCCAGAGGATCCCGTCCGCTGCCCCGCGGGGCGCGACCCCGGCCCACAGGGAGATCAGTTCGGAGCCCAAGTCTGCCGCCAGGTCGATCGAGCGGACGTAGAAGTCCACGCGGCGGGCGCGGTCCTCGGCGCGCTCCTCCAGCAGGCTGGGGAAGTGCTTGCGCGACGGGTCCATCAGGTAGCGCGCGCCAGTCTCGAGCGCCAATTCCAGGCCCCGGTCCTCGGCCACCCGGCGCACTCGCGCCACCTGGCCCGGATCGAGGGCGTACAGGTCCAGTCCACCGACGTCGGGGGTGATCGCCACCCCGCCGTAGCCAAGGTCCGCAAGAACGCGGAGTGCGTCTTCGGGCCGATGGTGCGCGAGCCCGTTGGTGTTGTAAGCGAGGCGAAACATGTGCGGAGCACAGTCTACCGCCGCTGGCCGCCGTTACGGAGTCGCACACCACCCGGAGGATTCCCATCAAGTAGTACCGCACCAAGAGTGAATCCCTCCAGGGATCCCCCGGGCAGTCCGAATGCCGCGTCACGAGGGCATCAACTCGACACCTCCTGGGGGCTGGCACCCTGGCTTCGATCGCGCGAAGGCAAGCACCCCAACTTCGGACTCCGCTGGCACTAGGACCTTTGCCTCGCTCGTTCGTCCGACGCGTAAGGCGCGGGTAGGTCCCTGGGAGATGCGCGTGACCGCGTGGCCATGGGATGGGTTGTTGGTGCGGCACGTTACGCGGTGAGAATTGCGGATGGTGTGCGACTCCGTATTCAACACTGTGTTCTCTTCCCTGCTCCTGTCGGCCCTATTGGCGAGCACGTCCTTCGCCCAGGGAGACAACACCTGCGCGACGGCACAGCCGATCGCTGGCTCGGGCACGTTCGTGTTCGACAACACGCTGGCGACCACCGACGGCTCGCCGGACAACCTGTGCCTCTTCTTCAGCCTGGACCAGATCGAGCTGGACGTGTGGTGGAGCTGGGTGCCGGCCACTAGCGGCGCCTACCAATTAGACACGTGCGCGCAAACGACCGTCGACACCAAGGTGGCGATCTACGACGGCTCCTGCGCTGGGGCGGTGCTCGCGTGCAACGACGACTCCTGCAGCCTGCAGTCGCTGGTGCAATTCACTGCGATAGCGGGTCAGACGTACATCATTCGGCTCGGCGTCTATCCGGGCGCGGCAGGCGGCACGGGGACGTTCACCGTGGCCCCAATTGCTCCCCTGGCAATCCAGGCCACGGCCACCAACCCGGCCAACGGACATGTCTACCACCTGCTGGCCAAATCCTCTTGGACCGTGGCTGAGGCCCGCGCCGTGGAGCTCGGCGGACACCTTACGACAGTCAACGATCAGGCCGAGCACGATTGGATCACCGCGAACTTCCACAATTTCGGCTCGGTCGACATCGACCTTTGGTCGGGCTTCAACGACGTTGCGTCCGAAGGCAATTGGGTGTGGGTCAGCGGCGAACCGGTGACCTACACGAACTGGGATGCGGGCGAGCCCAACAACGCCGGCGCGGGCGAGGACTTTGGCTGCATGCGCAAGAACAACCCGAATGCCCTGTGGAATGACTTGCCGGACAATCCCACTGGCTTCCACAACCAGATCCACGGAGTGGTGGAAGTTGGGGCGGCCGCGACCACGTACTGCACCGCGAAGGTGAACAGCCTCGGGTGCACGCCGGCGATCGGCGCATTTGGCGTCTCGAGCGCCACCTCGGGCAGCGGCTTCTCGATCGACACCGTGAACGTTCGCAATTCCAAGCCGGGATTGGTGCTCTACACGGACGGGGGCCGCGTGGCGATTCCTTTCCAAGGTGGTCTGCGCTGCGTCAACTCGCCGATCAAGCGCTCCGTTCCGATCAACTCCGGCGGAACAGCTCCGCCGGTGAGCGATTGCACGGGCGTGTACTCGCTGGACATGAACGCGTTCGCCTTGGGCGGCCTGGGCGGATCGCCGGCGGCTTTCCTGCAACTTCCGGGAACGTTGGTGAACGCCCAAACATGGGGCCGCGACCCCGGGTTCGCCTTCCCGAACAACTCGACGTTGAGTGACGGACTCGAGTTCACTGTCGGGCCGTAGCGCCGGCGAGTCAGGTCGTTTTTCACGAACATCTGCGGCCCGTGAGCGAGCGCCAACGCGCTCGCTCACGGGCCGCGGACGTTGGCAGGGAACCGCCTGACTGCCTACGCTGCTTCCATGAACTGGCAAGTCGCACTTAGTACTTTCGGGTTGATCTTCCTGGCAGAGCTCGGCGACAAGACGCAGCTCGTGGCGATCAGCATGGTCTCAAAGACGAAGGCGCCTTGGGCCGTGATGCTGGGGGCGGCGCTCGCGTTGTGTCTCGTGACGTTGCTCGCGGTGGTTTTCGGCGCAGCGCTGACGCGCTATGTTCCCGAGTCGGTCTTGAAGCGCATCAGCGCCGTCGCTTTTATCGCGATCGGTGGACTGATGCTGTGGGGCAAAGTCTGAGCTGCCCTTCGGCGCGCTCAGCGCCGCGGAGCGCGCCAATGTTCGCCGATGCGGCGTGCGAAGATGCGTTCGGCGCGGCGCGGCGAAATCAGCCTCAGTGCCGCAAGCCAGCGCCACTTGGGGCGCAGAAACACCTCCGGTCTTGGGCGGCGGTCGAGCTCGAGCACAACTCGTGCAACCTCCTCTGGACCGTGGGCCGTCGCGAGCGACGGATCGTCAAGCTTCCCCGGGTTTGCCTGGGCTCCGAAAAATCCCGTGGAGGTCAGTCCGGGATTCAAAGTGCAGACCGCGATGTCGTGGGCGGCCCATTCGATGCGCAACGCCTCGCCTATGGAGCAGACCGCAGCCTTGCTGGCGGAGTAGAGCGCCTGGCCAGGGACCGCGTGGCGCCCGACGACACTGGAGATGTTGACCACGACCGGGTCGCGACCGCGTTTTAGAAGTGGCAGCGCGTGCTTTGCGCACAGGAGCACGCCGACGACGTTGGTGTCGAGTACGCGGCGAGCGAGCGCTGCGTCAAATTCCTGCACCGGTGCGCGGTAGCCGCTGCCCGCGTTGTTGACCAAGAGGTCAAGGTGCCCGAAGCGCTGGCCGACGATCTCGCAGGCGCGCTCCACGGACTTTTCGTCGGCCACGTCGCAGACGACCGTCAAATGTTGGTCGCTGCGTTCCATGGAGCCTCTCACGCGCTCCAACTCCTGCGCCCGACGCGCGAGAAGCACTACGCGGTAGCCGGACGTGGCCGCCTGTCGCGCAACGGCCGCGCCGATTCCCGACGACGCCCCCGTGATCAGCGCAACGCGCCCGCCGCGGTTCAATGCCCGACGCTCTTCTTGAGCCAGAGCAGCTTGTTGAACCAGTCCGAGCGCGCGTCCTTGATGCTGCGCACTTTCGAGTCGTACTCGTTGTATTGCGACAAGATGGTCTCTTCCCAGTCCGCCGTCTGCTCCACGGCGGTGTCGTACTTGTCGCGCGCAAGGATGCCCTGCTCGCGCGCCAGCGCCAAATCGCCCTTGCTCTTGGCCGCAACCGCTGCGTCGTAGAAGACCCGGCCTTCCGCGGCGAGGACCTGGGCGCTCAACCACTGCGGCTCGGTCGCGATGCTGTCCGGCGCCGGCGGCAGATTGGATCCCGGCTTCTGCACGCGCGGTGCAGGCGCGGCTTCGGGCGGCATGTCCGCGAAGGGCTGCAGCTTCGGCGTAGAGGTCTCCGCTTCGTCCTTGTTGCGCTTGGTCATGAGCGCCGCGGCCACGGCTCCGACAATCAGGACCAGTGCGATCAAGCTCGGGACGAGCGCCGGATTGGAGCGCTGCTCGACACTGCGGCGGCGGTCGTTGGATTCTGAATTGCGTGCCATGGGGTGAAGTGGGACTTGGGATTGTCTTGGGCGGCTCAACGATAACGCCGCAGGCGCGCGAAGTATCCGCCGTCCGTGGGCCCGTTTCCCTGAAACTGCGCGGCGGTATCTGGGGCGGAGTTCTCGGGCAGGCTCTCGGCTTCTTCCTCGAGCTTGAACTCCGACGCTTCGGCCAGGAAGGTGCGCACCAGGCGCGAGTTTTCCTCGGGCTCGAGGCTGCAGGTGGACCAGACCAGTCGGCCGCCGACTCGCACGCGCTGCGCTCCCTCGCGCAGCAGCCGCGACTGCAGCGTCACCAGTTCCGCTCGCGCCTTCGGGCCGAAACGCCAGCGTGCCTCGGGGCGCTGCGCCAGCACGCCCGTGTTCGTGCACGGTGCGTCCACGAGGACGCCGTCGAATTCGCGCGGCGGCACGTCAGCTGTGCCGTTGGAGATGCACAGTTCCACCTGTTGCGCGAGCCCAAGCCGCTCTAGTGTCGAACGCAGACGGGCAAGTTTGGCCTCGCTGACGTCGCAAGCTACGACGCGCGCGCCGCTTTGGGCGAGCACCGCCGTCTTGCCGCCTGGCGCTGCGCACAGATCGAGCAGCGTCTCCCCGGACTGAGCCTGCACGGCTTCCGCGGCGCGCAGTGCGCTCTCGCCTTGGACGCTGACGCGACCTTCGCCCATGGGCGCTGAATGCAGCAGCGCTTCGGCGCGGTCCGCGCTCGCCAGCAGCACGCTCCCATGGCGGCCGTGGCGCGTGGCAATGCCAAGAGAGCTCAGTTCTGCGGCGAGTTCCTCGCGCGTGCCGCGCGCAACGCGCAGCGAGAGTTCCGGTTCCTCCAGGGCGCCGACGGCCAGTGCGCGTGCGCGTTCAATTCCGTGGCGCGCGATCCAGCCCTTCATCAGTGGCGCGGGCATCGACAGCGCGTCCTCGGCCCACAGCAGCGGATGTTCCTCCGGGTCGTGGAAGACATCGCGGTCGAGGGCGTAGGGCCGACCGATGATGTCGCGGCGCGGATTGCCGACGTGGTCGCGCGTGCGCGACAAGAGCAGCGCATGCAGGATGCCTTTGGCGTTGCGCACGTCGGCGGGCAGACAGGTCTCCTCGATCAAGCGCACGGTTTCGCTCGCCAAGGCGTGGTCGGGAATGCGATCGAGGAACAGCGCCTGAACCATCGCTAGGTGCAGATGCGCTGAAAAATCCGCCGAGGGTTTGCCGCGGGCATAGCAGCGCACGAGCGCGCGCAGGGTCGCACGGCGACGAACTTCGGTGCCGATCAGACGCCGCAAGAGACCGCGATCGCGCGCGTCGAGCCCGCGGTCGTCCGCCTCGGCGTCGACATCGCGCAGCGGGGTGATCGAACCGGAGCGCAGCAGGCGCCAAGCAGTGAATCTCGGCACCTCAGGCCTCCTTCGCGCCCAGCGGCAGGCTGGCGAAGCGCTCGCCTTGAACGGCGCGCAAACCGCGCAGGAAATCCGGCGCAGACATCGGACGTTTTCCAGCCGGGACGACTTCGATCAACTCCAGGGCGCTCGCGCCGCAGGCCAGCACGGCGCGCGGTGAAGTCTCGAGCAACTCCCCGGGCTCGCCGGTCGTCGTTGTCTCCACGGCGCGCGCTCGCAGCACCACAAGCTCGCGGCCCTTCGGGTCGAGACAGCGCGCTCCGGGCCAGGGATTCTGGGCGCGAACCTGTCGCGCCAAGTCTGCAGCAGATCCAGTGAAGTCCATCCGACCGTGCTCCTTCTTCAGCTTGCGCGCGAATGTCGCACGGGTGTGATCCTGGGGCGTGAACACGGCGCGGCCCTGGGCGAGGAGATCGAGGCCCTGCGCCGCAAGCTCGCCGCCGAGCACCGCCAGCGCATCCAGGAGTTCCGCGGCGCTGTCCTCGGGTCCGATCACATGCTCGCGAGCCAACATCACGTCGCCTTCGTCGAGCCGTTGCACGATGCGCTGCAGGCTGACGCCCGTCTTCGCGTCACCAGATTGGATCGCGGCCTGGATCGGCGAAGCGCCGCGATTGCGCGGCAGCAGCGATGCGTGGACATTGAGCGCGCCGTGTGGCGCAAGCTCTAGGGTCGCCGGCTTCAGAATGACGCCGTAGCTCGCCACGAGCAGCACATCGGGCGCGAGCGCGCGCAGTTGATCCACATGCGCAGCGCTGTGGGGATCGTCGGGCTGAAGTACCGGGATTTCGCGCTCGTGCGCCAACCGCACCAAAGCCGAAGGTTCGACCTTCTGTCCGCGGCCGCGGGGCCGATCCGGCAGGGTCACCAACGCCAAGGCCTGGTGCGGACCGCGCAGCAGGCGCTCGAAGACCGGCGTGGCAAACGGCGGCGAACCGAGGAAAACGAAGCGCATCAGTCCGCCGCGGTGGATCAGATCTTCGACATCACCGTCTTCTTGAACGCGTCGTAGGGCTGCGAGCCGACGATCTGGTGCACGACGTTTCCGCCCTTGATGATCAGAAACGTCGGAATCGCGCTGATGCCGTACTTGGACGGGACTTCGGTGTTGTCCTGTGTGTTCAGCTTGACCACCTTCAGCTTGCCGGTCAGTTCCGTGGCCAGCTTGTCGACGTAGGGCGACATCGCGCGGCAGGGGCCGCACCACTCCGCCCAGAAGTCAACCAGGACGGGAAGGTCGCTTTGCAGGACTGCGCTGTCCCAGGTGCTGTCGGTGACGTCGTGTGCGTTGCTCATTAGCTGATTCTCGGATCTCGTTGCTCAGTGTGGGCTCGGTGTGGAATATCGGAGGGGCAATATGGGACCGGATTGGCGGCGCGTCCACCCCCGGCATGCATTGGGGCCGCGACGAAGGTCTCGGACGGCGCCCGGACGCGGCTCAGCCGGGCGCGGGCACGCCCTGCTCGCTTTCCGACGGCACCGTCATGTGCTGATCGGCCTCTGCTCTCGCCTGGGCGTCGGCACCGCTGACCAGACCGGTTCCAGCGAGCGACTCGTCGTCGAATTCGCTGTGGCGCACGATGTCCGCCAGGTCGCCGCGGAGATCGTCGCGCAGGACGATCGTGATTTCGCTCTCGCGCGTCGCCTGCACGGCGCTCGCAACTCCGAGCTTGACCAGTTCGAGCAAGGCGCAGAAGGAGCCAATCAGAGTCGCCTTGGAAGCGCCCTCGCCGTCGGTGGCTTCCAGCAGCAGCTGGCGCAGGGTCACTTCGCGCCGCGCGCCGATCCAGCCCAACAGGTGCTCGACGTACCAGCGCAGGGGGCGGTCGTCGCGCTGGATCTTCAGCGAGCGGTTGGCCAGGGTCTCGCGCATCAGACGCGAGAAGGCCGCGAGCAAGTCCCAGTGCGTGACTTCGCCGAGGTCGATGGTCGGTTCTTCGTGATCCTCCGTCCGTTCGGCCCGCGGACCGAGTGGATAGAGCCGCGCGCGCGCGTCCAAGCGCTCGGACAACTCGCGCGAAACCTCCTTGAAGTGACGGTACTCGATCAGGCGCTGAATCAGTTCGTCGCGCGGATCGAGCTCTTCGTCGAGGTCCACCTCATCGCGCGGCAACAGCGAGCGCGACTTGATCGCCATCAAGGTCGCCGCCATCAAAAGGAAGTCGCCGGCGACTTCGATGTCGATCTCCTCGAGGGCCTTCAAGTACTTGAGGTACCCGTCGATGATGCGATTGATCTCGACTTCGTGGATCTCGACTTCTTGCTCGTTGACCAAATGCAGCAAGAGATCCAGGGGGCCCTGGAATACCTGCTCAAGTCGAACTGTGAAGTCTGCGTTCATCCGATCCCCGAGGTCAGGCTCGCGATCAGGCTCATGATGCCATCGCCCATCTGGAACAGCAGGGCCCGAACCTGGGGAATGTAGAGCAAGAGGAATACGAGCAGGATGCCGAAGCGCTCCAGGGCCATGTACCCATGGCGCATGGGCGCCGGAAGCAGCCAGGTCATCACGCGCGATCCGTCCAACGGCGGAATCGGAATCAGGTTGAACGCCGTCAACATCACGTTGGAGAAGAAAGACCACTGCAGCACGAGCGCCATTAGTGAGTCCTGCTCGTAGCCTCCGTAGGCGATGCAAATCTTCCACGCCGCGGCGAACACGATGGCGATCAGAAAGTTCGACGCAGGGCCGGCGAGGGCCACCAGGGCCATGTCGCGCAGGGGAGAGCGCAGGCGGTGGAAGTTGACAGGCACTGGCTTGGCCCCGCCGAAAATTGGCGCTCCCATGAAAGCCAGCAGTCCGGGCAGCAGAATCGTCATCCACAGGTCGATGTGCGGGATCGGATTCAGCGTCATCCGCCCCAGTTCCTTGGCTGTCGGATCCCCGCAGCGATAGGCGACCCAGGCGTGGGCTGCCTCGTGGATCCCAAGCGACAGAACCAGGAAGGCCACCACCAGAGCGATGCCCAAGGGGCCCAAGCTGCCGCTGGCGGCCGCAGACGGCGCCACGGCGGTCACGACGAGGCCCAGACAGGAGACCTCCCCAATGCGCCGCAACCAGGAAATCGAAGGACGGGTACCCAAGGGGATTGGTCGTTGATGCGTGGGGCGGCGGCAGATCGGTGACCGGACGACGGACGGGGGTTTATAGCACAGGGCCAACGGACAGCGCCTCGTCTTGCGACGGACGCTCGGCTCCGTAGGATTCACGCGCCCGGCCCCGCCGCATGCGACAATCAAGCCCAATGAACGCCAACGATTTGACCACTGATTCCGAGGCGCGCTTGGCCCACGCCCGCGAGGTCATCCGCGTCGAGGCGCGTGCGATCTCGAACCTGGAAGCGCGGCTGGGGGACAGCTTTTCTCGCGCGACGGATCTGATCCTCGGCTGCGGGGGCGTCGTCGTGGTCACCGGCATGGGAAAGGCCGGCCTGATCGCCCAAAAGGTCTCCGCGACCTTGGCGAGCACGGGTACGCCCTCGATTTTCCTGCACCCCGCCGAGGCCCTGCACGGCGATCTGGGCCGGATCCGAGGCCGAGACCTGGTCCTGGCCCTATCCAATTCCGGCGAGACCATTGAGATCAAGCTCCTGGTGCCCGCCGTGCGCAAGATCGGCGCTCGCCTGATCGCGATGACCGGCATGGCGACGTCGACCCTGGGGCGCCTGGCGGATGTGGTGCTCGACATCGGCCCCATCGATGAGGCCTGCCCCCTGGGGTTGGCTCCCACGGCGAGCACCTCTGCCCTCTTGGCCCTCGGCGACGCACTGGCCATGGTAGTTTCGAAGGAACGCCAGTTTTCGCGCGAGGAGTACGCGCTCTACCACCCCGCGGGTGCCCTGGGCCGCAAGCTGATGCGTGTCGGCGAGGTCATGCGCCAAGGCCGCGAGCTGCCGGTGTGCGCAAGCGGGACTCCGCTGGTTGAGGTGCTACGCGTCATGAGCGATACACCCGGGCGCCCCGGCGCGGCCCTCATCGTGGACAGCGACGGCTGCCTGGCGGGGATTTTCACCGACGGTGACTTCCGCCGGCACTTCAAGGAGCTGGGAAGCCTGCGCCACGAGGACCCAATCGATCCGCTCATGGGCAAGAACCCCAAGTGCGTTCTACCCAGCGAGCTGATCCAGGCGGTCGAGCGCATGATGCGCGAGCATCGCGTGGACCAGATGCCGGTGATCGACGAGGACCGCCGCCCGGTTGGCCTGGTGGACGTTCAGGATCTCCTGGACACGCGCGTCTAGCAGCCCGCCAATCTTCGCGCGCGTCTGGGGGAGGCGAAGTTTATGCTCCGCTGCGATGGCGCCGGATCCGAACGTTGACTTGAAGACGCTGAGCGCGGTGCGCTTGGCGGTTCTTGATGTGGACGGGGTGCTGACCGATGGCCGGGTGGTCTACAGCGGCGCCGAGGAAGTTCAGCACTTTCACGTCCACGACGGCGCGGCGATCGTCTGGCTCCTGCGGGCCGGTGTCGAGGTGGCCTGGATCACGGGCCGTGGATCCAAGGCCACGGAGGCGCGCGCAAAGGAACTGGGCGTGCGCGAACTACACCTTCGCGCGGGTCCCAAGCGACGGGTCCTGGAGTCCCTGCAAGAACGCCTTCGAATCGCGCCCGAGGCCACCTTGGCCATGGGTGATGACCTGGCGGACCTCGGTCTGTTCGCCCGGGCATCGGTGCGCGTCGCACCGGCGAACGCCAGGGCCGAAGTGATCGCGAGGGCGAGCTTCGTGACCGTGGCGCGCGGCGGTCATGGCGCGGTGCGCGAAATGGCCGAGAGACTGCTGCGCGCTCGCGGAGCCTGGGACGAGCTCGTCGCCTCCGCAGGGGCGAGCGAGTCATGAAGCGCTGGCTGCTATTCATCGTCCTTTTCCTCGTCGGCCTCGGAATCCTGTTGTGGATCGATCGGGGCCGCAAGCCCGCGCCGCGCCCGCCAACAGCAGAGCAATCCACGGGATCGGCCACTGGCCAGGCCCCCTTGGTTCCGATCAAACTGGGTGACGATCACACCGCGTCCGGGGCGAGCCGCGGCTTCGTCTCGTGGAGCGGGCTCGATCCCGAGAGCGGTAAGGCCCTGTTCCGCATCAGTGCCGCGGACTCCGAGTCTCTGGGCGATGGCCTCTATCGCTTCGACAAACTCGTCGCGCGTTTCTTCGTCAAAGGGACCGAGGAAATGAGCTTGGAGGTCACGGCCGAACGGGCGCGCGGCCGACTTTCGTTCACAGCCTCGCCCTACTTCGATCCGCAACACCCCGTGGAACTCGACGGCGTCGTGGCGGTGATGTTCACAGGCTCGCCCTTCGTGCCCATGACGTTGCGTGTTCCGCGCGCGAGTGGAACGTTCGCCGATCAGAAATTCTCTTCGGACGAGCGCGTCACCATCGAAGGCAAGGGCCTGAGCGCCAGCGGTGTCGGCCTGTCCTTCGACGGCGTCGCGCGTGAGCTGGTGTTGCGACGCGAGACGCGCGCGACCATGGTCCTGGAAGATGGTTCTCCGGCGACGCTCTCTGCGGACGGCGGCCTGTGGTTCACCGCCCTTGAGAAGCTCGGCGAAGGGGCGAGCCGCGTGGTGGCGCGCGAACGGGCGCACATGACCTTTGAGGGGAAAAACCCGGTGGTCCTCGACGCCGAACTTGTGGAGCTCGACGCGCTGGTCGAACCCAAGCCTTCGATGCACGTGCGGCCCACACTCGTCAAAGCCAGCGGTTCGGTGCGCATCAAACCCGAGGATGGGAGCTTTTTCGGCGACGAGGCCACGCTAGAACTCGGCGAGGACGGGCGGCCGCAGAGGGCGACGCTGCGCGGTGGGCCGCGCGTGGAACTGGTGCTGCGCGGCGTGGATGCCAGCGCTGTGCCGGGCGTCGAAGGCGCGCTGCCAGCGGATCTCGCCATCCAGGTTGTGGGCGCCGGCCCCCTCGACGTCGGGCTGGCAACAAACGCGCGCTTCGACTTCCGCGGCCCCGCGACCGTGCTTCTGCCGGCGCTCGACTTGACGCTGACCGCCCAGGACAAGTTGAGTGGCGCGCGCCAAAGCACGGGAGAATTCACGCGACTCGACGCGACCGGTCTGGTGCAAGTGAACTGGGCCGACTCGACCCTGGAAACCGAGGCCCTCTCGATCGAGCGCAGGCTCGCCCGCGACGGGCAGCCGATTGCAGTCCTGTCCAGCCCCGGTTCAACCCATGCCTCAGGCGCATTGCGCGACGGCTCCCCATTCGACCTGACCGCACGCGGTGGGTTGGAGTTAGAGCTCGCTGCAAAGTTGTTTCGCCTGCCCGTGGCGCGCGATGTGGACCTTGTCGTGGGCGGAAAGAACAAGTTCCAGGCCAGCGTCGCGGAAGTGCGCGACTTCGACGAACTCACCGGCGCCTTCGTCGGACTCGGCGGCGTGAGTTTTGAGAACGAAAAGGGACGCGGACGCGGGGAGCAGTTGGTGGTGGAGAGCCGCGAGTCCGCCGAGTTGATGGGCTCACCGACAAAGCCGGCGCGCTGCGAACTAGACCAAGGCTGGCTCGAGGCGCGCTCGATCCGATTCAGCCCAGATCAAATGCGCGCCGAAGGCGAAGCGCGCGCAGACATCGGGCTGGACGGAGCGCACTACACACTCGACTCGCGCTGGATTTCCGTGGCGCGCACGCCTGAAGGAGAGGGCGAGGAGCTGCGCCTGGATTCCGCTGGAGACGTCGTAGCCAGCGTCGAGGACTCCAAGGGTCGTCTGCAAGTGAGCGCGTCCTCCGTCAACGCGCGCGCTTGGTCGCCGGGCAAGGAGTTGGAGAAGCTCGAAAGCCGCGGGCTCTCGGCCACGGGTAACGTCGAATTCCAAACCAGTGGCGAGCAGATCATCTCGGGTTCCGGCGAACAGCTGGTGATCAATGCCGACCGCAGCGGGCACCTGCGTCCAAGCGAAGGCGGGCGCGTGCAAATGCGCGGACAACTTCCCGAAAGGGCGGTGACGTTTGAGCTCGGGGCCGGAGTCGTCTCGTTCTCGCCGAGCAACATCACTGCTCAAAATCCGGTGATCACGCTGGACGGGATCGACGTGCCTTTGGGACTAGAGCATTCCGGCGCGCAATCGCCCCTGCGCGCCATTGCGGGCTCACTGTCGGTGGACCCGACGTCGATCCTGTTCACCGAGGGCGTGTACCTCGCCCAGGAGGGGGCCGTGAATTTCTCCTGGTCACTGGACGCGGAAAATCTCGTGCTCACGGGAGAAGAACAGCCAGACCTCGAAGGCGGGGGCAAGCACTTCAGTGTCTCGACCGCGCTCGCCTGGGGCGGCTTCCAGGCCGTGCTCGCCGATCAGGGAACGGCGCGCGGCGATTCGCTACTCCTCGATCGCGCGGCGAACCGCGTGACGATTCGCGGGACGCCGGCGGAATTCGACCGCGGCGGGCAGCGCCTGCGCACGGATTGGTTGGAGCTCGAGCTGGACACAGGCTTCCTGCGCTCGTCGCGCGGCACGTGGGTGCCGCTCGAGGAGAGCGAGGGCGCGTACGTTGTCTCGTTCGAATCCATGGAGCCCGTGGACGGACTCGACTCGCGCGTGCAGGTCGTGCGCGAGATCAAACTGGTGGAGCCGGCCAAACAGCGTGAAATCCGCGCCGCCTGGGCGCTCTTGTGGCTCGACGAGGAGCGCCTGCGGCGACTGTCGGCGAAGGCACTTCGGGAGCCGGGCGCCGAGGACGTCGCGATCGATGCCGGGCCGCTGCCCCAGTCGACTTCCGACGGCCCCGCGGCCCAGAAACTTCGCACGCTGGGTGTGGCGCGTTGGGTTCGGGAGATCTACCTCGAGGGCAACATCGAAATGTTCCTGCGCGGCGAGCGGCGCATCCGGGCTGACGCGGTGTACATGAATCTTCTGCGCGGCGACGGCTGGGTGCGCGACATCGACATCACGATGGAGGACCTGCCCCATCGCGCTGTGGCCAAGCGCCTGAAGCTGCACGCCGACTGGATGCGGCTCTCGTCCGACGGGACCGCACGCGCTGAGGGCGCCGTGGTGACGTCCTGCGAGCACGAGGAACCGCACTACACCGTCTCGCTTGGGGACCTGCGCATGAAGTTGCGGCGCTCGGAGGTGAGCGGCGATGGCCGCGTTGTCGAAGGCGAGCAGGGCAACGGAAAGATCGAGGGCTACAACATCACCTCGCGCGACAACAGCGTCAGCCTGAGTGGTGGCCCAGGCATTCCACTGCCGCCCCTGGAGTTTTCCACGGACGCGGAATTCAGGTCCGAGGCCTTTTCGTTCTTCGGGCTACGGCCGATGGATTTCGGGTCCAGCGCAAGGTTCGGCGCGTTCATCGGTCTTTCGATCGACCTGCCTTTGGACTGGGCCTCAGAGCAGGTCGGTCGCTTGCTTGGCTCTGGGAAAATGAAACCCAAGGGCGGTAACACTCCCTACGTCAGGTACCTGCACTCGCGTGGTTTGTTGGTGGGAGGCAAAAACACGATCGAGGAGCGCGGCGTGTACAAGCTCACGACGCGTGTGGATTTCATTGACGACCACGGTCGCGACCGCGGCCTCGTGCGCGATGACGATCGCGACAGCCTGCGGACTTGGTTGCGCATGAGCGGGCGGCGAGTGGTCAGCAGTGAGGAGTGGTTCGACTTCAACCTGACCGGGCAGACCGACGCAGGGGTTCAGGCCGAGTTCTTCGAAGGCGATTTCCTTGGCTGGGAGGAACGCGAAACCTACGTGCACTGGCGCCGCGCACAGGGGCTCGACTACACGCGAGCCACGGCCGAAACACAGGTGGATGACTACCGCAGCGAAGTGCTCGAGCAGCCTTCCGTTGGGTACACGCGCGCTCGCGGACCGCTCGCGAGTTGGTGGGATCGCGATCTGCTGTACACGTCGGACACGACGATCTCGCGTTTGCGGCGGATGGAAGGCGATGTGCGCGTGGATCCTTCGGGGAATCGAATCATCCAAGATCCGTTCGGCGTGCAGATCCTCGACGGACACGGCGACGAGGAAGCCTCGCGCCTGGACACGACGCAGCGCTGGGAACTGCCCGTGCCCCTGGGAATCCTCAACGCGCGATTAGTACCTTTCATCGAGGGGCGGGCCACGGCCTGGGATCGCGGCGCGACAGAGTCCGAAGCTCCCTCGAGAGCGGGGCTCTTCGGCGGCGCTGAGGCCACGACCACGTTTTGGCGCCTTTACGGAGACGGCGACATTCACACGCTGACGCCGAGCCTGGGCTTTCGCGGAGAACTTGCCGCCGAACAATCAGGGCCGACGCCGGCGCGCTTCGATGTCGTCGAAGATCCGATCGAGGGCACGCTGACGGAGATTGGATTGCGCTCGCGCTGGGTCAAGCCGAGCGACCTCGGGCGGGCCGACGCCGAGGAGCGCTTCCTCGACATCGAACTGCGCGAGACCTACGCGAGCGGACTGCAATCGAGTCGCGACGACGGCTGGCAGCCCCTGCGGGTCAATGCCCAGTGGCTGACTGCGGTCATGAACATGCCCTTCGGAGTCACCCACGATGGCCGCTATGACCTGAACGCCAGTGAGACGGTCTACTCGCGCTCCCTGGTGGGCGTGAGGCCGATCCCGTCGCTGGAGCTTCAGGCCGGCTTCGACGACGCGCTCGACCTCGCAGGCGATCGGCTCTACAGCGCCTGGTCCGTCGGCGCCCGCTACGACTTCTCCTCGAAGTGGCAGTTCGAGGGGCGCGAGACGGTCTCGACTCGATCCGGCAATCAGCTGAGTTCCGGTGTGCTCCTGCGCCGCATCGGTCACGACTTCATCTTTGAGATCCAGTATTCGTACACCGCCGGCGAAGGCGGCAGTTCCGTGAGCTTTGGCTTGATTCCCCTGCTTGCTTATCGGGAGCGCCGCTTTGGCTATCTCTCGCGCTGGCAGAGCGTGGGCAATTGAGCGCGACTTCCGGGTTCCTCGCGGGCTTGCGTTAGAATCCAGCCGCAATCATGTTCAACCTCGGGGTAACTGAAATCATCGTCCTGGTGGTGCTGGCCATCCTGATCTTCGGGCCGCGCCTGCCCCATGTGGCGGCGGAATTCGCGGGCTGGATCGTCAAGTTGCGGCGCGCGATGAACGACCTGCGGCGCGAGAGCGGCATTGATCGCGAGATCTCCGAGGCGCGCCGCGAAGTCGAGAACGCCATCCCGCGAGACGTGCGCCGCTTCGATCCGGCGCGCAGCTTGGACGCGGGCGTGCAGAGCCTGAAGCGCGACGTCGCCGCTCCCGTGGTCAAGGAGTTGGAGTCGGCGAGAGATGCGGTCATGGTTGACCGCCGCGAACCGACCGCGGAGCTCGATGAAAGCGCCCTGGTCAGTCCGGCAGCCGAAGATCCGTCTGCGACTCGACCTGCAGACTGATTTCGTCCATGGATCCCGTGAGCGCTTCCAGGACGGAAGCGTCGCCGGCGTCGAAGAGATTTCCCCAAACGGGGCCTCCGCCGGCCGTCGCTTCTGCCGAGGCGGCTTGGGCGACGGGCATGTGCGAGTCGAACCAAAGGCCGTTGGTCATCACCGTGCCGACGACGGCGGCGATTTGCAGATCGCACTCGGCGGAGAGCTGGCCGAGCACTTCCGCCGGAACCATGCCCGGCATGCAAACGGTCAACAATTGGCCGTTGCGATCCACCGGGATCAATCGATGCTCGCGGAAGAACTGCGGATCGAGCCCCTCGAAGGCCGTGGCGCCCGGAGGATGGATGTCCACCGGCAGGAACGGCAGGTTGTACATGTCGCAGACGATGCGCGACAGCTCCCAGTCGCTGATGAGGTTGTCCCCAACCAGGATCTCCGGGAACGGGGTCTTCGCCGCGCTGCTGGTCTGCAGGGCGAGATGCAGACGCTGGGGATCGACCAAGCCGCGCTGGGCGAGCACTTGGGCGAGGTGCGAGTATTCAAGTCGCTGGCTGCTCTTCAAGGTGTCGAATACTCCGGTGGTCGGGGCGCGATGGAGCGCGGGATCCCCGCAACTCCTGGTCTGCTATCGGCCGGCCCGGGTGCGGGCCTGAAGGCGGGCGGGCGCCAGGCGACCCCCACCACTCCCTTTCTTCGCCGTGGAAGGCCTCTGAGGCCATGGGGAGGCTTGGGCGGGACCTCTCCCGCCGGGCGCCGCGCTCAAGCTGCGTGGCCCCGGGAGCGCGACGTGTCCCTCAGACGTCCAGGTTTCGGACCTCGAGGGCGTGGTGCTCGATGTACTCGCGCCGCGGCTCCACGAGGTTGGACATCAGCAGGGTGAAGATGTTGTCCGCCGCCACTTCGTCCTCCAGGCGCACGTGGTACAGGCGTCTGCGGGAGGGATCCATGGTGGACTCCCACAGTTGCTCGGGGTTCATCTCTCCCAGACCTTTGTAGCGCTGCAACTCCGCGTCGCTTTCGGAACTCTTGCGCACCGCTTCGGCGACTGAAATCAGCGAGGTGCAGTGCACCAGCGAGCGCCCGCGCGCGACCTCGAAGTTTCCTCCGCCCTGGAATATCAATCCGCGGGTCGCCAGCGAGCTGAGCACGCCCGCCAATTCTTCGGTGTGAGGCAGTCTCGCCGTGATGACGTGGGCCTCTTCGTAGCCGACGCGGCTCTCAGGCCCGTCGCACACGCGCAGCGTTTCGCCTGCGGGGACACTGGCGCGAATCAGCTCGATGAAGTCGCCAAGTTTTTCAGGCGACTCGAACAGATGGTCGACCTTTCCGACGCGCGCCCAGTACGACCGCACGCTCTCGCCGTCATAGCCTTCCAGGACGCGCTCCTTCGAGAGTCGCGTCCAAACAGGAATCGCGCGATTGATCGTTTCCTCGAGATGCCGCAGGTCCTCCAGCACGGCGCGCAAATCCGCGCCGGACCATTCGCGCTTGGCGGTCAAGTCGCGCAGGACAATCGACTTCGCGCTGAGTTCGGCCAGAGCACGGCGCAGTTCGACGTCACTGGCGACGTAGCGCTCGCCTTCCTTCGTCTTCAACTTGTACAGCGGCGGCTGTGCGATGTAGAGCATTCCGCTCTCGATCAACGGCCGCATGTGCCGGAAGAAGAAGGTCAACAGCAAGGTGCGGATGTGGGATCCGTCCACATCGGCGTCGGTCATGATGATCGTCTTGCCGTAGCGCACCTTCTCGAGGTCGAAATCCTCGGCGATGCCGCAGCCCAGGGCCGAGATGATCGTCTGGATCTCGGAGTGCCCGAGCATCTTGTCCAGGCGCGCTTTCTCGACGTTCAGGATCTTTCCTTTCAGCGGCAGGATCGCCTGGAAGCGCCGATCACGGCCCTCCTTGGCGGAGCCACCGGCAGAGTCACCTTCGACGAGGTACAGCTCGGACTCGTTCTTGTCGTTGGACTGACAGTCCGCAAGTTTGCCGGGCAAGTTACCGCTGGCGAGCGCCGACTTCCTGCGCACCAGATCGCGCGCCTTGCGAGCCGCCTCGCGCGCGGCCTGGGCGCGCACGGCCTTCATCACGATTGCTTTGGCGACCGCGGGATGCTCCTCGAGGTAGCGCGACAGGAAGTCCCCGAAGGCGGAGTTGACCACGCCCTCGACTTCGCGATTGCCCAGCTTGTCCTTGGTCTGACCCTCGAACTGCGGATCGGGAACGTAGATGGAGATCACCGCAGTGACGCCCTCGCGGAAGTCGTCGCCGGTGAGCTGCAGCTTGTCCGAGTCCTTGATCAGCTTCTCCTGCTTCGCGTAGGCGTTCAGGGTGCGCGTCAAACCAGTCTTGAACCCGGCGAGGTGCGTGCCGCCGCCGGGCGTCTTGATGTTGTTGACGAAGGTGAAAATGCTCTCCTGGTACGTGTCGGTGTACTGCAGGGCGACCTCGACCTTGTACTCGAGGCCGGGCATCTCCGACGACGTCGCGAGGCGGTCCACGTGAACGACCTCGGGGTGCAGCGGCTCCTTGTTCTTGTTGATGTGCTGAACGAAGGTGCGCAGCCCGTCCGGGTAGGCGAAGAACTCTTTATGCCCGGTGCGCAGGTCCTCGAGTTCGATGGATAGCTTGCGCGTGCCCATCAAGTAGGCGGTTTCGCGCAAACGGCTGACGACGATCTCGTAGTCGATCTCGGTAGTGCTGAAAATGCGCGAGTCGGCCTTGAAGACAATCTGCGTGCCGCGCTTGTCGCTCGTGGCGGTTACCGCCAGGGGGCCCATGGGGACGCCGCGTTCGAAGCGCATCCAGTGGGCCTTCCCTTCGCGATAAACCGTGACCTCAAGCCACTGGGAGAGCGCGTTGACGCAGGTCACGCCAACGCCGTGCAAGCCGCCGGAAACTTTGTAGGCGCCGTGGTCGAACTTGCCGCCGGCGTGCAGTTTGGTCATCACGACTTCGACCGTGGAGACTCCCTCGGCCGGGTGGATGCCGGTGGGAATACCGCGGCCGTTGTCGGTCACACAAACCGCGCCGTCTGCGCGGATCTGGACGCTGACGGTGGTGGCGTGCCCCGCGAGCGCTTCGTCGATGGAGTTGTCCACGACCTCCCAAATCAAGTGGTGCAGCCCGCGCACGTCGGTGTCGCCGATGTACATGGCCGGGCGCTTGCGCACCGCCTCGAGCCCCTCGAGCACGGTGATCGAGGAGGCGTCGTATGTGTTGGGGAGTTCAGTTTCGACCATGGAGTCCTGCCGGGGCGCTGCCGCCTACGCGCTCAACGCTTGAGTTGGAACACGACGCGCGTGATGCGCGCTGCTCCCAGTTTCTTGTTCGCGAGCACTCGATAGCGCTCGCCTGTGAAGTTCGTCAGTTCGTGAAAGTGCGCCGCCGATTCGACCTCCACCAGAAGCTCGCCGCCCTGGAAGCGCACGGGTATCGCGCGCTTGGAAAGTTCCGCTCCCAGTGCGACCTGCCAGGCTCCGAAGACTCGCGCCTGGGACAGTTTCGTGTCGAGCCCGCTGTCCCGCAGAAAAGCAGCCAGGGCGTCGTGAATCGACGTCGGCTCGCGTCTCTTGGGCGGAGTCTGCAACTCTTTCAGGTGTCAATCGTGATCGGCATCACGATGTAGATGTAGCTCTCGCCTAGGCGGAATTTCCCCGGCGATGTCTTCTCGTTGAACTCGAGTTGGACCGATCCACTCTCGCAGTTCTTCAGCCCGTCGATGACGTAGTCGGGGTTGAAGGCAATCTCGGCCGGCTTGCCCTTGTAGTCGATTTCCATCGCGGCCCGCGCTTCGCCGCGCCCAGCCGATTGGCCAAAGATGTCCATGGTGCCTTTCTTGACCGAAAGCCGCACTGCGCGAGCCTCATCGCCGGTCACGTTGGCAACCAGGCGCAACTTGCGAATGAGAGTCTCGGTGTCGGCTTCGACGACGTTGGCTGACTCCAGGGGGATTACCGCCTGGTAGCGCGGAAACTCGCCATCGAGCAGGCGTGCGAAAACTTCCGCGTTGCGTGTCTTCAGTCCGATTTGGTTCTCGCTGAACGAGAGTTGGACCTGGTCGAGCGGATCCGCGAGCACGCGGCAAAACAACTGCGTTCCCTTCGTCGGCACGATCACCGGCCGCGGGATGGACTTGGGCATGTCGATCGGAGCCGAAGCCACTGCCAGGCGACGGCCGTCGGTGGCCACCATCTTCAGTTGGCCGTCGGCAATCTCGGTCAGCACGCCGTGCATGGCGTAGCGACCCTGCTCGCGCGCCGCCGCGAAAGCCGTTCGTCCCACCAAGGCAGCGAATGTTCCTGCCTGCAAAGAGACCGCTCCGCTCGCGTCGAAATGCGCGACCACGGGGAACTCGTCCGGATCAAGGGTCACCAGTTCGCAGGAGTCGGTGCCGTTGGAGATCGTGCAATTGTTCTGGTTGGTCTCCAGGGTCACTGTCTCGCCAGTGAGGTCGCGCACGAAATCGAAGGCGACTCGAGCCGGAATGACCGCGGTCCCGGGCTCGTCCACCTTCACGTCCTCGATGCGATAGCGCAGCGCCACTTCCAAGTCGGTGCCGACCAACTCCAGCGCATCTGCGGTGGCCACGAGACACACGTTCGCCAATGCCGGCTTGGGGCTCTTGGCTGGGATGACGTTGTTCGCCAGAGCCAAGCCGTCTTTGAGCTTCTCACGATTGCAGAGGATCTTCATGCGGTGCAGGCCTGGCTGTGAGAGGGTCGGAGAGGTGGGCGCAGTTCCGGCAGGAGGCCAGAAGCCACGGGGTCCTTGCGGAGAAGTTCTGGACCCCTCCATAGGATTGATATCTTCATCATCATAAGGTCGCCGCGCTCTGTGGAGAACCGCGAAGGTCGATGACACAAGCACTTGTTGGGGCTTGGCCTAGGACGTCCGCGACCCCCGCCCCGAGTGTGAATTTGACGTGCATGGCACGGGGATATCCGGCCCGGTTCCCCACAGCGTTCCACAGTCGCCTGCGAGGCACCTCCGAAGGCCGTGGAGTGGGTCCCTAAATCTCCACAGGAGACGTGGGGTTGTGCGCGGAAGCCCACAGACTGTGCACAGGTTCCGCGCTGGATACGGAACCGCCAAACAGAGGCCAAGGGGAGCACGTTGAAGCGCACGGGGCGCAGAAATGCAGGGCGCTTGGAACTCGCCTCGGGAGTTGCCTCGGCGCGCAGAGGCCCTGTGGCGGATCCCATGGCGAGGTCTTCGACGCTCGGGGCCGCTCAGCGACGCAGCTGATTCAAGAAGCCCGCGACGAGCTCCTTGGTCCGGGGATCGGCGGCCATCTGGGCCTCGATGCGTTCGATTGCGTACAGCACCGTCGAGTGGTCGCGGCCGCCGAAGAAGCCGCCGATCTCCTCGAGCGAGTGGCGCGTGCTCTTGCGGATCAGGTACATGCCGATCTGGCGCGGGAACACCACCGCGTTGCTCCTCCGCTTGGTCTGCAGCTCGCTCAGCTTCGTGTTGAAGTGGGCCGTGACCACGCGCAGGATTTCCTCCATGGTCAGGAGGCCGCGCGACTGCGAGAACACGTCGCGCAGCACGCGCGTCGCAAGCTCAGGCGTCAGGGCCTGGCCGCTGAGGGCCGCGTAGCCCTGCAGGCGCGTGACGGCGCCCTCGAGTTCACGAATATTCGTGTCGATGTGTTCGGCGAGCAAGCGCGCCACATCATCGGGCAATTCGCGGCCGCGCTCGCGGCTCTTGCGCTTGAGAATCGCCATGCGCGTCTCGTAGCAAGGCCGCTCGATCTCTGTCACCAAGCCCCATTTGAAGCGCGACACAAGGCGCTCCTGCAGGGTCGGAATTTCCTTAGGCGACGTGTCCGACGAGAGCACGATCTGCTTGCCAGCGTTGTAGAGCGTGTTGAACGTGTGGAAAAACTCTTCCTGCGTGCGCTCCTTGTTGGCCAGCACGTGGATGTCGTCCACCACGAGGACGTCAACGTTCCGATACTTGTTGCGGAACGTGTCCAGGTTGCCGTCGGTCAGGGCGCTGATGAAATGGTTGACGAAAGTCTCGCAGGACAGGTAAAGGATGCGCGTGTGGGGCGCGCGCTCCAAAAGCGAGTAGCACAACGACTGCAGCAGGTGTGTCTTGCCCAGGCCGTTCGATCCGTGCAGGAAGTACGGGTTGTAGTTCTTGCCCGGGTTTTCGCTGACTCCCAGGGAAGCCGCGTGGGCGAAGCGGTTGCAGGGCCCGACGACGAAGGAGTCGAACCGATACTGCGGGTTGAGCGGCACATCGCTGGCCCACATCAAACGGCTTTCGCCGCGGGCCGGAGCGGGCGGCTCCGTTTGGACCGCGTGCTGGACGGCGTTGCTTGGACGCGCGGGGTCGCCCGTGTCCGCGCCCGAGGTGCGAGGGCGGCGCTCGCCCACCAGTTCGGCGTCCACGACGAACACGATCTCGAGTTCGCGGCCGAAGACTCCAGCCACGGCGCGTTCAATCGACCCGATGTAGTGCTTGGCGAGCCAGTCGCGCGTGAATGCGTTCTGGACGGCAAGGCACGCTTGGCGCTCGGACACGTTGCGCAGATTCGCGCGGCGGAACCAGGTTTCGAACTGCTCGCGCTGGATCAACCCCTGGAGCGCGGTTTGGACTTCGGCCCAGCGATCGCTCAGGTCTTCGCCGGCAGCTGGAGCGGCGGACGATACCGGCGCAGCCGATTGCGGCGGCGCACGCTCGGCGCGCCCAAGCTCGGGCGCATCGACGGTTTCTTCAGGGGATCTGTGGGGTTCCATGGACGAGCGCGGCGGGATCAGACGCGGGCAACGGCCTTGAGGCAGGAGCGGGGGACGGGGGCGGACGCGAAACGGCGCCGGCGAAATCGTGGCGTGGGAGCGGGGCGCGCTCGCACGCGAAGTGGGCATCACAGCACCCGAAGGACCGCGCAGTGCGCGCTGGCTTCGGGTGGTCGACTCGGCTCAGGCGCCAAGTGCGACCGCTGGGTCCCCCGGGGCGCGAGATCTCGGTCGGGAGGAGCGCGCTCGGAATCCTTGCCGGGGCCCGCGAAGAAGTGCGGCCGGACACGGTTCGGCGAGACGATTCTTCCACATGGCGATCTCGATTGTTCGGGGTAAGCGGGCGACGCGTGGCGCGCACCGCGGAGCAGGGGCGACCTCGGGGGTGACCATGAACAGCAGAGCGCAAGCGCTGCGCACAGGGCTCTCGAAGGCGCGGCATTCCAACGCGAAGTGCGCAGTTGGTCAACGAGATAGCGCCGTCTCTTCACCGCCCGTTCACAAACCCAGTCCCAGCCTCAGCGTGCGCGGACCTCTCCCAAACTTCTCCCCAGGATCTCCACCACACTGTCCACATCTTCTGCACGGCTCGTGCGACCGAACGACATGCGCAAACCCGCGCGCGCGCGCGATTCGTCGAGGCCGAGCGCGAGCAGCACATGCGACGCTTCGATGGATCCACTGGCGCACGCGGAACCCGCGGAGACCTCGAGCCCCGCGAGATCCAGGCGGGTGAGGAGCACCTTCCCGTCAACATCTCCCACAATGATGTTCAACGTCCCAGGGAGTCGATCGGCCTGGGGACCATCAGGACGGAGGGGCGGCCCCAATAACTCGAGCTGGGGCATGCGCGCCGACAGCCTCTCCCACAGTTTCCACGCCAGTGCGTGCAGTTGTCGCGCGAACAATTCCCGATCCCGGCACGCAAGCTCGAGCGCGAGTGCGCCGCCGGCTATGGCAACTGCGTTCTCGGTCCCCGGCCGCAACCCGAGCTCCTGTCCGCCGCCGTGGACCAAGGGGCTCAGGCGGGCTCGGGGGCGGTGGACCAACACCCCCATTCCCATTGGGCCCCCGAACTTGTGCGCGGACAGCGAAGCCAGGTCGAGCACCTCCCAAGGGATCTCGATACGGCCCAAAGCCTGGGCCGCATCGCTGTGCAGCAGTGGGCGACGTCCACCCTCGCCCGCGGGCAGCCCTTCGGCGATCGCCACCAAAGGCGGGCAGACGCCGATCTCGTTATTGGCGGCCATGACGCTGACGAGTCGGGCCCCCGCCGCCTGTCTCCGCAGCTCTTCGAGGTTGGGCTGTCCCGCGCGGTCCACCTCGACAAATTGGCAGCGGTGCCCATCCCCGGCGAGGGCCTGGGCGGGCCCGAGCACCGATGAATGTTCGATTGCCGTGGTCACCAAGGTGCCCGGCCCCGACCCGGCGCGCATCGCTCCTAGCAGGGCGAGGTTGTTGGACTCAGTACCGCCGCCTGTGAAGGTCAGGGAGTCCTCGTGCACACCCAACGCCGCCGCCACCTGCTCCCGCGCGAGGTCGATCACCTGCCGGGCGCGCCGACCCGAGCCGTGCAGGCTGGAAGGATTCCCCAGGCCCTCTCCGGCGAGTGCCGCCATTCTCTCGCGCACCTCCGGCCTGACTGGAGTCGTGGCGTTGTGATCAAGATAGACCCCCATCAAACTCCGCCGGCCAAGACTCTGCGGTACAGATCTTCGTAGCGGCCGATCACGGCCTCGCGCCGGAAGCGCCTCACGGACTGCTCCCTCGCCGCCACCCCCATGTTGCGGGCTCCGGCGCGGTCGAAAAGCAGGCGCCGAAGGTGGTCCGCGAAGGCATCCATGTCGTCCACAGGCGAGAGCAACCCGGAAATCCCGTGCTCGATCACCTCGCGCACGCCACCGGCGTCGGTGGACACCACCGGAATTCCGCACGCCATGGCCTCCAGGGCGGAGAGACCGAAGGACTCCTCGCGGCTGGACAGTGCGAACACATCGGCGGGCGCCATCAGTTCCGGGATCGCGTCGCGCTCTCCGAGGAACACCACGTTCGCTCCGATGCCAAGCTCCGCCGCCAGGGCCCGGCACTGGGCCTGGTCGGGACCGTCGCCCACGAGCACAAGCTGCGCGGTCTTGCCCTTGATTGCCTTGGCGAAGGCTCGGACCAGCCAGGGCACGCGCTTCACTGCGCGAAAATTCGAGACGTGCACAGCCATGGGGGGCGCCCCAGCAACGCGCGGCAACACGTCGGGCCGGAAGCGTTCGACGTCAATGAAGTTCGGGATGACCTCGATCGGCTTGGGACAGTCCATGTCCGGACAGAAGCGTTCGCGCGTTTGGCGCGCGAGCCACTCCGACACGGCGGTGGCCGCGTCGCTCGCCATGATCACGAACTGCGTCAGCGGCGCGTAGGACGGATCGTTTCCCACGAGCGTGATGTCGGTGCCGTGCAGCGTCGTCACGACGCGAGGCGCTGGCCGCGTGTGGTCCGCTTGGGCCGCCGAGCGCGCGAGGAAAGCCGAGACCGCGTGGGGCAATGCGTAATGCGCGTGCAGAATGTCGAGCCCCTGCGCGCGATGAACATTCAAGATCGCCGACGTGATCGCTAGATCGTGGGGCGTCGAGTGGAACAGCGGGTAAGGAATCCCCTGGGCGCGGTGCATTTGGACAGGACCCGGCGAGCGAGCGAGACGCGGGGGAACGTCGTGCGAGAAAACGTGCACGTCGTGTCCGCCATCGGCCAGGGACAATGCCAGCTCGCTGGCCACGACGCCTGACCCTCCGTAGGTCGGATGGCACAGGATGCCGATGCGCAACTTGGAGTTCATTTCGCGCGGCCGGGGCTCACGCGGGCCGAATTTCGAAGGCGTCGAGGGGCAGCGGAGGAAGCTCCTGGGCGCGCACCGAGATGTCGCGTCCGCGCGACATCGGCACGCTCAGGGGAGTCTCCTCCTCCTCCGCGATTTCCTCTTCATGTGGCTCGAGTTCCACCGTGCGCAGGGAAATCGAGCGCACAGACTTCATGTCCGCATCCGTGGGCCGCGGCAGGGCCGCAAGCTCCGGATCGCGAACCTCTTGCGCGATCACTTCCAGCGCAAGGGCGTGGTAGTCGGACGCGCCGCTGGACTCCGGTGCGTATTCGAAAATCGTTTGCCCGTAGGAGGGCGCCTCCGCCAACTTGATGTTCTTGGAGATCGAGCGCTGGAAGACTTCGCCGGGGAAGTACTTGCGGATCTCGCCGAGAACCTCGCGCGCCAACCGCAGGCGATTGTCGTACAGGCACGGCAAGATCCCGGTGACGGCCAAAGTCGGATTCAACCTGCGGCGCAGGAGTTGCACCACGTCCACCAGCTTGCTCATGCCCTGCAGCGCGAAAAATTCCGTCTGCAGCGTGATGTACGTCTCGCGCACCGCGACCAGGCCGTTCACGGAGAGCAGCCCGAGGCTCGGCGGGCAATCGATCAACAGGTAGTCCGCCGGCGCAGCGCCGTCGCGCGCGCGCGCGTCCGCTTCCCACGTGTCCACGGCGTCGCGCAGCAGCGACTCGCGACCCATGGCGCTCGCGAGCTCCAATTCGGCCCCCGAAAGGTCGATGTTGGCGCCCACGATCTGCAGGCCCGGCATCGAAGTCGGACGCAGGGCGCGCTCGAACGGCGTGCTGCCGAGCAACACGCTGTAGATCGACGGCTCTCCCGTGCGCAGGGTGCAATCAAGGTGCAGGCTCAGATTCGCCTGGGGGTCGAGGTCGATCAGCACCACGCGCCGACCCAAGCGCGCCAACGCCGCGCCCAGGTTTACCGTCGACGTGGTCTTGCCGACGCCGCCCTTCTGGTTGATCAGCGCTATGCGACGCATCGAGCGCAGAGTGTAACGCGCAATTCGGCGGGCGCCGCGCTCATGTCCAGGCCGGGAAGTCGTCGATCGCCAGGGGCCCTCGGTGCAGCAGCGGCTCGCCGTGGACCGCGCCGATGCGCTCTCCGTAGTAGCGTGCGCGCGTCTCCATGCGCGAGAGCACGTCGGCGCCAAACAGGAAGTGTTTCCCCCGGTCGTGTTCCCCTGCGGGCAGCAACTGGCTGGCATAGGCGCCCACCAGCTCGCGCTTCGCCTGCCAGACCGCGCCGATGTTGACCACCAGGGTCGGCTCGAAGGGAACGTGGCCCATGAAGTGCATCAGTCGCTGCGGTCTGCGCGCCGGAGCACCCCCATCCTGCTCCGCGAGCCGTGCGAGTCCGGAGAGGTACCAGGCCTGCCGCGCGAGCTCCCCGCTGGCGGCGTGATCGGGATGCAGGTCCTCGGTGTGGTGCGCGAGCACAAGATCCGGCGCGCACTCGCGCATCAGTCGCGCTAGCCTCTCGCGGGCGTCGATCGTCACCTGAACTCGGCCATCGGCCAGCCCGAGGTTTTCGCGCAGGTCCAGTCCGAGGATTCGCGTGGCGGCCAAGGTCTCGCGGTCGCGGTCCGCGACACTGCCGCGCGTGCCCATCTCACCGCGCGTGACATCGATCACGCCTACGCGCTTTCCAGAGCCCTTGAACAGCAGCATCGTCCCGCCCACACAAATTTCAGCGTCGTCGGGATGCGCGCCGATCACCAAGAGGTCTAGCTTCATCGCGACTCCTTCGTCTCGAAGGTCATGTGGGCGAGCAGGTGCTCGCGCGGAACTGCGGGAACATGGGCGAGCAGGTCTTCGATCCATCCGCGGCCGTAGCGCGCCACGTAGACGAGCGGACCGATCACGCGCTCCTGTGGCAGGCCGCGCGGGAACAGTCCGGTCGCCACGCGCCGCAGGTGGCGCTGTCCGCGGCCGGATTTGTTTTGGTGCACTCGCTCGGCCTTCTCGCAGATGCGTTCCAAGAGCGCCTGCATCTGTTCGCCGGTGCGCTTGAGGTTCGCGGCCAGGGCGGCGTCGAGCTCCGCCAGTGCTTCGCGCTGGGACGCCACCTCGCGGGCAGTGCGCGCGCCGATCCCGCGCAGCACCTCGATGACCTGAGGCACTTGCGGCCCATCGTCCTCTGCGGTCGGGGCTCCCCCACCGCGCAGGATGCTCTCCGCCGAAACGCCGAGCTTGACCAGCGACGCTTCGACATCGGGCTCAATCAGCGTGCAAGCAAAGCGCGGTACAAACGGCGTGCGCGGCACACCCGCGAAATCGCGCAGGGGAAGAAGCTGAGCGTGGTAGGCGAGTTCCCCCAGCCCGCCGACGTACGCGGCCACGGGCAGGCAACTGTCTTGGACGATGACGCGTGTCAGCGCGGCGGGAGCCCAGGCGCTTGGATCCTGATGGATCAAGGCCGCCAGTTCCGCGCGCGTGCGCGATCCCTGCTCGCCATCGTACTGCAGTCCCCCGCTACCCAGGCGCAATGCGTTGCGACCGCGCTCGTCAACGTGATAGAGGAAGGCCGCCGTGCTCGGATCGATCTGCGGCACGTGTCCGACGGCTCGGATGGCGTCGGCTCCGCGCTGTACCGCCCCTTCCAATGCGTTCGGTCCACCCTCGCGGTCCGCGAGGAGATCTATGAGCGCGCCCGACAGTCCGGCGCGAATCCAATCGGGTTCGAGCACCACCAGGCCGAGCGCACCGAACAGCTCGGTCATCGTGCGCGAGAACGCGCGCGCCAGTGTCTCGCCCTCACGGGGACAGAAGAGGTCCAGTGCCTCGGCGCAATGCGGCTCGCTGCGCAACAGATCCTCCAGCGTGGCGCGAGTCGCCCCCATGCGATGCTTGGCTTCGCTGAGCACAATGCGCGAGAACGGTTGGCGGCCCGACGACAGACTCGACAGTCCGAGTTTCTGCAGGTCGAAGTTCTCGTTTGCGACGAAGGCATGGTTGACCTCCGCGAGATCGTGATCGTCGCCGTGGTTCCAGAACATCGCGACCACTGGGCGCTCCCAGGCCGCTGACAGCGTGCGCGCCAAGCGCACCACATGGAGGGCCTTGTGGATGTTGTACAGCGGCGATGCGAACAGACCCGGCTGCTGACCGGCGATCACGACGCAGGTTCCCGGCTGGCGCAGTTGGCGCACGGCATCGAGCACCGCCACGGGTGGCGTTAGCGGCAGGAGGCCCGTTTCCAATGCAGTGGCAAGTTCGTCGCGCTGTTCGAGCGTGAAGCGCTCCGGGGGTTCGGGGATCTCGGCCGAATTTCTGGGGAGGATCAGGCCCGGGACCGCGCTCGGGTCGGACAACAGGGTCGCCGCAATACCGCGGACCCCCAAGACGTCGTAGGGAAGCTTCTCGACTCGCATCAGCTGCTCCCGTCGATCGAGGCCAAGTCCGCGATCATCGCAACGGTCGCCGAGCGGGCCGCCTCGCGCCAGGGGAGCGCCGAGTACCGCTCCTCCTTATATGCACAGCTGATGCCGCGCGAGGAATTGACCAGGGCGCCCTGGAGTCCGCGAACGAACGCGGCGCCAAGTTCGCCAGCGCTCGCGCCCTGTGCACCGTACCCCGGTAGAAGGAACAGCGAACGCGGCATGCGCGCGCGGAAGTCCGCCAGTTCGCCGGCGTGGGTCGCGCCGACCACGGCCCCCACCGCGGACAGCCCGCACTCGCCGATCAAACGCTCGCCCCAGCGCGCGACGCGCTCCGCAATCTGGAACGACAATTCTGGAGACCCGTGGCGCTGGAAGTCCGAGCTGCCGGGATTCGAAGTGCGCACGAGGATGAACAGGCCGCTGTTCGTGCGCGCGCAGACTTCAAGGAACGGCTCGATCGAATCGCCGCCGAGGAACGGCGAGAGGGTCACTGCGTCGCAAACAGCGCCGCTTTGATCACCCGCTCCCTCGAGAAACGCAGCGGCGTAGGCGCGCGCCGTGCTTTGAATGTCTCCGCGCTTGACGTCGCCGATCACGAGCAAGCTCCGCTCTCTGGCGTGGAGCAGCACGCGTTCCCACTGCACGGCTCCGTCGGCCCCGAGGGCCTCGAAGAACGCGGATTGCGGCTTGACGGCCGGCACCAGGGGCGCCACGACATCAATCAGCGCGCAGCAGAAGTCGCCCATGCGCTTCGCGCGAATGGATCGCGCCAGCCGCAGATCGCGCGCGTCGTCATATTCCGACGGCAACAGGTCCAGGTGCGGATCGATGCCGACCACGGCGGCCGTGTGTTTGGCTTCCACGGCGGCCCACAGGCGGTCGGCAAAGTTCTTCCGTTCGTGTTTCATCGCGAGCAGGCCAAGAATTCGCGGCCCACGTGGTCGGCGAGCGGGACGCCGCGCGGCGTCAGCGCAACGCGGCCATTGTGTTTGAACAAGAGGCCCTGCGCTTCGAGGCGCTCGGCAATCTCTGTTGCAGGATCCGCCATACCGTCTTCGAAGTTCGCAGTCTGCCGTGCGCGCTGCGGGTCCACTCCCTCCGCGAGGCGCAGGCCCAGCCACCACGTCTCCCCCAGGCGCGCAGGCGCGTCGAGCCGTTCCTCCCAGTGCACCGCGTGCCCTCGGTCGCGCATCTGCCGCGTGTACCCCGAGATTCCTTTGACGTTGCCGCGCCGCACGGGGCCAACGCGACTTACCGCGGAGGGGCCGATGCCGAGGTAGGGTCCGTTGCGCCAATAGTTGACGTTGTGCATGCAGCGATGCCCCGGGCGCGCGTAGTTTGAAATCTCGTAGGCCTCGAGTCCCGCCGCGAGCGCGCGACGTCGAACGGCCTCGAACAACTCGAGTTCGAGTTCTTCGCCCGCGCGATCGAGGCGTCCCTGATCGAGCCAGCGCTTGAAGGGCGTCTCTTCCTCGAAGGTCAAGTTGTAGGCGCTGAGGTGTTCCGATCCCAGGGCGAGCACACGCCCGAGGTCCCGCTCCCACTGCTCCGCCGTCTGCCCCGGGTAGGCGTAGATCAAGTCGATGTTGAGGTCGCGCACGCCCGCTGCGCGCGCCGCGTCGAAGGCGCGAAAGCTGTCATCAACAGAATGCACGCGACCGAATTCCGCGAGCATCGAGTCAGAGAGCGTTTGGAATCCGATCGACAGCCTCCGCACGCCGAGCTCGAGCAACAACTGCGCCTTCGAGCGATCGAGACTCTCGGGATTGCACTCCGCGCTGACTTCCTCTGCGCTGGCGCGAAAGCCTGTGATCTGATCCAGGCCGTCGAGGAACAGGCGCAACTGGTCTGCGGACAGGAGGCTCGGGGTTCCCCCGCCGAGGAACACTGTGCGCGGATCGCGGGGCGCAAGCCTGCGCGCCTCGTCCAGAATTGCCGCCAGCATCCCGTCGATGTCCTGGCCAGCGCTGGCTACCGAGAAGAAGTCACAGTAGTGGCACTTGGCCGCGCAGAACGGCAGGTGCACATAGAGCGGGGTGCCCGAGGGCGCCCGCGGCGGGGATTCGATCGCGGCGGAAATGGCGGGCGAGTTTAGCCCAGCCCCGCCGCTCTACTCCCCGCTCATGACCGCATACAGCTTGTGCAGCGCCTCGCGCTCGATCTGGCGCACCCGTTCACGGGTCAATCCCACCACCCGGCCGATTTCCTTGAGGGTCATCGGGTCCGCGGAGTCGCTGCCCAGGCCGTAGCGCAGGCGCAGGATCGTCGCCTCGCGCTCGTCGATTGCCGAAAGCAGGCCCCCCAGTCGTTCCACCAGGTCTTGATTGAGCATGCGCTCGTCCGGAGGCGGCGCGGAGTCGTCGGCGACGGTCTCCTGGTGCTGGGTCAGGGTCTCCAGCGAGATTTGTGCCCCCAGGCTCGATCCAGCCACGGTGCGGCGGAACAGGGGCCAGTTGTCCTCGGGGATCTCCATCTCATGGGCGACCTCCTCCAGGGTCGGTACCCGACCAAGCCGGAAGGCCAATTCAGTCGTAACCGACCTCCATCTGGACACCAACTCTGACATATAGCTCGGAACCCGCACCGACTTGACCGTGTTGGTCAGCGAGCGGCGGATAGATTGCTTGATCCACCAGGTGGCGTAGGTCGAGAAGCGGCAGCCCGCGTCAGGATCGAACTTCTCGGCGCCCTTGAGCAGGCCGACGTTCCCCTCCGCGATCAGGTCCTGGAGCGAGAGTCCGCGCTCCGCATAGCGCTTGGCGATCGACACCACCAGGCGCAGATTGGCCCGGATCATGTGCTCGCGGGCCTCCAGATCGCCGGCTTGGATGCGGCGGCCCAGGGATTTCTCCTGCTCAGCGGTAAGGAGCGGGATTTCGTTGATCTCCTGGAGGTAGGTCTCCAGACAGCGTTCGGAAGAAATGACTGACTCCCTGGGGTGCGAGGACTGCGGTTGGATCGCGCCTAGAATCGTCTGGGCGCCCCTCCGTTCTTGAGCCGCGTTTGCCTGGCGCCCGAACTGGTGTTGTGATCCAAGGGACAGCCCCCGGGTCCCTGGGCCCGGCGCCCCCTCACGAATCGCCTCAGCCCCTTGCCCAACGCAAAGACCTCGACGTGAGCTACGACCGGTCCCTCGAAGAGGTGATCGCCGAGCGGGCCTTCGCTGGCTTGCTCCAGGGGCGTTCGCAGGCGCTTTTCAGGCTCTCGACTGCGCTGATCGCCGGTGATCGCGGTTCCTGGAGCAAGAAGCACTACTACCAGTTGCTGCTGGAGGCGGAGGAGTTGGAGTCGTTCCTCGACGACTATGGCGCGCGCTACAACCGCTCCTACGGGACCATTCGCGAGCTCGTCGCGTCGACGCGTTGGTTCGCGCTGACCGGCCATGGGCTGGCGCATCTGGAGTCGCGCATCGGAAGTTACTCCGCGCTGTCGACTTGCAGTGACGCGGAAGCTTCAGACTTTGCCCTGTCATTGGAACAGGTTTGCAGCCTCGCGCGTCGCGCCTGCGTCGCGCTCTTGCTCGAGATCCGCGCAGAGGCCTCGCAGCTTGGACTCGAAATCACGCCAGAGACTCTGCCCGAGGCAAGCTTCTCCGCCGCTCCAGTTCGCATGCGACTGCCGCGCAATGTCGGCGAGCACGAGCCGACCGAGGAGCAACAGAAGATCGCAGAGGTGGCCTCGAAGTTCATAGCGGCCTGTTCGATGCTCGACGACCTGCGCGTCCGTCGCATCAAAAACCCCGTCGAGCGCAAGGCGTACCTGTCGCGACTGTGCAGTGAGGAGCAGGCGCGGGTTTACGAGGCGACGGTTCACAACCTGCAGTCCACCTACGACACATACATCAAGAACACCGTCCTCGAGGGGCGCGACGAACGGCTGCCCAAGCTGCGCGGCCTGTCGTCGGCGGCGCTGCACCTGCTCGAATGCGCGACCTTCCTCACCCACTTCGTCGAGCGCCACGAAGGAAGTGGCCGCGATTCCGCCCAGCGCCGCCTGGCGGAAATCATCGACGAGCGCGATGTGCAGGACGCGATCCTCAACGTGCTCTTGTATTGGGCCGACTTTTTCCTGCGCAGGGGAAGGAGCGTCGCGGAGGAGTTGCTGCCCGCGTACACCGATGTTCAGGAGCTCAGCATCGATCTAGATGGCGACATCAAATTGCACGCGCGCCCGGCCGCGCTGATCGTAGGAATCGTCGGGCACTACGGAACCCCCGTGGAACTGGACGTTGGGGGGAAGCGCTGCAACGCCGCGTCGATTCTCGAAGTGCTTGTGACCGTTGGCACTTACGCGGAAGTGCGCCGCTACATCTTCCGCGGCGACATCCGACCTCTGACGGATATCAAGCTGCTGTTTGAAAGCGGACTTGGCGAACGCGGACTCGAATCACTGCCACCGCCACTTTCCTACCTCAAGGGCCGCAACTAAGGGGCGGCGGCCTTGGGGTCGCCGCGAGCGCTTCTGCGCTTAGACCCCCCACTCCAATCGCGCCGCAAGCATTTCGGGCAGGCCCGCCTCGCGGATACGGCGCATTTCGCGCTGGATGTCGTACTCGACGCGCTGAATGCGAACATGACCGGCCTCGGTGTCGAAGATCGCGTAGGCCGCGCGCGGGTCCTCATCGCGCGGCTGCCCGACGCTGCCGACGTTCACCAGTGCGCGGTATGCCTCTTCGGTGTCGATCACAGGCTCTTTGGTGTAGTACGTGCGCGTGGGATCTTCGCGCAAGCGCAGGAGCGCCACCGGCACGTGAGAGTGCCCAACGAAACAGACCGGCAGCGGCATCTCGTCCAATGACGGATCCGCGTCGGTAGTGCTCTGGATGTAGTCGTACAGCTCTGGCTTGTGCAGCGTCCCGTGTGCGACGGAGCAATGTTCGAGGTGCACGGTCATCGGCAACTTCCCGATCCACGCGCGATCTTCGCGCGTCAGCACGCCCTTGGTCCAGAGGACCGCAGCCCGCGCGTAGTTGTTGAACGTCGTGACGTCCAAGCGGTCGATGCAGGCGGCGTCGTGATTGCCTAGAACGACATGGGCGCTGCGCTCTTGCAGATGACGGATGCACTCGCGCGGCGCGGCGCCGTAGCCGATGACGTCGCCGACGCTGAGCAATCGATCGATCCCCTCGAGGTCCATGCACCGAAGGACCTCCTCCAGCGCAGAGAGGTTCCCGTGAATGTCGCCGAGGATTCCGTACTTCATCGCCTATGGCCGCTCCGCGTGGGCAGCAGCGCTGCAGCAACCCACCAGGCAACGATCGGCATGGTATCGACCAACACCCGGATCGAAGTTTCGAGAGGCTCGAACCCGAGCGCCAAATGACGCGCCGGATCGAGCAGCCAACTGGCTCGATCCCAACTCAGGCCCTCGGGCAATAGGGCCGGTGTCCACCACCCAAGGGCGAGAAGCAGCACCCAAGAACCGACAGGGCCGAGGTTGGTCCGGTGGGCAAATACCCCCAGGGACACCCAGTGGGCGACACACATCAGGAAGGCAACCCAGGGAACGACAACGGCGCCAACGGTCGCGGCCGTGGATCCCAGGGCCACAAGGGCGTGAACGGACGTCGCGATGGCCAGGACCCAAGTTGATGCCCAGCAGCGCTTCAGGGCCCCCATCTCGGCCCACACCGTCTCGCCCCGTGCTAGTAGCCAAAGACCGACAGTGGCGCCAACTAGTGCCGATAGATACCAAATAGAGCACACATAAGAATCACTTGAGGCCCTATCGCTGGCGATGCCCCATGGCCGTGAAATGGCGACCAACGGTCCCAACAGGGCTACGGCAGGGAGGGCAAGTGGGGCTGGAAGCGCCTTCAGCCACTCGCGCTGCATCCACCGGCCAAGCACCACAGGATCCATGGTCCTCTCCTATCGCGGCTGGAGGGGGGCTGTCTAGGGCCTGCGAGGATCTTTGCTTGGGCCATTTTGTGCCCGCTGCTCTCGACAGGGCCCCTGGCGCTTACCTAGGCTGAGAATGTTCCACGTGGAACAACTCCGCACCCCTACCCAAATCGCCATGGAACGTCGACTCGGCAAAGGACTTGGCTCGCTCCTCGGCGACCAGGACGCTACTCCCCCGACCGCAGAAATCGAGCTGGGCTCCATTCAGCCCAACCCATTCCAGCCGCGGAAGTCCATGGAGCCCGCAGGGCTTGAGGAGCTCCGCGACAGCATTCTGCAGCACGGAATCCTTCAGCCGGTAGTGCTACGGCGCACCGGCGACGGCCAGCTGCAGTTGATCGCGGGTGAGCGCCGGTGGAGGGCCTCACGGCTGGCGGGGCTGCAGCGAATCCCAGCAGTCATTAAGGATGGAGTCTCGGACGCCGAGATGCTTGAGCTGGCACTGGTCGAGAACGTCCAGCGGCGGGACCTGGATCCGCTCGAAAAGGCGCACGGATACAAGGCAATGATGGACAAGCTGGCTCTGACACAAGATGCAGTCGCCGGAAAGGTTGGCCTCAAGCGCTCAACCGTGGCCAATCACCTGAGGCTCCTTGATCTGCCAGCCAAGGGTCAAGATGCCCTTGCCAAGGGTCTGATCAGCATGGGGCACGCCCGAGCCCTACTTTCGCTTGGGGCTGACGGGCAGCTAAACGCAATCCTCGAGGAGACGGTCAGGCGGGAGCTCTCCGTTCGCGACGTGGAGCGGCTCGTGAGAGAGGCCACTAACGGTCCTTCGGCGCGCAGCTCGAAGAGGACGGTCCCCGCCCAGACCTCGCCGCCCTGGGTCCGCGAGCTCGAAGCCAAGCTCCGAACGCGGTTCGCCACCAAGGTCACGATTCAAAACGGAGAGGGGTATCGCGGGCGAGTCACCGTCGAGTACTACAACCGCGCCGACCTCGACAGAGTCTGCGACCTACTCGCGCCACCGGACACGCTCCGTTGAGTCCTGCGCCGCACCAGCCACTGCCCGCGCGAAAATTCACGATAGGGGGGCAATGCGGCCGGTTGGGGCTGGAGTTAGCAGGTCACGCGCTCGGCCCTTGGCGCCACCGGTGATACACAGGCCAGGCCGGGCGCCTTGGCGCAGTCCCTACAGGCACCGTCCTCTAGAGAATTTGCGTTTCGCTAATCACGACGGGAGCCAACGGCCTGTCGGTGTTGGGCTCGTTCGGAGCCGCGTTGATCTGGTCGACGATTTCCATGCCCTCGACAACCTTGCCAAAGATCGTGTATTGGCCGTCGATGGAGTGGGCCGGAGCGGCCGTAATGTAGAACTGGCTTCCCGAGCTCTGACTGTCCCCGGTGTTCTTGGCCATCGCCAACATGCCCTTGAAGTGGAACAACTCCGCGCTCGGTTCCGCATCGACCTTGTAGCCCGGACCGCCGAGACCCCAGGTTGCCGGGGCTCCCACCTTCGAATTGGGATCACCGGCCTGGATCATGAATCCAGGAACAGAGCGGTGAAACTTAGTAGTGTTGTAAAAGCCTTCACCGCAAAGCTTTAGGAAGTTTGCCGTGTGCTTGGGGGCGCGCTGGTCATATAGCGCCACAACGATCGGCCCGCGGTCTGTGATCAGCCTGACACGGGGGGCATCCGGCGCGGGATCCGGGCTCGCGAGCAGGCCGGCGTGCGAGGCGTCGAATTCCTGGAGGTTCTCGATCGACTTGCGCAGGGACTGGGCAAGGGTCAGGAGCTTCTCGCCCTGCATGTATTCCCCGCCAACCAGGGCGTGCTGGGGGCTCTCGCGCTCCAGGGCGTCAAGTGCGTTGAGCGCCCCCGCGTAGTCACGATCGCCCAAGCGCGAGACGACCTCGACGAACCTGGCTGGCGGACCGGCCGCGGTGTCCTTCAGTTCCACTGCCAGCGCCGCCAGTGCCGCCGGGTCGCCGGCGTACACGCCGGTCGAGGAGTCGCGTTCGATCTTGCTGTTGAGTTTCGCCCAGCTTTCCTGCTGCGCGGCTGCCTCTTGGCCGCTCATGCGATCGCGCCAGATAATGGCCACAATGATCGCCACGGAGATGAGTCCGGCATGTATCCAGTGCCGGGCAATCCACAGGCCGATGCCTGTTTTCTCCACCAGGGGGGCGACGGTAACGGCAGTGGGGGCTTTGTGCTGAGCCATGGGGGGGCCGGTGCTGGGCGGGGCTCCCAGGACGGAAGCAGAATGTGGGCGCTCGCCTGGATTTCCGGCGAAACCCGGATTGTAGGAAGCCCCTCGGGCGATGCAACAGCGACAACTTGCGGCGATTTGCGTCAGAGCCTGGCGACGACCGGCCGAGGAGCCGAGGCCGCGAATTGGGCGGGTGAGCAATGTTGGCACAATGTTGCCCCGCGCGGAGGTCCAGGCCAGGTCAGGTGGATGCATTTCGTAAACAATGACGATGTTATCCAGAAGTTGTGCTCTTGATGCCTACAAGGACGGTCTTCGAAGCGGATCGCCGCTCTGTGGCCCAGCGTGCGGCCGCACCCGGCACGCAGTTCGCACAAGAGCCGCAGCGTGCATTCGTCCTCCCCCCAGCTCCGCACCGATCGAGGGGACCGACATGCGCCCGTTATGCTGTGGCCAAACATCACCAGCGCGACGCGCCAAGCCCAACGCCAGTTGCGACAGAGCTCGCGGGCAGGGTTTTGGCGTGGGCTCCCACGGGCGAACTTCGGGTCACGGTCGACTCGAGAGCCCCAGGGACGCCAAGGGCGCGCGAGTTACTCCGAGAGGCACGGCATGCACGCACTGATCTTCGCCACGTTCTTGATCCAGCCCACGGCCTTCGCGCCCGCTCATTTCTCTGCGCAACCCCAGGAGATCTCTCAGGATCCCGCGGTTGACCCGAAGGCCGAGTACGAGAAGCGCAAGAAGGAGGCGGCGGGGGACGTCGACAAATTGTGGGCGCTCTACGACTGGTGCGGTGCCTATGGAATGAAGGCCGAGTCGCGCAGTGCTCTGCGAGCGATCATCAAACTCGAAGAGGGCAATCGCAAAGCGCGCGAACTCCTCGGGCACATCGAGTACGACGGCAAGTGGTTCGACAGTCAGAAGAAGGTCGACGACTTCAAGCAAAAGCAACTTGAGGCTGAGGCAAAGGCCAGCGGCAAAGTCATTCACAAGGGCGAGCTGGTCGATCCCGCGGACCTGCCGTTCCTCCAGAAGGGTCTGATCCGCGATGCGTCGGGCAAGTGGGTTGACCTCGAGTCGCAGAAGAAACTCGCCGAAGGTTGGGTGCGCCAGGATCTGACCTGGATCCCGCCTGCGGAAAAGGAAAACATCGGCAAGGGTCTGTGGAAGTGCGGCGACAAGTGGTTGTCGATCGCCGAGGCCGACAGTTATCACTCGGAGGTCGGGAGCTGGTGGGTGATCGCGAGCGAGCGCTTTGTGATCTACTCGACATGCCCGCGCAAGGTCACGGAACAAGCGCTCGACCAGTGCGAGGTTGCCTACCGCGATTTGATGCGCATCTACGGAACTGTGCCGTCCCTGGCCGTTCCCGTGGTGCTGCTCAACTCGACGGATCAGTACGGACTATTCGCACGCGGCGAGGCCGGCAACACGCATCCCGATCCGAACGGGCGCTCGTCGGCACACGGCGCGTTCATGGCCGAGTCGTACACGGATTTCCTCTCCGCGGGTCAGACTCTTCCGGGCATTGCCTATTGGGATTCGAGTTCGAAGGACGGCAGTCTCTGGGGGCCGATCTTCGTGCGCCACGCCGCTGGACAGTCCTTTGGCGAAGCGCTCGATCCCAGTCCGAAGGCCGTGGCCAAGTTGCTCAAGGGCGAAGGCGCGAATTCCTACGGCGAAGCGTTCTGGGCCGAGAAGCAAATTCCGCAGTGGTTCCGCTACGGGGCGGCAACGTACGTGTCGCGCTACGCCGCGAACCCGCGCGCCGCTGCGGGAGAGGACCCCTACACGAATCGCGCCTGGTCGGTTTCCAACATCACGCGCGTCGGCGGGCTTGATCCGCTGGACCGCGTGTTCAAGTTCGAGATCGGGCCCACCAATCCGGACGAGTCCTCGAAGCTCATCAACGAATCCGGGCTGCTGCTCGCCTTCGCCCTCGACGGCAAGTGCGTCGACGTCCAGACCCGGCTTGGCGCGCTGAAGGAAGCGATCAAGAACAAGAAGGACATTGGCACGGCGGGCCAGGCGCTCGCAGACGAACTCAAGAAGAACGAATCCAAGTTGCGCACGTTCGCCGCGCTCTAAGGGCCCCATGGAAAAGAACCCACAACGACAAGGTGTGCTGCGCCAACGCGGCGCCGAATCACGCGCCGATGTCGTGGGGGCTTTTTCAACGACCTGCTCGGGAGCGGACCACTGCGCGACGGCTCCCTATGCACTGCCCCGGACTCTGACGACGAACTCCTAGATCTCTCAGTTACCACCACAACGGAAGACACCCATGTTCGGATTGCTGCTCACTCTCGCACTGCTACCCCAGAACTCGAACCAGGTCCGCCTGCATCCCGCGGACGCCCTGGTGATGGTCGAGATTCCCGACGTTCCCAAGATGATGGCGGCCTACGCGAAGGCGCCGATGATCGCGATGCTGCACGACACCACGGTGCGCGAGAGCTTCTACGGCGCGTTCGACGAGACAGACATCGATGTCGATGCGCTGCTAACCAGCGGGCTGCAAAGCATGGGGATGCCCGAGGAGTTTGCGAAGGCGCCTCTGGCCGGAATCCACCACTACCTTTCGGGCATTCAGGCGGCATCGTTCTCACTCAGTCTCGACGCCGCAGGCCTCGATGCGTTTGGCCCGCGAGCAGCACGCCTGAAGCAGATCGCTGAACAACTCGACGCGATCGAAGCCGCCATCAAGGAATACGGCGGCACCGCGGAGCCCAGCTCAGCCCTGGTACCGACGGACCTCGCGAAGCTCTCCTTGGCCGCAGAGGCAATCACGGATCCGTGGGGACGCCGCTACGACTACACCGTGAGCGCGGACCAGGGCTACACCTTGCGGTCGCTCGGCGCCGACGGGAAAGTTGGCGGCAGCGGCGAAGACGCCGACATCGACGCCCTCCAGGCCAAGGCCGCCGTGGCGGAGTCGTTCATCGACCTCGTCGGGTTCCAATTGGTCATCGAATACCGGGACCAGGCGGCGCTCGACGAAGTGCGTTCCATGGTGTCGGGCCTGATGGCCAAGACCTCCGCCAAGGCAAAGCGCAGCGGTTCGTTTCAGATGGCCGGCATTCAGGGCGAGCTCGAAAGCTGGAGCGCGTCCGAAGCGGGACTGGAGAGCTTCGAAGGCTGGATGATGCGAGCGCAGAACATGCTGGTCATTGGCGGCGGTCACTCGACGCCGGAGGCCTTCGCCGAGCGTCTCGCTGACCCGCGGCTTAAGACCGCCGCGGATCAGTTCTACGTCGGACTGGCCAAGGACTTCGGCGCCTCGGCTGGCGCAACGATCGTTCAAGGTCGTCTCCGCCTGTCCGACTACACGGCCGCGTTCCGTAAGTTCGCAGAGGAACAGGGCGAGGACGTTGAGGGAATGGAGATCCTCGAGGAAATGATGCCGAACGCCTCGATTCGCATGCAACTTGTCGGCGATCGGTTCGTGACCGAGATGACCACGACGTACGTCGATCCGAAAGAAGCGGCCAAGTCCGCCCTGGGATTTGGGCCCCTCCCCCGCGAGCTGCTGAGCGCCGTGCCCGAAGACGCGATCGGCGTCTACGTCGCGAGCTTGGACGGCGCGCTGGTGTGGAACTCGCTGAAGGAGGAGCTCATGAAGGACGAAGATTCGATGCCGTCCGCGCAGGAGCAACTGAGCGAAGTCGAATCCCGCTACGAGTTCAGCGTCGAGCACGACATCTTCGGCAGTCTCGGCAGTGGATGCCTGATGTACTTGTTGCCTTTGCGTGGCGTCACGAGCCTACCGGGCATGGCGTTGGTCGTCGACCTCAAGGATCCCGTGAAGATGACGCGCGGGATTGGTGGACTGATGGCGATGCTCGGTGACGAGGCTGAGGGCGGAATGAACATCCGCTCCAAGCCCTATCGCGACGCGCCGGTGTGGACGTTCAGTTTCGCTGACGAAGAGACCGGTGGTGGTGCGGACTTCCTGATGAACCAGTTCACACCTTCGGTCGCCATCGTCAAGAACCGGTTGATCGTCACGCTCAACTCCACACACATCAAGAAGGAGATCAAGCGCGCGCTCGGCGAAGAAGGCGGCGCTCACCTGATCGCCACCGAGGGACACTATCCGCCCGCCGACGCCACCACATTCAGCTACATGGACTGGGCTGCCCTGCTCAATGGCGTCTACGAGGGCGGGCGCGGTCTGGCGAACATGTTCGGCTCAGGAATGGTGCCGATGGATGTGTCGACGCTGCCCGAGCCTGGCGTGTTCACGCACTTCTACCGGCCGACGATCTATCACTCGCGCACGCTTCCGAACGGCACTTACGTGCGCAACGAGTCCTCCTTCGGTCCCGAGGTTTGGCTCGGCCTGGCGGGGCTCGGCTTCGTTGGATACGCCTCGGTGAGCGGCACGGATGAAATCGAGCCCAGTGAAATTCCCAATGTCGATGACGATGAGGAAGACATGGGATCGCCGGAGGAGGTCGATCGAGAGCATGAGCACGCAGACGACTCGGAACGCCGCACCGAGACCACCTCGAGCATGCGCCGAGTGGCCACGGCCCTCGCGGTGTGCCAGATGGACGTGGGCAACTACCCGTCGAGCCTCGAGGGCCTGCTGACGCCCACGACCAACTACCCAGAGGGCTTCCTCGGCAAGGGAGGTTTGCCGAACGATGCATGGGGGAACGGATACCGCTACCTCCTGCTCGAGCAAGGCGCGCGCTATCGCCTGTGGTCCAAGGGGCCCGATGGCGTGGATCAGTCCGGCAGCGGAGACGACATCGTCAGTCCCTGACAGCGCGGAGTGAGGCGAAATCGCCCAGGGTTGGAGGGTCCCAGTCCGGCAGCTTGAGCGCCGGTGCTTTGGACCGCCCAGCCCTGGGCGATTTCGTCGGACTCCTTACCTGTAGAATCGCGCCGGGTGTTTTCGATGTCATTGTTCTCTCGCAAGCGCAAGCGCGCCTTGCGTCGCGGCCTCGGCGGTGCGCTGATGCGCGTGTTCGGGCCCGCGTTCGTGCGCGTGCTCGCATGGACCTGGCGAACCGAAATTACAGGGCGCGAGAACCTGTTGCCCGCGGCGCGACCCGAAGGCGAGGGCCCTAGCGGCAAATTGATCGCGCTGTGGCATGGACGCATGTTGGTGGGAGTGAACTGTGCTCGCGGCCTCAGCCTCTCTGTGCTGGTTTCGCCGAGCGCGGATGGGCAAGTCTCCGAGCGCGTTCTGCGAGCCCTCGGCTACCGCGTGATTCGCGGGTCGGCTTCGCGCGGCGGACGGCGGGCCCTGCGTGAGATGCTCAAGGAACTGCGCGCTGGCGGAGCGATCGTCATCACCCCCGACGGTCCGCGAGGTCCACGGCACAAGATGAATCCAGGGCTGGCATGGATGTCGCGCGTCACGGGCTTCCCCGTCATTCCCGTGGGCCTCGCGGCCAGCAGCGCATGGCGGCTCTCGAGCTGGGACTCATTCACGATTCCCAAGCCCTTCGCGCGCGTGGCGATCATTTTCGGCGACCCGATCGAGGTTTCCCGTGAGATCGGCGAGGGAGACCTGGAGGCCATAACCGAGCGGATCCGCGCGAGCATTTTCGAGCACGAGCGCCGCGCCTTCGCGCAAGTTGGCGCACGCGAGGACTGGTGATCCGCGTCGGGCCCGCTGGTTGGTCCTACCCGGACTGGGAGGGAGCGGTGTATCCGCGCACGAAGCCGCGCGGCTTCCACGGGCTCGCCTATTTGTCGCGTTTCGTTTCCATGATCGAGATCAACTCGAGCTTCTACGCGCTGCCCCGCAGTGAGCACGCGCAGCGCTGGACGGAACTCGTGGCCCACAGTCCGGACTTTCGATTCATTGCGAAGGTGCACCAAGATTTCACGCACACCCAGCGCCCCCTGGCGGAACTCGACCGAGAGCTCGCCGCGTTTCACTCTGGAGTCGAGCCCATGCGATCCTCCGGGAAACTGTCTGGCCTGTTGGCGCAATTTCCATTTGGCTTTCGGCGCGACCCAACGGCCGTCAGGCGACTGACGGATCTGCGCGCCCGATTCGATCGCGTGCCGCTGATCCTCGAACTGCGCCATCGCGAGTGGTTTGTCCCCGAATCGATCGCACACATCACGGGGCTGGGCTGTTCGCTGTCCGCCATCGACCTGCCCCCAAGTTCCGACCACCCTCCTCTGCAGCACCCGATTCCGGGGCCGATCGGATATCTGCGACTCCACGGCCGGAATTCCGCGACGTGGTTCGCGAGGGATTCAGGTCGGGATCAGAAGTACGACTATCTCTACACGCCGCGAGAGATCGATGAGCTGGCCGAGCGCGCCCAGCGGCTGGCCGGTGAGCACGATCAAACCTTTGTCGTCACCAACAACCACTTCGAAGGCAAGGCCGTGGCCAACGCGTTGGAACTGCTCGCTAAGCTGACGGGCCAGTCGGTGGCGGCGCCGCGCCAGCTGGTGGAGCGTTACCCGCGCCTTGCGACGATCGCTCGACCCGACGGAGAGGCCCTGTTGTTCTGAGTCGCACGCGTAGCCCTTGATCCGGCGACGGGGGCTTGGTTCCATGCACGACGAATGAAGGTCCGGTCGCTGCTCAAGAAGCTCTCGCTCTCCCTGGCCGCGCTGATCCTCGGCCTGAGTGCCGCGGAAATCGTCGCGAGGCTGGCTGAGCCAGGACCTTTCTCCTTCTTCGACAGCCATCCGTACATCAGGCCGCCAAAGGCCGATCACGTTCACAAGCTCAACTTCGCAGGACGCTGGGACGGGACCTGGTACAAAACAGACTCACACGGATTGCGCGGAGAAGAGTTCGCGCCAACTTTCGCGCCGACGGAGTACCGCGTTCTTGCGGTGGGGGACTCGTGCACTTTCGGCAAGAGCGTGAAGGAGTCCGATGCATGGCCGCGCCAGTTCGAGCGCCTGCTCGGTTCAGCCCTACCCCAGGGACAGCGGGCCATGGTGGCCAACGCCGGCGTCAACGGATATTCAGCGCGCCAATACGTCAGGGTGATCCAGGGGCATGCGGACCTCGTGCGGCCACAGTTGATCGTCGTGGGCTACAACCTGAACGACTTCCCCAACCAGACGAAAGCCCTCGATGAGAACGTGCATCAGGGCAAAGGCAATCTGCGGGCGGCGATTCCCTACGACCTGCGCAACCACCTGGGGCGCTCTGGGTTGTTCCGCTGGCTGCGAGGCACGTACTACGTCATGAATCGCGAGCGAGATTTTGCCGCCGCAGAAGCGATGGCCGGGGCCGTCAAGAATCAGGGGAAGCGTAACGCAGAGCGCGTGGCGCGCGAGATCGCGAACCTCGAGGCGATGGCCGAGTCCGCGCGGCAAATGAACGCCCACTTTTGCGTGTTTCTCTTCCCGTACGAGAGCCAGGTCTACTTGGAGACGTACGACACTTCCGCCGTGGATTGGCTGCGCGGCCTGTGCGAAGAGCGCGGAATTCCGTTCATCAGCATGATCGATGACTTCCGCGCGGCGGCGCGGAGCACGACGCCGACCAAGGCCCTCTTCGTGCGCGGTGATCGCTACCACCCCAATCCCGCGGGCTACGGAATCGTGGCTCAGCGCGTGCTCGACCTGGCGCGCGAGCGGGGCTTCGTGACCCAGGGCAAGTGAACTCGGCCGGGCGAACGAGGGGCGGCGAGGCCTACGAGGCCCTGACCTTTGACTGCTACGGAACGCTGATCGACTGGTACGGCGGCGTGCGAACCGGCGCCCGCAAATGCGCGGCACTGGCGGACCTCGACATCGAGAGGTTTGTGCGAGATCGCGACGCAGCGGATCGCGAACTGATTCTGGGTCCGTACCGGCCCTACAGCGAGATCGTGGCAGAGTCGGCTCGCCGCGCCGCCGCGCTGCAACGGCGCGAGCTCGATCAAGATTCAGCGCGCGCCTTTGCCGCCGGGATGACTGAATGGCCGCCCTTTGAGGAGAGCCGCGACGCCCTGGCGCGCCTTGAAAAGAAATTCAGGCTGGGGATTCTGTCCAATGTCGACACGCAGGTGCTCGCGGCCTCGGTCGCCCTGCTTGGGGCGCACTTCGAGGTGCTGGTCACTGCACAACGCGTCCGTTCCTACAAGCCGGGACCGGCGCACTGGCACCGGGCCCTCGCCGAGCTCGATCTCCCGGCGGCGCGTGTGCTGCACGTGGGCTGCAGTCTGTTCCACGACATGGGCCCCGCCCACGCCCTGGGATTCCCGACTGCGTTCGTAGACCGCGAGCGCGAGGGCCTGGGTGTTGGGGACCGTGCGACTTTCCTAGTCCCCGACCTCAATACTCTCTGTGAGTTGCTGCTGGAGTCGTAGCGCCACGCAACAGAGGTGCGTCGACCACTCGGCGCGCGTGCGCCTCCCCGACTGCGCTGAACACGTCCCCGAGTTTGCCGCTGGCACGGCCTCGTCTACGTACTTCAGGCGCAGGACACTAGCAGCCCGCCCGAAAAAGTGCCCTGCTGCGGCTTCGCGCTCTTCGCCGCGGCGTCGTCACACTCGTCGGGCCGTGCTCAGCGGCCAAGAAGGCCGCCTCCGCCGTCCCCCCGTCGTCCCTTCGGCGCGTTCCTAGCCACGACGAAGATCGCTTCGCCTCGCGACGGGACTCTTTCAACGGGCTGCTAGAGCGCCGGCGACTTCGTTAGGAAGTCCACCAAGTCCATCTTTGAAACGATGCACTTGAGGCGCTGCTCGTCGTCGACCACCAAACCGACTAGCCCGTCGGCGAACATGCGCGTGAGCACGGCGGCGTCTTCGGACTCGTTGATGGTCTTGACGTTGCGGAACATGACCTCGGCTACCGTGGATGACAGTCCGGCGCGGCCCTCGACGAGTTTTCCAAGCAGGTCCGACTCGGTGATGATCCCCACGAGCCGGCCCTCGTCGAGCACCGGCAGCTGGCTGACGCCGCGTTCCTTCATTGTCATCACGGAATCGGCCAGCGTGTCCGCAGAATTCGCACTGAGCACGTCGCGGCGCGGCAGGCTTCGCAACAGATCCCCGACGGAGCCGTGCTCCCAGGTCTTCTCAGTGAATCCGTTCTCCCGCATCCAAAGCGGATCGAGGAACTTTGTCATGTAGTTGCGGACCGAATCTGCCAGCACGATCGCGAAGCGTTTGTTCGGACCGACGCGCTGCGCCACCTGGATCGCTGCCCAGACCGCCGAGCCGGAGCTTCCGCCGCACAGCATGCCTTCCTGGCGAATCAAACGGCGCGCCATCAAGAACGACTCGCGGTCTTCGGTGCGGACCCATTCGTCCACCAGGGAGACGTCGCAAACCTTGGGGATGAAGTCGTAGCCGATGCCCTCGACCTTGTAGGAACCGATCTGGCCCGGCCCTGCGATGATCGAACCAACAGGATCCACGCCGATGACTTTGACGCCGGGGATTTCCTGCTTCACGCGCTGGGCCACGCCCGTCAAGGTGCCGCCGGTTCCCGCGGTGAGCACGACGTAGTCGAGCTTGCCGCCAGTCTGCTCCACGATTTCCTTGCCCGTGCCCTCGTAGTGCGCCGCCGGATTGTCGGGGTTGTTGTACTGATCGAGGATGTGCGAGTTCGGAAGGATCTTCTGCAGTTGCCGCGCCACGCCGATGTGGCTGTCCGGCGAATCCGAGGCCGCCTCCGTGGGCGTGCGAATGATCTCTGCGCCCAGTGCCTCGAGCACGACCTGCTTCTCGCGGCTCATTTTCTCGGGCATCGTGATGATCATCCGATAGCCGCGAACGGCGGCGACAAGCGCCATGCCGATGCCGGTGTTGCCGCTGGTGGCTTCGATCAGCGTGTCGCCGGGCCGAATGCGGCCGGTGCGTTCGGCCTCCAGCACCATCCGCTTCCCGATGCGATCCTTGACGGAGCCTCCGGCGTTCAGGAACTCGCACTTGGCGAGCAGCTCGCAGCCGGTTTTCTTGCCAACGGACTTGAGGCGCACCAGTGGCGTGTTTCCGATGGTGTCGAGAATCGAGTCGCTGATCTTGGGCACGTTGGCTCCGGAGGGGATTGCGCCCCGGGCCCGAGGGGGAGGGGCCGCGGCCGCGAATTGAATTGGAAAGTGCCCAGCGGACGCGCTGGGGCCCCGAATTCTAGCGATCGCCGGAACAGGGGTTGACCAATCCGGCCCGATCGCCCGATATTGGAACCGTGAATTTCCTGGCGAGCTGGTCCAGAGCGCTGATGGTCGCGCTCCTGTGCGCGCTTTTCTGCGCGCCCGGCGTGCTGCACGCTCGAGTATGTCTCGTGGCCCTGGGTGTGGTCGACACACCCGCCTGCTGCGAGGATCAGCGGGCGTCGTGCTGCGAGCCCGAGGTGCCCGCGGGTCCGTCCCTTGCCGCAACTGGCATGGATTGCCGTTGCTGCCTCGAGGTGGACCTCGAGGGTCGCGACCGTCTTCCTCAGGTGACACCGGATCAGCCGACTCCCATCGCGGCGCCCGTCCTGCGCCTGGTTTGCGAACTCGATGTGCTACCCGCGCCCTCCGTGGCGGGGGAACGAGCGCGTCTGATGCTTGTGCGAGAACGAGAGCGGCCCGCAACGGCGGCTCCGATCCCACTGCGGATTTGATTCTGGACTCCCGGTCGTGGTGTTTCGTCGCGCGTGCGACGGAACGAAGCCCATTTCCGTCCTGGAGGATCCAATGTTCATCCGCCCGTTCCCTGCGTGCTTCGCACGCCAATTCACTTCGCCGCGCTGTGAGCGCCTGATTTCCGCACTGCTCCTCGCCCCGATTTTTGGCCTGGCCTGCGCCAGCCCCAATCGTCAGGCGCTCACTGCCGAGGAAACCGAGCAGACCCTGGCTCACCGCACCCAAGGACCGGAGGCCGCACTGAGCCCCGGCGACCTCGCCGGACTGGATGCGCTCGCGCTGCCGCGTCCGTCGCCGGAAGAACTGGCCGACCCGGGCAGCGCCGGCTACTGGCGCGCTTGCGCGCTGGCCTGGAACCCGGCTGTGCGCGCGGCGCGGCGCCAATTGCAGCGCGCTGTGGCAGCCGAAGACGGCGCCGGATTGCCCGAGTCGATCGGCCTGGGGGCCGAGACGATGTCCGCGGAGGACCTCGATCGCGAATCGCGCTTGAGCGCAACGTTCGACCTGCTCGGAATCCTCGGCGTCGGTCCTGCGTCCGTGGCGCGCGAGGCGGCGCGCATCGACGCCCTTCACGAACACAGCCGCCTGGAGCGAGCCGTGTGGCGCGCGACTTTCGAAGTCGAACGCGCGCGCGTGCGCCTGGGGGCGGCTCGCGAACGGATCTCGCGCATGGAAGCGCTGCTGCGCCAGGTCGAGGCCCAGTCCCCGCGCTTTGAAGTGCTCGAGCGCCGCGGGCGACTCTCCGCTGCGGAGAGCGGCCTCGCGGCAACGGCAGTTCATATCGTGGAACACGAAATCTCGTCCGAGCGCGGGCGCGAAGCAGAATTGCGCGCCGCACTGGCCGAGAGCAGCGGACTCGCCTTCGACCACGACGCCTACGCACACGTTGACGGTTCTGCGCTTGTGCAGACGCGCGCCGTGCCGGAGAGCCTCGGCGCGCGACAGCTCCTGGAACAGGATCCCGCACTGCGCGACCTGGTGCTCGAGTTCGCCCAGGCCGAGGTTCGCGTGCGCCGCGTTGCACGCGACGGGTGGCCCACCGTGCGGGCTGGACCGCGCCTGACAGTGATGCCGAGCGACATTCTCCTGGGCGGCATGCTCGATCTTTCCCTGCCCTGGCCGGGGAGGATCGAGGCGGAGCTTCGGGTCGCCGAAACGGAGCGCGAGGCGGCGCGCGAGCAAGTGGAAGACGCGCTTCACGGCGCCGTGGCACGCGTGGCCAGCCTGCGCGCGATCGAAGCGCAGGCGCGCACGCGGGCGGAAGAACATGCAGAAAAATTGAACGACGCGGCAGAAGACGCATGGGTCGCCATGAACGCGCGCCTGCGACTTGGATTCGCCAGTGCCACGGAGTGGACCACCATGGCCCACGATCGGTTGGCTCCCCTTGTGGGTCGAGTCGACGCGCGCGAGGCTGCAGTGCTAGCCGCGCTGGATCTTGCCGAGGCGTGCGGCGTTGTACTGGAGACAGCGGAGGTGACGCCGTGAGCCGCGTGCAACCTGACATTGACCTCTCCGGACTTGCGCGGGCGCCAAGGGAGACGCCCCTTCCCCGCCGCAGTCCCTGGCGCATCGCGCTGCCGGTTTTGATCCTGCTGATTTTCGTCGCGGTGCTCGCAACGAGCTTGCAGGGGATGTTCGAAACCAAGAAATCGGTCAGCGTGATTCGGCCGCGTGCGGCGCAGGCGCACAGCGGCGAGGGCGGCGCACGGAGCACCGCGCGCGTGCTGCTGCAGGCGGCGGGATGGATCGAACCCGATCCCTTCGCGATTCAAGTGACAGCCCTAGCGCCCGGTGTCGTGCGCGAAGTCCTGGTGCTAGAGGCCGAACGGGTGACGCCCGGCACGGTGGTCGCGCGCCTGGTGGACGACGACGCGCGGCTTGACCTCGCGGCGGCCCAGGCCGTTCTGGCCCAGGCTCAGGCCGAGCTGGCCGAGGCCAAGGTGCGCAGTGAGATCGCCCGCGCCGATTTCGACGCAGCGCTCGCCGTGACCGAAGGCGTGCAGTCGGCCGACGCCGAATTCGCAGGTCGAGGCGCCGAAGTCTCGCGGCGCTCCGCTGCGGTCAAGCGCGCCGAGGCCACAGTGCGAGCCGCGCGAGATGAAATCGAACTGCAGCGCGAACTCGAATCGATCGGCGCCGGAGATCAGCGCAGCGTGGACTTGGCCGAGGCGCGCGCGGAGGAGGCTGAAGGCACGGTCCAACAGCTGCAGGCCGAAATGGCCCTGGCGGAAGCCGAAGTCGAAAAGGCAGCTGCGCGCCGCGTTCGGGCGACGCGCGAGGCAGAGCTGCGCCTGCAGGACCGGCTGGTCCTCGAAACTTCCATCGCCAGCTTGGAGCGCGCCAAGGCGGAGGTGACTGGCGCGGAAGTGGCCGTCGAAGTGGCGCAACTGCGTTTGACGCGCATGGAGATCATCGCCCCAGCAGGCGGCGTGGTCTTGGAGCGCACCGCGATGCCTGGAACTTCGCTGGATGGATCCGGAGGTGCCTCGGCGTCGGTCATGACGCTCTTCGATCCGTCCCGGCTGCGTGTGCGCGTAGACGTTCCGCAATCCGACATCGCAAAACTCGCCGTGGGCGGGCGCGCGGAAATCATGATCGATGGACGGGCCGGAAAGCCCTATCACGGAGAAATCGTGCGCGTGGTGGAGAAGGCAGACATTCAAAAGGTCACGCTGCAGGTCCACGTGCGCATTGAGGACAACGACGGAAAATTGCGGCCGGAAATGCTGGCCCAAACGCGCTTCCTGGCGCGACCAGCGGATGGCAGCGGCGCGACCGACTCGGGACCCGAGGCGCGCACCTCTGACGTCGTTGAGGTGCCAGCGCGCGTCGTGGACGAGGGGCGGCGTTTGTGGATCGTCGGTGGCGTGGATGGCCGTGCCCGGGCGCGTGCAGTGGAACTTGGAGCGCAGACCGGCGAATGGGTCGAGGTCCTGTCCGGCCTCAATCTCTCGGACAAGGTGATCGACCGCGGTCGCGAGGACCTACGCGAAGGCGACCTGGTGCGCGCGGAGGGACAACAATGAGCTACATCGATTTGACGCACGTAACCAAGCGCTACTTGAAGGGCGAGCATGCGGTCGTGCCGCTCGAAGACGCGACTCTGTCGATCGAGCAGGGCGACTTCTTCGCGCTGCTCGGACCCTCGGGCTCTGGCAAAACGACGTTGCTCAATCTACTGGCCGCGATCGACCGGCCGGACGCGGGCGATGTCGTCGTCGGCGGAACAAGCCTCGTGAAACTCGCTCGCGGCAAGCTCGCCGCCTGGCGCTCAGAACACGTGGGCTACGTGTTTCAGCAGGCAAATCTGGTGCCGGTGCTGACGGCTTACGAAAACGTGGAATTGCCCCTGTGGCTTTTTCCTCTTTCGCGGGCCGAGCGCCATCGGCGCGTCAGCCTGGCCCTGGAGGCCGTGGGGCTTGCCGATCGCGCCACGCACTTGCCCAAGCAACTGTCGGGGGGCCAGGAGCAGCGCGTGGCCATCGCGCGCGCGATCGTCGCCGACCCGCCGCTCCTGCTCGCCGATGAACCCACGGGAAACCTCGACCATGAATCGGCGGACGGCGTGTTGACGCTGCTTGGCCGCCTGAATTCCGAGCGCGGCAAGACGATCGTCATGGTCACCCACGATCCGCGCGCGGCGCTGCACGCGTCGCGGCGCATGCACCTCGACAAGGGGCGGCTGCACGAACTCGAAGGCGAGGTCGCGCGATGAAACTTGCGCGACTGATCGCCAAGAACCTGCGCCGCCGGCCGATGCGCACGCTATTCACGCTGCTTGGCGTGGCCAGCGCGATGCTGCTCTTCGTGCTCGTGGAGAGCCTCTCCGCCGGACTGGACCGAGCCATGGCCGGGACGGAGGCCGCGCGCACCCTGGTGGTCTACCGCCAGAATCGCTACTGCCCGCAGACGTCGTTCTTGCCGGAGCACTACACGGACCGCATCAAGAAACTGCCCGGCGTCCTCAGTGTCCTGCCGGTCAAGGTCTTTCTCAACAACTGCCGCGCGAGCCTTGACCTCGTTGCCTTTCAGGGCGCGCCGGTGGAAGAAATGCTCGCCATGCGCGGGCTCGAAGTGATCGATGGCGACGTTGAGCGCTTCAAGCGCGAGCGCGATGCGGCCCTTGTGGGTCGAGCTTTCGCGGCGCGCAAGAAGTTGCGACCCGGGGATTCCTTTCGCTTCGGCAGCATCGACGTGAAGGTTGCGGGCATTTTCGCCTCCGCAGAACCCGTGGACGAGGGCGTCGTGATGACGCACCTCGAGTTCCTGCAGCGCTCAGGCCCGGTCAATAAGCTCGGCACGGTCACGCAGTTCGAAGTGAAGATCGACAACGCAGAGAACGCAAAGGCGATCTCCGCGGAGATCGACGCGACGTTCAAGACGGCGGAAGAGCCCACGGACACGCGCGCGAAAATCCAATACCTCGAGGGCGCCACACGCGACCTGCGCGAGATACTGCGGTTCGCGCGCTGGCTTGGGATCGGTTGCGTCGCCGTGGTGCTGGCGCTGGTGGCCAACACGGTCTTGATGTCGTCACAGGAGCGCGTGCGCGAGTTCGGCGTGTTCCGCACGCTCGGATTTCGCGAAGGGCACATCGGCGCATTGGTCCTGGGGGAGGCGTGGATTCTGGCGCTGGGGGGGTGCGCGATCGGACTGCTCGCCGCCATCGCCATGGTGAAGTTCACGCACGTTTCAATCGGCTCGGAAGGCGTGGCGGTGGGATTCCACATCGCTTCATCCCTCGTGTTGCGCGTCACACTGGTGTCGATCGTGGCCGGGACGCTCGCGGGCATTTTTCCAGCGTGGCAAAGCGCGCGCCGTCCGGTCGTCGCGGCGCTTCGGGAGGCCTGAGACATGGCGCGATCGCTGCCCTTCGACTACGCCGTGCGAAATCTGGCGCGCCGACCGGTGCGTACGGTGCTGACCGCCGCGGCCAGCGCCCTGGTCGCCGCGCTGCTCGTGGCGTCGAGCGCCTTCGTGCGCGGCCTAGACCGCACCTTCTCAGGCGCTGCGCGCGAGGATGTAGCCATCCTGTTGTCGAGCGTTGCCCAGCGAGATGTTCTGCGCTCGACCGTCACCGCCGGCACCTCATCGCTGATCGAGGCGGCCGTGCCGGGCATTGCCAACATCGGCGGCCAGCCTGCCGTGTCGAGCGAGATCCACACGGGTACGAACCTGCGCCTGGGACCGCAGTCTGAGGCGCGCGCGGGCGAACCTACCTATCCCGGTTTCGTGCGCGGCGTCACCGAGCGCGCTTTCCTGGTGCACGACGCCGTCACGATCGTCGCCGGGCGTCCCGCGCGCTCCGGAGAAGTCCTGGTGGGACGTCTCGCTGCGCGACAACTGGGTGTGCCCGAGGCCGCCCTCGAACCCGGCCGTGTCGTGCGCTTCGAAGGCGCCGAGTTCACGATCGCGGGCCAATTCGCGGCGCCCGGAACGATGCTCGAGGCCGAATTGTGGGCGCCACTGTCGGAGTTGCGCGGCCTGACGCGCCGCGACGACTCGTCGGCCGTATTCGTGCGCATGTCCAAGCCCGGGGATTTCGGCGATCTGGAGCTGTTCGCCCTGCGCCGACTGGACCTGGAGCTGATAGTGATTCCCTCGTCACTCTATTATAGAGAGCTCGTCGACTACTTCCGCCCCATCCGCACCTTGGCGTGGGCCATGGCGGCAATGATCGCCGTGGCGGCGGTGTTCGGTGGCTCCAATGCGCTCAACTCCGCGGTTCAGGATCGCCTGCGGGAATTGGCTGCCCTGCGCGCGGTCGGCTACTCCAGCTGGGCCATCGGGAAGTCCCTGGCCCTCGAGGCGCTGTTGATCGCGGCCGCCGGCGGCGTGGTCGGCCTCGCACTGGCCAAGTTCGCGCTGCACGACAGCGCGATCCGCATCGCCATGAGCGCCTTTCGCATCGACGCAGACGCGGTTAGCGTCCTGGTGGGCTTCGCCGGCGTATTGATCCTCGGCCTGTTCGGGACCGCGCCCGCCATGGTGCGCATCCAACGTTTGTCCATTGCCTCTGCACTCAAGGAACCCTGAAAGGAAACTGCCATGCTCAATTTGCTTCGCTGTCTGTTGCTGCTGCTCGTCCTGCCGGCCTGCACCAAGGAGAGTCCGTCGCCCGCAGCGCCCGCTGGCCAGAGCGCGGTGCCGAGTTCCATGCGACTCGACTCCGCGCCGCCGGCCGCGGTGAGTGTCGTCGATGCCCGCTCAGCAGCGGACGGCGCCGAAGTGGTCGTCGCCGGGCGCGTTCGCGACTTCGTCGAAGCGCGAGCGGTGTTCACCATCGCCGACATGTCGTTGAAGTCTTGCCTCGACCCCGAAGATCCCTCGGAGGGCTGCCCGACGCCCTGGGACTACTGCTGTGTCGACCGCAAGGCGCTGAAGGAAGGCACGGCGACGATCGAGGTCCTCGACGGAGACAAACCGGCCTTGGGCTCAGCCAAGGGTTGGAACGGTCTCGACCACCTGAAGGAGGTCGTCGTGCGCGGGAAACTGCGCAAGGACGGCGACGGCAATCTGTCGGTGCTCGCCACCGGCGTGTACGTCAAACCCTGATCGTCACGGCTCTCGTTAGCGGCGCGGTCGTGCGAGGATCAACTTTCCGTTCTCGCCGACGCGCACGCTGCTGACCAAGAGACCGCGCGCGTCCTGGCCGTGGCGCGGGTTCTTCCAGTCCGTGCGCGCGCCGCTGCGCAGGTCGAAGCGCCACAGGTGCCAGGGGCAGGTCACTTCTCCATTGGCGACGCTGCCCTGGAACAGCGGCCCTTCGAGGTGCGGACAGAAGGCCTGGACGCAAACGACCTCGCCATCGACGCGGAACAGCGCCAGGGTGCCCCAGGGCGTATCGAGCGCCACCGGGCGCGCGAGATCCGCGTCCGCCCCGAAGGCGGTTTCGAATTCGTCAGGATCGTGCTTGGGTTCCATGTTCTGCTGCAGACTCGGCGACCTTCCGGATGCCTGCGACCGCGAACGGACACAGGAGTTCAAACGCGCGGCTTTGAAGGTCCGCGAGAGCGTGCCAGAATCCGAGCGTGACTCAAAGCACCCGGGTTGTGGCGTTGACGCGCTCGCGCATGGCGCAGCTGAAGACCGAGCTAGAGCGCGGCGCCTTCGACTTCCGCTCGGTGCCCCACGCCCTGTTTTCAGTCAAGGGCGAGGGCGTCGTGGCCACGGGCTACGCCTCGGGCAAGCTGGTGGTCCAGGGCGATCACCCCGGCGAATTCCTGACGCGCTACTTGGAGGGCGATGTGCAACCGCCGCCCTCCGCCAAGGCGTCCACAAGGGCAGATGCGAAGGCGAGCGAAGCCTTCGTCACGATGGTCGGCAGCGACGAGTCGGGAAAGGGCGACTACTTCGGGCCACTGGTGGTCTGCGCCGTGCGCCTTGAGCCCGAACAATCCGAGGCGATGCTCGGCGGACCCGTGCGCGACTCCAAACAGATCAACGACGACGCGTGCAGGCGACTGGGGGCGGCCCTGCGAGCGAGCGTGCCCCACGCCGTGGTCCAGTTGTCGCCGCTGGAATACAACGCGGCCCACGCGCGCTACAAGAACTTGAATCCGCTGCTCGCGGACCTGCACGCCAAGGCGATTCGCCAGGTTTGCGCACCGGGGATGCGCGTGCTCGTGGATCAGTTCGCCAACGCGAAACTGATGGAGCAGGCCCTGGCGGGCAGCAACGTGAACCTGATCCAACATCCGCGCGCGGAAAGCGTCCCGGCCGTGGCCGCGGCCAGCGTGATCGCGCGCGAGGGCTTCCTCAACGGCCTGGGCGAACTGTCCGATGCCTTTGCGATCGACCTTGGCAAGGGCGCCGGCGCGCACGTGGATCAAGCGGCGCGACGATTCATCGCGCTGCATGGACTCGGAAAACTGGGGAACGTCGCCAAGTTGCACTTCAAGAACACGCAGCGAGTGTCGGGCGGAGGGACGCGATGAAATTCACCTTGGTTGCAGGCACCGGCAACAACTTCGCCCTATTCGACTGCTTCGCTGAGGAGCCGCCCAATGACCCGCGACAGGTGGCGTTGGAGTTGTGCGGCGCAGCCTTGGCCTCTCGCGCGCAGCTCGACGCGAATCTCTCGCCCGACTTTCGCCTTGATGGAATTCTGCTCTTGACGCGACCGCGCGAGGGCGGCGATTGCCGCATGGTCATCTACAACTCGGACGGCAGCCGTCCGGAATCCTGCGGCAACGGACTGCGCTGCATCGCCCTGGTGGCGCGCGAGCGCGAGTACGTGCACAGCGACGAGTTCACGATCGAAACCGACTCAGGACTGCGACGCGCGCGGGTCCTGCGCGACAAGCGCCACGCATCCGGCATTAGCGGCGCTGAGATCCACATGGGCGAGCCGCGCATCGTCGAACGTCGCGTCACTCTGAAGACCGGACACGGCGCGGTGGAGGCGACCATTATCGACATGGGCAATCCGCACTGCGTCCTGTTCGCGCGCGACGAGCGCGAGGCTCCCGTGGCGCGTCTGGGGGCCGAGCTGGAACGCCACCGACACTTTCCGGCGCGCACGAACGTGGAATTCGTCACGGTCCATCCCGAGGGCCTTCAGATGCGGGTGTGGGAGCGCGGCGTCGGTGAAACGGCGGCCTGCGGCACGGGCGCATGCGCTGCGGCGGTGGCGGCCGTGATCACAAATCGGGCCAGCACTCCGATCGATGTGAAGCTCGCCGGCGGCACGTTGCGAATCACCTGGGACGCACCGGATGGCGAAGTTCGCCTTAGCGGTGCATGCGAGGTACTCGGATCCGGTGAGTTGCTACCCGCGACCCAGCTGTTGCGCGAAAACGGAGCGTAGGGCACCAACATGGAAGTGAAAATCAGCCATAGCCTCTCCACCGCGGAGCTCGCGCGCAGAATCCAACAAGCCGCCACGCGCCACGACGTTGAATTCACTCCAGGCCCGGACGGACTGCGCGGAACGCTTGCGAAGAACGCCGGCTTTCTCGGCAGCGTGCGCGCCGACTATGCGATCGAAGCCAGCGTCCTCGCCGTCACGGTGCGCGACCGGCCGGCCTTCCTGCCGGAGGCCACCTTGCGCCGCATGCTCGAAGACGAACTCGGCAAGCTCGTCGCCGGCTGAGCAAGCCTCGGCCGCGCCGTGACCTACCTCATTCAAGTTGGACTTGCCCTGCTGCTGCAGGTGATCTGGGAGGAAGTGGGCTTCGCATCGACGCCCCGGTGGTGGCTGCTCGTGGCCTTCGCGTTCGTGCCCCACGGCCTCTGGTTCGTGGCCCATCGCTGCTACCTGCGCGGACGATTTCGTCTCGCGGAGCGAACGTACCGGGCGCTGCACTGGTCCCCGGTTTGGCTCCAGGCGGCGGCCTTGTTCGCCGCCGATTGGATCGAAATTCTCGAGGGCCTCACCGGTTCGTCCGCGAGCTTGGTGGGCTGGCCCAGCCTGGCGTTGCTGCCGGCCTTCGCGCCCTTTGCCGTCTACTCCCTGATCGCGATCGACGCGCGCGCGCGGCTCATGGGGGGAGCGCGCTCTCACGCGGGTCTGCGGTTTCAGGCCCGGCTCTTCGCAGCAGTCTTTGTTCCGCTGATCGGGTACGTGGTGATTGCGAGTCTTGTCGGAGCCTTGGACGACCTGCGCTTGAGCATCGAGACGGTCGCGGTTTGGAACGCTTTGTACGCGGTGGTCATGTTGGCGCTGTTCGCAATCAGTCTGCCCTGGGTGCTGTGCAACACCTGGGAGACCGAACCCCTGCCCCCAGGGCCCGAGCGCGCCTTGCTCGACGCGGTTTCAGAGCGGGCGAAGTTCGACGGCCGGCGACTGTTCCTTTGGCACACCAATTTCTCCATGGCGAATGCGGCCATCGTCGGGTTGCTACCGGCGTACCGCACCGTGATTTTCTCGGACCTGCTCCTGTCGCAGCTAAACCTGCGGCAACTGGCCAGCGTGTACGCCCATGAAATCGGCCACGCCAAACGCGGCCATGTGCCGATCTTCGCTGCCTGGGCCTTCGCCGCGCTCTTCGGCGCCGATCTCGCCGCGTCGGCGCTCGTCGAGGGCGAACCCGTGGGCACTGCACTGATCCTGGCGGCTTCGGTCGGGATCTGGTTCCTTGGATTCGGCTGGATGTCGCGGCGCTTTGAATTGGAGGCCGATCTCTTCAGCCTGCGCCTGTGCGGCGACGCGGCGCCCCTGATCGCTGCGCTCGAGCAGGTGTCCGGCCCCCACGCACGGTCGCGGACCTCGTGGCGGCACTTCTCGACCGAGCGGCGGATCGAATTCCTCGAAGAGGCCCAGCGCGATGGGCAGCAGGCCGCGCGACTCGAGCGGCGCCTGTTTTGGGTCGGGAGAATCGGAATCGTCGCCTTCCTGGCGATCATGGCCATGGAGGCCCGCGGGCTCCTGGGCCAATGGCCCCGGGATCAGGTGTTGCTCGACCTCCGTCGGGGTGCCTATGCCTCCGCAGCGGAGCGCATGGCGCAACTGACAGACGAGGATCCTGCCCTTGGGGCCCTCGTCCGGCGCGCGGCGGCAGTGGGGGAGATCAGCCTGGCCGAGTTGGCCGAACGCGCTCGCCGCGCCCTCGTTGCAGGTGAATTCGAGGCGGCGAATCAGTGGCTTGACCTCGGCGCCCTGCGCGGGGACTCGGACATGGCACGCGTCCAGGGAGTCCTGGCGGCGGCCCATTTGCAGCCCGGATCGGACACCGCGGATCTCCTGCGAGACATTCCCGATTCCTGGCGTTCCGTGTTGGAGCCCCTGCTGCGACCTGGGCCGCGGTGACCGGCCCGCCGAGGCGTCGCTCTACCTTAGTTAAGTGACTCTCCGACCCTGGCATCCCCAGGGTCGGCGCGAGATACTACGCGCTTGCCCCGCGACGCCCGCCATCCCGACGGACAGAGCGACGCACCCCTGACTCCCTGCCTTCTGCGATGACCGGAATCGAAACGCCGCCTCCCCCGCCGCCCGTACCCCAGGGAATTGTCGAGCCGCGCTCCATCGAGCGCGAGATGCGCGAGTCGTACCTGACTTACGCGCTCTCGGTCATCCACTCCCGAGCCCTGCCCGATGTCCGCGACGGCCTCAAGCCCTCGCAGCGGCGGATTCTGGTGGCCATGAACGACCTGAGCCTGAGCCCGCGGGCCAAATACAGGAAGTGCGCCAAGATCGCCGGTGACACCTCGGGCAACTACCACCCGCACGGGGAGTCGGTGGTCTACCCGACCCTGGTGCGCCTCGCGCAGCCCTTCTCGACGCGCTACCCGCTGATCGACGGTCAGGGCAACTTCGGCTCGATCGACGGCGATCCTCCGGCCGCGATGCGATACACGGAGGCGCGCATGAAGGGCGCCGCGGTCGAGATGCTCGACGACATCGAGCGCGACACCGTGGACGTGCAGCAGAACTACGACGAGTCGCGCACCGAGCCCGTGGTGTTGCCCGGCCGATTCCCGAATCTTCTATGCAACGGTTCGGACGGAATCGCGGTCGGCATGGCGACGAGCCTCTTGCCGCACAATTTGCGCGAGGTCACCCAGGCCCTGCGCGCAATCCTCGATCGACCCGAGATCACTGCCGGCGATTTGTGCGAGATCGTCAGCGGCCCCGACTTCCCCACCGGCGGCATCATCATGGGCCGGCGCGGGATCCTGCAGGCCTACGCCACCGGCCGCGGATTGGTGCGCGTGCGCGCGCGCCATGTGATCGAAGAGGTCAAGAATCGCCATGCCGTGATCGTCACCGAAGTGCCGTTCCAGGTGCGCAAGACGGCGATCATCGAGAAGATCGTCGAAGTCGTCAAAGACGGGCGCATCACTGGCATTTCCGACGTGCGCGACGAGTCGGACCGCACTGGCATCCGTCTGGTGATCGAGCTGAAGAAGGGCGAGGACCCCCAGGTCATCGTCAATCAGCTGTTCCAGTACACGCCGATGCAGACGACGCAATCGTTCATCAACTTGGTGATCGATCGCGGCCAGCCCCGGACGCTCACGCTGCGCGGATTGCTCGACGCGTACCTCTCGCACCGCAAAGAGGTCATTCGCAGGCGCACGCTGTTCCTCCTCAGCAAGGCCGAGGAGCGCAAGCACATCCTGGAGGGCCTGCGCATCGCCGTCGACAACATCGACGAAGTGATCCGCCTGATCCGCGCCAGCAAGACACCCGAAGAAGCCAGGGCGAGCCTATCCACAGCCTTCTCGCTCTCGCAGCGCCAGGCGCAGGCGATCGTCGACATGCGCCTTGGTCGGCTCACGGGGCTCGAACGCGAGAAGTTGGAAGCCGAATTCAACGAAGTCGTGGCCGAGATCGCCGACCTGCGCGACATCCTCGATCGGGCCGCGCGCGTGATTGCGATCATCAAGGACGACCTCGACTCCCTGGACAGACAGTACGGCGACGATCGCCGCACGGAGATCTCCTCCGAAGAAGTCGACGGCAGCTTCGACATCGAAGAACTGATCAACGAGGAGATGATGGCCGTGACCGTCTCCCGCGGCGGCTACATCAAGCGCACGCCGTTGGACGTCTACCGCACCCAGGCTCGCGGTGGCCGCGGAATCATCGGCTCGGACGCCAAGGAAGGCGACGTGCTGGATTCTCTGTTCGTCGCCGGCACGCACGACTATCTGTTGTGCTTCTCGAACCTCGGACAGGTCTACTGGATCAAGGTCTATCAGGTGCCTGAGGCCTCGCGCACTTCGCCAGGCCGGGCCATGAAAAACCTGATCAACCTCGGCGACGGGGAGAAGATCACCAACGTTCTGCGCGTGCCCGAATTCGACAAGGAACACTCGGTGTTCTTCGCCACGCGCCAGGGCACGGTCAAGAAGACGCCGCTGGAGCGTTACTCCCGTCCGAAGAAGGGCGGCATCCGCGCGATCAAACTGAATGATGGCGACGAGGTCGTGGCTGTGGCGCTGTGCAAGGCCGGCGACACGCTGATGCTTGGCTCCGCCCAGGGCAAGGCGATCCGTTTCGACGAGAAGGCCGTGCGCTCCATGGGCCGGACTTCCTACGGCGTGCGCGGCATCCGCCTGCGCGAGGCCGACCGCGTCGTGGACATGCTCGTGGCCGCGCCCGACCAGTTCATCCTGACGGCCTGTGAGCACGGACATGGCAAGCGCACTGCAGTCGTCGAATACCCGGTCAAGGGTCGCGGCGGCCAAGGCGTGATCAACATCCAGACCGGAGGTCGCAACGGCGATGTCGTCGGTCTTGGTCTGTGCCGCGAAGAAGACGACACGATGTTCATCACGGCCCAGGGCATGATCGTGCGTTCGCCGGTGAACGAAATGCGTCCCATGGGGCGCAACACCCAGGGCGTGCGCCTCGTGAATCTCAAGGACGACGATCAACTCGTCGCAATGGAGATCATCAGCGCTACCGAGCTGGAGGAATACCAACAGATTTCCGCGCCGCGCCGCGCCGTCGCCTCCGAGCTCGAGGAGCAGGACGAGAGCGCGGACGATGAGGACGATGACGAGGAGCTTGAGGGCGAAGACGGCGAGGACGCCGAAGATGACGGCGAGGGCGAGGAATAGGCCATGTCGGAGACGCGCAAACGGATCGAAGCGGACCTCAAGGCGGCCATGCTCGCGCGAAAGGAGCTCGTGCGCGACACGTTGCGTCTGGTGCTCTCCGACGTGAAGAAAGCCGAAGTCGACAAGAACCGCGACGCCACCGAAGAAGACGTCATGGCGGCCTTGAGCGGCGGCGCCAAGCGCCGTCACGAGTCGATCGAGCAGTTCGACAAGGCCGCGCGCAAGGACCTCGCCGACAAGGAGCGCGCGGAACTTGCCGTGATCACCGGCTACTTGCCCAAGCAAATGGACGAGGCGCAAGCGCGTGTGCTCGTGGCCGCAGTCATCGCCGACCTCAAGCTGACCTCGAAGAAAGACATCGGTGCCGCGATGAAGGCCGTGATGGCCGCGCACAAGGGCGCCATCGACGGCAAGCTGGCCCAGCGCCTGGCTTCTGAGTTGCTGGCTTAGAGCACGTCCTAATACCTGGCTGGCCGCTTGGGCGATTCCAGGCCGCCAGCCGCGAGGCGCAGCGACGACGCGTATTCGCCTGCAATACTCGGAGGAGCTGCAACGTCGCGATGGCGAGTTTGGAATTGGCCTAGCGGCCAGCCAGGTACTAGGACGTGCTCTCAGAGTCGAACTCAGGACCTGATCTTCGGCACGATGGCGTGGCGCTGTCCGTGCGCGGACTTCCCGGGTCGAGTTCGCCACTGACTCCACTGGGACGGTTGCGTAGGCTACCGCCGTGAGTTTGCCTCCCGACGCGCCGCCTGATGTCGTAGCGCGCCACGGCTCGCTGGTGAAGCGCACCGCGCTAGTTTCCGCGCTGACACTCGTGTCGCGCGTGATGGGCTACGCCCGCGAATCCGTGATGGCGGCCCTGTTCGGCGACAAGTCGATCATCAACGACGCCTTCGTCACCGCCTGGCGCGTCCCGAATCTGTTTCGCCGTCTGCTAGGCGAGGGCGCGCTTTCGACGTCGTTGCAAACCAAGTTGACCGAAGTCGATCACGACCACGGCGAAGCCGCCGGGCGGGCCCTCTTCCAGCGCACGGCCCACGTGGCCTCGTGGATTCTGCTGGCCGTCTGCGTCGGATTGATGACCGCGGTGGCGCTCTTGCCGGACACGACCCCGCTCTTCGGCTGGCGATGGCTTGGCGTGAACCCTGAGCCCGTGCGCGACTTGACTGTGAGGCTGATGCCTTACGTCGTGTTCGTGTGTCTCTCGGCGATTTTCTCCGGGGCCCTGCAGGTGCGCGGTGAGTTCCGCGTGTCGAGCATCGCGCCGGCGATGCTCAATGTGGTCTGGATCGCGGCGCTCGTCTTCCTGCTCTGGCAGCACGACGTACCCTGGTCGGGGACCCGCGCGACGATCTCCGACGACACGCAGTTCGATATGGCTCGGGTCCTGTGCTGGGCCGTGCTGCTGTCTGGATTCCTGCAGCTCGCGATCCAGATCCCGGCCCTGCGCCGCCACGGTCTCTACGGGGGCGCCCCGGCCGCCGGCTTCGACCCGATCGCCGGGGCCTGGGACGTCCTGCGCACCAGCGCGCCCCTGGCCATGGGGGCCGCGGTCTACCAGGTCAACGTGATGATCGACGGGTTGATGGCCTACGGAATGCTTGATCCTGGCGGTTCGGCGGCCTTCCACTATGCGACGCGCATCCAGCAGTTCCCGGTGGCCCTGATCGCCACGGCGGCCACGGCCGCGGTCTTTCCACTCCTCAAGGCACTGGGGCACACCGGAAAACGCGACGAGCTGCGCGCGCTGCACGACCGTGCCCAACTGGCGGTCTGCTACCTGGCCCTGCCCGCCAGCCTAGGCCTCGTGGTTCTGGCGCGGCCGATCTGCACGGTGCTCTTCCAACACGGCAACTACACCTCTGAGGGTGTGGGGCGAGCCTCGAGCGCCCTCACGATGCTCGCCCTCTCGATCCTCCCCACGGGCGCCATTGCGCTAACCAGCCGCGCCTACTTCGCGCTCTCGGACTTCAGGACCCCCGTGCGCATCGCCGCGGTCATGCTGGTGGTCAACACCGCGCTCAACGTGCTCTTCGTGTACGGCATGAAGATGGACGCCTCGGGCTTCGCCCTGGCCACTTCGATTGCCGCCTGGGCCAACCTGTGTTGGCTCTGGCCCGGACTCAAGGGACGGCTTGGCCTCCCGGCGACCGGGAGCGGATTCTTCGGCAGGATTTTCAAGATGCTGATCGCCGCCAGCCTCTGCGCGCTGGCTGCCTGGGTCACGCGACACCTGATCGTCGGTGACGCGGAGGTCGGAGCCGCAGAGGTCAGCGGTCTTCGAGAACTGCCGGCGCTCGCCGCGGCGATCGGTGCGGCGGTCGTCACCTATGTCGGGGCGAGCGCGCTGCTCGGCCTCGAAGAGTGGCGAAATATCCGCGAGAGAATCGCCCGCCGCCGGGGCTGAGCGCTCTCAACCTCGGGCTGCTTCCCGCTTTGGAGAAGTCGGTTCGCACTCTCGATCTGCGCTTGACCTCGCCGACCTACGCAGCCATGGTATGCACGTCGCCGGGGTCCCACTAGATCTAGTGGGAGCAGGCCCGACTGGAGCCATCGAGCGAGTCGTTTTGCCGCCTGAGAAGACCGCCCTTCTCACGCGCGAGACTGCTCGACAATCCACCGGGTTCGGTGAGTCAAGTGCCTGACTAACAAAGGGTTGTGTCTGCCCACCTGAGTGGGTCGCGTCTTTTTCGCCGAGCTCGCTGCGAGCCCGCGACGCGTCCCGTTCGGACGGCGGAGAGCCCACCCGCAAGCGCCAGCTGCGGGCATTGCCTGAGGAGAGTGCCAGCGTGAATCCCATCGTCCTTCCGACAGAGAAGCGTGCCCCCATGGTCACCCCCAAGACGGCACAAGAAGCGAGTGCGATGCTCGAAGCTGTGGACCCGCCGCAAGACGTCGGCGAAACCCTGCTGAGCGAGAACGCGATCAAGGTTCTCGAGCGTCGCTACCTGAAGAAGAATCCCGAGACCGGCTTGGTGATCGAGACGCCCAAGCAACTCTTCTGGCGTGTGGCCACGCACATCGCGAAGGGCGAGCTGCGCTTCCCCGGCGGAACTCCGCAGCGCGCGCTGGCCGTGGCGCGCGAGTTCCACGACCTGATGGCCAAGCGTCAGTTCATGCCGAACAGCCCGACCTTGATGAACGCCGGACGCGAGATGGGCATGCTCTCGGCCTGCTTCGTCCTACCGGTGGACGACTCGATCGAAGGCATCTTCGACGCGATCAAGGCCACGGCTCTGATCCAGAAAGCCGGCGGTGGCACGGGCTTCTCGTTCTCTCGCCTGCGCCCCCAGGGCGACCTCGTGCGCAGCTCGGGCGGCACCACCGAGGGTCCGCTGTCGTTCATCCAGGTGTTCTCCAAGGCCACGGACGCGATCCAACAGGGCGCGTTCCGCCGTGGCGCAAACATGGGCATCTTGCGCATCGACCACCCGGACGTGATGCAGTTCATCACCTTCAAGGACGACCTGTCGCGGCTGCAGAACTACAACATCTCGGTCGCGATCACGAATCGCTTCCTCGATGAGCTGCGCACGACGCCGGACAAAATCCACGAAGTGCAGAACCCGCGCTCGAAGGAATGGCGCCAGCTCAAGCGCAAGGACGCCAAGGGCAACGACACGGGCACCCTGTGGACCGTCGGCGAGATCTGGACCGAGATCATCGATCACGCCTGGCGCACGGGCGAACCGGGCGTCGTGTTCATCGACCGCATCAACGAGCGCAACCCGATCAAGAACGTGGGTCTGATCGAGGCCACGAACCCCTGCGGCGAGCAGCCCCTGCACCCCTACGACTCCTGCAATCTTGGTTCGATCAACCTCGGGCCGCTGGTTGTGGGCGAAGGGGCGGACGCGCGCTTCGATTGGGATCACTACAAGCAGTTGATCCGCACCACGACGCGCTTCCTCGACAATGTGATCGAGGTCAACAAGTACCCGCTGCCCGAGATCGACAACATGTCGAAAACCACGCGCCGCATCGGCCTGGGCGTGATGGGTTTCGCCGACGCGCTCTACAAGCTCGGGATTCCCTACAACACGGAAGAGGGCTGCGCGTTCGGCGAGAAGATCATGCAGGTCATGAACGACGAGTCGCACCTGGCCAGCGAAGCCCTGGCTGAAGAGCGCGGCGTGTTCCCGGCCTGGGAGGGTTCCGACTGGCAGAAGCTCGGTCGTCGCCTGCGCAACTCCTACACGACGACGGTCGCGCCCACGGGCACGATCTCGATCATCGCCGACTGCTCTGGTGGCATCGAGCCCATGTTCAGCTTGGCCTTCATCCGCCAGGTCATGAAGGACAACAAGGGCACGCCGACGATCATGCGCGAGGTCAACTACGTCTTCGAGAAGCTCGCCAAAGAGCGCGGCTTCTTCTCCGACGAGATGATCGATCGCATCAGCGAACAGGGCAGTGCCGCCCACATCGACGGCATTCCCGACGAGATCAAGAACGTCTTCGTCTGCGCCCACGACATCACGCCCTACTGGCACATGCGCATGCAGTCGGCTTTCCAACGCCACTGCGACTCGTCGATTTCGAAGACGATCAATTTCCCGCACGATGCAACCGCCAACGACGTGCGAGCGATCTACGAGCTCGCGATCGACGAGGCGGTCAAGGGCGTCACCGTCTACCGCGACGGTTGCCGCGACGTGCAGCCGATGGCGCTGACCAAGTCCGGTGATCTGCACAAGTCCTCTCAATCGGGCCCGGCAAGCCCGACCGAGGGCGATGCAGAAGAGTCAGCGTCGACGCCGAGCACAACCGCGCCGAACGGCGATCTGCGCCCGGTGCGCCTGCCCGAGATCATGAGCTGTCTGCGCATCCGCCAGATGACGCCCTTCGGCAACATGCACGTGAAGGTCTCTGTCGAGCCCTTGTCTGGACGCGAGCGCGAAGTCTTCGCGCAACTCGGCAAGGGCGGTGACGTGGCCAACTCGGACCTGGAGGCGATCTGCCGCATCCTGTCCCTGTGGCTGCGGAGCAACGGGAATCTCGAGTTGGCGCTCAAGCAACTCGAGGGCATCGGAAGTTCGCTTTCGGTTCCGACCAAGGACGGGCGCATCATGTCCCTCGCCGACGGATTGGCGAAGGCGCTCCAGCGCTACCTCGACGCCAAGATGGAGCACGGCCTGCACGCGTTGCTGCTTGGGACCGCAAACCTGACCGAGGCCGCAGCCGCAGCAGCCCTGGCCGCTGCCGCAGTGAACGTCGCCGCCAAGACCCACAAGCCCGCCGCAAGCACTCAGCGTCAGGTCGCGGCGTCCTACAAGATCAAGTGCCCCGCGTGCACGGGCGTGCTTGCCTTCCAGGAAGGTTGCGTGAAGTGCCACTCCTGCGGATTCAGCCAATGCTGATCGCCGTCGGATAATTCACGAACCCAACGAGACAACACGGCTGCCGCGCGCTCGACCCGCGCGGCAGCCGTGTTGTTTTTGGTTCGCTCGGCGCCTACTTGCGCTTTTTTCCTTCGCCTTCCGCGGGCGGAATTGGACGCCCAAAGAAGTCGACCCCAGGGCCGTCCTTGTCGTCGGGGTAGCGCAGCTTTCCAAGGCGCATGAAGTTCAAGCGCGCGCTCCGGTCAGCGCGCTCGAGGACCAGGCGATCGCCGTCCACCTGCACCTTGTAAGCGCGCCGCGCGCCCGGCTGCTCGAACTCGTATTCCTCGTCATCGGTCACGTTGTGGGTGCCGATCAAAGAAAATGTCTCAAGCACCCCGGTGTCTTCGTACTTCCAGCGATGGGTGCCGGTTTGAAAAAAAGAGTCCTGACTGTCGGGCACGGTCTTGCCCTGGGCGTGCACTTCCATCGACATGTAGCCCTCAATGAAAATCGCATAGCCCGCCACGCCGCCACCCGCGACGCCGAGCGCAGGAATTTCGCCGCGGGTCAATTGCCAGGCGCCGAGCAAGCTTTCGCGCACGCGGTCACCACGGAGCTGTGCGCTCTCGAATCCTCCCACCGGCGGTGCGGGCGGATCCTGCACGGCCGGTTTCTGGGGCTGGGCGAAGGCCAGGGCGAGGGTCAGCGGGGCAAGCAAGAATCGCATCGGGTTTCTCCTGAGCAGGCGGACAGGCGTCTCATCGGCATGGTAGCCAGGCGGCTGGACTCTCTGGCCTGCCCGTAAGCCATGCGAAAGAAAGTGGCTGGAAACTGGGGTCGGCGCTCGCAGGGGTGCCCCGCCCACCGGAACCGGTAGGCTAGCAGCCCTTTGAAAAAGTCCCGACTAGCTCAGAGCGTGTTTCGGCCCCGCGGCGTCGCCCTCGGAAAGTCACACTCAACGGCCATGGGGGCCGCTTGGGAGTGACTTTCTAACGCGCTGCTTGCCTCGCCTTAACAACCTCCGCTTCTCTTCGGGCCTCTTCCAATGCACTGCTGGGGAGCTCGTCGCTCCTGCGCTCCCCCCAAACAACCAACAATGATCAAACGACTATCGCTGCTGCTCGTGCTGTTAGCCGCATGGGCGCTTCCGCTGCAGGCCCAGCAGAAGGCCAACTCGACTCTGTACGTCCGGGCCGAGGGAGCCGACGTGCGCGCGGTCCTGCAGGTCAGGCTCGAATCGCACTGGCACATTTACCACGAGACCCTCGGGAACGGCGGTGGCGTCGGCGCGGCGACGACCGTGCAGTGGGGCGGCGAGGGCCTCGAGTGGTCGGCTACGCGCTTTCCCGAGCCGATCAAACTCCCGGCGCCCGGGATGAAGGCTCCGAGCGGAGGCCCAGGTTGGATCTACGGACATGAGGGCACGATTCTGCTTTACGCGCGCGGTCGCATGGCCTCGGGCACGGTGGACCCCGCGCTCGTCACGGCCGCGATCGACGGCTTGACCTGCGACGAAAAGGGCTGCATTCCCTACTTCGAGGAATTGGAGTCTGACGGCCCGGGCAAGGACGAGCTGTTCGCCAAATTTCCCGCCGACTTGGTCATCGGAGCGGCGGTGTCGAATGCGGCCAGCGCGGTCCCGTCGCGCGTGGACACCTCGCCCGCGGCGAACTCGCCGATTTGGGACGCCTTCGTCCCGCCTGACTTCGAATCGCGCGGGGAAGTGGACCGCTCGCTGTGGCTGTGGCTCTTGTTCGCGTTCATCGCCGGAGCGTTGCTCAACGTGATGCCCTGCGTGCTGCCGGTGGTCTCGATCAAGGTGTTGTCCTTCGTCAAGCAAGCAGGCGAATCCAAGAAGCGCGTGTTCCAACTGGGACTGGCCTTCGCCGGCGGAATCCTGGTGGTTTTCGCCGTGCTCGCAGGACTCGCCGCATTCGCGGGCCAGGGCTGGGGAGCACAGTTCCAATCGGAGCCATTCAAGATCGTGATGATCGCGATCGTCTTCGCGTTCTCGCTGTCCCTGTTCGACGTGTTCGAGATCGGCCTGCCCTCGAAGGTCGGCGAACTGGCGTCGGTCAAACGCGAAGGCGCTCGCGACGCGTTCTTCAAGGGGATCATGGCAACGATTCTCGCCACACCCTGCAGCGGTCCGTTCCTCGGCAGCACCCTGGCCTGGGCCGTGACCCAGCCGCAACACGTGATCGTGGCCGTATTCATGATGGTCGGCGTCGGGATGGCGGCGCCCTATGTGGTGCTCACCTCGAATCCGGGCTTTCTCAAGTACCTGCCCAAACCTGGCGCGTGGATGCAGACCTTCAAGCACTCCACGGGCTTCCTCTTGCTGGCGACGGTCGTGTTCTTGATGGTCTCGGTGCGCCAGGATCTCCTGCTGTTCACGGTGGCGATGCTCGTGTTCGTTGCACTGGGCTGCTGGTGGTGGGGGAGATTCGCAACCTTCGAGCAGACGGCGCTGCAACACTTGCGCACGTTCGTCGTTGCGGTCGCGATCGCGGGCGCGGGCTCGTACCTGATGTTCGGCCCGGTGCAGCGCGCGTTCACCAACGAAGAGGGCTCGCTCGTCTGGGAGCAATTCGATCCCGAGCGCCTGGCTCGCTATCGAGCCGAAGGGCGGCCGGTGATGCTCGACTTCACCGCAGACTGGTGACTGACTTGCAAAACCAATGAAGCTGTCGTGTACAGCTCCAAGCGCATCACCGACCTGCTGACTCTCAAAGGCGTCGTGCCGATTCAAGTCGACTTGACTTCGAAATCTCCGCGCACGAAGGCAGGCGAGCGCCTGTTGCATTCCCTTGGCGGTCGCTCGATTCCCTTCATGACCATCCACCCGCCTGGGAAGGAATGGGAGGCCCCCTACCGCTTCCGCGACATCGTGACGCGGGGCGAGGTGGCGGAGGTGCTGGAGATGTTCCCGGGCGCCAAGCCCTAGCAGCCCGTTGAAGAAGCCCCGACTGCGCCAGTGCGTGTTTCGGCGCCGCGGCGTCGCGCTCGGCGGCCAGGAAGGCCGCACCCCACTGCGAAGGCTCCGCAGGAGCAGTCGCTACGAGCGCTTCGCGCTCTAACGCGGGGCCCCCTGGGCGACTTTCTGTCGCGCTCCTGGCCTCGCCCTCACCCGCTCTGTTTCGCTACGGGCCTTTTTCAACGCACTGCTAGGTCCCCCTGACGACCCTTCCCACATCAGGGGGGGAGAGAACCGACCTGGACTTCAGGATCCGCTGTCGTCGCTCCGAAATTCTTGCCCGGTAGCTTGCGGTCTCTTACACCGCGCGCCGCCGACGGAGGCCAGTTACGTGGGCAAGCACATCCAAGAAATCCTGACCGCGATCAAGAGTCTCGAACCGCTGCCCCAGGTGGCGACAAGGGTCGTCGAGATCGCGTCCCACGACGACGTCATTCCCCGCGATTTGGTCACGGTGATCGAGACCGACGCCGCGGTCACGGCCAAGGTGCTCAAGCTGTGCAACTCGGCCTACTACGGATTCAGACGCGAGATTGGTTCGCTGCCGGAGGCGGCCAACCTGCTCGGCGTGTCGACGCTCGTGAACCTGGTGCTGACTTCGTGCTCGGGCCGCTACTTCCGCGATTACGGCCAAGTGGATTCGACGACGGCCATGCACCTGTGGGAGGAAAGTGTCGTCGACGCGATCGCATCGTCGTTGATCGCGCGCCTCGAGGGCCAGGTCGACAAGAACCGCGCCTACACCGCGGGACTGCTGCAGAACGTCGGCCACCTCGTGCTGGCGCGCTATGCGCGAGCGACGTCACTGCTCGTCCAGGCGGAAGTCGCTCGCGGAGCGACGCTGCTGGAGGCTGAGACCGCGATCTTGGGCTTGAACCACGCGGAGATCGGCGCGCGCCTCGCGGAGAAGTGGAACTTTTCCGAAAGCCTGGTGGACCCGATTCGCCACCATCACGCGCCCGAGTTGGCGCAATTGGATCGCCGCCTGGCCTGCGTCACACACCTGGGCGAAGTCGTCACGCATTCGCACCTGTCCGGCAATGGCTTGGACGAGAATCCCTACAAACTTTGCGAGCAGGCGTTCACGATCACCGGGATCAAGCGCGAGACCATCGAGACAATGGGCGATGTGCTGTCTGCGGAACTCACCAAGGCGCGAGACTTCCTGCTGGCGGCTTGATCAGGCGAATCCAATCGCGCGCCCGATCTGATAGACCGCAAAGCTCGACACCCAGGCCAAGAGGCCGGTGTAGACGAACAGGAACACGGGCCAGCTCCAGGTGTGCGTCTCGCGGCGCACCACCGCCAAGGTGCTCATGCATTGGCAGGCCAGTGCGAAGAACACCATCAGGGAGATCCCCACCAGCGGCGTGTACACCGCCCGTCCATCGGGATGATGCTCGGCGCGCAATTTTTCGCGCAGCCCAGTCGAGTCCTCGGTCACGTCCGAGCCGACGCCGTAGACCACGCCCATGGTGCTGATGAAGACCTCGCGCGCCGCGAAGGCGCCGAGCAGGCCCACCCCGATTTTCCAGTCGAAGCCCAGGGGCGCGATCAGCGGTTCCATTCCGTGTCCGATCTTGCCGCCAAAGCTCGCGCGCAGTTCCTCGCCGGCCTGCGCGGCTTCGAGGACCGCGGCTTTGTCTGCGCGCTCGGTGGGATCCTCCACGCTGACCAGGGCGGCGCGCTCGAGGTCGAAACGAGCAGCGATTTTTGGTGACCCAGGAAAGGACAGCAGGAACCACATCGCGCAGGTGATCGCCAAGATCACGCCGCCCGCCTGGGTCACGAACATTCGGCTGCGCTGCCAGACCATGCGCATCACCGAGGGCCAGTGGGGCATGCGGTAGGGCGGGAGTTCCACGAGGAACGGCACGTTGGGTCCCTTGAAAAGCGTGCGACCGAGGACCGCCGCGCAAATGAGCGCTGTGATCGTGCTGAACAAGTACATCGCGACCATCAGCAGTCCCTGGACGGGCAAGAATCCCACGACGATCGCCGGCGGAAACAGGGCCGCGATGATCAGCGTGTATACCGGCAGGCGCGCCGAGCAGGTCATCAGCGGAATGACCATCATCGTCAACATGCGATCGCGGCGCCGCTCCATGGTGCGGGTCGCCATGATCGCCGGCACCGCGCAGGCGTAGCCCGAGAGCATCGGCACGAAAGCCCGCCCGTGCAGGCCGATCATTTTCATCAGGCGATCCATGAGGACCGCCACGCGTGCCATGTAGCCGGTGTCCTCCATGACGCCGATGAACAGGAACAGCAGTGCGATCTGCGGCAGGAACACGAGCACGCTGCCGACGCCCTCGATCAGCGCGCTGCAGACGAAATCGTTGACGATTCCATCGGGCAGGAGGCCCGCGACCGTGTCCTTGACCCAGCCGAAGCTCGTCTCGACGGCGGCGATGGCCGGATCCGCGCCGCTGAACAGCGATTGGAACACCAGTGCCATGGCCAACAGGAACACAGGAAACCCCAGGGCCGGATTCAACAGCACGCGGTCCACGCGATCGGTGGTCGAAGTCACGCCCATGGCGCGCTCGCGCAGGAACTGTGGCGCGCGGCTGTCGATCCACGCGTAGCGCCCCTGGATGATCTCTGTCTCGATGTCGCGGCCGTCGGCCTGTGCTTTGGCGCGCCGTTCAGCGACCGCAACGCGCAGTTTCGTCGGAACGCTGCGAAGCTCGTCGTGCTCGTCGATCGACAAGAGCGCCCACAGGGCCAGGGCGTGTCGGCGCACAGGCTCGCTTTCATGCCATTCTTCGGGCAGCGCCTCGGTGACCGCGCGCACGTCGCTTTCCAGGGCCGGGTCGCTCGGCAGCCAGCGCGGGCCCGGTCGCCCGCGGTCTGGCTCGAGCAGCAATTCATCGATCGCCGCGCGCAGTGCATCGAGCCCCACGCCGCTCTGGGATGCGATCGCGACGACCGGCACGCCCAGCACCTGCGACAGCGCGCTCGCGTCGATCTCGAGTCCGCGACTCTCGAGCATGTCGATCATGTTGAGCGCCACGATGACCGGCAGGTCGGTCTCGATCACCTGCAAGACCAGGTAGAGGTTGCGCGTCAACTGCGTCGCATCGACCACGACGAGCACTGCGTCGGGTCGCTCGATCGGCGCCAGGCCGGCGATGGCCTGGATCGCGAGTTCCTCCTCCGCGCTGCGCGCCGAGAGGCTGTAGGTCCCGGGCACATCAACCACCTGCACCTTCCCCGAGCGCGGCAGCCGAAGCTCGCCCTCCTGGTGTTCCACGGTGACACCGGGGTAGTTCCCGACCTTGGCCTGACTGCCCGTCAGGCGATTGAACAGGGTGGTCTTACCCGTGTTCGGGTTGCCCGCCAGCGCGAGCCGTTTAGCGCGAACCGCTGTTTTCACCGCGGACCTAGGGCGCGCACGGGCCTCAGCTCGGCTCGACGCAGAGCTGGCGCGCCTCGGCGCGGCGCACGCTAAGTCGGCAGCCGCGCACTTCGAGCTCGAGCACGCCGCCCACATCCACGCGGCGCACCAGGCGCAGGTAGGTGCCGGGAAGCAAACCCAATTCCATCAGCCGGCAACGGAAGGAGCGCTCGCCCGCGATGGAGATGAGGCGCGCGCGCGTGCCGGGCAGAAGGGTGTCGAGGTTTGTCACGGCGCTGGTTCGGCAGTTGAGACTGTGTCTCAGGATACCCAAGCCGGGATTTCCGCCGCTACCCCCTCTCTCTCCCCTGGCCTGGCGCCACACTGCTACCATCGCCGCCGACTCGGACCCTGGAGGCCGATCCCATGCACAATCCCAAGCAAGTGGCCGGGCGGCGGGCGGCGGAATTCGTCGAGAACGGCATGGCCGTCGGCCTGGGGACAGGCTCCACGGTGTTTTTCACCCTGGAGCGCCTGGCGGAGCGCGTGCGGGAGGGCCTGAAGATCCGCTGCGTTCCCACCTCGATTGACACCGAGAACAAGGCCCGGGTCATGGGCATCCCCTTGGTGGAACTCGGCAAGATCGATGCCCTGGACCTGACCATCGACGGCGCCGACGAGATCGACGGTGCCTTCCATATGATCAAGGGCGGCGGGGGGGCGCTCCTGCGGGAGAAGGTCGTGGCCAGCATCACCAGGCGTCAAATCGCCATTGTCGGGGCAGAAAAGGTGGTCGCGCGCCTGGGGAAGTTCCCCCTGCCGATCGAAGTCGTGCCCTTCGCACGCGAGGTGATCCACCGGGCCTTGGGGGCCCGGGGAGCCACAGCGACCCTGCGCACAGGGCCGGCGGGCCAGCCCTACCTGACTGACAACGGCAATCAGATCCTCGATTGCCGCTTCCCCGACGGAATCGCGGATCCGGCCAGTCTGGAGCTCGAACTGGACCGTTTGCCGGGAATCGTCGAGACCGGGCTGTTCGTGGGCCTGGCCCACGTGCTGGTGATCGGCCGCGAGGACGGCTCCGTGGAAGTGCGCGAGCGCGCCACAGCCCTGCCGCGGGCCGGCCGATAAGGCCTGGGCGCTGGGCCGGATTTCGGGAGCCTGCTAGACTTCACTGGGAAGATAGAGATGCAGAGCCTCCTCGTACTTTGCCTGACCCCCCTGCTCCCGGGCCTGTGGAGCCCACAGGTACAGGCACCGACCGGAACCCCCGCGGGCGCACACAACCCGGTCTCGATGGTCGATACCGGTGACGGCCTCGCGCTGTTCGGGCCCCCGAACTACCCCAGTGGACCGAGCTACCTGGGTCCGACGAACCACCAGATCGGATCAGGATCGCTCAACATCGGCGACGGCTGGCCGGAGAATTTCCTTTACGTCGAGCCCCTGCCCGCCCCGACGCAGCCTGTGCCGCTGGTGGTCATGTTCCACAAGTTCGGCTCAACGCAGAACGATCTGACGTTCAACACCAACTTCCCCGCCGAGGCCGGCGCACAGGGTTGGTATCTGGTGTGTCCGCTCGCCGCCAACACGCAGCACTTCGGCTCGCTGCCGAGCCAGGTGCACATGGAGGCGGTGATCTTGGACATGCTGGTTCGCTATCCGTTGATCGACCGCAATCGAATCTACGCCGTCGGTTTCTCCATGGGCGGTGGCGCCGTCGCCAACTACGCGGCTCGGCATTTGAATCCCGCCAAGCCGATGTTCGCCTCGATGGTGGCGATGAGCGGCGGGTTCGCGCTCAAGCACACCTACTACTCGGATGTGCCCGTGCGGCCCTTTCTGGACTTCTGGTACGGCAACGGCGGCGCGGGTTCGGCCGATCCCTGGAAAATGGCGCGCTCCTCCGCGGTCAACTTCGACCCGATCACCTTGGTCGTCGAGAACACCGAAGACCTGGCGCGGAACCTGCTTCACATCCCGATGCGGATCGTGCGCCCCATCGACGATCCCGTGCCGTACTTGCCGGTGCAGGGCGATGTCATGGCGGCCCACATGCAGACCCTGGGCGCGACCGTCGGCCCCAATTTCGACTACAAGTTCGTCCCCTTCGGCTGGGACGCCTATGACCACAAGTGGTCGATGCTCGACAGCCACTGGGCCTTCAATTGGATGGGAACGCACACGCTGACCCTGCCGACCAGCGCAAGCACATTGGCGGATCGCGACGACACCTACTTCCACTTCTTCGTCGAGCAGGACGCCGCCGGAGCGTTCACGCCGTTCACTTGGAATATCGATGTCCCGAACAACACCCTGTCGTTTTCAGCGACGGCAAATTTGAAGCGACTGACCGTGGATACGCTCGGCGCCGGAATCAACCCGCTGCTGCAGTTCACAGTGAATCTCGCCACCGCAGACGGTCTCGCCGACGACATCGTGATCACCTCCGTGCCAAGCAAGCCGATCAGCGTCCTGCGCGACACGCTCCCGACGTCGTCCTGGAACTACAACGCCACGCTGGGCGAACTGACGCTCCTGGAAACCGACGGTCTTCCGCACCAGTGGGTGATCACTCCCTGAGAGGCGCGGGACCCAAGGCGCACCAAGAACACCGCGGCCCCGCGAAGAAGTGATTCTTCGCGGGGCCGCGGCCGTTGCAGTTCGCCGACCTGAGTCTCAGATCGACATGATGTAGGCCAGCAGTGCTTCGATGTCCGCTTGGACGTTCGTGCTCTGCAGATCCAGCTGGACCTTCGATGCGCCTTGGACGTATTGCTCGTGTCCGCGCACGTCGTGGAACTCGTTGAAGAACTTGTTCAACCCCGGGAGCGCGCCCTGTCCCGGGTACGCGGGCGTCCCGTAGATCGGGCTCAGGGCCTGAGCCTCCGGATCCAGCACCATGCGCAGAGAGAAGGCGCTGTGGTCGTGGAAGTACGGTCCGGTAGACCACACGCCGAGCTTCGTAGGAATCGTGAAGACACGGCCATCGCGGCGGAACAAGATCGGAGCAGAATTCGGATCCGAGGGATTGGTCAAGCACGGGTAGCTGTTGGGATCGTCGCGAGTGAAGTCATCGTCCGTGTCCGGGTTCATGGGCGTGTAGGTTTCCACGTCGATGTAGCCGTCGAAGTTGCGGTCGGGATCTGGGATGCCGTCGAAGTCGCGGTCGATGTTGGTCGCCGAGTTGATGTTCTGGAGGTTTTGGCCCACCAGGTTGCCCTTGAGCGTGTTGCAGAAGGGATCGAGCTGCGCCAGCATCTCGCCGCCGGTGAGCGCCGGATCGATGAAGTCGCGCGTGAAGGCGCGGCGTGCGCCTGTCGTCAAGGAAATGGTCTCGTGGCAGACGGCGCAACCGGCCCTGCGCAAGTTCGGATTGAGGCCGGTGTCGTTCGTCGCGTGGAACAGGTCCTTGCCCAGCGCTGCCTGCGCGGACAGTTGGCCCGTGACCAGGTGCAGGGTCGGGTTGAGCGGCACTGCGATGGTCTCTTGGAAATCCACCAGTCCCTGCTGCTCCGCATTGGTCAGGTTGCCCGTACCTCCATTCTCGCCGCCGAACATCGGCCCGGTTTCGCCCAAGTTGATGCGCACGCCCTTCCACAGAACGAGGCCCGTGCCCAGCGTTCCGCCGTACATCGGCATGGTGCTGCGCGGGCCGGCGGGGCGCTGCCACACGTTGGCATCCTCGCCTCCCTCGAAGTGGCAGGAGGCGCAGGAGTTGTTGAAGTTGCCCGTGGTTTGCGGACGCGATGCGTCCTCGAACAACTCGTCGCCGACGCGCACGGACAGGCTGAAGATGTCTGCGCCCTGGTGCGTCGGAATTTGGGCCTTCTCCTGCATGATCACGCCCGTTCTCCAGTCAACGCGCAGAACCGAAAGTGTGCGCGTCACTTCGTTGATCACATAGACCAGGGCGTCGTCAGCAAGGGTGGTCTGGTCGTCGACCACGACCATGCCGAGGGGCAGGTCGCCCATGGGGGTGGTCACATCGAGTGCGGCGCGCTCCTGGAAGCCAAGACGCGGCGGGAACACGCTGCGCAGCTCGAGATCGCTGCCGTTGACGTCGTACAGGAACAAGTCCTCGGATCCGCGGTTGAGCATCAGCACGCGATTGCCCGCCGCGTTGTAGGCGACGCGACCGGGATGTCCCGCGCGGTAGCCCATCTTGTTCAGGCCCAGGCCTGTGGATCCCAAGCGGACTTTCAGTCCATTGGACAGGTGGGCAAGTTGCCCGGCGGTGAAGATCTGCGCCTGGAGAGTCAGAACAACGCCTTCGTATTGCGGCGCGTTCGGGATGTTGATGATCGCGCCGCCGTTGACGATCGGGAACGTCAAACGCGGGCGCACGTACAGCGTGCCCTTGGAGCCCATGGGGACAGCGCGCTCACCGCCGATCACCACGGTGCCCGAACTGCCCGCGGGGATCCCCGACACCAGCAGGTTCAACTGGCCCCCAAGCAGCGGCGCGCCCTGTCCGCCGATTGTCACGCGGCCGGACGGGGAGACCGCCCCCGATCCGAAGGCGGAGTACTCGGCGGGCGTCAGCGTGTCCGAAAGCTCGTGGTGCAGGCGGCGCGATGTGTCGCCCGGGGCGCCGAAGGAATTTGCGCTTGAGTCGAGCAGCGTGAGCGCAGGATAAACGCGGTTGGCGAAGGCTCCTGCCAAGGCCGGGCCGAAGTTGTGGTTCACGTCGTGGTTGACGTTGGTCAACACGTGGGGCACCAGGGCGCGCGAACCATCCGGCGAGAGCGCGATGTCCTCGAGGAAGCGCGGGAAGCCCTGGCTTTGCAGCGTGCGCACCGGCACGGGATTGAAGATGGGGTCGAACGGGTACTCGTTCGTGTCGATCTTTTTGACCAGCGATACGCCCACGGGCAGCCCATTCGCGTCCAGGGACACCTCGAGCATGGACACATAGGGCGACTTGTTGTGCGTCACGTACACGATCCGACTGCCAGACTTGATCACGAAGCCGCGCGGCTCCCCGAGATCGGGGATGCCGTCGCGATTGAGGTCCACGTCGCGCGCGGTGAAAGGCGCCGGAATGATGTTGAGGTCGTCCAGGTACTCGAAGCTGGCCTTGAGTTGCAGGGTCTGGGCATCGAAGAAGTTCATGCTGCCGCTGGCGAAGGCGCTGACGGCGAACCACTTGCCGTTCGGGGCGACCGCGACACCGAAGGGCTCAACGCCGACCACATCCGCGTTCAGAGTGGCGATCACACTGCGTGTGGCGCTGTCGATCACGCTGACACTGCCGCGCACTTCGGTGCCGAGGAACGGCGAGGCGAAGTCGCGATTGAAAGGCACGTTTCCGCGGCTGTTGGCCACGAAGACCCGCGCGCCGTTCTTGCTGAACGCAAGCGAGCGCGGCGAGTTGCCCACGGCGATTTCCGCCGCGAGAGCTCCGACGCCCACGTCGAGGACGGCCACGGAGTTGTTGTCGCGGTTCGTGGCCCAGACCTCGCCGGAATTCTTGGGGTTGACCGCCACGGCGGACACCTGGGCGTGCTGGGCGGCGGCGGACGCCGCGACGAGCGGCAGGAAGGCCAGGGGCAGAAGTCGAATCATGTTGTTCATGGAACCAGGTGTGTCGTGGTGGTGCGCGTCGGCCCGCGTTCGCGGTCGTCGCAGGGTCCGCACGCCATAGGGCGCGGGACCGGCGAATTGGCCGGTGGATGGATGTGGATCTGCTTCAACAATAACTGCTCAGGGCGATTCCGGCTGCCGTCCTAGGGCGGCTCCAGCTTCCGCGAGGGGCACTATGCCCTTTCCTTTGGCTCCCCTGGGGGCCGCGAGTACCTGGAGAATACCCCGCGGGCTCGGGCTGAAACGGGCCGATTCTCCTCGAATCCAGCCCTGCCGCCAAAAGCGCGCACTGGCGCGGGCGGGACTCCACAGTGAAGTTTCTTCTCGCCATGAACCGGGCGCGTCGCCAGGTGCGAAGAGCTTGCGCCCCGCGCGCACCCCAGGGCCCGTGGACGCGCCTTCCAGCCCTACAGGGCCCACTTTCAGCGCTTGGCAACGCGCTTGCATCGTGTCGGGCACATGGAATCGCTTCCCGGACTGCGCCCGAAGAATTCGTCGATCGAAGGCCCGCGGGCCCCGGGCCGCGACATTGGAGCGCCCACGGCGGACTCAGGCCGTTTCGAGGAACGCCTGAAGAGCGTCCGCGAGAAGCACCCGAAAATGAACGACTCGTCGCGCGCCGAACACGCGGCAGCGCGGCGAAACGAGGAGCCTCTGACCATCAGCGGCCGCGCGAAGGCCGAGGTCGCGACCGAAGACTCCGCAACGCCGAAACCCGCGGATCAAGTCAGCGAAGGCGACGCGCCCGAGTCCAGCCCGACGCCCACGGCATCTGCGAAGGCAGTCCCGGCACCCACCTCGGATCGCTCGCCAGCGGAATTTGTGCCAACCCCCGAGCCCAAGCTCGCTGCTGCAATCGGCAATCTGGTCACTGAGGACTTCGTTGGACCTGCGCAGGCGATCGAGCAGAGCCCGGGCACGGCGGTGCCGGTGCCCGTGACACAGCCGATGCCGGTCGCCGCGGCGCCGATCGTCGCCTGGCTCGCCAGCACTTCAGCCCAGGAGGGAACTCAGCCTGGCGCCTTCGCTGAATCCAACTCGCCGGCGGAGGGAGTCGAAATTGTCTCCACGGAAGCCAAGCCCGCTGGGGCCTTGCCACTGGTCGTACTGACGACCTCGAGCGTGGGCGGCGAGACCGCGGGCAATCTGGCGCTCGACTCCATCGCCCGTGCGAGTCTCGCCACGACCCACACCGGTGACCTCGCGAGCGAATTGGGCGCAAACCTCGACGTCCACGACGCCAAGAGCCTGCGCGCCGCCCAAGCGAACAGCGCGCGGGAAGCCGCGGCCGACATCTTGCGCCAAGTGCGCGTCTCACTGTCCTCGGATATGCGCGAGGCGAGCATCCAACTGGCGCCCGAGGCGCTCGGTCGCGTGTGGATCCGCATGCGCGTCGAACAGGGCGTCCTAAGCGCCGACGTGCGCGCGGAGACCGCCCAAGCGCTGCGCGCGCTCGAGTTGCACGCACCGGAACTCAAAGTGGCTCTGGCGCAACACGGCGTCGTGCCGCAGAGCCTCGCCTTCAGTCTTCAGAACAGCCACACCGGCGATGGACCGGGCCGTGGACACGCATCGAATTCACGCTCGCCGCGCGCGAGCTCCGCCTCGCTCGCACTCGCTCCGGCCTCGGTTGAACGCGCATTGGCGCGCCAACTGTCCGCGAACGGTGTGGACACCTACGCCTGAACCAGGAACCGACATGCAGATCACCGGAACCAGCGCCAACGAAGCTATCTCCTCCTTCTCCAACGCCACCGGTGGCTCGGCTGTGGGCAAGGAGTCGTTCATGAACCTGCTCGCCACGCAGTTGAAGAACCAGGATCCGCTCAACCCGTCGAAGAACGACGAGATGCTGGCTCAACTCGCGCAGTTCAGCTCCCTGGAGCAGATGCAGAACCTGAACGACAACATCGTCGGCCTCGCCGTGCTGCAGCAGTCGAACGCGCTGATGCAACAGTTGACCGACGCCAGCGCGCTGATGGGCAAGGACGTCAAGTTCACGGATCCCGACACACAAGCTGAAGTCTGGGGCAAGGTTGACACCGTGCGAATCGTGGACGGCGCCGCGATGCTCAACATCGGCGGCAAGGACATTCCCTTGACCGCGATCTCGGAAATCGGCACGCCGCCCGCAACGCCCGCAACGCCCGGGGCACCCGGCACGCCTAGCGCCTGATCCAGCCCACGACGATCACACACCAACACATCACCTCGAGCATCACACAACAATCATGAGCAGCTCCCTGTACACCGCCCTGTCCGGACTCAAGGCCCACGAAGGTTGGCTCGGCATCATCGGCAACAACCTGGCCAACTCTTCGACCGCGGGCTTCAAGTCGTCGCGCGCCACATTTGCCGATCAGTTCAGCCAAAACCTGCGCTTCGCAACTTTGCCGTCGGCCACCTCCGGCGGGCGCAATCCCGTGCAGGTCGGCCATGGCGTGACGCTGGCCGACATCGGCCGCAACATGTCTCAGGGCGCCCTGACGAGCACCGGTCGCGTCTTCGACTTGGCGCTTTCGGGACGCGGCAATTTCATGCTGAGCGACGGCGTCGGCACGCTCTATACGCGCGTCGGCACCTTCGGCCTCGATGGGACCAGTCGCCTCGTCGACCAGCGCACGGGCTATCTCGTGCTCGGCCAGAACGGCCAGGGCATCAACGTGGACTCCACGTCACTCTTCCCGCCCTCGGCGACGACCAATTTGACTTTCACCGGCAACCTGCCGGCCCAAATCGGTGGTCCCCTGGCGCAGATCCTGACGACGTCCGCGGCATTCGCTGACGGCACGCAGGCCAATGTCACCGGCACCACGGCCGGCCCTTACGCGATTCCGATCGGCGAGACCTGGACCATGGACATTGCCGTATCCGGCGGCGCGCCCCAGCGCGTTTCCGTGCCGAGCGTCACGGGCACTGTGACGGCCCAGGAAATCGTGAACGCGGTCAACGCCCTCAACGCGAGCGGTGTGTCCGCCGCGGTTGCTGGCAACGGTTCGGTTTCGATCACCAGCAACCGCACCGGCACGGCGGCCAGCGTCAAGATCACACCGGGCAGCACCGGAAAGGACCTCGCTTCGTTGACGGGACTTTCGACCACGCTCGTGGCGGGAACTCAGACGATTGCCTCCGCGGCGACTGCGCTGAACAACATGCCGGCAAACGTCAAGGCCTACGTGCCCGGCGACGCGATTTCGATCAATGGAGTGGACACGGACGGCACGCCGGTCAGCGGCACATTCGTGTTCGGCACAGGCGCGGGCCAGGACGGCGACACCCTCGGCGATCTCGTCACCTTCATCGACAACCTGTTCCCCTTGGCTACGCCGGCGCTGAATGCAACCACCGGCAAGATCGAAATGACCGCTGACAACACCGGGGCCACCGGACTGTCGCTTTCGATTCAAGACGGAGCGGGCGCCACGGGCTCCACCCAGTGGTCGAACCACGCGTTCCTGACTTCCACCGTCGGCACCGGCCCGGATTCGGCGACGAGCTCCATCGAAGTCTTCGATCAGGCCGGCACCGCGCACACGGTCACTTTCACCTTCGACCGCCAGGACGACGGCTCTTGGAACATCACGCCCTCGATTCCCCCGAGCGAGGGCACGGTCAGCGGCGTGCTCACCGGACTGCGCTTCAACGCCAACGGCACGATCGCGAGTTTGCCGGTGAGCAACTCGTTCTCCGCGACGTTCACCGGTCAGCCCGCGCAGGCGGTCACGGTTGGCCTGGGCACACCGTCGCTCTTCGACGGCGTGACGATGTTCGGCGGCGCGACGACGATGTTCGCCAACGGCCAAGACGGCTACGGCGTCGGCGAGCTCGCGAACATGTCGGTCAACTCCGACGGCGCGATCCAGGGCTTCTACTCCAATGGACAAGTGCAGTCCCTGGGGCAACTCGGTATCGCCAATTTCGTGAACGAGAACGGCCTGCGCGAAGTCGGCAACAACCTCTGGGCCGAGACCGCGAACTCCGGCACGCGCACCGTGTCCGCGGGACTCCAGGCCGGCGCCGGTGAAGTGGTCGGCGGTTCCCTGGAAAGCTCGAACGTCGAGATCGCCGAGGAATTCGTGCACCTGATCGAAGCCCAACGCGGCTTCCAGGCCAACGCGCGCGTGATCACGACCACCGACCAGGTCCTGAGCGAGCTGGTCAACCTGCTGAGGTAATTCGAAGCGAGCCTCGGGCTGAACTGAGCCCGGGTCGAGATCGTTCGACGCGCTGCCGTCCCCCTGGGCCGGCAGCGCGCTTTCGTTCCTTGCGGCTGCCCGCGCTTGCGAATGGCCCCTAAACCGACGTCGGGATGGACCGACGCTTCTCCAAATCATCAAGGAACGCCTGTGCCCGGGCTCGAGCGCCCCCTACGCATCGACGGGCAGGGTACGCACCGGAGCTCAAGCAAGGTCAACCATGCAACTTCACTCCTGGTCCGCCGCGAGCAGCCTGCTCGCACGGGCTGCTCGGCTTCTGGTTTGATGCGCAGCGCGGACGCCGACAGCGCGCAGTCCGATCCACGAGGAACCGAGTCTCGAGTCCATGGCCGCGCCCCAGTTGCCGCCGAGCAGGGGCGTCGGCAACGTTCAGAGGACTCTCCGCGGGCTCGCCGCAGCTATACGACGTCGACGACAGCCCGGGGGACAGGTGTCAACCACACCGACGCAGCTCTCGCAGCCTTCGACGGATACCGAGTCACGCCGAACTACGGGATGCTGATCGGCTAAATCGACCGCGGCCGTAGAGCGGAACGCTGGCCAGCGCGAAGTACCGGAGAGAGCCATCCTCGGGGATCGGCCATAGGTTGGACAATTCCCCTTGCCAAGCACGTGGGGGGGCTATGGTCCCTGAACGATCTGCAAGAAACTGACCAGCAATCTCAACTTCTAGAAGTGACTCCTCTCATGTATCTCGCCCAATTGAACCTCGCGTTGATTGTTGGCACTTCAGTTGGCGCCGTTTTCCCACTGGCCGTAAATGAATGCCCCTACGAGTGTCCGCCGCTCGACCACATGCATGTCGTGGGGGCTATCCCCGCGGAGTTCATTTTAGAATTCCGCGGCCAATTTCCAGGATCACACATGCTCCCGTGTGCAACCTGCGAGCCGTGCCGGGGCAACATCTACCTAGCGTACAATGGTGGCGGTGGTCCGACATGCATGTGGTATGACAGCAGCACAGCACACGGCGGACCCTTCAACAACAACCCCCCGTATGCTAGGCCAGGCGTACTGTGGACGAACTGCGAGGGAACTCCGGAGTCCTTTCGAGCATATCTTGCTGCTTGTGACAACGAGGCGGAGTCCGTTTGCAGCATTCTGCTTTGGCTCACTTGCGGCTGTTCCCTCTAGGCAAAACTTAAATTCGATTGAGGCTCAGGATGCCGAGGTCTAGCAGTGGACTGTTGATTGGAATAGCACTTGTGGTGCTGGTGGGATCGTTCGTTGTACTGAGACTTCTCCCGCGACTGCGCGTTGCCGATGCGGGGGCGGTGACAGGCCGCGAGGAAGCGTTCGAACCGGCAATCGCACCTTCTCAGAGCCCTGATCTGGTCTCGGTCGATGCGGGCTCCTCGCGCGTCGCTGTCGATGATGACAAGCCGCCGTCCACGTCCTCCGTAGCACCCCCCCAATCAGTTCCTGATACGGAAGCACAGATCAAGCGTAGAAACCTCCGGGAGACGTTGGCCCAATTCCATGGGACGGAACTCGAAAACCCACATTGGCCCGGATTCTCACGTCAGCAGCTGGCGCCAATTTTGGTTATGAGCAGCGTCGGAGTTGTGATGGACGCACTGGGCACTAGCACAATTGTCCCACAGGGGCACAGTCGGGACATTCTTGAATCCGGACGCTTCGACTTCGCGTTCATGTTTGGCAACCGCCAATATCGCTTCCGGCGGGGGGATTTCCCAATCTATGAGGAATACCGCGCCATGGCTCTAGCGGAGTCGGCACGCGAAAGCGCAGTTCAAGCCGCCCAACTCGAACCTCCGTACCCCCCCCCATCGGCCGTGCGGTCGCCAGGCGCGAGTTTCCCGGAGGACTACCTGGAGCGCGTTTCTCAATTCGCCCACAGCGCCCTTGCGCTTGGGCAATGAAGCGAACGCCGACTCAACCTGGGCGCCTCAGCGGGCCTCGGCAGCTTGCCCAGGAGGCCAGTGCAGCCGGGGAACTCACCGCCAGCGCAAACTCAACCCCCTACTGACAACCGACCTGAGCCCGGACCGCCAACAGACAACCGAAAGTGCAAAAACTCTGGAGACTGCCGCAGCACTTCGATGCCCCTGACTTGCCGTGGCGACGCGACGCTGCAGGCCTCGTACTGATGCTCCCGCAGTTCGCGCGGTGGCTCAGACCAAAGGTCGCAGCCAAATCGCGAAGTCGTCAGGCAGCGCGGAGGTGAAGTGCATGCGCACGCCGCTGTCGGGGTCGTCGAAGGCGAGCTCCGCTGCGTGCAGCAACTGACGATGCGGCTCGCCTGCAGCCACCTCGCGCGCGTCGCCGCCGTTCTTCACGCGGGTGACGAATTCGAGGTAGTCGGCATCGGGGCGGCCATAGAGCTTGTCGCCGAGCAGCGCGTGGCCCGCGAGTTCGAGGTGCACGCGGATCTGGTGGGTGCGACCGCTGTGGGGCACGCAGCGCAGCAGCGTGACGCCGGGCTGGCGTTGCTGAATGAGAAAGTCGGTGCGCGCCGGGCGCGGCTCGCGCGCATCCGGCTCGGCGCTGCGGCGCAGGGCGATCGAACTGTGGGCGGAGTGACCGATCGGAGCATCGATCCGAAAGTCGTTCGCGACCTCCCCGCGCACTAGAGCCAGGTAGGCCTTGGCTACGCTGCCCGCGGCGAATTGGCGTTCGAGCAGCTGGCGAGCCACCTTCGTGCGCGCGACGACACACAGTCCGCTCGTTTCGCGGTCGAGGCGGTGGACAATTTCGGCCTCGGGCAAACTCCCGCTGCGCAGCATGTGCACGAGCGTGTTGCGGACGAACGGTCCGTCGGAGTGCATCGGCAGGTGCGCTGGCTTCTCGAGGATCACGAATCCAGGGGAGGTGTGCACGACCCGCAGGTCGCGCGAGACCTCGGGTTCGCGCTGGATCTTGTGGAAGGTGAGGTCGGAACCTGCGCGAAGTCGTTGGTCGGCTTTGGCGATTGAACCGTCGAGGGTCAACCGACCGGCGCTGATTTCCGCCAACCACTCGGCGCGGTTGAGGTAGCGGAAGCGTTGCAGGAGGTAGTCGAGCAGGGTCAGGCCATGCGCGAGCTTGGTGATGCGGGAACGGAGCTTCAGCGCGGGATGGCCGGGGGGCGGTGGCTGGGCAGCGGGGCTGGCAGTCATTGGGCGAACTTGGTAGCGGTTCCGTGGGGTGTGCAACCTGGCACATGGGTAACACTTTTGACCGGGCACATAGGTAACACTCCCCGAGCCCTTTAAGGCGCCCGGAACGCCGCGGCAGTGCCCGTGCGGCCCGGGGGCTGGAGGAGCGAAGCGACGACGGGCCCCTGGGCCGCACGGG
>CANKOY010000006.1 GCA_947484275.1 Planctomycetota bacterium | reverse complement strand
CTTCCCCAACGAAGCTTCGCTGCTCAGACTGGTCAGCGCCGTGCTGGCCGAGATCAGCGAGGACTGGGAGACCGGACGCATCTACCTCACACTGGATAACGGCTAAACCGCCTCGATGAGCGAATTACAGAAAAGACATTGCTCAGCCGGATTGCCGGAGGGTAGGCGCAAAAGTTCATAAAAGTGCCTTCCAGCGCGGTCCAGCATCCCTTCACGCGACTAGACGAGATATCGCAGGCCCCGCGAAGCTCCCGAACCAGAAGGCTCCAGGTCACAGTACTGGAACTCCCGCTGGCGACTGACTTACGTGACGCAGTTGAATACGGAGTCATCACGAACTTGGCCCGAGAAAGCTTGAGAGCTTCGAGTGGATCCACGAACCCGGTAGCTTCCGGCCGCGCTCCCAGTTGTGGACTGAAGCCTGAGCGACGCCGAGTCTCGCAGCGATCTCGCGCTGCGTGAGCCCGAGCTCGATCCACCGGCTACGGAGCCTGTCCGTCAATCCGTCAATGCCCCCCCAAAAGCTCGAGCGGAGGAGGCCTTGGCGCCCGCAGGGTCACGCCGCAAAAAGGCAACGGCATGCGGCAAGGAGGTGTAGACATTGCCTGGCCGCGTCGATCACCCGAGGGCGCGCGGCTGCCATCGACCGCTGCACGAGGGCGCGACGTTGATCGAAACGCCGGACGAACTGGTTCTCGAACTCGGGCTCGCCGAAGTGCAGGTCGAGACCGCGCGTGAACTCACCGAGCCCGGCGGCGGCCAAACCGGCGAACTGGCACGCTCGATCCTGGGCGCGCTGGTGGGCGAGACCTTGTCCCTGGACGAGGTCATCGCGCGCGTGCGAGCGCCGCCGAAGCAAAGCCCTAGCGCACGGAAGCGAAGACCTGCTCGACCAGCAACATGATCAACGCGAGCACCGTGCAGCCGCCGACGAAAAACCCGAAGCGCCGGGGGAAGTTGCGCAGGGCGGGCCCGTCCTCCGCGTCCGCGTAACACGATCCCAGGCCGACGATCGCCAGGGAGCCCACCAGGAACAGCAGGACGTGGATCACGAGCGGGCTCACGCTTCCTCCTTCGCGGGCAGCCGACTCGAGCGCAGCGGCAAGCCCAATAGCTTCGACTCGCTGAAGCCGTACACATCGATCATCGCCAGCGCGTTGAGCAAGCCCGCGATGCAGCCGAAGACCAGTCCGGCATCGACGTAGGGAATGTCGCTCTTCACTCGCGCGCCGCCGAAGATCAACTCCGCAATGATTGCGGGCAGCCCCAGCAGGAATTGGCCCGACCAGTAGTAGAAATGGCGCTCACGGCTCAGGTTGGTCGCCTCGGCGAGCAACGTTCCGAAAGCGAACAGGCCCACGAGCAGGACGAAGACGATGATCGCGCGTGCACGCCGCCCCTGGAGCCAGTGACCGAACCCCGGCACGACCAGCGTCGCAAACACCACGGAGTGGGTCGAAGGCACGCCCGGCGCCGTGCGGATTTGCGTGCGCGCTCCCCAGTGGGCGTGGACGATCACGGCGATGTTGAAGATCCCGCTCAATGCGGTCAGCCCGCTGCCCAGGCGCAGCCACTCGGGAAACGGCCGCGGGAATCCGGGCCCGAAGCCGTAGTGCTGCATCTGATACAGGAACGCGCCGAGATTGCCGACTTCCGGCGACAGGGCCGGCGCGAACAGACTGCGCAGTTCGAGATCGAGGTACTCGAAGCCCATGCCGTCACTCAGGCGCAGGCCGAGCAGGTAGAGCCCCTGCACGATGACGAAGCAGGCCACGCCGATCCCGACTTGGCCGAGGTAGAGATGACCCGCGCCGGGGATCAGCCAGGAGAGGATCGCCGCCACCGCAGGCTCGCCTTTGCCGCGGGCGGCCGCGCTGGTCGCGCGCGCAGGCACCGGACTGGGAGGCATGACCGCGCCAGTCCCCGATGGAGCGGGTCCGGAGCTAGAGCCTGAACTGGGCGCCGCAGGTTTCGGAGTAAGAGGCGGATCGGATTCCAAGGCGCGGAGATGATACGTTCCGTCGGCCCCGACGCGCGTCGGTGGCCTGTCGAAATGAAAGCCACGCCACCGGCCCCATGATCGAGCACGAACACCGCCTACGGGTCCGCTACGGCGAGACCGATCAGATGGGCGTGGTCTACCACGCCAACTACCTCGCTTATATGGAGGAAGGCCGCACGCGGCTCATGCACTCCCGTGGCTGCTCCTACGCCGAACTGGAGCGCAGCGGGTACGGGCTTGCCGTGCGCCGGGCCGCTATGCGCTTTCGGGCCCCCGCCCTCTATGACGAGGAATTGCTAGTGCACACGCGTGTCGATCGCGTCCGCGGGGCGTCGGTGAACTTCGTCTACCGGATCACCCGCGCCACCGACGGCACGCTGCTCTGCGAGGGCGAGACCGAGCTGGCCTGCATCGACCTGCGTACGACAGAGCGCAAGCCCTGCATGATGCCCGAGTCCGTTCGCCGGGATCTGGGGGAATAGGAGCCGCGGCCGGGGCCCATTCGCCGTGGTCCCCTCGCAGTAGTCAGCGGGGACTTTGGCTCAGGGGCCGTCTAGTTGCGACTTTGCTTGCCACCGCGCCGCGTGAGCTTGGCCTGTCGGGCCACTGCCGCGGTCGGCCTCGCAGTCGACTTGCCCGAGCGCGGGTTAGGCTCCACCAAGTGCCCGAAGCCCGGAAAGGGCGGCGGAAGCTGATCGAGCAGGCGCTCGGCACAGTTCGGGCAGACGCGCCCGTCCTGCAGGCGGTTAATGGGGCGGTCGGGGCCCGTGTCGAGGCCGCAGGTAATGCACACCGGAAATCGGGTGGAGGGCATGGGCTTCGGATCGACCCTTGGAGCGCGGTTCTTGAGCTGGATCTCATCCCAGGGGCGGGCGTCGCCGGGGCCCCTCCACATTGCCGGCGAGCGAAAATCTCTGGCTCGCGTCAGATTTCATTCTGGCTCAGGATCCAGCCCCGGATGGCCGAGGAGACAGCCCTGGGGGGGCCGAGAATGGCGATCCGGAGCCCCAGGCTGCAATCAAGGTTCCACTGGGGACCGACTCGGATCGCCATATAGCACCATTTCAGTGCTATATTGCGCCGCTGCCTCTCACCCGATGCTCCAGTTCACCAAACGAACCGAATACGCCTTGATCGCCCTGGTCCACATGGTGGACCGGGAGGGCGAGGTCACCAGCGTGCGCGAACTGTGCGAGCGCTACCCGCTGCCGAAGCGGCTTCTGGCCGAGGTGTTGAAGGACCTGTCCCACGCAGGATTGGTGGTTTCGCACCGGGGCGCCCAAGGTGGCTATTCCCTGGCCGCGCCGGCCGAGCGCCTGACACTGGGCGCGATCATCGGCGCCATCGAAGGCGTGCCGACCTTGACCAACTGCGACGCCCTGGCTTTGTCGCGCGACGGCGGGTGCGAAGTGCATCCCGTGTGTCCGATCCGTTCACCGATCGAGCGCGTCCGCGAAAACATTTGGCGCCTGTTCGAGGCCACTTCACTGCGCTCGCTCGTCCCCGATCCGCGCGCCGGCCGGACCGAAGTCATCCAACGCCTGCGCGAGAGTCTCGCCACGGGCGCCCCCCACTGAGCCACCGTCAACGTCCATGAAAGCCCCGATCTATCTCGATTACCAGGCTACGACCCCATGCGATCCGCGCGTGGTGGAAACGATGCTGCCGTACTTCACGCAGTCTTTCGGCAACGCCGCCAGCCGCAGCCATTCCTTCGGTTGGACAGCGGAAAAAGCTGTCGAAGAGGCGCGCGGCCAGATCGCCGAACTGATCGGCGCGTCGTCCAAGGAAATCGTCTTCACGTCGGGCTCCACCGAGGCGATCAACCTCGCGCTCAAGGGCGTGGTCGAGATGTACGCCGAGAAGGGCAAGCATGTGATCACCAGCAGCGCCGAGCACAAGGCGGTGCTCGACACCTGCAAGCACCTCGAGCAGTCCGGCGCGGAAGTCACCTACCTCGCCCCCGACAAGACCGGACGCGTCGGCGTCGAGCAGGTGGCCGCGGCCCTGCGCCCCGACACGGTCCTGGTGGCCTTGATGTGGGCCAACAACGAAGTCGGCACGCTCAATCCGGTGCGCGAAATCGGCGAGCTGTGCCACGCCAAGGGTGTGCTGTTCTTCACCGACGCGACCCAGGCCGTGGGCAAAGTGCCCGTGAACGTTGAGGCCGATCACGTCGACCTGCTGTGCCTCTCGGGTCACAAGATTTACGGCCCCAAGGGCGTCGGCTGCCTGTACGTCCGTCGCAAGAATCCGCGCGTGCGCCTCGTGGCGCAGATGGACGGCGGCGGCCACGAGCGCGGTATGCGCTCGGGCACGCTCAACGTGCCGGGGATCGTTGGCCTGGGCAAGGCCTGCGAATTGGCGCGCACGGAGCTGTCCGCGGAAGCCGTGCGCTCGTCCGAGTTGCGCGACTTGCTCGAGCAATTGATCACCAAGGAACTCGACTACGTGTTCCTCAATGGCAACCGCGAACATCGCCTGCCGAACTGCCTCAACCTGTCGTTTCCCTACGTCGAGGGCGAGTCCCTGATCATGGGCATCCACATGTTGGCGGTTTCTTCCGGCTCAGCGTGCACATCCGCCAGCCTCGAGCCCAGCCACGTGCTGCGGGCCATGGCCATCGGCGACGAGCTCGCCCACAGCTCGATCCGTTTCGGGATCGGACGCTTCACCACGCGCGAGGACATCGAATTCGCCGCCAGCGAAGTCGTCGAAAACGTGCGCCGTCTGCGCGAACTCTCTCCGCTATACGAAATGGTCAAGGAGGGCGTGGACCTCTCGACCGTCAAGTGGCAAGCCGCCCACTGAGCCTTCAGAAGCAACACAACTCATCGTCATGGCCTACAGCAACAAAGTCCTGGATCACTACAACAACCCGCGCAACGTCGGATCGCTCGACAAGTCCGCGTCCAGCGTCGGCACGGGCGTCGTCGGAGCGCCGGAGTGCGGCGACGTCATGAAACTTCAGATCGAAGTCGAGGGCGACCGCATCGTGGACGCCAAGTTCAAGACCTTCGGCTGCGGCTCGGCGATCGCCAGCTCGTCGCTCGCCACCGAGTGGATCAAGGGCAAGACCATCGACGAGGCGCTGAAAATTTCCAACACGCAAATCGTCGAGGAACTCTCGCTGCCGCCGGTGAAAATCCACTGCAGCGTGCTCGCGGAAGACGCAATCAAATCGGCGATCGCGGACTACAAGTCAAAGCAACAGAGCTAGGTACGAATCATGATCGGTATCACGGAACGCGCGCGCAAGGAAGTCAAGCGCATCATCACCGAGCAAAACCTGCCTGAAGCCACCGCCCTGCGCGTGGGCGTCAAAGGCGGCGGATGCTCGGGTTTTTCCTACACCCTGGGCTTCGACGACCAAGTCGTTGAAACGGACCAACTCGAAGAGATCGAAGGCGTGCGCATCGTCTGCGATCCCAAGAGCTTCCTGTACCTGAGCGGCACGGAAGTGGACTTCGAGGACACGCTGATGGGCCGCGGCTTCAAGTTCGGCAATCCCAACGCCTCCAAGACCTGCGGCTGCGGCGAGTCGTTCAGTGTCTAGGGAATCGCGGCGGCACACTCCGCGCAGTTCCATCGGCCTCGGTGCCACGTCTCGCGCAAACTCCCGGTCTCTGCGGCAGTAGCGTGAAGGTCTGTCCGCGCTGCCAGGCGACGTTGGAAACTCCCTTGGCCTGTGGCGCCTGTGGGTCGATGGCCGCCGCTGAGTTCGCTCGTGCGGCGAGTCCGTTCGAGGTCTTTGGCCTCGAAACCGCCTACGCGCTCGACAAGGAAGCACTGCGTCGGCGACTGCTGCGCTTCTCGCGCCTGGTGCATCCCGATTTTTTCGCCACCCAGGGCGACGAGGCGCGCCGCCTGGCGGAACAGCTAAGCGCCGCGCTCAACCGCGCCCATGAAATCCTCGCCAACGACGCGTCGCGCGCGGACTGGATCGTGCGCCACCTCGGCGGCCCGGACGAATCCAGCGAGCGCGCCATGCCCCAGGCTTTCCTGATGGAGGTCCTGGAGTGGAACGAAGCGCTGGAAGCAGCGCGCGCCGCGCCCGTCGGATCGCCAGAGCGCGCCACCATCGAGCGACTCGCGGGCGAATTGGAATCGCGGCGACGTGCGCTGTTCGAAGGAATCGCTCGACAACTCGCTCCGCTCCCCGCAGAGAAGAGCGCGCCCTTGGCAGCCCTGCGCAAGGAACTGAACGCCGCGCGCTACCTCGACAAAACTCTGGCCGAGATCGCCGCCCTGCGCGTGACTCAGGCCCTTTCGCAGTAATCCCATGGGCTTCATCGAACTCACTGTTCTCAACAACACGGCGCGCCAGGCGGCGATCGGCATCGATCTCGGCACGACGAATTCACTGGGCGCCCTGTGGAAGGACGGCCGCCCGATCGTGCTGCATCCCGAGGGCGGCAACGGCTACGTGCCCAGCGCAATCTACTTCGGCGACGACGGCAGCATCGTCGTAGGCCGCGAAGCACGCGACCGCGCCCTGATCGACCCCGAGCACGCGCTGTTCAGCATCAAGCGCTTCATGGGCCGCGGACTGAAGGACGTCGCCCAAGATGCGAAGAGCGTGCCCTGCCCACTGGGCGAGAATCCCAACGGCGTGATCGAGTTTGAGATGCGCGGGAAGAAGTACACGCCCCAGGAGCTCTCGGCCCTGATCCTGCTCAAGGTCCACGACATCGCCTGTCGCACGCTCGGAGGCCACGAGACCACCAAGGTCGTGATCACGGTGCCGGCGTACTTCGACGACGCCCAGCGCAGTGCGACCCGCGACGCCGCGCGGCTTGCGGGCCTAGACGTGCTGCGCATCGTCAACGAACCCACGGCCGCGAGCCTGGCCTACGGGCTCGACCAGAAGAAGCAGGGCACTGTGGCCGTGTTCGATCTCGGCGGCGGGACGTTTGACGTTTCGTTGCTATCGATCGAGGAAGGCGTGTTCCGCGTGCTCTCCACTCACGGCGACACACACCTCGGCGGAGACGACCTCGATCACCTGCTGGTGCAGGCCGCCATGGAAGATCTGTCGCGCACGATTCCGGCGACGACGCTGCGGGACCGCGGCTTCCAGCAATTGCTGCGGCTCGCGGCCGAAAAGTGCAAGATCGAACTCTCGACGGCCCCGGAGGCCGGCATGCACGTGCATTTGCCTGAGGCCGCGCTGCATTGGCGGCGGCGTTTTACGCGCGAAGAGTTCGAGCAGTTGGCCGCGCCCGTGATCGAGCGCGCGATCGACGCCTGTCGCAAGGCCCTGGCGGACGCCAAGCTCGAGCTCACGGCCATCGACGAAGTCGTGCTGGTTGGAGGCGCGACCCGCATTCCGCTCGTGCGCCGGCGCGTCGAAGAGTTTTTTGGCCGCAAGCCGCACACCGAGTTGAACCCTGATGAAGTCGTCGCGCTCGGCGCCGCCGTCCAAGCCCACGTTTTGACCGGCGGCACGCGCGACATCCTGCTGATGGATGTCACGCCGCTTTCGCTCGGCATGGAGACGCTCGGAGGCGCCGTGGCCAAAGTGATCCTGCGCAATTCGACGATTCCCTGTTCGGCCACCGAGGGCTTCACCACCTACGCAGACAATCAAACTGGAATCGATTTCCACGTGGTGCAGGGCGAGCGCGAACTCGCTCGCGACTGCCGCACGCTCGGGCGCTTCAAACTGAGCGGAATTCCGCCGCTGCCCGCGGGCATGGCCCGCGTTGCAGTGAAGTTCCACATCGACGCGAACGGGCTCTTGACCGTCAGCGCCAAGGAAGAGATCACGGGCGCCACGGCGCGCATCGAAGTCACGCCGATGAACGGGCTCACCGACGGCGAAGTCGAAGGAATGCTCAAGGAATCCTATGTCCACGCGCGCGCCGACTTTGACGCCTCACGCCTCTCGAACTTAAAGGTCGAGGTCGGCACGATGCTGCGCGCCACCGAACATGGCCTGCGCGAGTACAAGAGCGCACTCGACAAGGAAACAGTGCGCGACCTGGATGACTCCATGGCCTCGGTGCGCGCGGCGCTGGAACTGTCCGACGTCACGGCGCTGCAAAAAGCCCGCGACGTTTTCGAGCGCGCCACCCTGCCCCTGGCGGCGGTCATGATGGACAACGTCGCGAAGCGCGCCCTGACGGGAAAGCGACTGGACGAGGTCTAGCCCGGTCCTCTAGCAACCCGTTGAAAAAATCTCGTCGCGAGGCGGACCTTCCCCCCAAGAACTGGTCCATAGCGAGGCGTCGGATTCTCACAATTCGAAGGAGAATCCAATGCGCAAGTCGAAGTTCACGTCCGAGCAGGTTGCCTACTGCCTGACCAAGGCCGAGGCCGGGGTCCCGATTGGCTCACCGCGCCATTCGCCGGCCACATGCCACGCGGCGAAGCACCGAAGCAATGCCGATGGAAGTCGCGCGCCGCGAGCGTCTGGGCCTCGGCGTCCTCCGGGTTCGCGAAACGGCGCGGCAGTGTCGTTCCAGGGCGGTCGATCGTGGCGCAACGGTTACTATGAATCCAGTGCCAATCGAAGCTCCCTCCCATACGCCGACCGCCAGCGTGCCGCGCGCCTTGTTGCACGTGTACCTGCTCGCAGTGTCGGTCACGACTCTGGGAAGGCTGGCGCTCTTCTGTTGGCTGCACGGACGCCTCGAAGACATCCCGGTGCACGAACGGCTGCTCGCCTTCGTATACGGCTTGCGTATGGACACGATCACGATCAGCTACTTGCTGATCGTGCCGTTGCTCGTGCTCTGCCTCGTCCCGAGCGCGTGGGCTCGCGTCGCCTCCGGCGGCTCGCGCGCTTACGTTCTGCTCGCGCTCCTTGTCTTAGTCTTCCTCGAAATCGCGACGTTTCCGTTTTTTGCCGAGTACGACGTGCGCCCGAACTTCCTTTTCGTGGCGTACCTCGAGTATCCGCGCGAAGTGGCGTCGATGCTGTGGAGCGAACAACGGCTCGGCCTAGCGCTGCAGTTCGTGGCCATACTGACGATCGTCGTGCTGTTCAAACGTCGTCGCGTGTTCGCCAACTTGGAGCCTCTGCTCGCGAGGCCGTGGACGAGCCGCGCGCGTTGGCTCTTGCCCTTGGCGTGCGTTGTGTTCCTCGGCATCCGCTCGTCGTTCGGCCATCGGCCCGCGAACTTGTCCGACGCGGCGTATTCGAACAATCGCGTGGCAGGGGAGATCGCGAAGAGCTCGCTCTTCAGCGTCGCCTACGAGGCGTACCGCGGGCGCAATGACGGCCAGCGTTTGGCGCGCCAGTACGGATCGATCTCGATCGCCGACGCCTACCGGCGCGTGGATGCGATGCTCCTCACCGCTAGCGACGAAGAGCATCCGTTCTTGCGCACGGTGGCCCCCCGCGTGCCGGTGACGGCGCCGCGCAACCTCGTTATTGTGATCCAAGAAAGCATGGGCGCGCAATTCGTCGGCCACCTCGGCGACAGGCGCGGCCTGACGCCGTGCATCGACCGCCTGGCAAACGAGGGGCTGACGTTCCTGGAGCTCTATGCCAATGGAACGCGCAGCATCCGCGGCTTGGCGGCGCTCAGTTCGGGATTCCAACCGCTGCTCGGGGACGGTGTACTCAAACGTCCCAAGTCGCAGTCTGATTTTTTCACTATCGCTTCATTGCTCGAGCCGCGCGGTTATCAGACGAGCTTTATCTACGGTGGCGAAGCGCGTTTCGACAACATGCGCGGCTGGTACCTCGGCAATGGTTTCGATCGCGTGATCGAGGAGCGCGACTACGACAAGCCGAAGTTCCGCAGCACATGGGGTGTCAGCGACGAGGATCTGCTCAACCGAGCCAACCAGCTTTTCCGCGAGCAACATGCGCAGGGCCGTCCTTTCGCCTCCGTCGTGTTTACGTCGTCGAATCACACTCCCTTCGAGTTGCCCGAAGGACGCATCGACTGGGCAGCGGGCGTCGGTCGCGCCTCGGTCGAGAACGCAATCAAGTACGCCGACTTCGCCTTGGGGCAGTTCTTCGACGCGGCTCGCGCCGAGCCGTACTTCGCGAACACTGTTTTCGTGATCGTCGCGGACCACAATGTTCGCGTCGTTGGCGACGACGTCATCCCGGCCCACGGCTTCCACATTCCTGGATTGATCCTGGGTCCGGGCATCGAACCAAGAAGGCACGCGGGTGTGACATCACAGCCCGACCTCCTCGCCACGGCTTTGGGCGAGCTGGGGCTCGAGCTGCGATACCCGATCCTCGGCAACTCGATCTTCCGTGCGGAGCGCCGGCCGTTCGTGATGATGCAATTCAACGACACGTATGGATTTCGCCGCGGCAGCCAGGTCGCGGTCCTGCGGGCTGATCTGCCTGTGGACACCTTTGACGTTGTGGACGGTCACTTGCGTCCCGCGCCTCACGATCCCGAGCTCGAGCTCGATGGGCTGGCGTTGCTGCACGTCACCGAAGACTTGTACGAGCGGAAGCTCTACCGCTGAGGATCCGTCTGTGCCTCCCGAAAACACAATCCGCCGACGTGACGCGAAGATTTGCAGCGTTTCCTCTCAACCCGCACCCCCTCTTCGCGGAGCTCAACGGCAAAACAATCCACCTTCACACCAACTTGAAGGGCAAGCTGAAGAAGCGAGGCAAGGGCACGGCTGCGTACTTCGAGTTCGTCGAAGTTGAATAGGCAACCAGTGACGACAACCTGAAGTCGATGCGCAAGCTCTCGCGTGAGCTCTGGACCTCCCCCGGTTCAGTGGACACGGGGTTTGGTAACAGCGGCAGGAGACGTTGAGACTCGCCGAACCGTCAAGGGGAAGGGGTATGGGGAAGGGTTTCCCTTCCCCATGGGGGAGCCGCGCGTAGCCAGCGCGGAGCTGGCTTAGGCGCAGCGCGGCGTTCCGGGGGCGGAGCCAGCGGGAGGTGAGGGTCCAGGGAGAGGAGACTGAAAACCTGTGGAGAATGTTTTCGACGCGTTCTCTTCGCCGCCGCCGATCGCGCGCTCGCGGGTTGATCAGACGACGATGCGCTGTGCCTCGAACTCGCTGGGCGAGAGATAGCCGAGCGTCGAGTGCATCTGCTGACGGTTGTAGAAGACCTCGATGAATTCGAAGACGCTCGCCCTGGCTTCAGCGCGCGTCTTGTAGTGCTCGTGATCGCAGAGTTCGGTTTTCAGCGTGTGGAAGAAGCTTTCCTTGACGGCGTTGTCATAGCAGTTGCCCTTGCGGCTCATGCTGCACACGATGCCGTGTTGCTCGAGCAGCCCTTAAAAAGTGTCGCGTGATGCATCGGGACGTGATTGCCTGGCAACGATTGGAAGGCGAGACAGGGGCGGGCTGCAGGCAGTTCTTTCGATTGGGTATTCCAGCATCAGGCTCCACGCCAACGATGTAGACGTGAAGTGCGTCCACAGTTCGTCGCCGCACAAAGAGATCGAGTTCCCCAAAATCAAGCGCGAGGCGGAAAGCCTCGTGGGCAACGCGCGGAGAAAAGCCCAATCAACCTCTGGGGCCTTGAAGGACGAAAAACTAGGCCCCAAGGGAAGTGGGTGTACATCCCCAATTGCGCCCGCCGCGGCATTTTCGACCCGACCCAACGTTCCGCGTCGGCTGCCGGTGCGCGGATCCCGCGGGCGACCGCTCAGCTCGATCCGCACTGCGCTATCCAACCCGCGCGGCGCGATCTCGAGTCGACCGACGCCCGTCGAATGCCCCCCCCGGCTTCTCGTGCTGGCCCTCGTCTTGCTAGCGTTCGCGCCGACGAGCCTGGCCGCGCGCATCACGCATCCGGGCTCACTGAACGCGGAACACGCCTCGCCCGGTGATGGCCGCAGCGCGTGCTTTCGGGCTGATGCCGCACCATTGAACACCGATGGCTCGCTAGCCCGGTTCGTGTCGCTCGATCCGGGCCCCTTCACGCGCCGGGCCATCTGCCGCAGTCGAGGGGCGGGCAGCGCGTCCACTCCCTGGGGCCCCGATCAGCAGGGGGTGCAATTCCTGAGAGACACTCTTCCGGATGGCGCCTACTTCGTGCGCCTCAGTCGGGGACGAGAGATCCTCGCAGAGGCCCGAGTGAGTGTGCAGGATGGACATCCGCTCGGCGTGGAGACTGCGCTGCTGCTGAGTCGGTAGTCCATGACCGCGCCGACGGCTCGAACGGGCGTCTCACGCTGGACTCCCAAAAGTCAGCGGCCCATCGGCCGGTAGCCCTTTATTCGAAGCGTCCCGCCGAACGCAAGCATGCGCGACGACGGGACAAGCGTCGCGTCACTTCGCCTTGCCCTGGGCAGCGACCGTGGCCTTGGCCGAAGCCATTTCCTGCTCCGTCGCCAGGTAGCGATGGCTGCGCGGCGTGAGATCGTCGTTCAACTCGTAGACCAGCGGCATGCCGGTGGGAATGTTCAGGGACAGCACGGCCTCTTCGCTCATCGAATCGAGGTGCTTGACCAAGGCTCGCAGCGAATTGCCGTGGGCAGCGACCATCACGACTTTTTTCGCGCGCAGCGCAGGCGCGATCGACCCATTCCAATACGGCAGGAAGCGTTCGACGGTCGTCTTCAAGGACTCGGCCAGGGGCCGTTCCGCAGCGCTGAGGTCTTTGTAGCGCGGATCGAGCGCCGGATTCTTGGGGTCGTTGGCCTCGAACGCCGGCGGCAGGATGTCGTAGCTGCGCCGCCAGATGTGCACCTGAGCCTCGCCGTGGAGCGCAGCGGTCTCCGCCTTGTTCAGTCCCGTCAGCGCACCGTAGTGGCGTTCGTTCAGGCGCCAGCTGCGCATCTGCGGAAGCCACATGCGATCGAGTTCCTCGAGCGCCAGCCAGCTGGTCTTGATCGCGCGCTTGAGCAGCGAGGTGTGGACCTCATCGATCTCGATCCGCGCCTCGCGAATGCGCGCGCCTGCGGAACGCGCCTCGATTTCGCCGTGAGCGGAGAGCGGAACGTCCACCCAGCCGGTGAAACGGTTCTCCTTGTTCCAGGTACTCTCGCCGTGGCGCAACAGGATCAGGGTTCGCATGGATCGCTCGGGAGCAAATTCGTGGACCGAAGCCACCGTCAGAGCGGAGCTTGCAACGGGGGCAGCCTGACCGCCACGGAGTCAGAGTTTACAGGCGCGATTCGATCGTGCCCGCGATCTGGGTGGACAATTCCTGGGCCCGAGCGCGCATCCCCTGACTCTCGCGCAGGCGCGCGGCGGTGTACTCCGCATCCTTGATCGAGCCCGCGTTGATGCGCACGTTGAGGAATGCACCCTCGAGCGCAGTGTGCAGGCAGCGCGCCCCCACTCCGCAATCGCTGGCCAGGTTGGAGTTGACCTGCGCGGCCAACGGCGCGGCAAGTTCCAAGCCTGCGAGGGCAAGTTGCATGGTTTCGAAGGGCACCTCAAGCGCGCCTTTCATCGCCGATTGAATCGCGACGCCGCGAGCAGCTTTCTCGGTGTCGTTCGATTTCGGCAGAGCAAAGGCCGCGGTCACCGCGTCGTAGGACGCCGCGTCGCGGTCCACGAGTCCCAAGGCCCGCGGGCGCAGTTGGTCCAGGGCCCCCGCCGCGGCGGCCATGGGCGCTTCGATCGACGCGAACTTCTCACCAGAGGTGAAGCGTGCCGCCATTGCGACCAAAGCGACGCCGCTCGCTGCCAGAAAGGCGGCCATGCTGCCCCCGCCGGGGGTGGCCGTCCGGGCCGCGAGCGCCGCGGCAAAATCGGTCAGGGAGCGGCTGACGAGCGCAGGGGTCGGAGTCGATGTCATGGATTCGCACCTCGAAGCGGGACAGTGAAACGGGGAGTCTACGCGAGCTGAGCTGAGGGCACGTCCCGCGGGTCGCCGAAGTGCACAGCCAGCGTCACCCATAGACGCGTTTTCGATTGGTCCAGAACCTCGGGATCGAACTCCGATTTGGACGCCGCGATGAGTTGCCAGGGACTTCCTCGAGCCCGGGGCTCGCCCCCCCCAGGGATGCGGATCCGTTCTGCCCGGCCCGGGTGCGGCGAGGGCCGGTGACCGCGCTTCGCTGTTGCGTAACATGTTTATCTGAATTGACTTACGACATTTCCGAAGGAAGCTCTTGGGCTGGGCACGGCTCTTGACTACTTTTGCCATGCCATGGGGGTGCGGCGCACCCAGCACGGCGCCACTTCTGCCCACAGACGCGAGCTGACATCGTTCGGCACACGGCAAACGCCTGAGACCATGGACTCCCTGACCGCGATCGAGCGTGGGACGGTGCTCCAAAGGCCGAGGGATCCAGCCGGTCTCGGACATGCCCAGCGCGAGTCTGGAACGATCCAAGGACGTCGACTTTGAAGATTGCCTTCGTCACGCCCGAACTCGACCCGCTGGTGCGCAAGACGCCCCTCGCGGAGTTGTCCCGGGTGCTCCCACGGGCCCTGGGCCAGATCGGCAACGACGTGCGCGTGTTCATGCCCTACTCGACGGCCGTGGACCTCAGCGCGGTCCCGGAACCCGAATCGATCGGCGTGGTCTCGATCACCTCGGGCGAGCCGGCCACGTTCTCGATCCGCCGCACCAAGGTCGACGACATGACGGTCTACCTGTTCGGCCACCCGGTCTACTTCAGGGACCGCCAGCCCTACGGGAATGAGGAAGGCCCCTACCGCGACAACGGCAAGCGCTACGCAGCCTTTTCGCGTGCGGTGCTTGCCAGCCTGCCGATCGTCGACTTCGCCCCCGACGTGCTCCACTGCCCCGACTGGACCACGGGCCTGGTCCCGGTCCTGCGGGAGTTGGAGTACGTCAACAGCCAGCCGGATCACCCGGCCGCCAAGGCCGGGGTCTACTTCCACATCACGAACTTTGCGATCCAGGGCAGCTTCGAGCGCGACCTGCTGCCGCAGATCGGGATCCCGCTCAGCGTGTTCCAACGGGTCCACGGCATCGAGCTCGGAGGCAAGGTCAACTTCCTCAAGGCCGGCTGCGAGTTCGGGACGATTCTGGGCACGAACTCGGTGGGCCACGCGCGACGGATCCAGGAGCAAGATCGGGGCTACGGCCTCGAGGAGACCTTCCGCCGGCGCGCCAAGGAACTGGTGGGCATTCCCACCGGCGTCGATTACCAGGCGTGGAACCCGGAGTCGGACACGCTCTTGGCCAGCCCCTACGGCGCGGCGGACAAGAACCTCAATGGCAAAAAGCGCTGCAAGACCGCCCTGCAGCAACAGTTCTCGCTCGAGAAGGCGGCGCGTTCGCCGCTCGTGGCGCTTATGGGGCGCTTTGACACCGACAACGGTTTCGACCTGGTGGCGGAGCAGTTGACCTCGATCCTCGAGCACGGATTCGAGGTCGTGCTCATGGGTGCTGGCCGTCCGGACATGCACGAGCGGCTGAAGACGCTGGAGACCTCCTTCGCCGGGCGCTGCCGCCTGATCGAGGGCTACTACGCGAACACCGCCCACGCGATCCTCGGGGCGGCGGACCTGCTCCTGATTCCCTCGCACTATTCCGCGGGAAGCCCACTGGGCGCCATCGCCATGCGCTACGGGGTGGTGCCGATCGTCTACGCCGGCAGCGGGCTGGAGGATTACGTTCAGGACGTTTCCACCAACCCTCGCACGGGGACTGGCTTTCATTTCAAGAACTACACGGGCGAGAGCCTGCTGGCCTGCGTCGACGAGGCGCGCAAGCTCTACAAGGACCCGGCGGCCTGGAACACGCTCGTTCGCCGCTGCCTCCGCCAGGACTTTTCCTGGCAGGCCACTGCCGCGGAGTACGCCAAGGCCTACCGCCGCGTGACGCGCCGCACCCGTCCGCGCGAGAATAGCGCCTGACCTGCGCGGCCCCCTCGCCGACGGAGCAAAGCTGTGAAAGGAACAAGCGACGAGCGTTGGGTCGGCATCGACATCGGCGGCACCACGATCAAGGCCGGCGCGATGCGCGGCGACGGAACGGTGATCGAGGAATCCACGATCGAACCCGGGTATGCCAAGGGCGCCGCCCACGCCATGGATGAAATCGTGCGCGAGGCGCGACGACTGGGGGCCACGCGCGCCCTGGGGGTCGGCGTTCCAGGCCAGTTGCGCCGTGCCGACGGCTTCGTGGTCGACAGCCCCAACATCCCCAGCTTCCGCGCCCTGCCTCTTCGCGAGGAATTGGCCAAGCGCATGGGCTTCGCGCTGGAAAACGTGGTGGTGGAGAACGACGCCAATGCCGCCGCGCTCGGAGAACAGTGGCTCGGGGGCGCGCGCGGGTCGCACGACGTGCTGATGGTGACCCTGGGAACCGGCATCGGCGGCGGGCTGATCCTTGGGGGTCGGCTCTACGCTGGGGCGGGCATGGCCGGCGAAGTGGGCCACGTCGTCGTGGACCCAAACGGCCTAGCCTGCGGTTGCGGCGGACGAGGTTGCGTCGAGACCCTCGCGTCGGCCACCGCGGCGCGGCGGCGGGCGATCGCCGTGAACTTGCCGGCCTCTGCCCCGGGCGACCTCAAGCTCCTGGCCGCGCGCGCGCGCGCAGGTGAGGGCGCGGAACGGCAACTGCTGTTCGAAATTGGGCGCGACTTGGGCCGCGGCCTGGGCCCGGTGATCTGCCTGCTGGATCTGGAGACGTTTGTCTTCGGCGGCGGGTTCTCCGGGGCCCTCGACACGCTCGAGGCTGGAATCCGCGTCGGCGCGGACGAACGCAGCTACGGCGGTCGCGGCGCGAAACTGCGGCTCCTTTCCGCGCGACTTGGCCCCTCGGCGGGTTGGATCGGAGCCGCGCGCCCAACGGTCCCGGGTCAGAGGATTTGAATCCGCGACGCGAATTGACGCGCCAATCACAAACCAAAGGCGACACACTGCGCAGGTGCGCGCCCCGCGCCGTCCCCCTATCCGCGTCCCGCGCCCCATGATCTCGAACGAATCCTCGATCCTCGTCCAAGGCCTCTCGAAGACCTATTCGAAGCGCCTGTTCAAGAAGGGCTACCGCGCCCTGGATGATGTCTCGCTCGAAGTTGGCCGCGGCAGCGTGTTCGGACTGCTCGGCCCCAACGGCGCGGGCAAGACCACGCTGATCAAGATCCTGCTCGGCCTCGTGCGCGGCTTCGAGGGCAAGGCGTTTCTCTTTGGCGAACCCGCGGGAAGCGTCGCCTCGCGCAGGCGAGTCGGCTACTTGCCCGAGGCCCACAGATTGCCCGCGTACTTGAGCGGGCGACAGGTGATGGAGCTCTTCGGCCAGATGTGCGGCCGCGACCTCCCCTTCCTGCGCGCACGCATTCCGGCGCTGCTGGAAAAGGTCGGCATGGCCAAGGACGCCGACCGAAAAATGCGCGAGTACTCCAAGGGCATGATGCAGCGCATCGGACTGGCCCAGGCGATGATCCACGAACCTGAGCTCGTGTTCCTCGACGAGCCGACGGATGGCGTCGACCCCATCGGTCGCGCGGCGATTCGCGAGATGGTCATGGATCTGAAATCACGCGGCGTGACGATCTTCATCAACTCGCACCTCTTGATGGAAGTGGAACTGATGTGCGACCGCGTCGTGATCATGGATCACGGCCGGATCCTGCGCCAAGGCACGATCGAAGAGCTGACGCCGCGCACAGGCATCGCCGAGTTCACGATTCAGATGCCGAATCCCGATGTCGAGCGGCTGTTGACAGGCATAGGCCGCGATTTCACAGCCATGGAGCGCGGCTTCAGCATCGCGGTCAACGACCCAGAACTCGATCAGTGCATCGACCGCCTGCGCGGCGCGGGCATTTCGATCCGCGGCGTCCAGGCACGCCGCCTCAATCTGGAGCAGGCCTTCATTGGCCTGGTCAAGAAGGAGGGCTGGAAGTGAGCGAAACGACCAAAGCACTGTTCAAGGACGCGCTGTACCAGGTCCTCGACAACAAAGTGTTCCGCCTGCTGGTGATCCTGATCCTCTTCCTGGTTTTGCCGACGTTTCTGATCGCTGCCAAACCCGACGCCCTGGTGATCTGCTTCGGCTGGAAGGAATACAACTACGTCGACGTCCTCTCGACGTTCCAGATCCCGGTCCCGAGCATGCCCGAGGACATGAGCACGACGCTGATCCAGGCCGTGCAGACGCTGCTCGTCGATCAGATCGGCGGCACATTCGGACTGATCTTCGCCGTGGCGGCCACTGCGTTCTTCGTGCCGCGCATGGTCGAGAAGGGCGCGGCGGACACGGTGTTCTCCAAGCCCGTGTCGCGCTGGGCGCTGTTGTTCTCGCGCTACGTCGCCGGACTGCTCTTTGTCGGAATCCTGACGTCAGTGTTGGTCCTCGGCATGTACCTCGGACTGAGCCTCAACTCCGGCTACAGCGATCTCGGGTTCCTCTGGTCGGTTCCGGTGATGGTCTACAAGTACGCGGTGCTGCACGCGTTCTCGCTGCTCGTCGCGGTGATGACCCGCAGTTCCGTGGCCGCGATCCTGACCACGCTGATGTTCTTTGCCTTCAACGGCTGCGTCCACGCGGGCTGGCAGGTGAAGGAATGGCGCGTGGCGCAGGATGTACTCGAAGTCGCAGCGGGCGAAGCGACCGAGGGCGACGATCCAGGCGCACTGGTCAGCGGCCTCTTGGTCACGCTCGACGTGCTGCACTACACGCTGCCAAAGACCAACGACGCGGCGACAATCTCCCAGAGCCTGCGACGCGCCATCGCCGAGCGCGGCATAGCCTTCAAGGACGATGAGAGCGGATTGAGAGTCAACGTGGCTCCAGAGGGCTTCGAGAAACAGGAGCTGACAGCTGAGGACGCGCCGGCGATTGCCCTGTGGACTCAGCCAGACGGGCTTGGTCGCATCACGTTGAAGCGCTGGCCCAGCAGCGAGCGCAGTCGGCGCACGGCCGCCAAGGAACTGGACGAGAAACTGAAGGAAATGGGAGTCAAGGAGGTCGAGCGCGAGCGCTCCCAGGTCGTGGGCACGCAGGCCGAAATCCGGCGCTGGACCGAACCACGAAACGAGTTGACCCTGGATCGCGAGACGTGGTTCCTCAACGTCCACCCCTTCGTCTGTTCACTCGAAATCGAACTGGAATCCGGCTGGAGGGCAAACGCGGATCACGACGAGGCCTTGCGCAGCTTCCAATACAGCTTCGAGCGCACAGGACAGTTCAGCAACAATCCAGATGAGTTCTTTGGGGGCCGCGCCGCCTGGGGCGGCGAGCTGAAGTACAACCTGTACTTCTCGATCGCCTCCACCTTGGCCTTCATCTTGCTTTTGCTTGTCTTGGCCAACTGGAAGTTGTCGCGCATCGATTTCTGAGCGATCGTTGGCGAGCTAGGATGCGCCGATGGCACTCTCGGGCACAGCGCGCAATGAGCTGAAACGACTGCTCGGGCCGCGCGGAGTGGTCGACTCACCCATCGGTCGCCTGGCCTATGAGTCCGACGGTCTGGCACTGATCCATCAGGCGCCCGAAATCGTGCTCCTGCCTCGCAACACTGCCGAGTGCGCTGGCGCCATGTCCGTACTCGCCTCCGAAGGCGTGCCCGTGGTCGGGCGCGGCGCGGGGACGGGGCTGTCAGGTGGAGCGACGCCAGTTGAGGGCGGAGCCCTGATCGCCACGGCGCGCATGCGCGACGTGCTCGAACTGAACGTCGTCGATCGCTACGCGCGCGTGCAAGCGGGCGTGGTCAATGTGGACCTGACGCAGATGTGCGCGGAGCACGGACTGTTCTACGCGCCTGACCCCTCGAGCCAGCAGGCCTGCACCATCGGAGGCAACGTCGGCGAGAACTCTGGGGGTCCGCACTGCTTCAAGTACGGCGCCACCACGCGCCACGTGCTCGGACTCGTGATCGTGCGCGCGGACGGCAGCATTCTCGATCTGTCCGAGCCACAGTACGAGCCGCAGGGCTACGACTTGATCGGTACCTTCGTCGGCAGCGAGGGCACACTGGGCATAGCGACCGAGGTCACGGTGCGTCTGACGCAGAAACCCGCGGCGATCGAAACGCTGCTGGCGGTTTTTCCCTCGCTCGACGGCGCATGCGACGCCACGTCGGACCTGATCGCAGCGCGCATCGAGCCCTCTGCGATTGAAATCCTCGACAAGCTGACCATCGAAGCCGTCGAAGCCAGCGTGTTCCGCGCTGGCTATCCCAAGGACGCCGAGGCCGTTCTGTTGGTAGAGGCAGAGGGCAGTGAAGTCGAGGTGGCCTCGACCGTGCGCGACGTGACACGCATTGCTCGCGCGCGCGGCGCGATCGAAGTGCGCAGCGCGCGCAGCGACAGCGAGCGCAAGAAACTGTGGGCGGGCCGCAAGGGCGCTTTCGGCGCCATGGGTCGCATCGCGCCCGACCTGTACGTGGCTGACGTGTGCGTGCCGCGCACGCGCCTGAAGGAGCTGGTGCGCGAGACCACGCGCATCGCCAAGGAAAAGGGCCTGAAGCTCGCCAACGTATTCCACGCGGGCGATGGCAACCTGCATCCGAACATCTCCTACGATCGCCGAAATCCCGACGAGGTCGAGCGCGTGCTGACCGCGGGTCGCGAGATCATGGCCCTGTGCGTCGCCGCCGGCGGATCGTTGACCGGCGAGCACGGTGTGGGCCTTGAGAAACGCGATGAAATGTGCCTGGTGTTCAACGACGACGATTTGCGCGCCATGACCCTCGTGCGCGAGGCATGGGATCCGGAGCGTCGGCTCAACCCAGGCAAACTGCTTCCAATTCGAGGATGCCGCGAAGCGCGCGGCGCCCATGCGCCGTCTGTGGGGCACGGCCGATGAACTCGGGCGTGCTGCAGGCCTTGGAGTCGAGCTTCGGCGGCGACCAGCTCAGCGCGTCGCGGCTTTGCGGCGATGGCCCCGAGTTGCCGCTGGTCACGCCGAACTCGCGCGAGGGCATCCTCGAGGCCCTCAGCGTCGCGCGCCGCGGCGGCTGGTCGATCGTCGTCACGGGCTTGGGCTCGAAACTTGGCTGGACGCGCACGGCGCGTCGCGCCGACTTCCTGCTCTCCACGCGCAGGCACGCTGGCGTGGTTGCCTACGAACCTGGCGACGGAACCCTGACCGCCCGCGCGGGAACCACGCTCGCCGAACTCGCTTCCCACGTCGCGAGCGGCGGTCACGGTCTGACTCCGGATGTTCCGCGGCCCGAGCGAGCGACCCTCGGCGGTGTCATCGGCGCAGCCCAGAGCGGTTCCGATCGATTGCGCTACGGGCCCCTGCGCGATCACGTGCTAGGACTGGAATTCGCCCTGAGCGATGGCACGCTCGCAAAGTGTGGCGGGCGGCTGGTCAAGAACGTCACGGGCTACGACCTGCAGCGGCTGTTTTGCGGCTCCCACGGAACACTGGGCGTGATCCTCGAAGCTTCCCTGCGGCTGTTTCCGCTGCCCGAGGAAGAGTGTTCGATCACTGCTGTGGCCTCGGACAACGCGCAAATGCTGCAACTCGCGGGCAAGGTACTCGCCGCCGATGCGCGGCCGATCTCCTTTTCAGTGGCGCGCCTCGATCCGCCCCATGCGCACGCGCAGTGGATGTTTGCCGTGCGTCTTGGCGGTCGACGGGAGGTCGTCGTGGCCGAGCGCGCGATTCTGTCTTCGATTTTCCCTGGCGCCCTCGTGCAGCATGGTAGCGAGGCTCGCAGCGATGCCGGTGCGTTGCGCGACCGCGGCTTTGGCGCCAGTGACGGCCCGATGTTGCGGGTGGAGATCCGCCCGGCGCAGTTTGCGTTCGCCCTCGGCGTCCTCGATGAATGGCTGCGCGCGCCCGGCGCGAGTTCCGAATTCCGACCTCGAGTCTGGTGCGAGCCTGGACTGGGGCAAATTGACGTCGCGCTCCTTCCGCGCGCAGATCTCGGCGATCAGGCCGTGAAAGCGCTGGCCCAATTGAGATCGGCCTTGGCCGTCAAGGGCGGACGCGTGCGCCTGTTCAACGGCCCCCGCGAGTTCGTTCACGAGTCGCACGGCGCCGCGCCGGCCGGTGCCCAGTTGATGCAAAGCATCCGCGACCGACTCGATCCCGCGCGCGTGCTCGCCACTGGTCGGTTTCCGGAGTTCCCATGAACGACGCGGAGTTGGTGGATTACGCGAAGACGCTCGACTGCATCCATTGCGGTTTGTGCCTGCGCACTTGCCCGACGTATCAGCTCACAGGCAACGAATCCTCTAGCCCGCGCGGCAGAATCGCGCTGATGCGCGCGGTGGCGGAGGGCCGGCTCGATGCCTCGGAACCCGGTTACGGCGCTGAACTCGATTTCTGCCTGGTGTGCCGTCACTGCGAGAGTGTCTGCCCCGCAGGCGTGCGCTTCGGCGAAATGATGGAGCACGCGCGCTCCGCCCTGGCGGCGGCCGTGACGGCGCCGCTGTCCGTGCGCTTTGTGCGCTGGATCGGATTTCGCGTTGCGCTGCGCTCGCGATTCGTGCTGGCGCGTGTTCACGGAGCCCTGCGCCTTGCACAACGCGGCGGAATTCTGCCGGTCCTCGGACGAGCCATGGGCGCCCGGGGCCAGGGCCTGGCGAGCCTACCGGAGATCCCGCCCTCGGCCGAGCGCCGACTGCTGGCGCCCTTCACCGCCGCAACGCGCACGCGTCAGGGCACAGTCGCCGTGCTCGAGGGCTGCGTCATGCCGGAGATGTATGGCCGAGTGAACCGCGCGACTGTGAGCGTCTTGACGAAGCTCGGCTTCGACGTGCTCACCACGCGCGAGAGCACTTGCTGCGGTGCGCTGCATGCACACAACGGCGAATTGGATCAGGCGCGCGAATTGGCGCGGGCCACGATCGAGGCCTTTGAGAAACTGAGCCCCGCGGGGAGCGAAACTGCTCAGGTCGTGGTCAATTCCGCAGGTTGCGGAGCCCACATGAAGGAACTCGGGCGCTTGCTCGCACAGGACCCGCTGTGGGCCCAACGCGCCCAGCGCTTCTCGGATCAGGTGGTCGACTTTTCGCAGTTCGTCGCGCCGCGCCTTCCCGCAAGCCAGCGGCTGATATTGGAGGGCTCTGGAGAGATGCTGCGCGTTGCCTATGACGATCCCTGTCACCTGTGTCACGGCCAGGGGATCCGCGCTGAGCCGCGCCAACTGCTCGATCGCATCGAGGGTGTGACCCGGGTCGAGATGCGCAGCAGCGAGTCTTGCTGCGGCTCGGCGGGCATCTACGCCATGCTGCGACCGGAAGAATCACAGGCCGTGCTGGCCCCGAAGCTCGAAGAATTCGCGGCCATCGGCGCCCAATGCCTGGTGACGGCCAATCCCGGGTGTCAGATGCAGTGGCAGAGCGGCCTGGCGCGCGTGAACAGCACCGCGCAGGTTGTGCACATCGCGGAGCTGCTCGACCGCGCGCTGCAGCCTTGAGCGTTCCGTAGCGCGCTCATTCCGGACGCGATTGAACGCGGCCGTGCTTGCGCGTGACGAAGAACAACAGTCCGCCGATCAGCGGAGCCAGCAAGGCGATCCACAAACCGTGGCGGAAGGTAGCGGGACGGTAGGAGAAGTCCACCGTGCTCTCCCCGGCCCCGAGTTCGACCGCACAAAACGCGTAGTCGGCGCGCAGCACCGGCGCGGTCGCTCCGTTGACGCGCGCCTCCCACCCTGGATAGTGCGCGCGGCGCAAAACCATGTATCCGGGCGAATCGCGCGTCACTCGCAGGCGAATGTGATCCGAGTCCTCGCGCAGAATTTCCACCTCAGGCTCGCCGCCCTCGACCCGGCCGCGCGAACTGTCGATCACCGGCCCGGGTGGATACGAGAGCACCACCACGTTGCGCGCATCTAGATTGCCGTAGTGCGTCAAAAAGAAATCCTGGCCGATCTTGCGCGCCGCGATACCGCGGCTGACGGTGCCGTAGCGCGGAACAGGTTCCGCCAGCTGGCCCAGGGTGAATCCCGGCACGTGGCCGATGATGTTCCAGTGCTCGAGATCGTAGGTCTGATCCATGACCAGTCCGCCGGGGATCGGCTTGGCGCCCACACTCAGACGGCCGTGGGGACGCCAGCCGAAGCGACGCATGGTGGGCTCGAGGTTCCAGACCACTTCGCGCAGGGGCTGACGCAGCAGCACAAACTGGTTCCAGTACCAATAATCGTCGCGCGCCCAAAGCGAAACGGCATTGCCCGGGCTCGCGTCCGGGGAACTGACCACGAGACGCAATGACCGGTGGCGCGAATTGGGCATCGGTTCGAAGTCAAACAGCTCTTCGTGACGGGCGAAGCGATCGTTGACCCAGTCGTCCGTGCGCCAGGTTTTCGAGGCCACGAGCAGTCCCGTGAGACGGTCCTCAAGGCGGGCTGTCACGCTGCAGCTCACGCGCCGCGGCACGGAGAATTGCAACGCGATGCCCTGCAGTCGATCCCGCTGTCCGAGAATCGTCTGAACGAGCTCGGTTCCTGACGTCAGTTCCGCAGTGGTGTAGAGATCGTCCTGGGAAATCAGCACCTCGTCGCAGAGCGAATCGACTTTGATCCAACTCCCAGGCGAGGCCACTGTGCGCGCGCCGAAGCGCTTCATGCCCTTGACGCTTGCCTGCAATGCCAGGCGCCAATTGCCGCCACCCAGTCCGAAGGCTTCGCGATAGAGCTCGTCGTAGCGCCGAATCCACATCGCGTCGTAGCTCGACAGGGAGTTGATCCCGTAGACCCCGTTGGTGTGCGGTGGAATCGTGTCGCTGCCGAGGATCACCAGCGGCTCGCGCCCAACCTGCGACACCAGCTGTTCGATCGCCGGAGTCTTCGGATACACGAACCGATCCTCGACGGTTGGGTTGTAATCGCGCAGCACCCATCCCGACTGCAGGAAGACCACGACCAAGATCGCCAGCTGCAAGGGCACGCGAATCCACTTCCGCTGTGCGAACCACAGCGCGATCAGTGCCGCCAGGCCCAGCGCAAAGGTCACGACGATGAACTGCATGTGCTCGGGCAAATACGCGTCCGAGCCCGCCGGCAGCGCCTTGGCATAGCCGCTGCCGCGGATCATCTTGAAGAAGGTCCAACCGGCGACGGTAGCGGACCACAGCGCTCCTCCGCCGATCAGGAAGGTCGCCAGGGCCCACTTCCAGCGCGCCTTGACCTCGATCGATCCCACGGTGTGCACCGCGATCGCAGCGCAGGCGCCCATGGCGAACAGGCCGATGGGCTGACTGCGGTTGATGGGCGCGAGCCCCAACGTCGGGATGACCGCTGCCAGCTTGGCGATGCCGAAGACGTCGTAGGCGTACAGGAACCACAGGATTGAAACTGCTCCGAAGAACCGCGCTGCGCCCGCGCGTCGCGCGCAACTCAAACCCACGAGGGCGGCGAGCATCGCGAACGCCCCTAGGTAGCAAGTGTTTGCCGACTCGTAGTTCGGCGGAGGGATCGCGTAGTTGTAGTGGTAGGCGAGCGACGGGTTCCCGAGCAGATCGGGAAAGGCATACAGCGCCCAAGTCAGCATATTGAGCGGTGTCTGGTCCGAGGAGCGCCATACCAGGATCGTCGAGTGCTTCAGGTATTCAAGAAAGGGCAGGACCTGCGGCGCGCCCAGGCATGCCCCAATTGCGCTCGCAAAGGCAATCCTGCCGGCGGTCCACAGACTCGCGCGCACCTGTCCGGTCGCCAACCACTCGCGCCAGGTCATGGCGATGAGTCGCGCGGCGCACCAGAGTGCCACGAGCAGCACGCTGAAATAGAACGGCTCCGGCTGGCCACACAGAAGCCCGACGCCAAACGTGAGGGTCAGTCCGAAGCAGGCGCCTAGGATTCCTTGGCCGCGCTCGCTCCGGGAGAGTGCGCGCTCCGCGAAGTACAACCCTGCGGGCATGGCGAGCACCGCGGCTGAGTGGGGGTAGGACAGGAGCAAGACGTTGTGCCCACTGAAGGCGAACGCCGTGGCGCCGACCATGCATGCAACCGTCCCCAGGCCGAGCAAGTCGAGGAACAGGAACGTGAACAGCGCCAAGGCGCCCAACTTCAGCGCCGCGCTCACCAGGAGCGCCGTCTTCAAGTCGAGCCAATAAAACGGCGCTGAAAATGGCGAAAACACCGCCGATTGAAAGTTCGCCAGGTGCGGAACCCCGCTGGCGTTGTGGTCGTTCCACAGCGGAATCCGGCCAGCGCCCAATTCGTTGCGGTTGTGGAGCAGCCACGGCAGCATTTCGGTCACTGGATCCGAGAGCAAACGGTTGCCCGGCACGTGAGCGCGTTCGATCTTGGTCAGGCTGTAGTCCTGGGTCAGGTCCGCCGCCGTATAGCTGTGGGTCTCGAACTTTCGAAGCGGCGTCTCGAAGAAACAAGCAAGCAACGCCGCGATGACCGCCAGCGCAAAAACGAAGCGCCACGGGCGTCGGCGACGCGCGTCGGGCTCGGACGCAGGCGGAAAATTCACCGTGATTCCACCAGTTCCAAGACACGCCGACTCAATCCGCTCGCCAGGCGCGCGTGACCGCGCCGCGACGGATGGAAATCGTCATTGGGGAGGAAAAACAAGTGCCCGTCGCCGTGCTCGACTAATCCGTACGCGCGAAAGTCCGCGTGTCCGTCGAAACACGCCACCTGATTCTGCGCCGCGAAGGCGGAAATCGCCTGGCTGTACTTGCGCAGGATCGGCGAGGAATGATCCACCCCGGGCCGCCGCGGCATGGACATCAACAAGAGCCTCGAGCCGTCGAGTTCGACCGCTTGCTTCAGGCGCCCGAGGCCGGCTTCGAATTCCGCGACGGAAACGCGCCTTACGCCCTTGTGGAGCGACTCGTACTCCAACTTCCCCAGATGCGCGCGCGATTCTTCAGCCTGAAGTTCATGAAGCGGGACTTCATCGTCCTTCGATCGCTCAGCGTCCCGCAGCCCATCGACGATCCAAGCGCACAGGTGCACGACGCGGGCGCTCTCCCGCGCCCGGCGCCCGAACCGTCGCAGCTGCGACTCTGCAGCGGTCCAGGCCGCAATTTTCTGCGCATCAGGCAGCGCTTGGGCTACGTGGTGGTCGTTGACCGATCCAAACGCCGCGATGACGACATCAGGGCGGTACTCCCGGACTTTGCGCGCGTAGCGTTCGATGCCCTGCAGCAGAGTGAATCCGATCACGCCGAAATCGAGCACCTCGCTCTGCGTTCCCGCGGCTTCCAGTTGCGCTTCGAGCCCCGCGCAGAAATTCTCCGCAAAGGGAAGCCCATAGCCGAAGGTGGATGAATCGCCTAGAACCGCGATACGCAGGACGCCCGGTTTTCTGGACACCGAGCGCAGAGGACCGCGATAGCCGTCACGATTGATGCGCTCGACCTCGCCGGTCCAACCCATAGGCAGCACTGCACCGGGACGCGGCTCCCACAGTTCTCCGGGCGCGAATCGATGCAGACCCTGCCCCAGACGCAGGTCGCGATCCTCGACGCGATTCCAAATGGCGATCGGGTCCTCCGCGGACGGATGCTCGAATCCCGATGCTCGCAGCCCGAGTTCCAGCAAGACCGCGAGCAGCGAGAATCCGAGCACGCTGAGCAGCGAAATCGAGAGACCCTTCTTGATGCTCAATTGGGCCATGGATCGCGTGGATTCGCGGACCGCCAATCGTACGGCACGCAGCGCGAGGGAATCAATCGAACGCGTGAGCCTCTGCTCCCCCATCGCCCGTAGAGCGAGCTCCACAACGGGTCTTGGATCCTCACTTGTCGGCGCAGTGACACGCGCTGGCGCTGTAGGGACTTCCGCGCCGGACTGCTAGAATCCCTGCCCCACAGTCCGCCTGAACCCGACACAGCGCCCCCGATTCATGTCCCCTGAAGTGCCCTCGAATCAGCTTGGTGCCGAGCTCCTGCCCCATGGCAAGCTCACCTGGCGGCGGGTCGAAAAAGTCGCGTGGCTGACGCTGACCAATCCGCCCGCCAACGGCTACTCCTACGAGATGATGCGCGACCTCGACGAGGCGATCCTGCGCGCGCGCTTCGACGTGGAGGTCGAGGTGCTCGTGATCGCCGGCGCCGGTGAGAAGTTCTTTTGCGCAGGCGCGGACATCGCGATGCTCGGCAAGGTCACGCCCCAGTTCAAGAACGCCTTCTGCTTGCACGCCAATGAGACGCTGCGGCGGCTGGAGGAGACGCCCAAACTCGTGATCGCGGCCCTCAGCGGTCACTGCGTCGGCGGCGGACTTGAAATCGCTCTGGCCTGCGACCTGCGCATCGCGCGTCGCGGTTCGGGCAAGTGCGGACTTCCGGAGATCAGTCTTGGCGTGCTGCCCGGCACTGGCGGCACCCAGCGCCTCGCACGCTGCGTCGGCCGTGCTCGGGCGATTGAATTGATGGCGAGCGGCAGGCTCATGGACTACGACGAGGCGCTTGCCCTCGGGATCGTGCAACAACTTCACGACAGCGCCGATGACTCTGCATTCATCGCCCGCGTGCAAGAGTACGCGGCGAGTTTCACCTCGCCCACGAAGGCCGCCATGGGTGTGGGGCTCTTGAAGCGCGCAGTCCAAGGGGGCGCGGATCTCCCGCTCGATGCGGGGCTGGCCCTCGAGCGCGAACTCCAGGCGCGCCTGTTCGCCTCTGAGGACGCGCGCGAAGGCATCTCGGCCTTCGTTGAAAAACGCAAGGCCACTTTCCGCGGACGCTGATGCAGTCCGTTCGAATTCACACACACGGCGGGCCTGAGGTGCTGCGTGTCGAGAATCTGCCTGAACCGCGACCAGCGGCTGGTGAGGTGCTCGTGCGCATGCTCGCCGTCAGCGTCAACCACCTCGATCTGTGGGTTCGGGCGGGGATGCCGGGCGTCAACCTGCCCCTGCCGCTGATCCTCGGTTGCGACGGAGTCGGCGAGGTCGTGGAGCTCGGCGCCAATGTTGCGGGCCCCGCCGTGGGCACCCGCGTGGTCGTGGAACCCGGCACGAGCTCAGGCACCTCGGCCCACGACCTCGCGGGCAATGACCACCTCTCGGACGACTATCAGATCCGCGGAGAGCACTACGACGGCCTCTGCCGCGAACTGGTCTGCCTGCCGGCGCGCCAGGTGTTCCCGCTTCCCCAGGGCGTCGATACGACGGTCGGCGCCGCGGCCGGATTGGTGTACCTGACGGCCTGGGGCATGCTCGTTTCCCGCGCCAATCTGCAGCGCGGCGAAAGCGTGCTCGTAATCGGCGGGACCAGCGGCGTCGGCATGGCCGCAATTCAAATCGCCAAACACATCGGCGCGCGAGTGATTACCACCGCGAGCACGGCAGAGAAGCGCAAGCATACCTTGCAACTGGGCGCGGATCACGCGCTCGATCCAACGCAAGCCGGGTGGGAACGCGAGGTCCGCGGACTGACTGCGGGCCGCGGCGCCGACGTGGTCGTCGAACACGTCGGGCCAGCCACTTGGGATCAGTCGATGCGCACACTTGGACGCAATGGGCGGCTGGTGACCTGCGGCGGCACGACCGGCCCGAAGGTCTCGGTTACCCTGCCGCATCTGTTCATGAAAAATCTGTCGGTGCTGGGGTCCACGATGGGACCGCGCGCTGCGCTGCCGCAGATTTTCGCGAACATCCAGAGCGGCGCGTACCGGCCCACGGTTGACCGCGTCTTGCCCCTCAGTCAGGTCGCGGCGGCCCACGAACTGCTCGAGGCCCGCAAGGTGACAGGCAAGATCGTTCTGATTCCAGGCGCATAGACAGGGAACCACTTTTGAACGTGATCGACGCAAGCAAGATTGACTGCGCCGCCGTGCTCGGCGCGGGCACCATGGGCCACGGCATTGCCCATTCCCTGGCCTTGACCGGAGTCAGCACGCGACTCTACGACGTCGATGACGCCGCGGCGGCTCGGGGACTGAGCGCCATCCGCGCCAATCTCGACAAGGGCATCGAGAAGGGCAAGGTCAGCGCCGAACAGCGCGACTCCACGCTCGAACGGATCGTCGCCACGTCCGATTTCGACGCTGCAATTCGCGGAGCGCAGCTGGTGATTGAGGCGGTCCCGGAGAAGCTCGAACTGAAGTGCACGCTGTTTGCGCGCATGTCGAAGGCCCTCGACGCGGACGTGCTCCTGGCCACGAACACCTCGGCGCTTCCGGTCTCGCGCATCGCAGCCGCCTGCTCCGCACCGGAGCGCGTCGTCGGCATGCACTTTTTCAATCCCGTGCACTTGATGAGGTTGATCGAAGTCGTTCGCGCCGAGCAGAGTTCCGACTCGGCCGTGAAAACTGCCCTGGATCTGTGCCTGCGCATGGGCAAGGACCCGATCGAAGTTCGCGACACGCCGGGATTCGCATCATCGCGCCTGGGACTGTGCATTGGCCTGGAAGCCATGCGCATGTTCGAGTCCGGTGTGGCCAGCGCCGAAGACATCGACAAGGCGATGGTGCTTGGTTACGGCTTCCCCATGGGACCACTCAAACTCACCGACCTGGTGGGGCTCGACGTGCGCTTGGGTATCGCCGAACACCTGGCGCGCGAGCTGGGTGAGCGCTTTACCCCACCGCAGATCTTGCGCGACATGGTCGCCGCCGGAAAACTCGGCAAGAAGAGCGGCCAGGGCTTTTACCCTTGGCCGCGCTGAAGCCCTGGAGCAAACAGGAACAACCATGAGCGACGTAGGCTGGGGTAGCGATCACCTGGAACCGCCCAAGAAGCGGAAGATCCCGCTGTGGCTCATGGGCTGCGCCGGCGGCTGCATGTTCGCCCTGGGCGCGGGAGCCGTGGCGCTGTACTTCGGGAGCGTCTGGTTAGATCGCTGGGTCGAAGTGAAGAACAAGCCCGAGGTCCAATGGCCAAAACTGGCCGAGGTTTTGCCCTTCGACGAACAGCCGGCCGAGTTTTCTATCGCGAGCTGGCCGATTCCGTTCATCGATCTGTGGATCTTGGATTCTCCGTCGCGCGATTTGACCGTGTTTGTACTTTCTGCTGGCGATCACGGCGCGAGCGAGGCCTGGGGCCAGTGGTTCGACTCTCCCGCGGAGGCACCGATGTTCTCGGTCTCTGAGGACGAGTTCGAGACCACCCCAGGGCAACTCGTGCTCCAGGGGCGCGAGTTGCGCAGCGTGCGCATCGCGCGCAAGTCGAGCGCTGGTGCTCCGCCCCCGGTGCCAGCGCCCGCCACGCCGCCGAATGAAACCGACCCAGGGTCCTTCGAGGAGCTCGCCAATTCGACTCTCCTGCGCGGCCAATCCCTGCACGGTGATGGGCTGGCGCTGGACGTCACGCCCGAGGGATCCGACGGGCGCGTGCTGATTTGGATGATGCGCGTCACGGCAGGGGCCACGGTCAGCGATGAAGAGGCCGTAAAAATCCTGGCGCCATTCAAGATCGGACCGACCCGCTAGTGGTGGTTGAATCCCAGAAGACTCCCGGGCGCGAACGCCCCGGCTGCGTGCTCGGCATTGCCTTTGGACTCCTAGTCCTGGGCTCGATCGTGGCCTGGATCGTGCTGCCCAAGACCGAGCCGCGCGACGGGGCGCAGCTCTTCCAAACATGGTTTGGGGCGGCGGTTTTGCCTGGCGACTACGCGATTCGCGACGCGGCGAAGTTGATGGGCGGCGAGGAAGTGGTGCAGTGCCTCGACAACACGGCTGAGCCAGAACGCGCGAGGATCGCGGTGCAGTCGAAAGCCAAGGGCGACGAGTCGAAAGTCGATTGGGAGCGGATCGATAAGGGTCCGGTCGATCGTTGGCCGCGGGCCTTGGTCTTCGTTAGCTATCCCAAGGATCGCGCGCAGAAGGAACTGAATCGATTGTTCGACGCGAAGCTGAGCGTCGGCAGCTTCGCAGAGGTCCCGAGCAAGGGCGGTCGCATGGTGCTCGAACTGGGCACGCTCGCCGTGGGCGAGCGCTTCCTTGCCTATGTTGTCGAACGCGAGTTCGAGCCCGGCGGAACGTTCAAGGACGTGGCGCGGCTGAACCTGTCGAAGCCCGAGGATGCCCTGATCGTCAACGCCGCCTGGTCGCGCTCCGAGCCGTACTCGAAGCCGCGCCTGCAGGAATTGGCGCAGGCCCTGGCCGAACGGCCCTGAGACTCAGAGTCGGACGCCCAGCAGCCGGCGCGCGAGCACTTTCAACAGTAAGCAGAACGCGGCGAAGGCGATCGCGGTACCGAGCGCTGCCCCGACGATCCCAAAGCGCGGGATCAGGAGCGCGTTCGCGCCGACGTTGACGCCCACGACCAACGCCATCAAAAGCGAATTCCAGGCCGGGCGCTTGGCCATCAAGAGCAGGCTTCCAAAGGGCAACCATGCCGCCAGCGCTCCGATGGAACCCACGAGAATCGCGAAGGGCAACCAGCTGTCCGCGAACTCCGGACCCTCGGCGAGCAAGGGCAACGTCCAGGGATATAGGGCCGCAGACACGAGCGCCAGCCCCGCGAAACTTGGGACGATCCAGCGCCGGGCCTTGGCGATCAGTGCGTGCAGTTCCGCGCTCGAACCGCGGGCAGAGAGACTCGCCAGCACAGGATTGAAGTTGTTCTGCAGCACAACGATCAATTGGTAGAAGCCCTCGGCCAGATTCGCGGCGAGGCTGTACACGCCGACGCTGGCATCGCCGAGCCACAGGCCGAGCATCCAGATGTCGATCTTGGCGTTCAATTCGAGCAGCATCGCGGAGAGCACGCTGCGCGACCCGAAAATCAAATGCACGCGACTCCAATTCACTACGTCCACGGCCTGGCGCCAGCTGACCTGCAGGCCGACTTCCACGGCCAACACGACGAATAGAGTCCCCTCCGCGATAGTCCAGACGAGAGACAACTCGTCGCCGGAACAAGACGCGCTCCACAGAATCACGAAGCCCACGAGGATCAACACGTAGCGCAGTGCCTGGTAGATCGCGAACGCGCGCATGCGCTGCATGCCGTTGACGACGGCAAGCAGCTGTTTGTTGAGGGCGAAGAAGAAAAGACCGGGCGCCGCATCGCGCATCCCCTTCGCCACGCCTGGACTGTCGAGCACGTCCGCAACCCAGTTCCCTGAAGCGAAGAATGCCGCCGTCACGGCGGCGGCGAGCAGGATCGTTGGCAACAGCGCGCCAACGACGGCGCCCGCGACGCGCGGCCGGTCAGCCGGCGCTTCGGCCACGGCGCCGAGCAGCGAGTAGTTGATGCCGCCTGCCGCGGCCATCGAAAACAGGATGTACGCGCCCATCACCTGGTTGAACACTCCGAGCGCCGCGGCTCCGAAGTGGCGTCCGATCAGGACATTGAGCGCAATCCCAGCAAAGCCAAGCACGGCCAGGCTGGCGACGTTCCAGGTCACGCCGGAACGCAGGCGCTTGTCCGACTGGTCTAAGCCCGGGCTCTCGTCGGTGGCGCTCACGCTACGCCGGCTCTCAGTACAGCTTCGGCGCGGCGTTGATGATGTTCAGCGCCTCTTCGCAGTTGAAGCCGGCAAGTTGCGCGTACTCGCGAATCGAGGGAATGCGCGGCTTGGAGTAATCGACTGCGCGCGCCACGGCTTGCTCGCGCGTCATGTGCTCCTCGCGAATCATGTTGGAGAGCATCACCTCATCCTCCGTGAACCCCGCGATCGTCTGATAGATGTAGTTGTAGAACGGCGCGGTTCCGTCTCCGATTCGCCAGGTGGTCGTCGTGTCCGTGGCCACTTCCCAGTCGTATTCGCGCCGAATCGTGCCGACAACCTCCTCCTCGCGCCATTCCAAGTAGTGGAAGAGGTAAAGGAAGTCGTCTTTGACCATGAAGGTCTGGTAGTACGCGTTGATCGTGTCGAGCAGCGACTCGTTCCAATAGCCTGGATTCTTCAGGTAGTGCTTGAAGTAGTACCAAAGCAACGCGATCTCGTTGCGCCGCGACAGGCCAGTCAGCGTCATCCCGTGATCGTCCTCACGGATTCCGCACAAGCCTGTCTTGTAGGGCGTGTCCTCGATCATGTTGCCGGTGCAGAAGATCACCAGCTTGATGCCGGTTTCCGTGCGCAGGTCGCGCGCGTACTTGTAGAACTCCTTGTCGCCTGCGGTAAACAGCGTGACCATGCCCAGCTCCGGCTGCCTGAGCCAGGCCTCGACGTTCTTGCGCACGAAACGTCGCTTCTTGGTGATGTCCGCCGAACGCAGGATGTGCTCGACACCCAGGGAACCGCACAGGCGCGCTTGGTTGCGGCGCGCAAGATCGGTGACCATGCCCCAGTCGTAGGTGAATGCGACCGGATTCATGCCGAGCACTTTCTTGGCGTAGTGCAGGCCATAGGCGGAGTCGCGACCTCCGGAGAAGGCGACGATAACGTCCGGCGATCCGTCGCTGGATCGATAAGGCTCGACGGCGGCGCGCAGGGCCTCGGGCCCCTTGACGGTGATCTTGCGCCAGTTGCGGCAGTAGCGGCAAATGCCCGCCGCATCGAAATCAACGAAGGGATAGGTCTCGGGCAAGATGCAGCGCTTGCAGCGACGCAGGTTCGACGCGTTGCGCGTCAGGTCCACGATCTTGGCGGGCGTCACATCCTGACGGGTGAACGCGCCATTCAGACTCGCAGTGTCGGAGCTCGTCAAATCGAAGCCGACGACTGATTCCCCTTGACCAGGCTTCGGATCCAGATGGATCACAAGCGCTCGACCTGCGGCGACTTGCTCCAACTTCAGCGCACCAAAGTGCGCCTCGAGGTTCTCGCGTTCGGCAAGTCGCTGCAAGATGAAGCGCTCTGATGCAAAGGCGATGAACGTGTCGCCGGCGTTGCGCAGCGTGAACAGCGAGCCCGTGTTGGTAGCGAGCAACAACCACGGCACGCTGTCGAAGAACATCGACAAGGAAGCCGAACCCTCGATGGTCTTGAACGTCTGGCGCGCGGCTTCGATCAGATTCCCGCGCGAGTCGAATTCGCTGCGCAGGAGGCCCACGAGCAGCTCAGAGTCGACTTCAGAGCGCAACTTGATCTCCGGCCGAGCGGCCGCGATCGCGCGGTCGTTGACGATGATCCCGTTGTGGATCCCGACGGATCCGCGGTTGATCACAGGCTGGTTGTTCTCGTCGTTGGATTGGAAACCGTTGGTCACCAGCCGCGAATGGCCAGTGATCGCCAAGGAATGACCGCGCCCGTCACCTCGGCGCGCTTCGAACGACTCCGTGGCACGGCCAAGCAGCGCCTTGAAGCGCGGGTTCGCCAACAGATCCTCCACCGAGCCTGCCTGCTTGAGCACTTCGATGGACTCGCCGCCGCGCACGGCAAGTCCCGCTGCTTCGCGACCGCGGGTCTTCGAGGCCTCGAGCAACGCTTTGACCAGACGACCGGCCTGCTCGGGGCTCGCGCCGGAGTTCTGCCTGCAGACAATGCCGAAAATGCCGCACATGGATGGGGAGTGTTGCTCGGATCAAATGCCTGGGACACCGCGAGTGCGGATACCCCAGGCGGTGGTCAGTGTGGAGGGCGTGCCCTGAGAGGTGCGCTGATCGGCGTGCGAGGCGTGTTGGCAATGTCCAGGGTCACGGCCTGAAGCACGAGTTGGGCGCCGAGGATAATCGGCAGAGTGGCCAGCATGACTTGCCCTGGATGGGCGTATTCCCCGCGACCGCTCAAATCCCACCACAGCCACAGGCCGTAGCTTGTCCCACCCACGAGCGCCGGCAGGCCCAGGGCCAGGAACAACGACAGCGCGGTGAAGTCGTAGACCAGATAGCGCCAAAACAATCGACGCAGCAGGCCTCCGAGGAGCCGCGGTGGAAAACCAAACAGTGTGCGCGTGATCGAGAGCGAGCTCTTTTCGTCGGCGTAGCGCGCCGAAATCGGCACGTCGAGCACCACGGCGCGCAGGATGCCCAGTTTGATCAACAGCCCGCTTTCGAAGAAATAGCGGTCCGGCAGATTGTCGAGCCCCATGCGTCGTAGGACGTCTGTGCGGATCGCAATGTAGCCGTTCGCGGGATCGAACAGGCTCCATTGTCCCGAGGCGACCTTTACCAGAAAGGTCAGCCCTGCGTTGCCGACCATGCGCAGGAAGGGCATCGAGCGCAACGCCACGAAGTCGGAGTAACGGTTGCCCTTGCACATGTCCGCCGCGCCGGCGATCAGCGGGCGCAGCAACTCGGGCATGCGCGCCGGATCCATTTGATCGTCGCCGTCGAGCTTGACCACGATGTCCAGTTTCTCCACCAGGGCGCGCTTGAACCCGGTGGCCATGGCGGCGCCCACGCCGCGGTTCTGAGGGTGCTCGATCAAAATCAAGCGCGGATCGCGCAGGGCGCGCAGCTTGGCCAGGGTGTCGTCCTTGGATCCGTCTTCGACAACGATGATCGTGTCCACGTAAGCGGGGATCCCGGCGATCACGCGCTCGATCTGCTGCGCCACGCCGTAGGCCGGAATCACGACGCCGATCGCGATGCCGTCGAATTCGGCGTTCAACTGCTGCGCAAGTTCGGACTGCGTCAACTCCGCAACTGCGTGCTTGATCGTCATGGCCGCGGCGCAATTTGAATCGCGGGAGCGCGCGTGCCATCCATCCAACTCGGGATCGGCACGTCGAACCAGGACAGGACAGTGGGCGCAATCTCGGTGACCGACATCGAATCCTGTGCGGACTTCAGTTGCAGTCCCTTCGAGTAGGCCAAGAGCCAGCCAGTGTCCTTGTGGTGCGCAGTCGATTGGTCGGCTGTCGGATGCTCGTGGATGTGTCGCGCGAAGGACGCGCTGAACTCTGGGAGTGCGCGGTGGCGAATCGGCCGCTCTTCACGCTTCGCAGCACGGCGGGGCATGTTGAGTTCGATGAACACCTGCGGTCCGCGTCGCGCCACGTGGAACAGCGCTTCAGCTGGGTCCACATACAGACCCGACAGCTGCGCCTGCGCGCGTTCGGCCTCCGCTTCCGACGGGAAATTGACCGTCAGATCCGGATTCATCTGGTGCAAAACTGTGTATTCCGAAAGTCCCGCGGCGTCGAACAATTCGCGCTCCTTCACAAGGCGCACGACGGGATTGTGGATTTCTCCGACCGGGTCGAAGGGCCGCTGACCCAGGCCTGTGCCCACCACGACGATCGTGTCGTCGTCCACCATTTCGAGCAGCTGGCCCAGAAGCTCGTCGGTGTAGGCAAAGCTGCGCTCGATCCAGTGGGCGAAGCGTCCCTCGTAGTTCTTGCGCTCCGAAACGTCGCCGAAGAAGCGCTGATCGGTCGAGCTCAGCTCGTCGCGGAACAAATTCGGCTCCGCCGCGCGCCAGTAGCGATGCTGCATGTACGCCACATGGTTCAAGTGCAGCGTGGCGAACGCTGGGCGGTGTGCCGTGTACAGCGCACGAAATGCGTCGAAGGCGATGTAGCTGGCGAGCATCGCGCGCTCGGGAACTTGCGCCGATCCGAACAAGACTTCCTTCGGCACCTGGGCCAGGGTCTTGAGCACGGTCGCTGCACTCACGCCGGACTTCATGGTGCGCAGCAAGAGTCCGACCGCCTCGAGCGCCTTGAGCGAAAAGCTCTCGGAGTAGTTGCGCGCGCTGAAGATGCAGAATTCTTGAACGGGCCGGGCCGACTCGGGGATGCAGCGCGCGTCGTCCGCCAATCCCTCGGGCACATAGTAGCGCGCGTTGCCGGAAGTGCGCGGCGGGTAGCTCATCAGGCTCCCGAACACGCCGACCGAAACATGGTGGGCATCGAGGACATCCCATATGCAGCGGCCGCGGATGGAGCTCGTGTCCTGGCCGAAGCCGATGATTCCGTGCTGCTCAGGTTCCAGGCCCGAGTAGACCGACGGCCAGATGATCCAGGGCGATATCAGGCGCCACGCCTTCTCCTGGGACGGGTCATAACCGCGCACGCGCGTGCGCAGGAATGCACCGCCAGCGGTCATGCGCGCGAAATGCGGCAACCGCCCAGCCTTGATCCCCTGCTCGAGGAAATGGCGCTCTGCTTCGTTGACTTCGACGAAGACAACGGAGCGATTCTGGGCAAGCCCAGCTCGCGTCTTGGTCGCGATCATACGTGGAAGGGGGAACGACCCAGCACGAGGGACTAGTCGTGGATTCAGCCTATCCCGCTGTAGGGGGAGCGGCAAGCCTGGCCCGTTTCCGCTACCGCAGGTCCGTTGCCAGCGTCTTGCCGCCCGTGGACTCGCACCAGGTGGTCCAGGTGCGGGTCAGGCCCTTGGGACAGTCCACGAGGACCGCGTCGAGCTGCACCAGGCGGAAGCGATTCTGCTCCGCGAACAGGAGCCGCATCAATTCCACGTTCCAGCGCGTTCCGCCGGTGGGCGCGCCGTCGCCCAACATCACCACCGTATCGAGGTTCGGATCCGACAGCGCGAGCTGCAGCGCATCCCAGAAGTTGCCCTTGCCGCGGTCGGAGCGCTTGCCGAAGAAGTTCAGTGCCGCTGCGATGTTCTTCGGCGTCGCCGCCTGCAGCGCGTCCTGCCAGGGCAGAGGTGTGCCCGTGAAGGGAATCAGATTGAACTCCGCGCCTGGAGCCAGCGTGCCAAGGGCCCGCTCCAGTTCCTTCTCCGCGCCAGCCTTGCGCGTCTTGCCGTCGCGCTCTTCCCACATGGAACCGGAGAGGTCGATCAGGATGGTCAGGCGCTCGGACAACAGCGGCAGTCCGGCGAAGGTGGCAGTGTTTGGCTCGCTGTCTCCTGGCTTGCCATCGGTCGCGGCGGGCTTCCAATCCAGGGGCAACTCCTTGGCCCAGCGCTGCCAATAGCGCGCGTCGCGGGCGGCCTTCAGTCCGGAGAGGCGCCGGAGCTGGCTGACGATGGCCCACGCCTGCCGCAGCCCCTTCTCGGTCTCGAGCGCCTCGGCCAGCAGCAGCGCAGCATCGCGGTGGGCCAAGGTGCCAAGCAGAATCGTGGCCTGCAGGCGCACGCTCGGATGGGCGTCCTTCATGCAAAGGCGCGCCAGTTCCAGGCGTGCTATGGGTTCGACATCCGCGGCAGCAAGCAGCGCCGCGGAGCGCACCTCGAACAGCTTGTCCGCGGCGAGGCGGCCGAGTTCCACCGCCCCGAGGCCGGAGCCGAGGGCATCCAGTGCTATGACACTGGCTGCGCGCACGCCGGATGAACTGTCGCGCTCCGCAAGATTGGAGAGGTCCTTGCGCAGGGAATCAGCGGGACCCTCGACGATTCCAAAGCGGCCCGAGAGCCGCTCGATCGAATGCACCAGGGCGCGGCGCACGTTGGGGTCCCGATCGGACAGGGCCTTGACCAGCCGCGCAGCGGGAATTTTCCCTTCGATCCGGCCCAGAGCTTCGGCGCAGCGCAGGCGCACCAGTTCGTCGCGTGCCCCGAGACCTTCCTTCGAAAACAAAAGGTCGTATTCGGCCTCCTCGTCGGCGCTCGCGAGCGAGAGCTGAGCCTCGTCGGCGACCATGGGGCTCGGATCCTTCAGGCTCTTCAATACAAGCGCCATGGCCGCGGCGCCGTTTCTCCGCGACAGCTCTTCCACGGCCGCGCGACGCGTGCGCTCGTCTGAATCCGCCAGGCGCTTCTCCAGGTCCTCGAGACCCTGGGCCGCTGCGAGCGGCGAAGCCAGCAACGCGATCAGGAACGCGCGGCTGGCGCGCGAAAAAATGCGCTGTGCGATCAAGGTCCTTCCTCCGCGAAGCGTTCGGAAAAATTCCTGGGCATGCGGACGCGCGGGCTTTTCGCCACGTGCGCTTCGAGGGCTTCGCGCATCAACGCCGGATCGACGACGCGCGTGGTGGCGGCCTGAAATTCCGCGAGGCCGTCGCCGCCGTTGGCCAGGAAACTGTTGGTGGCCACGCGGTAGGTCAGCTTGGGATCGAGCGCCTTGGAGCCGATCTCGATGCGCAGCAGACGCAGGCTGCGATCTGTCTGGCGCCGGACGAACAACTTCAGCCCTGAAAAATCGAGTCCGGTGTGCGTCGTGCCCTCGATCGAGCGCCGCACTGCACTTTCAAGCTGGGCGCCGCTCAACTCCAGGGCCACGATTTCGTTGTCGAAGGGCAAAAGCTCGAACAGGTCGCGCCGCGTCAGCGGCCCGGCCTCGAGATCACAGCGCGTCCCACCGCGATTGTGAACTCCAATGTCCGCGCCCATGCGCTCTCGAAGCGCGTCGGCGATCCACAGCCCCGGCGGCGAGCAGCCTGCCACGGGGGCGCGCTGCAACGGTTCCTCCAACTCGCCGACCACCGTCTCGAGGTCCGCGGAGGCGCGGCTGATCAATTCGAGGCAGGCGCGCGACACGGCGGCGACCCAAGGCAGCGTCAGCAACGGATCGCCGGGCTCCTCAATCAGGTCGATCAGGCGTGCTTCGGTGCGCACCACGGCGAACGTGCCCGGGTCGAGCCACAGATCCACGCGCCCCAAGGCGCTGGCCTTCGAGCCCGCCTGGACGATCAGCGTCTCTCCGGCCCGCAGCCCCTGCTTGAGGTACGTGTGCGAGTGACCCGAGACGATCAAGGGCAGGCCGGGCTCGAACTTCGCAAGTTCGCGCGCCTCCTCCACGGAAATGTGCCCCACGGGAACGATCAGGTCCGCTTTGTCGCCGATTTCCGCTCGAGCGCGCCGCAGCTCCTCCGCGCAATTCGCGAAAGCCAAGGCGCGCGTCTCCACATGCGTGATCTCCGGCGTCACGGTGGTCAAGAGTCCCACGAGGGCCACGCGCACGCCGGCCCGCTCGACGATGATCCAAGGCTTGGCCCAGGGCAACCGTTCGCCTTCCGCTGTGGCGCGAACGTTGGCCAGGATTGCGGGCACCTTCGCCCCGAGCACGATGCGCGCCAGATTGGCAATGCCGTGATCGAACTCGTGATTGCCGACACACATGGCGTCGAATCCGACGAGCGCCAGGGCCTGCACGAAAGGCAGTCCGCGATCCAGCGCACCCTCCGGTGTTCCTTGGTACCAATCGCCCGCGTCCACGACGATCGCCGCGGGCTCGGTGACGCGCTGCTCGGCGACCTTCGCCGCCAGGCGCGCCAGCCCACCGATGTCGGGCGGCGACTCCTTCGAAAGCCAGGTCGCCTTGCGCGTCTGGACCTGACCGTGGATGTCGTTGGTGTGCAGGATCACCAAATGAATCGGCTGCAGCGCGTCTGCTTGAATCGGCTGCAGCGCCTCTGTATGAATCGGCTGCAGCGCCTCCGGATGAATCGGCTGCGGCGCCTGCGCTTGGGCGGAAGCCCCGTTGGCGCTGGCCGCGCACACGAAAGCGGCCACCAATATGCGCACCCGCGTCCAGGCACGGGCGGCGTCACAGCGTCGTGAGGTGGAGTGAGATTTCACGTACGCATGGTAGTCGGCCCCTGTCCGATTGAGCGAGCGGCGGCCCAACCGCAGTGTTGATTTCTTGTGTGCCTTATCAGGGTGAGCCCCAGGAGTTTCTCCCGCCTCCAGCGTTCTGACTCCCAGGACTCCTCGGCGCCCCGGGCGACTAGTGGGCTGATTCCCCAGGCAAGTTACGGCGATGCTCGCCGAGCTGGCCAGCGCCCGGCTCTCGGCGCACACCGACCACGCGCATAGCCCAAAGAAAACACTGGCGGCACCCCGTCGCCGTGGGACCATGGTCGGTCGCCGATGTTCCAGCCCCCCACGATCGCCGGCATCGCCAGTGCGTTCCCGTCTCAGACGGTGGATCGCATGCTCGCCTTCGAGACGCTAGTAGGCATGTTTCCAGGGGAGGATCCGCGCTTCATCACGTCGCTCTTGGAGCGCTCGGGAGTCGGACTGCGCCACATCGGTCCAGAGCTCGAGTCCTTGCTGCGCGAGAGCGACTTCAGCGCCCGGAACGCGCATTGGAAAACGCATGCGTTGGAATTGTCCGCGCGCGCGATTCACCTGGCGCTCGAGCGCGCTCGGCTTTCGCCCGCGGAGATCGACTGTGTCATCGATGTGTCCTGCACGGGGATCGCGATCCCTGCCCTGGATGTGGATCTGGTCTCGCGCGCTTCCCTGCGCAGCGACGTGCGCCGCATCCCGATCACCGAAAGCGGCTGCGCAGCTGGCGGGCTCGCCCTTGGCCTTGGGGCTTCCCTGGCCCGCGGCGGCGAACGGGTCCTGGTCCTGGCTGTCGAAGTGTGCTCGCTCACACTCCCTGGCGGCGAGCGCACGCGCACCGATCTCGTGGCAGCGGCCCTGTTCGCCGACGGCGCTGCTGCGGCCATCGTGCAGCCGGCAAATGCAGACCAGGATTCCCGCGCAGAGCACAGGCCCCGCATCCTTGCCGGAGGTTCGTTCCTCCTGCCGGACACCCAGCGCACCATGGGCTTCGACATCGGCGATCACGGGTTGCGAATCGTGCTCGACCGCGACCTGCCGGAAGTGCTCTCTGCTGCATTTCCTGATGCACTGGATGCGTTTCTCGCGCGCCACGGCAAGCGCCGCGCGGACATCGGCCTGCACTTGATGCACCCAGGCGGTCGACGCGTGCTCGAGGTCTGGGAGTCCGCCTTCGAGCTCCCCGCGGGAGGGCTCGTGTACTCACGTCAATCGTTGGAGCGCTTCGGAAATCTGTCCTCGGCTTCGATCTTGACGGTGATCGAGTTGGCCCTCGCCGACGGTGCGCGCGTGAATCCTGGACAAGTCGCCCTGGCCGCCGCCGTGGGCCCTGGGCTGTCGCTGGAGTTCCTGCTGCTCGAGTGGCCCAGTCGTGCTTGAGTTTGGCGCGGACCGCGGGACGCTTCTCATCGGCGCAATCGCGCTCCTGGCCCTCGAGCGCGGGGCGGAGCTGATTGTCTCCCACCGCAATCTCGCGCGGCTGAAGGCCAATGGCACGCCCTGCATGGCGTCCTCCAGCGCCGCGGAGTACAGCGCGATGGTCGTCGTCCACGTGTTGTTTCTCGCGGCGCCATGGATCGAGTTCAGCCTGCGGGGCGAACGCCCGATTCCGTGGTACGCGTACGCTGCAATCGCCGCGCTGCTCGCCGCCCAGGGTCTGCGCTGGTGGACGATTTGGACGCTCGGTCCGCGCTGGAATGCGCCCGCGGTCGTCGCGCCGTCGCTGGGAGCGGTCCACGGCGGGCCCTATCGATTTCTGCGCCATCCCAATTATCTGGCGGTAGCACTCGAGTTCGCGGCCCTGCCCTGGGTCGGCGGCACCTGGTACAGCGGCGCTGTGCTGTTCGCGGCCAACGCGTTGCTGCTCGCACGCCGCAAACGGCAGGAGGAGGGCTTGCTCGCGCAAGTTCCCGGCTGGAGCGCAGGATTCGAGCGATGAACCCGACTTTCGATCTGGCGGTGATCGGCGGCGGACCTGGCGGGAGCGCCTGCGCCCTGGCCGCGGCCCGCAGCGGATTGACGGTGGCGCTGTTCGAGCCCCAGGGGAGCCCGATCGACAAACCCTGCGGCGAAGGATGCCTCTCCAGCGGAGTTCGCGCCCTCGAGCAACTGGGCCTCGGCGCCGCGCTCGCCGGCGGAAAAATCCTGCGCAACATCACCTATTCGATCCCAGGGGCAGCGCCTCTGGTCATTCCATTCCCTGAGGTTGGCCTAGCTATCGAGCGACATCGACTGGCGAGCACGCTCGATGCAGCTCTCGCGCGCGAGTCGCTGATCTTTCGCGTGCCCCAGACAGCAAAGGTCGAGCGCGCGGGCCGCGAGTTTCATGTGCAAGCGGGCGGCGAGGATTTCTCGGCGCGCACGCTCGCTGTGGCGGATGGCACCCGCGGGCGCGCGGCAGGCTGGTTGCGCCCGACTAGGTGGACGGATCCGCAGAGATTTGGGCTGCGCGCGCGCTGCGAAGCGCGCAGCGAAATGGACGGCGTGCTGATTCTGCTCGGCGATCCCAATGGGCAGATCTACTTGACGCCTTTGCCCGGGCGACGGGTCAACATCGCCCTGTTGCTCGACAGAGCGCCCACGGGCGGTGGCGCGTCCGCGTGGTTGGAGGTCGCCCTCGCGCACCCACGCGTGGCGGAGATCGCAGGCGAAATGGTGACGGAGCCCGAAGTCCGCTCGCTCGCGCGCCGCATGCCCGCGAGCCCGGCGCGGGCAGGCGTGTTCCTCGTGGGCGATGCGGCCGGTGCCGTGGACCCCGTCGTGGGCTGCGGCGTGTCGGTGGCCTTGGCCACCGGCGTCGCGGCAGCCCGTGGCGCACGCCGGTGGATCGATGGCGAGTCGCCGCGCAAGGTCGAAATCGAGTATGCGCGCGCCGTGGCCCACGAAACCCGCGCGCGCGCGCGACTAGCACGCCTGTTGCTTTGCCTCGCGCGCCATCCCAATGCGGCGCGCTCGGTCGCGCAGGTGCTCGCCCGCATGCCGCGGGTAGGCGCTGCGATCGCGCGTGTGGCCGAGGGCTAGCTCGATCCCCCACTGTGCGCATTCGATCCGCTGACTCGCGCGCTCCATCTGCTACCCTCTCGCCCATGCGACACCTCATTTTCGCCGCAGCGCTGCTCTGCCTCCTCCCAAGCTGCATCCTTGCAAGGCGGACCCAGAACGAACCCCTCGATCCCAAGCACATCGCCATGCTCGCACCGGGCAAGACCACTGCATTGCAGACGGTTTAGCTCCTCGGTGCGCCCACTGAGGTCGTGCAGCTGGGCCGACGCACGGCCTACCGTTACGACCACACGACGACCAAGGACGCCGGAGCGGTCCTGTTCCTGATCAACATGTTCAACAGCGATACGCGGGCCGACCGCGCCTGGGTCTTCTTCGACGAGCGCGATGTGCTAACGCACGTCGCCGCCAGCCTGCGGGCGAGCAATGCCAGCTACGCGTTGCCCTGGCAGGAAGTGCGCGGAGAACCGGAACTCAGGTCTTTGGGTTACTGAGCCGCGAGTTCGCATTGAGTTCTTCGCCGCTTTCTCCGCGGGTCGCCCTGTGCACTGTGCTCGCGCTCAGTGCTTTCACAAGCGGCTGTGTGCAAGTGCGTTTCGAACGTGACACACGCATGGAGCCGTTGCCCGAGGGGGCCCTCGCTACGCTGAGCCCCGGTGCGACGAAGCTCGAGGACGTGCTCCGCAGGCTTGGTCCACCGCTCTTCGCGTGGGAATTGCCCCAACAGGGCAGCGCCTTGGCCTGGGGCTGGTTTCACTCCGGAGGCTGGCAGGTAAAGATCAGTGTGCCCACGGGCAGCAAGGTCCTCTCGCCCTACATTGATTACGGCAACGAGGTCGAACGCATGCGCGGCGCCGTGCTGTTCTTCGATCGCGACTTGAAGCTCGTGTCGATGCGCGAGGGTTCGATCCGCGACTTGCGCGAAGAGACGCGAGCGCGGCCTGACGAGGCGACAAGGGCCGAGGACGAGTGAGCGAAGATCCTGGACATGACTGAACAACGCGACAACGTAGACGACGATTCAGAAACCGAACTCGACCGCGCGTGGGACGCGCTCGAAGCTGGCGATCCAGAGGCAGCGCTGCAGATTGCAAGCACCATCGCGGAGGACGAGCCGTCGCGCTGGGTGCTCGAAGCCAGCGCGCGCCTGGAACTCGACGACCTGCGCGGCGCACGGGAGGCCCTGACGCGCGCGAGCCGTGATCGGCCCGCGGAGGAAGATGCGGACCTGTGCTGGACTGCGGCGGAAATTTCACTGCGCGAGTGGAAACTCGAAGATGCCGCGCGCCTGTTCGCGATCACGGCGCGCCTCGACCCCACGGCCCCGGCCCTCGGGCGACAGGCCCTGTGTGCCGACGCCCTGGGCGATCACGCCGCGGCCGATGCATTCTTGCGCGAGGCCGAGCGGCTCGATCCCGAGGGTTGGAAGTTCCCGCCGCGCCTGGACGAAGACGAGATGACCGAGGTGCTCGACGAAGCGATCGGCATGCTCGATCCGGATTTCCAGGAAGCGCTCGAGGAAACGCCGATCCTGATCGAGCCCATGCCCTCGGTGGCGCTGATCGATCGCGAAAATCCCGCCGAGACGCCGCCCGACATGCTGGGACTCTTCGTCGGCGTATCGCAACTGGACCGCGGTGGCGAGTCAGGCGAATTGCCCGCTTCGATCCACCTGTTCCAGCGCAACCTCGAACGCTCCTGCGCCGACCGCGAGGATCTCGTGATGGAACTGCGCGTCACGCTCTACCACGAAATCGGGCACATGCTCGGCTTCGACGAAGAGGGCGTCGATCGAATGGGACTCGCCTGACCTCGCTGTCGCCTCCAGAAACACAGGACTCGCGTCGGCCGTGCTCCGCGGAGCCTTGCCGACGCGAGTCCTGTGTTTCTCGAGGCGGCGCCGCCCTCAGCGGCTGAGGTGCGCGCCCTCTGGGAACGTGATCTTCACGCGCCAGGTGAGCTGAGTATCGCCCGCGCGCGGGACCTTCAGCGCCCAGGTGACGAAGCCCTGTTCGTCGCGATCCTTCTTCCAGCGCACGTCGGCGCTGGGTTCCGGCTTCGCGTCGCCAAGTTCGACCTTGATGCGATCGTCCGTGGCTCGCGGCAGTGCCTCGCGCACGAACAGCGTCGCGCTGCCGTCCGCGGCGGCGATCAAGGCGCCGGTGTTCTTGACCTTGAGGCTCCAGGCGTCCACCTGGGTCACGCGCGAGCCGAACACGCCCGGCTGCTTGGCTAGATCCTCGGTTTGGACGCGCTCCACCGTAAAGCCCGGATCTCGGCCCAGGTGCAGCGTGAACTCCTCTCCCGGTTGAACCGCGGCAATGTCCGCATGGCCCAGGAAATCGGCTCCGAAGTACACCGCCGCGCGGCCGGGCAGGATGGTCCAGTCGGTGGTGTTCGATGCCTTGCCGCGCAGCCACACGTTCGTGTCCAGGGCCGGCGTGCAGAAGTACTCGGGCGTGACTTTGAGCGATTGCTCGGCCACCAAGACACGCGTCGGTTCGGGGCGCGAGGGCAGGGACTCGCGGCGCGGCAAGTGGAAGCGCACGGAGAGACCTTGGCTTTCGACGCTGGCGAAGGGTCGCGGGGCCGGGGCGGCAGGGGCAGGCTCCCCGAGGAAACCGAAAGTGGATTCCCCCTTGGCGTATGAGGCGTCGTCGCGATCTTCGAAGGCCATTGCCTCCATCGCCGGGGCGGTCGCTCTCGGCATGCCGCGGCTGGGCTCGAAAATTCGAATCCACAACGGCTGCGGCTCCGGTCCTTGAGCACCGACCTGGGGCTGGGCCGTGGAGAGCGACACGTCGACGTCGTTCCAATCCTCGCCGCTGCGCTGGTACACGTCGGCGCGGTACACAAGTTCCACGGTCTTCGCGTCCGCCGCCGTGCGCAGGTCGTAGACCGGGTGCCAGCCGGCGTTGGAGACCACGTACTCGATTTCCACGCTGCTGCGCGCCTTGGAAATGACCTCGAAGGCCACTTGGCGCGAGACCGCGCCGCCGGCCACGTCCGCGGAGCCCAGTGCCTGCTCCAGTTCCTGCTTCCTGCGCGACAGTTCATTGCGCTCTTGCGCAAGCGCGCGCAGCGCCTTCTTTTGCGCACGCAGGCGCGCGAGCAGAGCGTCTTGATCGTTCGACCAGGCGGCGACGTCGAGCTTGCCGGAGAGCACCTCGGGCTTCGACGCGTTGGAACCGAGCGTCATCATCTCGGAGACCGCGGCCACGCCCGCCTCGAGGATGCGCCGCTCGTCCTCCATCGAAGCGTCCTCGCGGCCGAGGTCCACGAGTTGCTTGCGCAATTCCTCACGTCGCGCATCGGCCATGGTCGGCGCGCGCACTTCGGTCACGTCCACGTTGGTCACGTCGCCGCCCTGGCAGCGCACGCGCACTTGCTCGGGATCGGCCGCGAGCGGCAGGCCTTGGACCACGAAGGATCCCCCGCCCGCCGGGACGTCCACGATTCGATGGACCAGGGCGCGGTCAGCGAAGACGGTGACGTCGCGGATCTGCGTCGGCAGGCTGCGCGCTTCCGGGGTGGATTGGAGAGCAAAGAGCGCGAGGGCGAGAATATTCATGGCTGGTGCGATGGTGGTCAGGTCGGGCGGCCCGGGGCACAACGCCAAGGGGCGCAGCTTTCTTGGGTCGCTGTCCGGAAGGGTACGAATTCGCGCGCCCCAGCGTACTCTCAGGGGTCCGATGGCCCTGGTACCGCTTCCGATCGACAGCCGTCTCGACGCGATCTGCGCCGAGCTCGCGCGCCATGGATCCCTGGTGCTCGTGGCCGAACCCGGCGCGGGCAAGACCACGCGCGTGCCGCCTGCCCTGGTGGCCCGCGGGCTCGCGGGAGCCCGGGGGCAAGTCGTCGTGCTGCAACCGCGGCGCATCGCGGCGCGCACGGCGGCCATGCGCATGGCCGAGGAACACGGCGACGAGGTGGGCGGCTTCGCGGGCTACCAAGTGCGCTTCGATTCGCGCCTGAGCGCGCGCACTCGCGTGCGCGTGATCACCGAAGGAATCCTCACGCGCGAATTGCAGCAGGATCCCTCGCTGCCCGGCGTTTCCGTTGTGGTGCTCGACGAATTCCACGAGCGCAGTCTGAACGGGGACTTGGCGCTCGCCCTATGCGCCCAAGTGCAGCGCACTCTGCGACCGGATCTGAAAATTGTGGTCATGTCCGCGACGCTCGAGGCCGAGCCGGTGCGCAAGTTCCTCGGGGATGCGCCGCTGATTTCCGTGGAAGGCCGCGTGTTTCCCTCGACCACGGAGCGCTGCGACTTCGACGAAAACCGACCACTGCATGTGCGCGTCGCCTCGGCGGTGCGCCGTGCGCTCGCCGGCGGCGATGGCGACGTGCTCGTGTTCCTGCCCGGCGTGGGCGAGATCCTGCGGGCACAGACGGAGCTCTCGGCCCTGGCCCGCGCTCAGGATTTCCTGCTCTTGCCGCTGTACGGCGAACAGAACTCGGAAGAACAGGATCGCGCGCTCGCGCTCTCGCCGCGGCGCAAGGTGATTCTCTCCACCAACGTCGCCGAGACCTCCCTGACGGTGCCCGGCGTGCGCGCCGTGGTGGACAGCGGCCTGGCGCGCAGCGCGTCCCACGATCCGGGTCGCGGCGTCGATCGCTTGGAATTGGTGGGCATCAGCCGCTCGTCCGCAACCCAGCGCGCAGGCCGCGCGGGGCGCCTGGGTCCTGGGCGCGTCTACGCGATGTGGAGCGCGGCCACGGAGACCGCTCGGCGCGAGCACGACACGCCTGAAATCAAGCGCGTCGATTTGGCGAGCGTCGCCCTGGAGCTGCACGTCTGGGGCGAGCGCGATCTAGCGCGCTTCGATTGGTTCGAGGCTCCGGACCCAGCGGCCCTCTCGCGCGCCGAGCGCCTGCTCGTGCGCTTGGGCGCACTGGAACCCACGACACTCGCAGCGACGGCCCTCGGGGTGGAATTGGCGCGCATCCCGGCCCATCCGCGGCTGGCGCGCTTGCTGCACTCCGGCGCACAGTGCGGTCTCCTGCGCGAGGCCGCCCTGTTTGCCGCGCTGCTCGGCGAGCGCGACATCGTGCGTCGCTCGCGCGAACACAGCGCGCGCCTTTCGAGCGGGCCGAGCGACCTGTTGGCCCGCGCGGATCTGCTGCGGGGCCGCGAGCACGCCGCTGGGCTAGAAGTCGATCGCAATGTTCAGCGCAACGTCGAGCGCGTGCAGCAGCAATTGGAACGCGCCGCCCAGCGCAGCTTCGCGCACGTCGCGGATGCCGAGGTCGCGGACGAGGAATCGTTGTTGTGGATCATTTTCACAGCCTTTCCCGATCGCGTGGCCTGCCTCAACGCCAGCGGATCGCGCGACGGCCGCATGCTCGGCGGCACGGGCGTGACCCTGGCCGAGGAGAGCGTGCTGCACGACGAGCCGTTGTTCGTGGTGCTCGACGCCGACCTGGGGGCCCGCGGGGAATTCCTGCGGGCGCGCGTGCGTCAAGGCAGCGCCATTCGCCGCCAGTGGCTCGAGGAGGTTGCAGGCAGCGCCCTGCGAGTTGAGCGACAGGCGGACTGGGACAGCGAGCGCGAGCGCGTGATCGCCCGCCGGCGCACGCTGTACGAGGACCTGGTGCTCGACGAAGTCGAACTTGCCGATGTTGACCGCGCGGAGGCCTTGCGCGGTCTCCTGGAATACGCGGCGCGAGATCCCGCGCGCGCCTTGGAATTGAACGAGGGAGTCCAACGACTCTTCGCGCGCATCAATTCCCTGGGGCAGTGGATGCCGGAGCTTGGCCTGCCCGCGCTCGATGCGCGCGGTCTGCTCGCAACGCTCGAACCCTGGTGCGCGAACGTGACTTCGCTCGCACACTTGCGCGCCCTGCCGCTGCACGACGTCGTGCTTGCACAACTCGATGGCCGCCAGCGCGCTGCGCTCGATCAGCACGCGCCCGATGCCTTGACTACGCCCGCGGGATCGAATCGCAAGTTGGAGTACATTCCCGGCAAGGCGCCTGTGCTCGCGGTTCGACTGCAGGAGTTGTTCGGTCTGCCGCAAACGCCGACGGTTGCGGCGGGTCGCGTCGCGGTGTTGCTGCACCTGCTCTCTCCGAATCATCAGGTGGTCCAGGTGACGACGGACCTGTCGAGCTTTTGGAACACGACGTACCAGCAGGTGCGCAAGGACCTGCGCGCGCGCTATCCAAAACATTCGTGGCCGGAAGATCCCTGGACTGCGCCGCCCACCGCGCGCGCCAAACGCCGACCGCGCTGAACACGCACAGCAGCATGAAGCGAAATTTTCTGTTCGTCGTTTCCAGTACGCGCCGCGACGGGAATTCGGAAAGCCTCGCGCAGCACGCGGCGCGTTTTCTCGAGCCGGAGTGCGAACAGCGCTGGCTGCGCCTGATCGATCATCCCTTGCCGGCTTTCTTCGACATGCGCCACTCCAGTGGTTACCCGCCGCCCGAAGGCCAGGCCAAATTGCTCTGCGACGCGACACTCGCGGCCACCGATCTGGTGCTCGTCACGCCGGTGTATTGGTACAGCGTTTCCTGGCCGGCGAAGCTCTACCTCGATCACTGGAGTGCCTGGATGCGCGCACCCGAGCTGCGTTTTAGGGAGCGCATGGCCGGTCGAAACCTATGGGCCGTGACCTCGGACTCCGACACCGCGGACGAGGGTTCCGCGAAACCCGTGGTGGACGTTTTGCAGCGCACGGCGGAGTACATGTCGATGCGCTGGGCCGGGGCGCTGATCGGTCACGCCAATCGCCCCGGCGAAATTCGTGGGCACGGCGGCGCGCTCAGCGCCGCTGAGACCTTTTTCCGCTGACTTCCGCTCAGCCCTGGGGACCGTACTCGCGCTCCACGCGGCAGATTCGCAGTCGGTAGTCGGCGTACCACTGGTCTTTGCCCTTTCCCTGCGCGACGCGATGTTCGGCGTTGGCCTTCCAGGTGTGGATCGATTCCAGACTGCTCCAGTAGGAAACTGTGATGCCCAATCTGTCGTCGCCGCGGGCGCTCTCGACGCCGAGGAACCCCGGCTGCACGGCCGCAAGTTCCAGCATGCGCTCGGCCATGGCGGCGTAGCCGTTGTCGCCCGCGCTGCGCACGGAGGTGAACACGACGACGAAGTACGGAGGCGCGGGAGTTCGAGCAAGTCGTAGGTCGGCCATTGTCGGGCTCAATCTACCGGCGCTGCGCGATCTTTTAGTTCCCGATCCCAGAGCAGCAGGGCCAAGGCGGCGACCACGGCCAAGATCGCGGCGAAAGTCAGAGCCACCTGTGCGCTCCACACTTGCCACAGCCAACCCATCCCCAGACCGGCCGGGATCGCGCAGGCTCCGACGACGCCGTGGAATAATCCGAAGGCCCGCCCGCGGGTCGCCTCGGGCGCGAGGTCGCGGATGAGGGCGCGCTCCGCAGGTTCGCACAGGCCCGTGTGCGCGCCGTAGACCATGAACAGTGCCCATGCGTGCCACGCTTCGCTGGCCGCGCCCATGCCCAGGTAGCACAGGGCGAACACCAGCCAGCCCAGGGCGATCAGCCTCGCGCGGGAGAATCGATCCGCAAGATGTCCGCCGAGGTAGGTGCTCGCCATGCGCGAAAGGTGCAGTGCGGTCCACATCAAAGGCAGCGACGCGGTGGAGACACCGACCTCGCTGGCGCGCAGCAAAAGGAAGGCGTCCGAGGAATTCGCAACGGCGAACAGCGCCATGATCGCGAGGAACTTCCTATAGGAGCGCGGCAGGGCGGGCCGCGGCAGGTGTAGGGGCGCGCCGGCCGGCGCAGCGCGCGGTGCTTCGCGCACCCACGCCACGGCGACCAAGGCCATCAGGCTCGGGATCAGTGCCGCCAGCAACACCTCGCGGATCGAAAACCCGAACGCCAAGAGCCCCGAGGCGATCAACGGCCCCAGGACTCCCCCCGCGTGATCCATGGTTCGATGGAATCCGAAGGCGCTCCCGGATTGATCGCGGGGCACGGAGGCGGCGATCAACGCGTCGCGCGGCGCGGTGCGCAGCCCCTTGCCGACGCGATCGAGCACGCGGATTCCGAGAACTTGAAACGGCGCCGTCACCAGGGCCAGCAGCGGGCGCACGCCGCAGGGCAAGCCGTAGCCGAACATCACCAGAGGCTTGGACTTCCCTACCCGATCGGCGAGGTAGCCCGCCGCGAGTTTCAGCAAACTCGCCACCGCATCGGCGATGCCCTCGACGATCCCCAGGTACGCCGGTCCCGCTCCGAGGGAAACCAACAGCACGGGCAAGAGCGGAAAGCCCATCTCCGAGCCGATGTCGTTGAAAAAACTAGCCGCGGCAAGGGCGAGCACGCTCGCCGGCAGCTTGGATTTCCGCCGCTTTGGCTGAGCGGGCTCGCGCTTCACTTGTCAGCGGTGACGCCGAGAAGTTTGTCGATCGTGCCCTGCGCAATGGGGTGGTAGCCCTCACGCGCGGCGGAGTAGATCGCCTTGGCGCGCGCCAGGCCCTCGGGCGTCTTCGCCAGTTCCGTGTACAGGGGCTTCAGGAACTTGCGCCGACCGATGCCGATCAAGAACTGCTCGAGCCGTCCGTAGGCGGGCTCGTACTTCGCGCGCACGGAATTCTCGAGCCACTGCGCTGCGATCTCGGCATTCGTGCGCTGGGTCAAGCCGTAGGCGGCGTCGAGGCGCGCCAGGTTCTCGACCGAAACAGTCTTGGGCAAGCGCTGCAAGAAATGCAGCCACTCCGCGGTGTTCCAATTCGCCGCGTCCGCGGGCGGCTCGCGTGTCGCCCCCGATTCGTACAGGCGCGCAGCAGCGGTGGGCGCGGCGAACACGCTGGCATCGAAGTCGGGAGCGTCGCGGCGCAGTCCTTCGGCGTTGATCCAATCGTCGAGGTGCAGGGCTTCGGCCGCCGCGATGTCGTTGTTGCACAGGCGCTCGATGATGAAGCGCCTGAACTGCCCCGTGGTCACCGGCTCGAACGCATGCTCGTCGAACCAGGCCCGCAGGAACGGATCGAAGCGCGCGCGTCCGACGGAGCGCTCCAGGTGCGTCAGGAACAGACAGCCCTTCTCGTAGGCGATGTCGGTCATGCCGTCGTCGGGATCGCGATTGGTTAGGTCGAGGAACAGGCGCGTGTCGGCGGCCGGAATGTCCTTCAGCGTCTGCGACAAATCGTCGCGGCCGAGCAGGGCATCCTGCTGCGCTGCGCGGTCTCCGTAGATGCGTTCGAGGATGCGCCGCTCCAAATACACCGTGAAGCCCTCGTTGAGCCAGAAATCACGCCAGGTCGCATTGGTCACGAGGTTCCCCGACCATGAGTGCGCCAGCTCGTGGGCAATCACGTTGACCAAGGACTTGTCGCCCGCGAGCAATGTCGGCGTGGCGAAGGTCATGCACGGATTCTCCATGCCGCCGAAGGGAAAGCTCGGCGGAAGAACAAGCACGTCGTAACGGCCCCAGCGGTAAGGCCCGAACATGGACTCGACGGCGTCGATCATGCTCTCCATGTCCTCGAATTCCCGGGCCGCGCTCTCGACGACGGTCGGCTCGGACCACACGCCGGTGCGCGGGCCGATTTTTCGAAACTCCAGATCCCCCACGGCGATCGCGATCAGGTACGACGGAATCGCGCGCGGCATCTCGAAGCGGAACACGCCGGGCTCGTCGGCACGCGAACGGTTTTCCGCCGACATCACCGCCGCGAGGCCGTTGGAGATGCGCACTTTGGCTTGGTACGTGACGCGCACGCCGGGCGAGTCCTGACAGGGCAAAATCGTGCGCGCGAGAATCGCCTGGGCCTGGCTGAACAGGTACGGCGCGCGGCGGCCGGCGGTTTGCTCGGGCGTGAGCCACTGCAGGCCGGAACTCTCCGAGGTCGTGTGGTAGCGCACGGAGATGCGCTCGACGCCGTGCGGCAGTTCGACCGTAAGCGGCGAGCCCAGGAACGGATCGCGATCGCCGATGGCGTACACCAGCGGCAGTCCCGCGGCATCGGTCACGGCTTCGATCGCAAGGTCGCGCGTGTCGAGGATGCAGCGTTTTGCGCCAGGGGCCAGGGCCAGGTTCAACGTGGCGCTGCCGCGGATCTGCTGGCGTTCGAAGTCGACGTACCAGTCGAGCTCGATGTGGGTCGCGCGCGCCTCGCGCGGATTCGAATAGGAGTGGGCGTCGGTCGTTTCGGCCAGGGGCGCGCGATCGTGGGCGGAGTGCGTATGTGATTTCATCGAATCCGCGCCGCTGCTGCAGGCGGCGAGAAAGAACGTGAGGGCGAGACCTGCATTGCGCATCTCACCCAACTTACGCGCCCAGGGCCGCCCGTGCCACCAGCGAACGATGTCCGCCTGTTGAGTCAGGGTACGGAGCCAGCCGCAATTCGGCTGACTCCATACCCTGAGCCACTGCGCTACTTCGAAAGCTCGTCGATCGCCACCATGACGGCGGCCTTCAGCCTTTCGTCATTACGGTGCTTGTCGAGCAGCAAGATCAACTTCGGATAGCACTCGCGCGCTTTCATCGCGGCCAGGGCCTTGACCGCGCCAATCAGGACATCGGAGTTGGAGCTGTCGAGCAGCGGCAATAGCTCGCTGATCGTCTGCTTTGCTTTCTTTTCCTCGTTGCGCCACGCTTTGAACTCGTCTGCGATCGCGCGCTCCGCCTTGAAGCGCTCGAACATCCGTTGGGCGGAAAGCCTGACGGTGGAATTGGGATCCTGCAGCGCGATGCCGATCAGGTCGATCGCTGGTTCGTACAAATCCTCGCCCAGCCGATTGATCACGATCACGCGCGAGTCGGCCGCGCCGGGGCCGAGCTCGGTGTAGTGCGCCAGCAGAAACTCACTGCCAACGCGCCCCGGAACTTGATCGACAACCAGATGCGTCAGGCGCTCCGCGTTGGCCGCGTTCCAAGACGGCTGGATCACGGCGAGCAACTTCTCCGGCTCCACGGGGCCGATGATGCGGCCATAGGCAGCGCTGAATTCGCTGGCAGACAAAACTGGATTTGTCAGCAACAGCTCCAGGATCGTACGCGCGCGTTTCGGATCCGCCGCAGTGATCCGGCCCATGGCCTCTTCGACCGCTGCGGTTACCTCGGGTCCTTTCCTATGGCTCCGCGGCAACTGCGCAAGCAAGTCGGGAAGCACGCTCGGATCCTGGCTGGCACCGAGGCCATAGATCACCTTGCTCCAATGCCGCGTGTCGCTGTCCTTGAGCAGTTCGCGCAGCAGCCCGACGAAGGCCGGGTCAAGCTTGCCCTCGCGGTCGCGGTGCCCGTCGAGCCAAGCCGGGACGACCGTCTTGATGTAGATCTGGCGCAACGCCGGGGACAACGTCGCCGCCCCCTTGGCCACAGTCGCCGAGGAGACATCCGTCGCAGCAGTCGATTCGAGCCAGCGCAGCAGGTTGCCGTGAATCCACTCGCCAGCTTCAACCGAGCCTCCTAGCCCGGGCACGGGCGCCCGGGATTTCGCGAAGACCGCGACCACTTGATCGAAGTCCCCGGATCCTGCCTTGCCGAGGGCACGCATGATGGTCCCCTGGAAGTTGTTTTTCGCTTCGTCGGAAGCCCACCCCTGCAATGCCGCCAGGGAGCGAAGACTGGCGACCTCGCTCCAAACCTTCGTCGTCAGCCGGACCGGGAACGCGTCGGGGTCAGCCATGAAGGCGGACTCGATGGGCTCGGCCATCGCCGAGTCCACGGGCTTCCAGGTCCTGGACACGCCACTGGCGAGCGCCTCCATGGCGCCATCGCGCAGCTCGTCCGAGTGAGGGGCGCGCGCGAGCGAGAGTAGTCCTTCGAGAAACTGTGGGTCCGGGCGGAACTTCTCGTTGCTTTCCAGTGCTTTGAGCGCCTGCCTGCGGATATGCGCCGGGTTCTGGACATTGTTCGCGATGCGCCCGAGCTCGGGAGCCTTGAAGCGAGCGAACCAGCCCAGGGCCGCGGTGTTCCCCTCTTTGACGAACCCGAGCATGGTCTCCTCCAGGGCCAGGTCTTCACTGAAGGACAGACGGTTGATCGCCTCGTCGCGCACGGCTTGGGCCGGATCCTTCAGGGCGCGCAGCAGGATCGCGCGGTGGCGCGTGGCGTCGGCGTACTGCGCTACGGCGCGTCGCGCGATCGGATCGCGTGAGGAGAGCACGCGCTCCAAGGCCGCGATCCCCTCGGGCGCGCTCATCCCCGCCAGGGCGCGGACGAAGCCCTGGGGATTGCCGCTGATATCGTATTTGCACTGATCGTTGGCCAGCTCGTAGGGACCTTCGATCGCCTTCTCCAGCCACGGCACGGCGATGGCACCAAGCAGCGCGATGTCCCTGTGGGCGGCGTTCAACTCCGATGTGTTCGGCCCGAAGCGATGGAGATCCGTGAGCAGAGCCATCAGGCGGCAGACCATCGGGTCGTTTTCCGGATTCGCGCCGTTCTCCTTCGCGCTGGGCTGGATTCCGGCGGCGCGCGCCACGAGCCGGTCGTGGTACGTGCGCGCCTGCAGGTGCAGGGCCTTGAGATCGCCCTCCAGGCGACCATGCGAAGCTGCCAATGCGCTCGCGTACAGGGCGAGCGCCTTGCCGAAGTCGCGATCGTGCTCCTCGGCGGAGTTTCCCTGTTCGATCAAGGACGCAACCTCCTGCGCGGTGAACTGCTTGTGTTGTGCGTGCGCCACAGGCGTCGCGAGGGCAACGGGCGCGACGCTGCCGAGGACCAAAGCCGCGATTGCGGCGCATTTCATCAAGTTCTGCATGACTATCCTTGCTTGGGTTCGTGCCACGGGACTGCCATGGGACGCTCCCCGCAGACAGAACTTGTCACGCCCGCGCGCCGGACTTGTCAAAGGTTGTCAAACCCGACCGCGGCGCTCAGATCTCGAGCCGATAGCCGACCCCAAAGGCCGTCAGCAAGTGCACTGGCGCGGCCGGATCGAGCTCGATCTTCTGGCGCAGCTTGACCATGTGCTGGTCGACCGTGCGCGTAGTGGGGAAGCGCTCGTGGCCCCAAACTTCCGCCAGGAATTTCTCGCGCGACACCGGGCGCCCGCGCTCGCGCCACAACAACTTGAGCATGTCGACTTCGCGCAAGGACAGCTCGTGCGCCTCGCGCCCGCGCGCCACGCGCATGGCCTTCAGGTCGACGTGCGCTGTCCCGAGGTCGAATGCATCGGGCACGTCGCTCTCGCGTCCGCGCAGCCGCGCACGAATGCGCGCGAGCAATTCCGCGAGGCCGAAGGGTTTGGTGACGTAATCGTCCGCGCCCAGATCGAAGCCGTGGACCTTGTCGATCTCCTGGCCCTTCGCCGTCAGCAGGATCACCGGAACGCCACGGCGCTCATCGCGCAGGCGCTTCAGAACTTCGAAGCCCGAGCGCTTGGGCAGCATCACGTCGAGCAGGATCAAGTCGAGCTGGGCCTTCGCAACCATGGCCAGGGCGCTGTCGCCATCGACCGCGCTTTGCACCGCGTAGCCTTCCTTCGCCAGAGCGTACTCGAGCCCCGCGAGCATCGAGGCTTCGTCCTCGACGACGAGAATGGTCTGCTTGCGCGTCATGGCTGGACCTTGGCTGCCATGGGCAAGATCAACACGAAGCGACTGCCGCCGCCAGCGCGGCCTTCGCACAGGGCGCGACCGCCGTGGGCCGCGGCGATTTTTTTCACCAAGGCAAGTCCCAACCCCACGCCCGGCCGATCGCGCGTCATTTCACTGCCCAGGCGCTGGAAGGCTTCGAAAATTCGCTGGCGGTCGGCCTCGGGAACGCCCCGGCCGCGGTCGAGCACGGCGATTTCCACGTCGCCGTCCTCGCGTTGCGCGAGCGTGACTTCAATGGGCTGGCCGCGCTCGCTGTACTTGATTGCGTTTTCGAGCAGGTTGACCACCGCGCGCGTCAGGGCGTCGACGTCGCCGCGAATCGCCAGGCCCTCGCCGCCGACCGCAAGCTCGATTTCGAAACCCGATTCGCGCCCGTAGTTTCCTACGATCGCAATCGCGGCGACCGCGACCTTGCGCAATTCCACGGGCTGACCGGCGAGGACAGTGCCCGAGTGCTCAATGCGCGCCAGGTCGAGCACGGAGTCCACCAAACGGGCCAATCGATCCGCTTCGCGTACAGTGCGCGTTCCGAATTCGATCACCTTGGGGGATTCGACGTCACCGCGTTCGAGCATCTCGGCGAACAGTCGGATCGCAGCGAGCGGAGTCTTCAATTCGTGCGTCACCGCCGCTACAAAGGCCTCGCGTCCCCGGGCAGCCTCGACTTCGCGCGACACGGCGCGCAGGGTCAGCCAAGCACCGATTACCGCAGTGAGAATCGCCAAGGCGATCAGGCCGCCGAGCAGTGCGAAGCGCTTGCGCTCCCCCGCGGCAAACGCCTCGAGGTCGCCGCCGCGCACGGCGATTGCAAAGTCGCCCAGTGGCGGGCCGAGGTCCAGCCGCGCAACCGTCGCTGCTGCGCTTCCTGCGCGGCTCTCGATGGTCGCGACGAACCCTAGACTGCGCACGGCAGCATCCTGGGCCGAGACGGAAAGGGCGCGCACGAAGGCGCGGTCAAGCTCCATCGCGCCGCCGCGCCATTCGTCGCCTTGACGTTCGATCGCCGCAAGGAACACTCCGTCCCCGGCGAGCGTGCTCTCGATCGGTGCTTCCATCGAGCTCGGATTGGCCGAGGGAATCAGCGGCGCGGTGGCAACGAAAATCGCGGCTGAACCCGGCGCCCCGCGCGCGACCCAGTCCGCGGGACCCTCGCGGGAACTCGCCAGCCAAATGCGCAGGCGCGCGCGCGCTGCGTCGAGGCGATCGATGCGCTCCAGTTCTGCGAGCTGGACTTCGTCCGACGACCCGATGCGCTCGCCGAGGTCCGCGCGCAGTTGGCGCAAGAATTCCGCGCTCGCCGTTTCACTGAGGGCGCTGTAATCGGCCGCCGCGTCGCCGCACAGCGCGAGCAACGCATCCGTTGGCTCAACTTCGCTGGCCAACAGCGACCGGCGCGCAACGAGGCTGCGCAAGAGCCCGCGGCTGTCGCGCTCCGCTCCAAAGCGCGCGATCAATTCCTCGCGGGCGGCGCGCGCATCAGTGCGCAGGTTTAATTGATCCAGGAGCGCCGCGCAGGCCTCGAGGGCCCAGGCGCTCAAACTCGCGCTGTCGCTTTTGGCAGCAATTTCTCGCGTGCGCTCGACTGCGCCCTTCAAGTCGCCCTTGGCCTGCAGGCGATCGATCTCGCCTGCCAGCTCGGCTGCCAGGGCGGGATCCGCCGGTGCGTCCGCGCGCTTCGACTCGAGCGTCTCTCCCAGCCAGGTTCCATCGGATCCGTAGCGCAGAACCAAGGGCTCGATCGGGCCGCGTCCCGCGCGCAGTTCACTAAGCAGGCGCTCCAACTCGAGGCGCACCGTCTGCCCGAGCGCTTCGGCCTGCCCGCTGTAGCGCGCGCTGGTCCGCTCCGCTTCCTGCCGCAGGGATCCCAGTCCGATCCACGCCAAAAGCAGCGTTGGGATCAGGAAGGCGGCCACCAGGGCCAGGGTCAGGGCGCGTCGCGACACGCAGCGAGCGTTACCTGAATGTCAGAAGCGGTCAACCTCCACCTTCTGGCCCACGTGTGCCAACCGATCCCTAGCATGCCGGCACAGGGAGCAGCGGTGGTCGCGGCGGGGTCCTTTCGCCCCGCGCGCACTCGCCATGCGCTGCCGATCAGTCGCTGACCATAAGGAAGCACCATGGAATTCAAACGATGGCCGCAGAGCCTCGGAATCGCGCTGGCCGCGCTGGCACTGTGTGCCGCGCCCGCCTGGGTCGGCGCCCAGGAGCCGGCACCGGTGGAGCCGGCACAGAAGCTCATTCAAGTGAAGCAGGATTTCGAAACTCGGCAGGCGGAGTTGCGCAAGGGCTTCCGCGAGGTCGAGGACGAAGAGGAGCGCAATGCGCTCTACGAGGAGTTCAAGCAACTCGTCAAACAGGCCGTCCGTGATGCGCGCGAGGTGGCCGAGTCGGTGCCAGGGACCGAGACCGCCGCCGAGGGTTGGAGCTTTGTGCTGCGCTACGGGCCCCAAGCCGGCAACCAGGAAATGACGCGCAAGGCCCTCGACCACCTGATCGAGAAGCACATTGCCTCACCGGTTTGGAAAGAGCTCTCGTCGATGGTCGGCGATCTGGGGCAAATGGGCCTCGGCGACGAGAAGACCGAAAAGGCGCTGCGCACGCTGATTGAGAAGTCACCGCTCAAGTCCGTGCAGGCCGCGGCTATGTTCGGATTGGGGACCTTCCTCGCCGAGCAGAAGAGCGAGGGCAAGCGCGCGGAGGGTCTCGCGTTCCTGCGACGCCTCGGCAAGGACTTTGCCGACGACAAGGAAGCGAAGGAGTACGTCGAGCGCGCCGAAGGCACAATTTTTCAGCTGGAGAAACTGCAGGTCGGCATGCCCTGCCCCGATTTCGAAGCCTCAGACGAGAACGGCGCGAAGTTCAAGCTCTCCGACTACAAGGGCAAAGTCGTGCTGATCGACTTCTGGGGCTATTGGTGAGGCGGTTGTGTGGAAATGCTTCCACACGAAAAGGCGCTCGTGAAGCGCCTGGCCAATGAACCCTTCGCCCTGCTCGGCATGAACACGGACTCGGAAAATGTCGAAGCCCTGAACAAGCGCTTCAAGGAAGACGGCCTAAATTGGCGCCACGCGATCCTCGGGCCGCCGAGCAAGGCCGCGATCCCAACGAAGTGGAACGTGCAGGGCTATCCAACGCTCTACCTCGTCGACGCCAAGGGCATCATCCGCAAGTTCTGGCTCGGCAGCCCGGGCGACGAAGCCATCGACGCGGAAGTCGACGCGCTCGTAGCCGAGGCGAAGACCAAGTAGCTGACGAAACGCTAGCTGACGGACCTGTACTAGGTTCGTCAGCTACAGCGCTGCGTCCGAGCCGATGTCCATGTGATCGAGAAACGTCTCGCGCTTCTGGCGCTCGCGCGTCGGCTGCAGGACCTGCGCGGCGTTCTTCAGGCCCAAAAGGAAGTCGTCGAGCATTCCGTAGCCGGAGATCACGGCGTGCTGGTACCACAGGAACGACAACTGGCTGGCCTGGAACACACGGTTGTTCGGCAGCTTGATCAAACGCTTGACCAGCGGAATGCCGCCGGGAACGTAGACCGCGATGTTGAACAGCTTTTGCAAATTGACCACCTCGCGGCGGTCGTCGCGCTTCATGTGGCTGTCGTGCTGGATCGACGGGCCGATGTCGCGCTCGAGGTCCACGCGGCCGAGTTCATAGTCCTCCTTGCCGAGCACCGTGGACTTGAAAGCGCGGTAGATCAGCACCGTGCAGCCGTTGGGCTTGATGCGCTTGTTCATGCGCACGGTCTCGAACATGTCATCGAGCGTTTCCGCCGGGCCGCCCATGATGTTGTTCGTGCGGTAGGTCAGCTTGTGCTTGCGCAAAAGCGGCGGAATCTTGTACACGATTTCGTCCGTGTAGCCCTTCTTGTAGACCTTCAGGCGCACGTGCTCGGAGCCTGATTCCAGACCGAATTGCACCGACACACAGCCGGCGCGCTTCAGGTTCTTGATGTCGTCCTCATCGAGGTGATTGATGTTGACGTTGCACGCAAACGGCAGGCCTACGCGCACGGGCCACTTGTCGGCGAACTCGGCGACCCAGCCGCTCTCCATGTTGAGCGCCGCGTCACCGAAATTGACCATGCGGAAGCCCGGATAACGCGCGAGGATGTCGTTCATCTCCTCGCACAGGTAGTCCACGGACTTGACGCGGTTGAACTTCTCGCCCTTCTTCCCGGAGATCCAGTCTTTCTTCATCAAGCCGACCGAGCAGTACGTGCACGAGTTCTGACAGCCGCGGCTGGCGTGCACCTGCATCACGCGCTTTTGGCGCAGGAACGGGTACTTGTAGAAGGGATCGACGTCGGGAAAGGGCAGCGAATCAAGATCGCCCACCACGGGCCGAATCGGATTCTGGACGTGGGCGCCGTTGGAATCGCGAAAGCCGATGTTGGGGATGAACTCGATCGAGTTGTTGGTCTCCCAGGCGTTGACCAGATCGAGCAGCGCGTACTCCGCCTCGGCCTTGATCGTCGCGTCCACGATGCCAACTTCGTCGAGGGGCTCGAGATCGTGGCTGGGGTGCGGCCCGCCCATGACGACCTTCAAGTGCGGCAGCTCTTTCTTCCAGCGCCTGATGTACGGATAGGGCCATTTCTCCTGGCCGCTGGTGGCGTAGATCCCGATCACGTCGGGAGCGAAGTCGAGCACCGATTGATAGTAGTCGCGCTCCTCCGAGGTGATGAATGCGTCGGTGGTGTGCCCGTGCTGACGCAACGTCGCCGACAGGACCTTGACGCCCTCGAACTCGTGGCACGTGGTTAGGACGAAAGCGATGCGGGCCAAGGTGATGCTCTGGGGAGGGGTCGCGCGGGGCCGTGGAGGGACACTGACATCCTATACCCTATCGCGCACGTGAGGTTGGCGCCCCCGGGGGAAACTGCCGCGCTGAAGACCAGGTACCCGGATCTCTAGCAGCGCGTGCGCATCGATTCGCGCGCGCGCTCCTGGGCAGCGGGCGAAGCGAACTTCTTCGCCGCCGCGTGCGCCCACATCTTCGCCAAATAGGGTCCGGCTTCGGGTGTCTTGCACGAAGTGTCGCCGTGGTCGACTTCCACCGGCCCGATGCGCTTCGATGCGGCCAGCGCGGCCTTGTGCAACGCGGGGCTCCGTCCGCCGATGGAGATCAGGGCCATGTTCATCCCCTCGCGTTCGGCGTTGGGCGCCGAGTGGATCGTCTTCTCGATGACGGCCAGGCGCTTCGTGAACCAACTGTCAGGAGTCGACTCGTCCCGGCTGGCCACTTGGCCGACCAGTTGCCAGCCCGAATTGCGCGTGTTCTCGTCCGACGCTGCGAGCCACTTGTCCGCCTTCTCGAGCCCATGGGGACTCTCCACCGCCAGGGACGCCAGGTACATGCCGCACATCCGCATCTGCTGCTCCTTGGCCCAGCGGTCAAGGTCCGCGGAGCGGATCTTCGCCGGATCGGCGATCTTCATCGCCAGGATCCGCGCGTCGTGATTCTTGGTGGCCCACAACTCCAGGGCCAGGTCCTGGTCCGAGCCGATGCGCTTCACCAGCGTGCTCAGAAAGGCGAAGCTGACGCCGAACATCGGCTGCTGAGCTCCGTGGCGCGTGTAGGTCTTGCAATTCTGCGCCGTGCCAGCCTTCTCGAGCGCGCTCATGACCTCCGCGAGGGTCATGCCTGCCGCGGTCTTCGTGGCGGCGGACTTCTTCGGCGCGGCTTTTTTGGTGACGGCCATCGCGGCCGGTTTCTTGGGGGTTTTTGTCGTGGCCATGGGAGGATCCTAACGCGCCAGGGCCAGATGCGGCCAGCCGCGTATACTCGACGGCATCACCACCCCCATGCTTCGCACCGTCCTCGTCCAGACCTACCACCCGTACACGCAGTTCACGCACGTCCACCCGCTGGGGATCATGATGATCGCCGCCCTGGCCCGTGAACGTCACCCCGATGTTCACATCCTCGACATGAAGGTCGAGGACTGGACTCCAACGCGCTGCTGCGACGAGTTGGAGCGCCTGAAGCCCGACGTCGTCGGCCTCTCGGCCATGACCTACGAGGCGGGCTGCATGCACGAAGTTGCGCGCGAGATCAAACGCCGCATGCCCGATGTGATCGTCGTTTGCGGCGGACCGCACCCGAGCGTCGCAGACGAGGACGTGATGCGCGACCCCACGGTGGATTTCGTCGTGCGCGGCGAAGGCGAGCATGTGTTCGCTGACGTGCTCGACGGAGTCGCCGACGGCCGAAGCGATTGGAGCGAGTGCACGGGGCTCAATTGGCGTTCCGCGGATGGTGCCCAGGTGCGCAATGCCGATCGCCCGCCTCCCCAGGACCTGTCCGCCCTGCCCTTTCCCGCCTGGGATCTGATCGACCACGCCAAGTACCACCTCGTGCCGCGCGGCGGCGTGATCTACGCGCACAAGGAATTCGCGACGATGTTCTCTTCGCGCGCTTGCCCCTGGCGCTGCACGTACTGCCACAACAGCTATGGCAAGACGTTTCGCGAGCGCAGCGCCGAGCACGTGCTGGCGGAGATCGACATGCTCGTGACGAAGTACGGCGTCAAAGAGCTCGTCTTCATGGACGACATCTTCAACTTCAGGCCGGAGCGCGCGAAAAAAATCGCGCGCGGCTTGATCGAACGCAACTACAAGCTCGCGCTGACCTTCCCCAACGGATTTCGCGGCGACATCCTCGACGAAGAACTCGTGCTGCTCTTGAAGCAAGCGGGTATGTACCGCTGCATGGTCGCGGTCGAGAGCGCCAGCCCGCGCATCCAGAAGGTGATGAAGAAGAACCTGAAGATCGACAAGGTGCGCCACATCGTCGACTTCATCGCCAAGCAGGGCATCATGGTCCACGGCGCGTTCATGCTTGGTTTCCCGACCGAAACCGAGGACGAAATGCGCCAGACGATCGACTGGGCCGCGTCGAGTTCGTTTCACACCGCGGCATTTTTCCGCGTGATTCCATTCAAGGGCACCGAGCTGTTCACGCAAGTCGAGCACGCAGGCTACGCCCTCCCCACCGACTGGTCCGCCTACGAGCCCTACGAGACCGACATCAACCTCTCGACGGTGCCCGAGCGCGAGATCTTCAAGCTGCGCAAGCAGGCCTATCGCCGCTTCTATTGGAACCCGGCGCGCATGTTCAAGATCTTCAAGTTGATCCCGAACAAGACCAACATGCTGCCGTTCTTGACCCTGCTCTTCGCGCGACGCGCTTACGCGAGGTAGCGTACGGATCCATCGGACTCCGAATGCTCACCGCGATCCCCAAGAGTCTGTGGTCCTACGACTATGAGGTGCGGGAGGCCGGGAGCTTGGTGGCGACGATCGACACGCCCTGGTGGGGCGAAAACTCGACGCTGACCATCGATGGTCGGGTGTGGCTCCTCGGGCGCGGTGGATTCGTCAACCCCATGTTCACGCTTTTCCACGGCGGCCGGACCCTGGCTTCTGCGACGAAACCAAGCGCGTTCTTTCGTTCCTTTCAGGTTGCCTTCGACGACGCCTACTACTGCTGGGAAGCCGAGGGAGTCTTCAAGCGCTCCTTCGTGTTGCGCGAGGGTAATCGGGTGATCGGCTCCCTGTGGCCCGAGAGCGTCCTGGCGCGGACCGCGAAGGTCGACTTGCCGCGGGAATTTCCCCTGGAGCGCCAGTGCTTCCTTGTTTGGCTGGCGATCCTGATTTGGAGACGCGAGCAAGCTCTGGCCTGAGGCCCAAGGCACAATGCAGGGGCGCAGCTTTGCAGCGAACCGCCCGCAATGAAAAGAGCCTCTCTGCCGCTGTTGCTTGGACTGTTGTTCGCCGTCGTTGCGTTGATCGCCTGGCGCCTGGACGCACCGGCCGCGGATCCACAGGCGCTGACGGCGCCCTGGGACGCGCGCGGAGCAACGCCGACTGAATCTGCGGCTGCCGTGAGCGCACCCACGACCAGTGCGCCCGACCCCGATGACATGCAGCGCACGCAGGCCCCCGCCGCAGTGCCGACAGTCCAAGCGGAGGCGCCTTTCCGATTCCGAATTCTGGACGGCCGAAGCGACGCACCGATCGCAGGCGCGCAAGTGCACTGGTTGGATCACGCGCAGAAACCTGTCTGGGATCCCGCCTGGAAGGACCCGTCCGAGGAGCCGCGCAGCCTCAACGTAGATCCGGCGGCATTCCGTGCCAAGGCGCTGCGCTCGAACCAAGTGACACTGTCGGATCACGACGGCCGCGTCGTCCTTCCGCTGGAGCCAACTTGGATCACGGCGCAGCGCGGCAACCTCATCGGCGGAACCGAATCGCTCGTTGATTCCGCCACAGGTTTCATAATGCGACTGTGGCCAGACGAGAACCTGCGCGTCCAGGTCATCGACGCCGCGGGCAAGCCGGTCCCCGGCATCGATGTGATTCTCGTGGAGACGCAGACTTTCAGCGGCGAGTCATGGCATCGCGCCAGAACAGGCGCGCTCACGGACGCGAATGGTCTGGCGACGCTGCGCCACGGGTTCGCAATCGCCGAGGGCCAGCGGAGCCAGTACCCTGAGCTGAAACCGACCTACCGCGTCGAAGCTGCGGGCTTCCCCGCGTTCACTGCGTATCAAGCCGTGGACCCGGGGACGCCCACGCCGGTTCCGTTCACGCTGCAATTGCCGGCCTGGGGCGAGGTGCAGGTTTCAATTGTGGATCCCGATGGCCAACCGACCGCGAGCGACTTGGAGCTTGCCCTCCTGGAGGAGGACTTTCCCATCAGCCCAGCCGAGCCCTCGCGGGGAAGAACGCTTCTGCTCGGGCCGGCAAGAGCGCCGGGTCGCCTCAATGCCGCCGTCGTCAATGGAGCGGCGCTGTTCCAGCACGTGGGCCTCGGGCAACAGTTGATCGCCGTCACGGCCCGAAATCGCGCCTCGCTCGTTCACATTCGACCTGTTGCGGGTCCGACGCTGGCGGGCGAACGCGTTCAAATTACGCTGATCCTCGGCGCTGAAGCCGTGCTTCTCCGCGGTCGCGCCGTGGATTGGAGCGGCAAGCCGTTGGCCTCGGTTCGGTTGCATACGATCCTGTTCTCGGGCAAGACACCGACGCGCGGGGATCTGCCCTACGGTTCCGTGGAGGACCTGTTCGAGTGCCTGAGATCGAGCTTGACCACGGACGAGGACGGTCGTTTCAGCATTGAGTTCTCGAAGAACGCGGCGTTCGGGGGACAGCCGTTGCTCGTACTCGCCTGTCCGCGGCCGCGCTCGTACACGTTGGAGACGCGCTTGGACCTCAGCGAAGTGTGGCAAGTCGGCGTGCAGTCCCTGGGGGACGTGCCCTTGGCTCTGCCGCCAGTGCTGGCCGCGGGACGGGTCGTTGATTCCTTAGGCATGCCACTCTCCGGCGCCACGGTGGAGATCCGGTCATCGCGCGACCCGTCGGCGGGATTCAGCACTGAGACGAATCTGCGCGGCGACTTCGAAATGCGTTCCGCGCGGCCCTATTCCGAAGTTCGCCTAGACATCCGCAAGGACGGCTACTTGCCCGAGTCGCCGGATGCGTCCGCGCCCAAGCGCGCGGATTGCCAGATCACGCTCACAGCTGCCTACACAATTCGCGGACGGATTCAGGTGCCCATCGGCTCAAGTGCAGAGGATTTCATGGCGAGCGTGCGTCTCAAGGCGCCGACAGAGGAGAGTACTCACAGTGACCTCTCCACAGTCCTCGAGGCAAACGGAGAATTCAAGTTTCTCACAGGTTCGGCTGGGACCTACACGCTCACAGTGTTCGCCTTTGACCGGAGTAAGGTCGTGCCTGAAAGGTCCTCCGTGCGCGACCTTGGCCAGAGCAAAGTGCCCCTGGTCCTCATCGAGAACATCGTCACAACCGCAGGCGCGATTGTTGACCTTGGCGTGATCGAACTTGGGCGGGGTGTCCGCTGAGTGCCCGGCGCTGAGGAATTCAACCCTCGCTGCAGCGCGCGGGCGTGCGAAACACGTCGCGGTCGCAAGAGTCGGGCGAGAGCAACGGGCACCGACTAAGATCCCCCCATGCTCCACATCCCGCCCAATCCGCTCGATCGCTTTTGCGACGTCTACACCGCGCTGCTCGCCGACCGGCCCTGGTGGCAGGGGAAGACGATGCTGCGCTACTGCGCCCTCCCGCTCTGCACATTGCCCGGCGAGCCGCGCGAGATCGCGTCGCGGCTCGACGCGTTGGCGGAGGAGCTGAAGAACAGCACGCCCTGGTACAAGCGTTCCTCAGTTGGGGTGATGCTCGCAGCACAGTTGATGCGCCACGGCGGCAGTGTCGCTGAATTCACGGCCGAGGTCACTCGCGCGGGCGAGTTGTTCCGCGCTCACTGGCGCATCTTTGGCTCCACTTATGAAGCGCTGGCGATCGAAGTCCTGCGGCAGGAGACCAGCGATCGGCGCGTCAGCGCGCAGCAGGTCGCGCGACTGGCGGCCATCTGGACCGAGATGAAGCAAGACCATCCGATCCTGACGCAGAAATCAGACTGGCCCGCCTGCGCGCTCTTGGCGGGCACGAACGCGACTCCGCAACAGATTCGCGCACGGCTTGAAGCGCTGTACCAGGCGATCCACGCCCGTGGTTTCACGCGCAGCGATGCGCTGCAGGGCGCCACCACGCTGCTCTTCTTCCATCGGGAAGAACCCGGCGTCCTCTCCGCGCGCTTCCAGGACATCTACGGACAGTTCAAATCCTCCGGCCTGTGGATGGGCACGGAGGACTACGACGAGATTGCGTTGCTGTGCTTCGCGCCCCAGGCGCCGGTGGAAGTGCTCACGACCGTGCAGCAGCACCGCTCGCGGATTCAGGCCTTGCTCCCGGCCCCTGAGAAGCAAATCAGCTTCAGCTTGGCCTGCGGCACGGCGGTTTTGGAGCTCCTGCGCAACGACGCAAACGCCGCGCTGCTCAGCCAGGCTCAATTCCTGTTCAGCATCAAGACAGTCATCACCGCCCAGCAGGCCGCGGCGGCAGCCGCCGCCAGCTGATGCTCGGCAAAGCGCCGTTTTTCGGACATTCCGCCTAAGATCCGGCGACGGCGCGCATGGAAGCCTGTGGAAGCGCCGTCCAAGAGCCCAGCCATGCCGCCGATCCACGCGACTGTCGAATTCGAATCCCTGGTGCGAGCGCACCACGCCGAGGTCTATCGCTCGGCGCTTCGAATCGTGGTCAACGAGGCGGATGCACTCGACGTCACGCAGCAGGTCTTCCTGCGCGCGCTCGAGGGCAAGCTGATGCTCGCGGACGGCCAAGACCGCGGCCGCGCCTTGCGCTGGCTCGCAGCTCGCACGGCGCTGGCGCACTTGCGCAGCGCGCGCACCCGCAGGGAAAAAGAGGAGCAGCACGCCATGGAAACCCGCGACGAACGACCGGAGAACGAAGCCACGGGCAGGGAAGCCGAGCTCGAATTGCGGCGTCTGGTGTCGCGGCTCCCTGAGGAATTGCGCACGGCGCTCGTGCTGCGCTTTGAGGAGGGCTGGACGTTTTCGCAGATTGCCCGCGAAGAAAACTGCAGCGAACCATCGGCCCACGATCGCGTGCGGCGCGGGCTGGAGCGTTTGCGCGGCGAGCTTTCGCGCGCTGGCTTCGCTGGATTCGGCGCGGCGCTGCCCCAGGGATGGTCGCTGCACGCTCCAGAACTCGCCGCGAGCCCGCCCGCTGGGTTGGAAGCTCGCCTCTTGGCGCTCAAGGGCAGCGCGGCGGTGTCTGCCACGGCGAAAATTGCCGCCGCGATCCTGGCGTTGATTTCTGTGGTGGCCGTGGCCAGCGCCGCGGCCTGGTGGCCCGCGAACACGCAAGCTGGCGACGAGGTGGCGGAACTGATCCAGCCGAGCTTGCCGGTTTCGGCTACTTTGCCCCAGGCACCGGCCGCCGGGGAAAGGACGCCAGTACCGCTCGGCAACGGCGCTCGAGGCGCAGGGGCGAATGCGGCGGGCTCACGCGCCGCGGAGCAGCCGATTCAAAACGGCACGCTGATCGGCCGCTTCGTCGACGCTTCCGGCGTTCCGGTGGCTGAGGTTTCCGTGTTCGCGACGTCGCGCCAGTTCTCCGGGAAATTCGCGCGCTTCGCTGCGAGCGCGGTCACCGGCCAGGACGGGCGCTTCGAGCTCGCGCTTCCGGTGTCGATCGCCGAGGGCGAAGAGTACGCGCTGAGCACCCGGCACCTTGATTTCGTGATGCACGAGAGCAGCGGCCACGGGATCCGCGCAAAGCAGATCACGGACATCGGGACTTTGCCGTTGCTCGCGAGTTCCAGCGACGCACCGGGGGATTCGGTGCTCGACGTGCTGGTCCTCGACGGCTCGGGCGCTGCGCTCCCCCACTGTGCGGTCAATGTCTGGCGCACGGTGCTCGGCGCCGATGCAGCGACGCGCGAGGAGTGCGAGTCCAGCGCGCGCACCGACATCTTTGGCCGCACCAGGATTTCCATGACGCGCCTGGGCGCGAAACGGCTGCATGTGCTCCCGCCCGAAGGCGAACTGGGGCCCGCAAGCCTGGCGCTCGGAATCGATGCGCCCGGACGTTTCGAGCGCACGGTGGTGCTCGAACGCGGCTTGACGATCTCCGGCACGGTGTTCTGCATCGGCGAGGCCGTCGTCCACGGCCAGGGCGGATTCCTGGCGGCCGTGGGCGATCCGCAACTGCCCTGGATTCACGCCACGACGGACGATGCCAGCGGCACGTTCGTCCTGAGCGGGCTCGAGGACCGCGAGTACACGCTGGTGCGCGACGGCGACGGATTCTCGCGCGTGGAAATCCCTGGTGTGCGCGCGGGCACAGCGGGGCTTGCGCTGCAGCTCAAGCGCGAGGACGACACGCGCGACATCGGCGATCACCAGGGTGAGCTGCACGGCATCGTGCGCGACGCCCTCAGCGGTGAGGTGCTCACGATCGGCGCCTTCGCGATCTCAGTCGTGGACGTCGGCGACATGCGCGGACAGGACTGGGAGCGCGACGTGCTTCCGGGCTTGATCTACCCGCGCCCTGTGCAGACAGCGATGTTCGGCGAGTACGTTCCGCCGCTGGCATTTCACGTCGACGGACTGCGCGCTGGAACCTACTTCGTGTCGGCGCGGACTCCGGGGTGCGCTCCGGCATTCGCGGGTCCCTTTGAACTGGGTGCGCGCGAGATTCGCTCGGGCATCGTCATCGAAGTCCATCCGCCCGCCGCTGTGCGCGGCGTGCTCACCGATTCGAAGGGACGGCCCCTATCCGGCGGTTTCGTACGCGTCACCGGAGTCGGCGAGCGCTCGATGGAGCGCGACCGCGCCTGCGACGCCGAGTTGCGCGCCACGCGCGGCAAGGGAGCCATCAGTGTATGGGACGACATGCCCGTAGACTCCGCGGGGCGATTCGAGGTCAAGGGCCTGCCTGCCTGGTCCGGACTGCGCCTCGCAATCCATCACCCGGACTTTGAAATGGCCTACAGCGGGACGCTCGAGCTGCACTCGGGCGCAACCACGGACATCGGCCCGGTGCGGGCGGGCGCGCGGTACAGAACCAGGTGAGTTCGTGCGCTATGCTCAGGCCGAATGCCTGAGCCGTTCCCTAGGACGGATTTGCTCCGCTGGCTGGCCCTGCCCTTTGCGGTGTTGGCTGCTTTCGTGACGGCAGTGATCAGCGGCAGGATGCTCGCCAGCGGACTCCACACTTGGGACGAGCCGACAGCAGGCTTTCTGGCTGCAATTTCCGTGGTGCTGACGGCCTACTTCATGGCTCCCCGATATCAGCTCCAAATCGCGTTGGTGGTGTTCGTCGCTGGCGCCTTGGCTGCGGTCTCGATCCTGAGCGACACGACCTTCCCCGAAGGCCACCCGCGGGCTTACGAGCCGACGCGTTGGCCCCTGGCGATCACGGTCTTCGGCGGAGTGCTCGGCCTGGCGCTGGTGGCGATGCACACGCTGCTGCGCCGCCGACCGCATCCCGCCAAAGCGGTTCCTTCCTGAGTTCTTATCAGCGAAGTGCTGAGTTGGCTGGCATTGCCGGTGGTTCTGTGGACAGCGCTTGTGGGCGGTTTCATCCCCGGTGTGGTGTTCGAGGATGTTGCCGCGGCGCCAACGGGCACGTTTGCCGCTTTCCTGTCGTCCATTGCCGCGATTTCAACCGCTTACTGGATCGCTCCGCGCTGGAGGTTCATGGTCGCGAGCGCGGTAGCCAGGCTGAGCACTTCTGCCTGGGCACTGATCAGCTTTCTGATCCCCGTTGCACCCGAAGCGACGGACAACGGCTGGCATGTTCCACCGTTCTTCTCGTGCCTGATCGGCGGCGCGATCGCCATGGCGGGCATTTCGTACTGCGAAAAGCGCCGTGTGCGGAGTCAGGTGAATTCACCTGCCCCTGCACACTGATCGCCCCCGCTATCCGCATCCGCATGCTCCTCGCCTACTGCGCGTTCTGCTAAGGGCCCTTCGTCGTCGCGCGGCAGCTTCTCGTCACGTGCAACACTCACTGTCGCGCTGGCATCGCGCGCATCCGCGCCCATTCGTTGATGTCGCGTCCCAGGGGTTCGCCGCCGAGCCAACGATGGAACCAGTCCACGTGGGCGCCGTAGTAGAACAGCATGTCCTGCCATCCGGGCCAGTGACCCGAATTAGGAAACACCGCCAGACGCGAGGGCACGCCGCGCTCCTGCAGCGCCGTGAAATACTGCAGGCTCTGGGTGTAGGGCACGCGGAAATCCAGTTCGCCGGTGATCACCAGGGCCGGCGTTTCGAACTTCGCGACGAAGTTCGACGGCGACCACTTCTCGAATTGCTCGCTGTTCCACGGCGCCCCGGCGAAGTCGCGCTTGGGAAACCACAGCTCTTCGGTGGCGCCGTAGAAAGAGCGCAAGTCGTACAAGCCCATCATCGCCGCCTGGCACTTGAAGCGATTCGTGTGGCCCTGCATCCACATCATCATGTAGCCGCCGTAGGACCAGCCCATGGCGCCCATGCGCTGCTTGTCCACGTACGGGAGCTTCTCCAGCGCATCGGTCACGCGCATCAAGTCGTCGTACACCCTGCCGCCCCAGTCAGAACCGATTGCGTCGCAGTACTTTTGTCCGTAACCGGTCGAGCCCGTCGGATTGGCGAAGGCCACGACGTAGCCCTTGCCTCCGTAGACCTGCCAGTCGCCGCGGAAGGCATCTGCCCACTGGGACTGGGGACCGCCGTGAACGTTGAGGATCAGCGGATACTTGAGCTTGGGATCGAAGCCATGGGGCGTGATCACGAAAACGTGGATGCGTGTTCCGTCGGCGCCGTCGACCCACATTTCCGTGGCGGGCCGCAGGTCCACTTCGGCCTCGAACTTCGCATTGAGCGTCGTCAGGCGCCGAGTCGCGGCCTGGGGCGTCTTGACGAACAACTCGTGGGGTTGCGCGATTCCCCGTGCCGCGTACACCAGGGATCCGTCGTCCGCGAAAAGCTCCCAGTGGTCGATCGTCGAGTGCTCGTGCACCTTGGTGGGCAGCTTTTCCTCGAGACCCATGCGATAGATCGGTGAACGCCCCTTGACGTCCGCCTGGAAGAAAATCGCGCGCCCGTCGCTCGACCAGCGCAGGTCCGAGATCATCTCGTCGAAACCCTCGCGCGAAGTCAGGTACTGGACGGTTCCGCGGGCGACGTCCAAGACCGCCAGACGCTTCAAGTCCGCCTCGTAGCCCGCCTCTGCCTGACTGAAGTAGGCGAGCTTCGTGCCGTCGGGCGAAAACAAAGGTTGTCCGTCCCAGCCTGCGCAGGCATCCGTCAAATTGCGCGGCGAATCCGGCTCATCGAGCGTCACGATCCACAGATCCGAGTTCGTCGACAGGGCCGCCATGGGATCGTGGTCGGACATGAACACGAAGTCCTTGCCGTTCGGCGAGAAGTCATAGCCCCTTCCCCCGCCGAGCATGAACGGCGGGCAGTCGAAGCGCCCCGGCGTCAAGTCGCGCTCGACCTTGCCCGTTTGCGCGTCGATCAAGAGCACGTGGCTGACCTTGCCCTCGTCCCAACTCGTCCAGTGACGGTAGAGCAAGGAGTCGGTCCAATACACGTCGAACTTGCCCTTGGCGCGCTCGTCGTCGTGCTCCTTCTGGGCAGCACTTTCGAAGGAGATGTCCGGCCAAATCTCGCTAGTGGCCGCTATCCAACGGCCGTCGGGCGAAATCAGCGGGCTCCACAACCCCGGTCCGTAATCGGTCAGGGCGCGCGGTTCGCCGCCTTCCACGGGTAGAGTCCACAGTTGGCTCGAGCCGCTGCGATTCGAGACGAAGAGAATCGACTTTCCGTCGGGCGAAAATCGCGCCTCGTTGTCGGTCTTCTTCGCGAACGTCAATTGGCGCAGGCCGCTCCCATCGACGCCGATGGACCACAACTCGCTCCATGAGGTTCCGTTCGCGACGTCGTAGCGGCGCGCGCCGAAAACCGCCGTGCGTTTGTCAGGCGAAAGCGCGGGCGAATTGACCTGGGCAATGCCATAGGCATCCGGCAGATCGAAGGCGCGCTTGTCCTGGGCGGCGAGCGAAGCGAGCAACAGTGCGAAGGCGGGGGTGTTCATCCCGCGAATCCTACGCACAACGCGGCCCTTGCCAACTACTCGCTGAGCTGCGATTCCTCGATCGTGCGCACGCGGTCCTTCTCCGTTGTGATTCGGTAAGTTCGTCCCAGGCCCGCAGGATCGGCAAAGCCCTTGACGATCGCCTTGGCGTCACGCTCCAGCACGCGCAACACCCGCACGCCCGTCGCGTCGCAGGCGTCGATCTTCGCGTGGCCCTTCTCCAGTCGCGGACGGCCGAGAATGCGAATCGTGTCCGGTTGAGCGGCCACGGGCGCCCCCCCGCCCAAGGCGAAGTAAGCGTAGGGCACGCTGCGCAGGTCGATTTTCAGCCGCCGACTGAATTCACGCCAATCGGCGCGCGTGAACACCTCCGGCGCGGAGGCGGCGAAAAAATGACACCAGTCGCGCTCGCGACCGGGTTGGTTCAGGCCGCAGGTCGCGGAGTGCGTGCAGGGGCCGAGCACGCTGCGGCCCGGGGCGAGCTGATCGCGCAGCTCCATCAAGGACCTTGAAATGGAACTGTCCCCCGGTTCGACCCAAACCACGGCGCGCGCGCGCCGCGCGAGTTCCAAGAGTTGATTGCGCCCCTGCTCGTCGAGCTCGCCGAGCACGTGGCTCACCAGGAGCAAGTCGATCGTGGTCGAGGGCCCGGGCAGTTCGGTCTCGATGCTCGCCTGCGGCGCAACCTCGTGGAGTTTCTTGGCGGCGAAGGCCCTGGCAGCGCGCGAACGATCCCAGAGATGTATGCGCTGCGGCATGGCTGCTCCAGCACTGCCCAGGGCCGCGCAATACTCGCGCGCGGCGATCGCGGTGCCGCAACCCCAGTCGAGCACGCTCTCTGCCCGTGGCAGTCGCCCGCGCCGCGCGAGCTCGGCCAGCACAGCACTCCATTTCCAAGCGATGCGCTGGGCGAAAGTCGCGTCGTAGAGCTCGCACAGGCGCTCGTCGCTCCAGTAGTCCGCAGTGCGCGAACCAAATGGTGCCAGAAAGCGCTCGCGCAACTGCTCGAGGCGACTCCACTCCCCTTCCAGGATCTGCGTCATTTCGACTCCAAGGTGCGTTCTAGTCCGCTCGCGAGCTCTTCGTACTCAGCCTCGCTCAAACGCGCTTCACTGTGAAGCCACAGGTAGGGTTGCAGCGGCATTTCATCGCTGCGCACTGCATCCGCGGCCTCGTCGGCGTTGCGCTGGCGCCGATCGAACTCGGAGAAATTCAAATGCGCGCGACCCTCTTCCACGTCGTGTGCCACGAGCCACGAAATCGGCGCGACCCACGAGTACCAGGGCCAGTGCGTCTGATTGGAGTGACAATCGAAACAGGCGAGCACCGCCAGTTCACGCGTCCGCAGCGAGTCCCATGTGGGTTCCACATTGGTGGCCGGCGCGGAATGGTCGCGACCGTAGGGTACGAGCTGCGCGAGCACGAGGAGCGCCAACCCTACGTAGACAGACCACTTGAAGAATCGTTTCATCGCGCCGGGATACTACACGGCGCGGGCGGCGAGCGGACGAACTACGCGGCGGGTCCCTTGTACTTGGACCAGGCGTCGGCTTTCGAGCCTGAGACGCGCTTGGTCTTTTGGACGCGCAGCGCGGACTCGAGCATGTCCGGCGTCAACAGTCGCAATTGCAGCAGTGCTTCCCCAAGTCGCTGTCCCGTGGCGCGCTGGACGTGCAGCGCCTCCTGGACCTGCTCGTCGGTCAGCATCGTCATTTTGACCAACAGCTCGCCCAGGCGCTGGCCGTCGCGCAGGGCCAACTTCATTTCGCTGGACGTCATGGAGAGGCTAGCCCCGCCGAGCGCCGGTTTCACCTCGCGCTTGATCGCCAGTTCCTTGGTGATGTGCTCCGCGATCTCGATCACGAACTTCTTCATTTCCTCGCCGCTGAGCTGCTCATCCCTATAGATCTGGCCGCACATGCGCTCTGCGACCGAGGCCAGGAGCACCATGGCCGGATGTTCGCTGTGGGCCATCTCGTCGCGCAGCGTCTGGAACTGACGCTGGGCTTCGATCGTCGCCGACTGATCCCTGAGCTGGGCGTTTTGAGTCACTTGTGTCAGCAACTCGATGGAACGGCGGATCTGGGTGGTGCGCTGTGCGGTGTTCGACATCGTGTGAGTTGTCCCGGGGGGGAGCGAAGAGATCTGGTGTATCGGTCAGGTCCGCCCTGCAACTGACCCTCGCGGCGGGTTTCGGCCCCTTTGCGGTCCCTGGGGCGGGGGTGGAACTTCTTTCCGGCCCTACGGATCCGCCCCATCTATGACTGTGGGCGGTGCCGGGGCTCCATTCGCCCCAGGATGCGATGCGATCAGTTCCGCGATGGCGCCTCCATGGCGCGGCTGGCATAGCATCGCGAGCCGTGCAGTCGCCGCTGACAGTGAACCTCGGGGCCCATGGGACCATGGCCCACATCATTCTGGAGGCCATCGCCTACTTGGCGGGCTTTGTATTGATGTTGCGCGAGCGCCGGCGCACCGGGGACTTCCTGGGGGAGGAGGCGCGCTGGGTGCTGATCGCCGCCGCGATCATTGGGGCCTTGGCCGGATCGAAAATCGTGCACTGGACGAACGAGCTGCCGCTGGGGGCAGAAGTGCTGGGCCAGTGGCGCTTCTGGCTCGAGGGAAAATCGATCGTCGGCGGCTTGATCGGTGGAACGCTCGCCGTGGAGTTGGCCAAGAGGCGACTTGGAATCACGCGCCGCACCGGCGACGTGTATGTCCTTCCGCTGTGCGCGTCGATCGCAATCGGACGCGTGGGCTGTTTCCTGGCGGGTCTCCAGGATCAGACGCACGGAGTTCCGACGAACTTGCCCTGGGCCGTGGATTTCGGCGACGGCATCGCGCGACATCCGACGCAGTTGTACGAAGCGCTGGCGGTGCTGGGGCTCGCAGGCTGGCTTGTTCGTTCGCGGCCACGTTTGGCCGAAGGCGTGCTCTTCCAGCGCTTTCTTCTGTCCTACTTGGCGCTGCGCGTGGGTTTGGACTTTCTCAAGCCCTACTCCCACGGCCTGGGAATGTCCGGCACGCAGTGGTGGGCCTTGGCTGGAATCGTGGCTGAGTGTTGCTGGGTGAGCGTGCGCTCGCGCGCCTTCGCAGGAGTTTCGAGATGACCACTCGCGTTCGACCTTGGCAGTTCTACGACGTCGCGATTTCGATCTGCGCCACGTGCTTCCGGCGCGTGGACGCGAAAATCATGTTCCAGGACGGCGGCGTTTGGATGCACAAGCGCTGCAACGAACACGGCGCCGAGCGCGTGTTGATCGCCGACGACGTCGACTACTGGCGCCGTTCGCGCGAGCTGTTCCTCAAGCCCTCGGAAATGCCCAAGCACTTCCACACGCCGGTCAAGCACGGCTGTCCCTACGACTGCGGCCTGTGCGCGGACCACGAGCAGCACTCGTGCTTGACCTTGATCGAAGTCGGCGACGGCTGCAACTTGGAGTGTCCGATCTGCTACGCGTCGAGCGGTCCCAAGCGCATGAACTGGCGCTCGCTGGAGAAGATTGAGGCCATGCTCGACGCCGTGGTGGCCAGCGAGGGCGAACCCGATGTTGTGCAGATCTCCGGCGGCGAGCCGACTCTGCACCCGCAGTTTTTCGAGATCCTCGAGGCCGCGCGACGCCGGCCGATTCGACACTTGATGCTGAACACCAACGGCGTACGCATCGCGCGCGAAGCGGGTTTCGCCGAACGCCTGGCACAGTATTCCAGCGCCTTCGAGGTCTACCTTCAGTTCGATTCCTTCGAGGAGCGCGCCCTGCGCGAGCTGCGCGGCGCGGACTTGCGCTCGGTGCGCCGCGCGGCGATCGAGAAGTTGAACGCGCTTGATCTGTCGACGACGCTGGTGGTCACGGTAAAGCGCGGCACGAACGACCATGAGCTAGGCGCCATCGTCGACTGGGCCCTGGAACAACCCTGCGTGCGCGGTGTGACGTTTCAGCCGGTCCAGGACGCGGGGCGCACCGAGGCCTACGACGCCGGCGTCAACCGCCTGACCTTGACCGAGGTCCGCAGGCGGATCCTGGAACAGACAAGCGTCTTCAAGCCCGCGGACATCCTGCCGGTGCCCTGCCATCCCGACGCGATCGCCATGGCCTACGCGCTCAAGACGGCGAACGGGACGCTGCCGCTGACGGGCATGATCGCCCCGGAGGTACTGATCGCCGCCGGCTCGAACACCATTCGCTACGAGGGCGACAGGGAACTGCAGCAGCGTTTGTTCGCCGCACTGTCGACCGCCCATGGGCCCGAATCGGGCGCCGCGAGTCTGGCGAATCTGCTGTGCTGCCTGCCCAAGGTCGAGCTGCCCCAGGGCCTTTCCTACCGCAACGTCTTCCGGGTGATCATCATGCAATTCCTCGATGCCCACGCCTTCGACGTGCGCTCGGCGAAGAAGAGCTGCGTGCACATCGTCCAGCCCGACGACTTGCGCATCGTGCCATTCGACACCTACAACCTGTTCTACCGCGACGATCTCGAGCGCACGCGCCTTGGACCGATCCTCGCCGCGGGCAGCGTCCAGAAGTCATGAGCGAATTACCGCAAGGAGAGCCGCGCTTCTTTCAGCGCGAAATCGTGCGCGGGGCGCTCACCGGCTGCGCGATTCAATTCTTCGTCGGCGGCGCGTTCACGGCGCTGGCCGTGTTCGCCGCAGCCGGGCCGGGTTCGGAGTCCTTGTTCGAGCCATTCTTGATCGGCGGCTGGACTGCGGCCGCCCTGATCCTGCTGTATGTCGGCCTGCGCCTAAGAAAACGCGGCGCCCGCGAACGCGCCCGGGGCGTGGCCTTGTCCGTGGGCGTCGGATTTCTGGTGGGCCTTACCCTTGCGGCCGGCTTGTACCTCTTCCTGATGATTCTCTGCGGCCAGTCCACATACTGAGTCGCCGCCCGAGTCCGTGCCGTATCCAGTCCGCGGTTAGGGGAACGGACGGAGCGGATCCGCTAGCTTGGTGGCGTGCGCTTCCTGAAGAGCCCTCTCTCCCCTCGCTGGCCGGGCCTCTACGCGCCGGGGATGGTGGTGCTCTCGCTCACGCTGAACGTCATCGCCTTGTGCTTGCCGTTCATGGACATGCGGCGTGGCCTGAGCACGGAGCCCTACAGCCTGTGGGCCTCGGTGCGCTTGCTGTGGGAATCGGACCTGTTCGTGTTGGCGATCGTGGTCGTTGGCTTCTCGATGGTGTTCCCGTTCGTGAAGCTGGCAGTGATGTGCAGCGTGCTGCTGGGCCTCGTGCGCGCCGAACAAGAGCGCCCCTGGCTCGAGTTCGTCGAGCGCTTCGGCAAGTGGTCGATGCTCGACGTGTTCCTGGTCTCGATTCTGCTGGCACTGGCGAACGATCAATTTTGGATCGAGGGCACGCCGCAAGCCGGCTTGATGTGCTTCGCCCTGGCCATCGTCGCGAGCATGTTGACCAGCCGACACATGCTGGCGCGCGTGGGCGAGTCCACGACGCCATCGCGCACGCTCCTGCGTCATCCCCTGCGCCTGGCGCTGTGGCAAATCGCGCTGCTCATCCTGTTGATTGCGGCGATCAGCGTGCCCTACCTCGAGATCGACGACTGGCTGCTGGAGGATCACCCCGTCAGCATTCTCTCGACCATCAGCGGATTGTGGAACAGCGGAGCGCGCGGCCTCTCGCTGACGATGCTGCTCTTCCTTGTGGTCGCGCCGCTATTGGCCTCGATCGCGGGCCTGGTGTTGATTCAGCGCTCCATGCGCGGACGCAGCATCGCGGCCCTGCGCGAATTCGTCACGCGAATGCGGCACTGGGCGATGCTCGACGTCTTTTCCCTGGCCCTGGTGATTTTCATGATTGAGGGCAGAGAATTCGTGCGCACGGACCTCACCTGGGGAGCGCTGCTGCTCGCCGTGCTGCTGGCGCTCTATTGGCCCGCGGCGAGTTGGTACGAGCGCCACGTTTGAAGGGCCGCGCAGCCGGCGATCACTGCTCGCGCAGGACCTCGAGCACCTCGTGCGCGCAGCCCCAGGACAAAGTCACGCCGCCGCCGCCGTGGCCGTAGTTGTGCACGATCAAACCACCGGCGCGTCGCTCGGGTTCCAGGCGCACGGAAGGACGGCCGGGGCGGCGGCCGACGAGGGTCTCCAGGACTTCCCGTTCTCCGAGCTCAGGCACGAGAACCCGACAGCGGCGCTGGATGTCGTCGGTCTGAATCGCGTTGGGGAGCAATTCGACGCTGTGCTCCTCGCGCGTGCCGCCGAGGATGCAGTCGTTCGAGCGCGGGATCACGTAGGTCGTACCTCCCGCGGGATCGTGGCCCAGGGCAAAGCGCTCGAGAGCGCCGCGTTCCACGCGCAAGATCTGCCCGCGAATTGAATAGACACTTGCGTCCGGAGCCAATTCGCGCGCGCCAAGGCCTGAGCAATTGATCACGATCGGCGCGCGTGCAAGGGCCGCGTCGAGTGACCCAAACATCGCGACCTCGATCGATCCCCCAGCGGCCTGGAACTTCTGCATCAACCACGGAACATGGATCGGCGTTTCGATCACCGGTGCGTCGAAGACGACGCCCGACGTGTATCCCGGTCGCAGTTCTTCGGCCCGTGCTGAGCGAGCATTGGGAAGTTCGCGCAAGAGCCCCGGCGCCTCGCTGCCTGGAGGATGCAACTCGACTCCCGAGCGCAGTGTGACGCCGCTCGCGGGGTCGCGCGCCAACTCGCCAAAAACCCGGTAGCTCGCGCGCGCCCAACCCTCGCAGCGCTCGCGCGGTGCCACGGCGTACGGCGACCAGATCGCTGCGGCAACCGTGGACACCGTGTGCGGGGGTAGCTCGCGCGCCGCGATCGTCACCCGATATCCGGCGCGCTGCAATTCAATGCCGCTCGTCAGGCCGATGACACCGCAGCCTACGACCAGTACTTGCTCCGTGCCCATGAACTCAGCGCGAGAAGAGGTGATCGGACTCCTTCGACCACACCGCGTAGCGATAGAGCGGCACCAAACGAATCAACTCGCCGATGACTTCCGCGGGCAGCTCCGCGCCGAGCAGTGCCGCCCGTGCGCCCGGGGACGCATCGAAGCGCTTCTCGACCGTCAGCGAATGATCGCCCGGCTTGTAGTACTTCAGGTACTCGCGGATCCGATCGGTGTCGAGCTTCCCGCACAGCCACTCGCCCTTCCAATCGTCCATGCGCAGGCGGTACCCCGGCAGGCGGTTGAGGATCTTGATCCACTCCTCCAGCCCATCCGCCTTCAGTCGGTGCAGCAGATTCTGTCCGTCGTACCAGGCGTCCTTATGGATCTTGAAACTGACCTCCAGGAAGTCAGCTTCGATCCCAACGCACAGGTAGGCGTTGCGGTAGGCCGCGTCGAGGTCCTTGGCGAGGTCGGAGCCGATCACTTGCTTGAGCCGAGTCTTCTCCTTCTTGCCGCGGCAGATGTAGGCCCAAAGTCGGCGCACGCGCATGTGGTTGAAGGCGTGGGGCTGGTGCAGGCTGGTGCGCTGCAACAGGGCCACCTCGCCCGCGGTGGCGGTGTCGATCGCCTTCACCGCGGCCTCGGCAATGGTCCCCAGCTTGCGCCGCGCCGCTAGCCGCCTGTCGTTGTATTGGGGATCCCGCGACAGGGCCTCGCCGAGGACGTGGAAATCGCCGTCCTCGAAGGGAGTCAGGCCCGCCAGGGGCTTGGGTTCGGGATCCGCTTGGGTCGCCATGGGATTGGGACGATACGGGAGCGCGGCTCCTCCGGCGAGCGCTGGACCGCCCCGGTTCTGAACCCACGGAGGTCAAAGGGACTCCAAGGCATTAGATTGCGCCGTCGGCTGACCGAAAGGAGCACGTGCGAACTTCCCCTGGCACTCCCTCCGCCCCCGGCGCGACCCAAGCTCCGCGCATGCAATTCGCTCACTTCAAGTTCGACCCCGTCCAGGACCTGCTGGGCGAAGGCCCGCTGAGCGAGGTCTACCGTGCCGTGGACGAGAAGCTGGGCCGGACGGTGGCGCTGAAGATCCTGCGCGCCCACGTGGAGATTGATCCGGAGGCGGACAAGCGCTTCGAGCGCGAGGCCAAGCACACCTCGAACCTGATTCATCCCAACATCGCGACGGTGTACGAGTACGGCTCCGCCGGCGGTCGCTCGTTCATTGCGATGGAGTACCTCGAGGGCCGCACGCTCGACAAGATCATCAAGGATGGTCAACTCGGAGCTGACGAGGGCCTGCGCATTGCGATTCAGCTGACCAACGCGCTCTCGCTGGTGCACAAGACCGGCCTGATTCACCGCGACCTGAAGCCGGCCAACGTGATGGTGCAGGACGACGGCACGGTCAAGCTGCTGGACTTCGGCATCGCCCGCGCCAACGGCGAGGCGACCATCACGCAGCACGGCATGCTGGTGGGCACCGTGCTCTACATGTCGCCGGAACAAGTGCGCGGCGAAGAGCTCAACTCGCGCTCGGACGTGTTTTCCCTGGGCGCGATGCTGTATCACGCCTTCTCGGGTCAACTGCCCTTCCCCGGCACGTCGTTCCCTGAGGTTTGCATGGCGATCCTCGACGGAAAGCCGCGGCCCCTGGGTCAAATGCGCCGCGGGCTGCCCACGGGAATCGAGAGCTTCGTGATGAAGTGCCTCTCGACCCCACCTCAGAACCGCTACCGCGACGCTGAGATTGCCCACGGCGTTCTGATGGCCCTGTCGGACTCTGTGGCGTCGGGTTCCAGCTCGGCGATCCTCAGTTTCCTTTCGGGCGCCCTGGCGATCCCGCCTTTCAGCGCGCCGGCGGGCGACGAGCACTCGCGCGGGGTCGCAGCATCGATGCGCAAGGACATCGCAGCGGAATTGGCGCGCGCGGGCATGTCGGTGGCCTTCACCGAGCACGAAAACCTGGCCACCGACACTTCCAGCGATTTCATTCTCCACGGAGCGTTGAGACTCGAAGGTTCGCGCGCGTCACTGGAGATCGTGCTTCAACGCCGGCGCGGCTATGGCGCAGGCGACACGACCGAAGTCTGGCGCGAACGCATCGAGCAGGAGGACGCCGACGAATGGTCGCTCCAGGCGCGACTTGTGCGCGCCGCGGCCCGTTCCCTGCGCCGTCAACTGGCGGAGCATTCGCTCAAGCCCGCGGTCGAACAGGCGGTGCGCGATCCGGAAGGCGCGCGCGCTCTGACTTTGAGGGCCCACGAAGTCCTACACCGCGGGATGACGAAGCATCTCCTGGCGTCGATTTCGATGTTCCGCCGCGCGCTCGAACTCGATTCCTATTGCGCCCTCGCCTACGCCGGACTGGCCGAAGCCCTGGCGCGCAAGTACCTGTACTGGGATGGGGACGAGTCGTTCCTTGGGGAAGCACGCGATCAAACCCGTCGAGCCTTGGCCACGGACCCGGCCTGCGCTGAAGCGCATACCTCGATGGGCTTCGCCTACCACCTGACGAATCACCCGATCGATGCCCAGCGCGAGTATCGCCTGGCGATTCAATTGAAAAACGACGAGTGGCTGGCCCATCGGCTGCTCGGCGCGCTGCTTTCGCGCGAAGGGAACTACAAGGCCGCCTCGCCCTTGCTGCAGCGCGCGATCGGAATTCGGCCGACGTACATCAGTACCTACGATCACCTATATCACGTCTTGCACCGGCTCGATCGCTACGAAGAGGCGATCGAGGTCGCTGATCGCGGCATCGCGATCGCGCGCAAGCAAGTTCAACGCGTGCCCGACGACCAGGATGCGCGTGTTCACATGGCGACGCTACAGGCGCGCATGGGCCTGCGCGACGAGGCCATGGAGACCCTGACGCGCGCCCACGAACTGGCGCCGAAGGACGGATTCACGGCTTTCCACGTCGCCACGGTCCACGCGATCCTCGGAAACCCGCTGGAGTCATTGACCGCACTGGAGCAGGCACAGGCCCGCGGCTACTTCGTGCGCGCGGAGCAGCGCAATGCCGAGTTCGACCCCCTGCGCGGAATGGCGCAGTTCCAGGCCCTGGGGCATTGAGCTCGCCAGCGCGCACTCGCTGAGCTGAAGGGCCAGCGCCCGGCCGCTCACTTAGAGCACGTCCCAATACCTGGCTGGCCGCTAGTCCAATTCCAGACTCGCCATCGCGACGTTGCAGCTCCTCCGAGTATTGCAGGCGAATACGCGTCGTCGCTGCGCCTCGCGGCTGGCGGCCTGGAATCGCCCAAGCGGCCAGCCAGGTATTGGGACGTGCTCTTAGTCTGCGACACGACGATCGCCCATCCGGTGTGATACGTCGAGGATGAGCAACGCAGCCCCATTGCGAGGGAGGGCGAAGGAGGGCGAAGCGTGTTCGCGAACTGCTCGTTCCGGTTCACCGGGTCCCCGCGGGGCCTCCGCAGCGATGCGGGCGCGAATTGGCTGGCGCCCCAGACTGCTCCGGGTCCCAAGCCGCGGCCCCGCAACTCACATCAGTAGCCGAGCTTATCGGAAGCCCTGGTCCGGGCGGCGCCGGGGACCGTGGCAGGCGAATCCGGGCTCTCCCCCGGAGCCGGGCCCCCACCTTGAAGCATGGGAGCGGCCGGCATGTGCGCGCGGTCCCGGGGGGTCGGGACCAGTAGCAACAGACCGCCACCCACAAGGAGTGCGGCAAAAGCAGTAATGGACCAGGGGCCAAGCAGGGATTCGCCCCGAACGACTTGGGATGGGCTGCGGGGGGGCATGGTGTCCTTTCGGGGGTCGCGAGAAGTGCAGGGCCTGCGGGACAACGAATTCCCGGCCGGCTTTGTCCCAGTTGGATGGGAATTTCCGCCCTGGCGTTACAACCGCAACCCTCGGGGGCCATTGAAAGGTGGAGCTTCAAATTCGAGCCTGCCCGCGACCTGTCAGTTCCCGGCGAGTCGTCGTCGGCCGGGAGGTTGGGTTCCACCCCTGTTTCTGCGCCGTTGTGGGGCCCGTCGCCCGCGATTACACTCTTCCGCCCACAATCCGGCCGAGAGCAGGCCTTTGACCGGCTTTCGCGGGTCACTATGGACCTCCAACTCGTCATTCTCGACACCGAAACCGCCACTTTGCATGGCTCGCCCCAGCTCCTAGAGCTCGGCGCCGTGCGAGCCGTGGGCGGCGAAATCGTCGATCGTTTCGAGGCCCTGGTGCGCCCCGAGGTTCCGATTGATCCCGCGACCACTGAAATCCACGGCATCACGGAATCGATGATTCGCGACGCCGAGCCCGCGGCGATCGTCATGGAACGCTTCTGCGCCTGGGTCGGCGAGGACGCCCTCGTAGCGCACAACGCCGACTTCGACGGGCGCGTGCTCGCCTTCGAATGCACGCGGGCTCGCATCGCGCCGCCGCCGGGGTGGCTGATCGACACACTGCGCCTGTCGCGGCGTCTGATCCCGGAATCGCCTGATCACAAGCTGGCGACGCTTTGCGAGCACCTAGAACTGGAGGAAGGCGTCCACCACCGCGCCCTCGCCGACGCAGTCTGGTGCTGGAAAATCCTCGAGGCCTGCATCGATCGCATGGCAACGCCGGCCACCACGGTGGCCCAATTGGTTGAGGCCGCCGGCTCCGCCACGACGATTTCCGACTGCCGTCCACGATTGCGCGCAGCCATCAAGCAGCGCCATCGCCCGCTCGAGCGCGCCTGCCTCGAACGCGAAGAGGTCATTCTCACCTACGGCGACGGCGCTCGTGCGCCTGTCAGGCTGTCGGTTCTGCCGCGCGTGCTGTACGACCAAGGCGAGCGCAGTTATCTCGAGGCCGAGTGCCTCTCGTCGGGGATGATCAAGACCTACCGCCTCGATCGGGTCCACAAGGTTCGACTCAGTTCATGAAAAATCCCGCTATCCGCAACGTGGCGATCATCGCCCACGTCGACCACGGCAAAACCACGCTCGTGGACGCCATGTTCAAGTTCGCCGGCACGTTTCGCGCCAACCAGAAAATGGAGACCTGTGTGATGGACTCCGACGCGCAGGAGCGCGAACGCGGCATCACGATTCTGGCGAAGAACACCGCGATCCAGTACGAGGGCACGCGCATCAACGTCGTCGACACGCCGGGCCACGCCGACTTCGGCGGGCAGGTGGAGCGCACGCTGACCATGGCCGACGCAGTGCTTTTGCTCGTGGACAGCCATGAGGGGCCGATGCCGCAGACGCGATTCGTGCTGCGCAAAGCCTTCGAGCACGGCCTCAAGGCCTTGGTGATGATCAACAAGATCGACCGCCCGGACCAGCGCGCTGACAAAGTGCTCGACGAGATCTTCGATCTGTTCGTGGAGCTTGGCGCCGACGCCTCTCAGTTGGATTTCCCGGTGGTCTACGGATCGGGTCGCGCCGGCTATGCAGTGCTCAATCCCGGGGACGAGCCCAAGGACGTTCAGCCGCTGTTCGACATGATCATGCGCGAAGTCCCCGCGCCGGACGTCGATGAGTCGGCGCCGCTACAGTTCCAAGCCTCGACTCTGGACCACGACGATTTCATGGGCCGCATCGCCATCGGGCGCGTTCAGCGCGGCACGCTGGTCAGCGGCATGCGCGTCGCGGTCAGCCATCCTGATCGCACCAAGCCGATCATGGGCGCGATCAAGCAGCTCATGCGCATCGAAGGCCTCAACCGCGTCCAAGTGGAGAAGGTCTTCGCAGGCGACATCGCCATCGTCGGGGGCCTCGAGGACATCATGATCGGCGACACGGTCTGCCCGCCCGACGCGGTCGAGCCGTTGCCTGCGATCAAGCTCGAGGAGCCGACGATTTCGATGCTGTTCTTCGTCAACAACTCGCCCTTCGCCGGACGCGAGGGCCAGTTCGTCACCAGCCGCCAGATCCTCGGGCGCCTGCAGCTCGCCGGACTGCGCGATGTCGCCCTGCAAGTGCACGAGACCGACAGCCCCGACACGTTCGAAGTGAAGGGCCGCGGCGTGATGCACCTGGGCGTTCTGGTGGAGAACATGCGCCGCGAGGGCTACGAATTTGCAGTCGGCAAGCCGCAGGTGATCATCAAACGCGTCGAGGGCAAGATCTGCGAGCCGATCGAGCGCACCACGATCGAACTTCCGACCGAGAGCGCCGGCAAGATCATCGAATACCTCGGCAAACGCCGCGGTGAGATGACCCACATGGAGCCCTTTGGCGAGCACACGCGCCTTGAGTTCCTGGTGCCCTCGCGCGGCTTGATCGGCGCGCGCACGGCGATGATGACGCTGTCACGGGGCGAGGCGATCCTGAGCCACGTATTTGAGAAGTGGCAGGCGGACATGGGCCCGATCCCGCGCCGCGTCAACGGCGTCTTGATCTCCGACCGCGCGGGCGACACGGTGCCCTACGGCATGTTCGGCTTGCTTGATCGCGGCGAATTCTTCGTCGCACCTGGCACCGCGGTATACCCCGGGATGATCGTCGGCGAGCACAGCAAGGACTCGGACCTCGAAGTCAATGTCTGCCGTGAGAAGAAGCTCACGAACATCCGCTCCGCGGGCAAGGACGACAACGTCAAGCTGCCGCCGCCGCACAACATGTCTCTGGAGGAAGCGCTCGAGTACCTCGAGGACGATGAACTGCTGGAAGTGACGCCCAAGTCGCTGCGCCTGCGCAAGCGGCTCTTGTCGGAAAACGAGCGCAAGAAGGCCGTGCGCTCCGAGAAGAAAGCCACGCTCGCGTGAGCGACCCTGGAGCGCCGGGCGAACTCGCACGCCTTGCGCAATTGGGCCGGGGCGAAGTCGAGACCTATCGACGCGCCCTGGAAACCCGGGGCGTGCGTACGTTCGTGCTCCCCCTGCGCGAATGCGACGGCCCGACCTGAGGCTCCTACGTCTGGCTCGCGGTCGCGAGCGCGGAGATTGAACTCGCAGAGGCCGCACTGACGCAGTTTTGGAGCGAGGGCTGAGTTCACAGCCGCGGCAATCAACAAAGTCGGGCGGCCTCGGATACCTCCGAGGCCGCCCGACTTGCTTGTGAGCGATCCGCGACCAGCCGTGGTTCGCGGTTCAGACCGGATGGATGAACCGTGCTCCCTTGAAGCCCGGATTGCGCCGCAGCGGCTCACACCGCCGCGGCGCAGCGCCGCAAAGGAAGCCGGTCCGTCTCAGGGCCCGACCGTGAACTCCAAACCGTTGCTCAAGGCTGCGTTGTTCGGGAAGGCGAACCCGTTGTCGCGGCCCCAGAACTGCGCGTCCACGACCGTGCCCTGCAACAGCAGGAACGGCGCCGGGCTGCCGCCCATGCCGCCGGCGGCGAACAGGTTCATGTCGAACGAGTAGGCGCCCGAGCAATCGTTTGGCGGAGGATTGCCGCCGGAGTTCAGCGGGGTCGAGCGCTTGATCGGCGAGCTGATGCAGCGCGTTCCACCGGCGAAGGGCACCGCGGCTCGGCCGCCGTTGGTGTAGATGCACAGACCGGGTTTGTTGTTGATGACGTTGATGGCCGTGATTTGGAAACCCGAGCCCGCGGTCGCGGACGAAACGCCCGTGCTCGAGATCGAAGGCGTGCAAAGCAGCGAGTTCGTCTTGGCCGTGCAGTAGGCCACGCCTCCGGCGCAATCCACGAGCCGGATTTCGAACATGTTGATCAAACCCACATCGATGCCGGCGTTGTCCGTCACGATCAGGTTCCAGGTCCCGTTGGGATCCTCACCGGCGAAGTTACCCAAGCTGCCGTCCGGGCTGAGATCGGGTGCAACGACGAAGTTGGTGAACTGATAGGCCGCGATCGGGTTGAGAGAGCCCGTCCAGAACAGTGTCCCATTGAAAACGTCGTCGTTGGGACCGCCGCGGCGGTTGGACAGGATCTCGCTCGTGCCCTGGGGCGACTGCAGGGTCAGAACCAAGTCGGCGTTGTAGGTGTGCAGGATCTCGATGTAAGCCTGCACCTCAACAATGGCGGGCACCGCGCCGCTGACCACCAGCGGGGAGGTCGCCGTGCCCGGGACACCGCCGACATAGTCGGGAATCGGAATGGACGTGACTCCGGTCGAGAATGACTGAGTCGTGTAGACGGGCGGGATTGAAACGATCGCACCATCGGTGACCGAGAGCGACCACGAATTCAGCGAGCCGACGTCGAGTCCCGCCATGTCGGTGATCGTCAGGGTCCAGACCCCGTTCGGATCCTCGCCGCGGAACTTGTTGTTCATGCTCGAATCGGGCTGCAAGTCCGTCGCGGTGACCAAGTTGGTGAACACATAGGTCGCGATCGGATTCGCAGACTCGTCGTCGAACAGCGTGCCGTTGAACACGTCGTCGTTGAGGCCCCCGCGTCGCAGGCTCACATTGCCTACCGTGCCCAGGGGCGAGGTCAGCGTGAGGTTCAGGTCGCCATTGAAGGTGTGGGTGATCGCCAGGTTCAGGTCGATGTCGAAAAGCTGGGAGCCGAGCCCGGCGATGGTGATCGTGTCCGAGGCCACCCCAGGGACGCCGCCAGCGTAGTCGGGGAGGGCAATGGGCGTGTTCACCGAGGCTGCGCCGACTGTGTTGCCCGCGACGCCTGAGTTGAACGCTCCGCAAGCGCCGTTGATCGAGTAATTTGCCGCGATGACGCTGTAGCTCCCGGTGGAGCCGCCCGCCGGAGAAGTGCCTACGGCAGGTCCGCCGAAGAGCGACTGACGCAGCTCAGACGCGCGCAGCTTGAGCTGCGCGGCCAGGGTCGGATTGGTGGCCGCGATCTGATTCACGTAGGCGTCGAGTTTGATCAACTCGTTGGTGGCCTCCTTGCTCTGAGCAAGGACGGGAGCGGACATCGCGAAGGCGGCGAGCGCCATGGCGAACGCGGGTCGAATGAACATGATTAGTGAGTGTGTTGGGCTGGAAGTGGGGACGAACAATTCCCGGCCTGTGAGTCCAAGCTCACCCAGGGGGGCTATTACCCTGATTGTGCCCCAGGATCCGATTGCTCGATAGGACGAGGATCGACCATCGGGTGTTCCCCTTGGGCGGGAGCCGCAGTGCGTTCCCGGGACCGTCAATGACCGGCCTGGGGCGGGGCCCGAGCGGTAGATTGCAGATTCCGGGCAGGCGACTCCCTCCGACTTCAGCAGGTTCCACATCGCCCTGGTATTGGTCCTGATCCCGACCATCACCCAGCAAGACAGGCTCGCGGAGTCGGTGGACTCTGGAGCGCAGCTGAAGTGCTTCACGGCGACGTTTGAGTCGAGCGGCGACGCGGGATCCGGGCGGGCCGAGTTCCGCATCGACTACGTCGCACCGGCCCGCGTGCGCGTCGATCGCGTCGAGCGAATGGGCAGCAACGGTGAACACACGCTAGTCACCACGTGGTGCGTCGAGGGGGTGATCGCCACGGCGGGCAACGCTCCGGGCCAGGAACACCACGGTCGCGCCCACAGCACGCTCCTGTTTGCGCAACTCGAGCCGCTGGAGCTGGCCCTGCGCAGCGCCTTCCCCAACTCCGCGCCGCGCGCGACAGCCAGCAGCGCGGTCAGCATGGACTGGGCGTTCGATAAGACGGCTCACAAAGTGAACTTCGCGGTCGAGGCCCCACTGGGCGACGGCTTTCGCTCTCCGCTGGGATGGCTGCGGACGCTGCAGCAGAAGCAAGCAGAGGCCCGCGAGAAAGGCGACTTGCTGCGCCTTGAAACCGACGGCCACTTCCGCGTCACGCTCTCGAAAAAAAACGGATCCCTGGAGGAGCTGGTCTCGACCGACTCCGGCGCAAAGCTGCGACTCGTGCTGCGGACGCTGGCCGTCAACGAGCCTGTGGCTGAGAGCCGCTTTGAACCTCCTCTGTCCAAGCCAGGAGCGCGGGAGGTCAGCGCCGACCTCGCGCGGGCCGTCACGCGCCAGGGGGAGCTCAGCCTGCGCCAGCGCATCTATGTCGCGATCGCGGCAGAGCCCCAGGGCACTGCCTGGAATGCAGGGGCCCGAACGAAGATCCGTTCCGTCATGGAGCCTTTTCACGCTCGACTGGTGCCGATCACGATTGCGAGCTGGCTTGAGAACAATCGCAAGCGCCTGAAAGACGTCGCAAAGCACCTCGACAGCCTGGGCAAGTCGGGAAAGCCCGCCGCCGAAGTTGAGGCGACGCGCCAGCGTGAGCGCAGACTTCTGTCGCGACAGCTCGACGAACGCGAGTCGGGGATCCACGCGCGACTGACGCTGTCGCCAGACGCCACGTCCGAACCGCGGGATTTGGAACTGCTGGCCCTGGAGAAGGAAGTCCTCGCGGACATCTTCAGGACTCTGGTCCGCGAGCCGAGCTTCGCCGGCTTCGACCAAGCTACGGCTCCCTGAGGGCGGTTCCGCCAGGACGGACATGACCACAGCCGCCCATGTGCGGTGGTTCGCCCCACGGGGTGGGGCCCGACGCCCCAGGGGCTCGTTCGAGCGCCAGACTCGAGGGTCTTTCGCGGGGCTCCCAGAGACGTTCGCCAATCGCTACTGCGCCCCGTTGCCTGAATCCCCAGGGTCCCTAGTGCGCCTGTGGGCCGCGGCCAACGGCCCTACAATTGAATCCCCGACGACCCCGCGTTCGCCACCGGCCCCCCCCACCGCACGATGATCCAGCCGAAGAACTCCCCATCAGCCGCTCGGCCCACGGCGTTCAGTGGGCTGGCCATCGCGGGGCTGCTGACCTGTGGAGTAGCAGCACTTGCGTCGCCGCTTCGGGCTCAGGCCACTGCGAACTTCGTGAACTGGGAGTCGGCCCATGTCCATCCGCTCGAAATTTCGCCCAACCGCACGCGGCTGTTCGCCGTCAACACCGCCGACGCCCGCGTGGAGGTGTTTGACCTCGGGCCGGCGGTGCCCACCGCCCTGCCATCGATTCCCGTGGGCCTGGACCCGGTCAGTGTTCGTGCACGCACGAACGACGAGATCTGGGTGGTCAATCAGCTCTCGGACGCAATCTCGATCGTCGACGTTCCGAGCGGTCGCACGCTGCGCACGCTTGCCACGGACGACATGCCCGCGGACGTGGTCTTCGCCAATTCGCGCGCCTTTGTTTCCTGCTCCCAGTCGAACACGGTGCTCGTGTTCAACCTCGCGGACCTGACCCAGGCCCCGACGCGCATCTCGATCGTGGGCGAGTCCCCGCGCTCCCTGGTGGTTTCTCCCGACGGGAATCGTGTCTACGCCGCAGTGTTCCGCTCCGGCAACGGCAGCACCGTGATCGGCGGAGTGACGCCTTCCGTTGCCGGGAGTTTTCCGCCCAACGCCGTCTCCAACCTCTCGGGACCTCACGGGGGCGCGAATCCGCCGCCGAACGGCGCGGGGAATGTCTGGGTGCCGCCCTTGAGTCCAGGGCTTGCGACGCCGCCCACTGTGTCCCTGATCGTGCGCAAGAACGCGAGCCAGCAGTGGCTCGACGACCGCGGCGCGGACTGGACGAACCTGGTCAGCGGCGGGCAGGCATCCTCGTCCGGTCGCACGCCCGGCTGGGATCTGCCGGACAACGACATCGCCGTGATCAACACCTCGAGCCTGACCGCGACCTACGCCAAGCGCCTGATGACCGCCTGCATGTCGCTTGGGGTAGTGCCGAACACCGGCGAGATTGCACTAGTGGGCCTGGAGTCCACGAACGAAATCCGTTTTGAGCCAAACCTCAACGGTCGATTCGTGCGTGTGAAATT